>JBARBG010000134.1:0-26609 GCA_049792815.1 Steroidobacteraceae bacterium | reverse complement strand
CACCAGGCGTGCGCCGCCACCCTCGCCGCGGCCAGTCTCACGGCCTACCGGCGCCTGGTGTTCGGTGAGCCTGATTTCCAGGACTACTTCCGCCAGGTGACGCCCATTGACGTCATCGAGCGCATGCAGATCGGCGCGCGCGCCGCCTACCGCACCGAGGCGACCACCATCGACTCGGTACGCGCCGTGCCCTGGGTGTTCGCCTGGTTCCAGTCGCGTCATCTGCTGCCCGGATGGTTCGGCGCCGGGGCGGGGCTGGGCGCGGCCATCGCGGCCCATGGCCTGTCAACCGTGCAGGCGGCCTGCACCCAGTGGCAATTCCTGCGCGCGCTGGTCGATGATGTCGAGGCCATGCTGGCCCGCGCCGATCTTGAGATTGCCCATGCCTACGAGGAACTGGTGGATCCGCCGCTGCGCCGGCGTTTCGATGTCATCCGCGTGGAGTACGAGGCGGCGCGGCAGCATATCCTCGCCATCAAGGGCTATGCGTCGCTGCTGGATGGCGAGGCGCAACTGCAGCGCTCGATTCAGCTGCGCAATCCGTACGTGGATCCCATGAATCTCATGCAGGTGGACCTGCTGCGGCGTTGGCGCGCGACCGGGCGCGAGGACCGCGACCTGTTCGAGGCGCTGCTGGCCAGCGTCAGCGGCATTGCGCAAGGACTGCAGGCCACCGGATGACTGCACCGCAGATCAGCATCCGGCCCGTGCGTAGCGATGAGGTCGACCTCGTCATGCAGTTCATCCGCGAGCTGGCCGACTACGAAAAGCTGGCGCATGAGGTGACGGCAACCGCGGACAACATCCGCGCTGCGCTGTTCGGCCCGCGACCCTATGCCGAAGCGGTGTTCGGCTGCCTCGACGGCGTGCCCTGCGGCTTCGCCCTGTACTTTCACAATTTCTCGACCTTCCTGGGTAAACCGGGTCTGTACCTGGAAGACCTGTACGTGAAGCCTGCCGCGCGCGGCCGCGGGCTGGGCACGCGCATGCTGGCGTGGCTGGCACGACTGGCCCTGGAGCGGGGCTGCGGCCGGTTTGAATGGGCGGTGCTGGACTGGAATGAGCCGGCGCTCAAGGTCTATCGCGGCCTCGGTGCGCGCGCCGCGGACGACTGGATCCTGCATCGTGTGACCGGTGACGCTTTGGTGCAGCTGGCCGCGAAGGCATAAAAATGCGGGCCCTGCCGGCCCGCCGAATCGGGGGATCAATCTCCAGTTGATGTGCAATTGATGTGCCACACAGTCCCCTTGCGAACGAAAAAAATGGTGGCGCCGGCCCGGCCAGGCCGTAGGCGCAAGCGCCACTAAACTTGAGCGCTGCGCCTGCAGCGCCAGGGACCGATCTGTGCTTTGTGGCCTGTCGCCACTTTGTAGCGACGCTGTAAGAAGTACAGCGGTTGCAAAATCTACTGTAAGGTGAACGGCTCCGCTTCCGTGATAGGCTGTTTTCATGCCCCATGCCCTCATCGTCGATGACGATCCTGATGTGGTCGATTGGCTTCAGGAAGTGGCGCGTCTTGAAGGGTTTACCTCAACCGGCGCACAGACTCTGCGGGCCGCGCGCGAGCTGCTGGGGCGCAAGCGTCCCGATGTAGTTCTGACCGATCTGCGCTTGCCCGATGGGGAAGGCATAGAACTCGCCCGTGACCTGCCGTCCACCGACGCACCGGATCTGATCGTGGTGACCGGGCATGCCACCCTCGACAGCGCGGTCGCTGCCTTGCGAGCGGGCGCCACGGACTACCTCGTCAAACCGGCCGAGCTGGACCGTGTCCAGGCAGTGCTGCGCCATGTGCGCAAGACGGCTGCGCTGCGCTATGAGATTGGCGCACTGCGACATGAGCTGCGCCGGCTCGGGCGCTTTGGCCGCCTGCTCGGTAGTGCCCCGATCATGCAGACGCTGTACGACCAGCTGGCACGCGTCGCGCCCACTTCCGCGACCGTGCTGTTGCTGGGTGAGAGCGGCACCGGCAAGGAATTGGCCGCGCTGACGCTGCACGAGTTGAGCCGCCGGCGCGAAGCCCCGTTCCTGCCGCTGAACTGCGGCGCCGTGTCACCGCAGCTGATCGAGAGCGAGCTGTTTGGCCACGAGCGCGGCAGCTTCACCGGAGCGGACCGGCAGCACAAGGGATTCTTCGAGCGCGCCCACGGCGGCAGTGTCTTCCTGGATGAAGTCACCGAGATGCCGATGGAGCTGCAGGTGAAGCTGCTGCGGGTGCTGGAGACCGGCAGTTTCAGTCGCGTCGGCGGCGTGACGCCGATCATCTGCGACGTGCGCATCATCGCCGCCAGCAACCGCGAGCCGGAGCGCGCCGTGCGCGAGGGCAAGCTGCGCGAGGATCTGTACCACCGCCTCAACGTATTCCCGATCCGGCTGCCGCCGCTGCGCGAGCGTGGCGCCGACATCGAGCTGCTGGCGCGGCATTTTCTCGCCGAGCTCAACCGCGCCGAGGGCACGGCCAAGGCCTTTTCCGCCGACAGCCTCGCCCGCTTGTACCAGCATGTCTGGCCCGGCAATGTTCGCGAGTTGCGCAATCACGTGCAGCGCGCCTACATCATGGCCGATGATGTCATTGAGTGTGGCCTGCCCGCGGGGGCGACGCAGGCAGCCGCCGACGATGGCGCGACGCTGACCATACGCGTGGGCACGCCGCTGGAGGAGGTCGAGCGGCGCGTGACCCTGGCGACCCTGGCACAGTGCGGCCATGTCAAGCGCAAGGCCGCCGACATTCTTGGGGTGAGCCTGAAGACCTTGTATAACCGGCTCGAGGTCTACAATGGCCGCGGTGGCGCGGGGTCCGCCGGCGAGCTGGCGCCCGGCGATGTTACGGCGGAGCCGGATGTGACCCGGAGCGCCGCGGAATCCCCGGCCGAAGAGGATCGTCTGAGCTAGGCGCGTCCGCGGATCAGGCGCAGCAGCAGCGCTGTCAGCACCCATCTTGCCGTCGGCGTCGCGAGCAGTCCGCCGGCCAACTTCGCCGTCGTCAGCGCCGCACCTGCCACCCAGCCCAGCGCGCCGCGCCGCTGCCATTGGCCGAAGGTTGCCGCAAGCTGCACGCGCTGGACCGCGGCTTCGATTTCCAGCACCTGCAGGCGCTGCGCAATGACCACTGAACGGGGCAGATCTGCCGTCTCAGTCATGCTCGTCCGCTCCAGTGAGGCTCTCCAGCGCCTGGGCATCCTGGCGCAGCTGGTCCGCCAGCCGGCTGAACAGCCGTTCGCGCCGCGCCACGCGTTTGAGAACGCGCCAGCTGACGATGCTGGTGAGGGCGAACAGCACGCACAGCACGCCCAGTATCCACAGGCCCGTCGCGCGCGGGAATACCACGGCTATCCACAGCAGCAGGGCGGTGGCGGACAGCCACGCCGCGATGATGCAGATCGCGGCCAGGCGCAGCTCGCGGCCGAGCGCGTGAACTTCCTGCTCCACCGCCAGGCCCAGCATTTCCAGGCGCGTCTGGCCCATGGTCAGCAGCTGTCGCAGCAGTGAGCGGCTGCGCTCGGCGAAGGATGGCGTCGCGGAAATCATCTTGCGATCAAAGGTCCGGCTCCTCGGTCGCGGCCGGGGGGCCGCCGCGCATGACCAGCGCGCCCACGATGAGGCCGATGCCGGCGCCGATGGCCAGCGCCGCCCACGGATTGGATTTGATCCAGGACTCGGTGGCGACGGCGGCACGGCGGCCACGCTGGCGCGCATCCTGTTCCAGATCGGCCAGCTTGTCGCGCGCGGAGCCGATGGTTTCATTGACCCGGTCCTTCAAGGCACCGAGGGTGGCGCTGTCCGCACCGGCGGCGGACATCAGCTGTTCCGCCTGTTCAACAATCCGGCGCAGCTCGGCGGCCAGCGCCTCGGTGCCCGGGGAGTCGTGGGTCATGGGTCTTCTCCTCGCATCAATGGCCGTCGAAATGGACCAGCGAGAGCACTCTCAAGCCGGTGCTCTCGAGTTTCGCCGATCCGCCGAGCTCAGGCAGGTCGATGATAAACGCCGCGCCCACCACCTCGGCCTTCAGGGCCTGCAGCAGACGCACTGCAGCGGCAGCACTGCCGCCCGTGGCGATGAGATCGTCCACCAGCAATACACGGTCCCCGTGCATTACGCCATCGGCGTGCATCTCGAGTTCGTCGAGCCCGTATTCCAGCGAATATTCCACGCGGATGGTCGTGTGCGGCAGCTTGCCCTTCTTGCGCAACGGTACGAACGCCGCCCCCAGCGCAACGGCCATGGCCCCGCCCAATATGAACCCCCGGGCCTCGATCCCGGCCACGTGGCTGATGCCGGCGTCCTTCCATGGAGCGCACAGCTCGGCCACGGTGGTGCGCAGCGCCTGCGCATTACCCAGAAGGGTGGTGATGTCGCGGAACTGCACCCCGGGGCGGGGATAGTCGGGAATGGTGCGGATGAACGGCCGCAGATCCGTTGCGGAGATTTGCTTCATAGATACCAATGATAAGGGATGGCAATGATAAACCTTCCTGCGATCGCGGCGGCACCGGTCGTGCTACATTTACGGCCCTTTTGACACATCAAGACCGGAAGAACCTGCATGGCACCTCCCGCTTCCAATATTGAAATTGCCCAACAGGCCAAAATGCGTCCGATCCTCGCACTTGCGAAAGATCGGCTCGGCATTCCCGAGGAGTCCCTGGAGCCGTATGGGCGCTTCAAAGCCAAGATTTCCCTCGACTACATCGCGACCCTGAAGGATCGTCCCCAGGGCAAGCTGATTCTCGTCACCGCCATTTCCCCGACCCCGGCCGGCGAAGGCAAGACCACCACCACCGTGGGTCTGGGCGATGCGCTGAACCGCATCGGCAGGAAGACCATCATCTGCCTGCGTGAACCGGCGCTGGGCCCGGTGTTCGGCATGAAGGGTGGCGCCGCCGGTGGCGGCTATTCGCAGGTGGTCCCGATGGAGGACATCAACCTGCACTTCACGGGAGATTTCGCCGCCATCGCGCTGGCCAACAATCTGCTGGCCGCGCTGATCGACAACCACATCCATCAGGGCAACCAGCTGGGCTTCGACGTGCGCCGCATCGCCTGGCGCCGCGTGGTGGACTGCAACGACCGCGCGCTGCGTGACATCGTCATCGGCTTAGGCGGCCCCGGCAACGGTTATCCGCGCCAGGACGGCTTCGACATCGTGGTGGCCTCCGAAGTCATGGCCATTTTCTGTCTGGCCACCAGCATCAAGGATCTGAAAGAGCGCCTGGGCAAGATCGTCGTCGGCTATACCGCGGCCCAGAAGCCCATCCTGGCCCGCGATCTGCAGGCCCATGGCGCCATGACGGCGCTGCTGCGCGATGCGATGGCGCCGAACCTGGTGCAGACCCTGGAAAACAATCCGGCCTTCATCCATGGCGGTCCGTTCGCCAACATCGCGCACGGCTGCAACTCGGTGATGGCCACCCAGACCGCGCTGCGCCTGGCCGACTATGTGGTCACCGAGGCCGGCTTCGGTGCCGACCTGGGAGCGGAGAAGTTCGTCGACATCAAGTGCCGCAAGGGTGGTCTGAAGCCTGCCGCCGCGGTCATCGTCGCCACGGTGCGTGCGCTGAAGTACCACGGCGGCGTGGAAGTCGCGGATGTGGGCAAGGAAAACGTGGCGGCCCTGGAGAAGGGCATCGTCAACCTCGAGCGCCATATCGACAACGTGCGTAACAACTATGGTCTGCCGTGCCTGGTCGCGATCAATCATCGCAGCGAGGACACCGACGCCGAAATCAAGGTGCTCATCGAGCGCGCCGGCAGCCGCGGCGCCAAGGTCATCCTGGCGCGCCATTACGCCGAAGGCGGCAAGGGCGCGATCGAGGTGGCCGAGGAAGTCGTGAAGATGGCCGACCAGCCCAGCACCTTCAAGTTCGTCTATGAAGAGAGCGAGCCGCTGTGGCAGAAGATGAAGACCATCGCCACCAGGATCTATGGCGCCTCGGACATCGCCGCGGATGCCAAGGTGCGCAACCAGATCAAACAGCTGCAGGACAATGGCTACGGCAATTACCCGGTGTGCGTCGCCAAGACGCAGTACTCGTTCTCCACGGATCCGAAGTTGCGCGGCGCTCCGTCGGGTCACATCGTGACCATCCGCGAAGTGCGCCTGAATGCCGGCGCCGAGTTCGTGGTGATGATCTGCGGTGACATCATGACCATGCCCGGACTGCCCAAAGTGCCATCGTCCAATGCCATCGACGTGGACGAGTCCGGCAAGATCGTGGGTCTGTTCTAGCAGCGAGGCCTAAGGAGGCGCCGCCACTGCGCGCAGCAGGGCCTCGAACTGGCCCGTGGGGACGGGCCGGCTGAGATAGAACCCCTGGACCTCATCGCAGGCGTGTTCGCGCAGGAACTGCATCTGCGCGGCTGTCTCCACCCCTTCGGCGACCACCTTGAGGCCGAGATTGCGCCCCAGCGCAATGATGGTGCGCACAATGGCCGCATCATCCGCATCACTGGCGATGTGCTCGACGAATGAGCGGTCGACCTTCAGGCGATCCACCGGAAAGCGTTTCAGCGAGCTTAAGCTCGAATATCCGGTGCCGAAGTCATCGATGGCCACGTGCACCCCGAGGCGCTTCAATTCCACGAGCATGGCGACCAGCTGCGGCGCATCGTGCATGACGCTCTCGGTGAGCTCGATCTCGAGGTAGCGCGGCTCAAGTCCGGTTTCCTGCAGGGTGTCAGCGACCGTGCGAACGAAATTGTTGCTGCGGAACTGACGCGCCGACACATTGACCGAGACCACGACGGGCGCCAGGTCCAGGTCCTGCCAGGCCTTGTTCTGCGCGCAGGCCGCATGCAGTACCCATTTGCCGATGGGCGTGATCAGACCGGTCTCCTCCGCCAGGCCGATGAAGCGCTCCGGCAGAATCGGCGGCTCGCCGGGAATGTGCCAGCGGATCAGGGCCTCGGCCCCCACGATGCGGCCGGTGGCCAGTTCCACGCGCGGCTGATAGTGCAACTGGAACTGATCGCGCTCCAGTGCGCGGCGCAGCTTGCCTTCCAGCTCCAGCCGCTCGGTCATCTGCGTGTTGATCTCGCGGGTGAAGAACTGGAAATTGTTGCGCCCCGAGTCCTTGGCGCGATACATGGCCGAGTCGGCGTGCTTGAGCAGCGTTTGTGCATCGGTGCCGTCGTCCGGATACAGTGCAATACCCATGCTGCAGGTGATCTGGTAGTCGCCATCCTCGCTCTTCCAGGGTTGGGCGATCGCGCTGAGGAGCTGTTCGAGCACCAGCCGCACTTCGTCGGCGGAGCCGCAGCTGTTGAGCAGCAGCACGAACTCATCACCGCCCAGGCGCGCGACGGTATCGCGTTGCTTGGCGCAGGTGAGGAAGCGGGCGGCCATGGTCTTCAGCAGCTCATCGCCGACGTGATGTCCGAGGCTGTCGTTGATGAACTTGAAGCGGTCGAGGTCGATGAAGGCGACCGCGAGCCGGATGTTGTAATTGGCCGCAGTCAGGATGGCCTGCTTCAGGCGGTCCTGCAGCAGTGAGCGGTTCGCAAGTCCGGTCAGCGCGTCGAAATTGGCCTGCTGCTCGATACTTGACTGATACAGCTTGCGGTCGGTGATGTCCTCGACCGTGCCCTCATAGCCCTGCGGCCGGCCATCGTCCTCGAGGATGACGCGCGCATTCTCCGAGATCCAGATGATCTCGCCGTTCTTGCGGTACACCTGCGATTCGAAGCCGGAGACCGAACCGCGCGAGGTAATGATGCGCATGAACTCCTGGCGCCGCTCCGGATCGACGTACAACTGGCTGCCGATGTTCTGCAGCGTCGCGATCAGCTCCTCGGGTGATGCGAAGCCATAGATATTCGCAAGCGCCGGATTCGCGCCCAGATAGCGCCCATCCAGGGTGGTGCGGAAAATTCCCTCAAGCGCATTGTCAAACAGGCCGCGGTAGCGTCTTTCGGCTTCACGCAGTCCCTGTTCGGCCTCCTTGCGTGAGGTTACATCGTGGATGAACCCCTCGATGGCGAGCACGCCGCCCTGGGCATCGTAGACGCCCGTGCCGCGATCCCAGATCCAGCGCACCGTGCCATCGGCGTGCACCAGCCGGTACTCCAGGTCGAAGGCGCGGCGTTCCTTCAGCGCCAGGCGCATGGCCTCGGCCACCCACAGCTGATCATCCGGATGCTTCAGCGTTTCGAAGGCGACGTCGTGGTTGTTGAGCAGCTGCGCGACTTCGTAGCCGGTGACGGCAAGGCAGCCGGTGCTGGCGAACTCCAGCGTGTGGTGCGCATCGTCGCGGCAGCGATAGACGACGCCGTGAATATTCGCGAGCAGCGTCTTCAGCATCCGCAGGTATTCGTGGTCGGACTCGCTGACGCCAAAGGAGGCACCCAGGGCCTTGAACTGCCCTGTTGCGCCGGTATTCGGCTGCTCCGTCCGTGCCGCGTTCTGTAAGGTCATGTCCAGCGGTTCCTAAGGCTTCGCGCTACGTTAACAACGCGCACCTGTGGTGCGACTGGTCTCGGTCACAGAAATGAGGGTAAATTCCCGCCGCCACTGAAATAACCGGCAGGGTGGCGCACATGATCTGTGCGGCGCACGGCCGTGGTGCGTGAATTGCACGGACCTGGGGCGGGTCGTTCAGCCGAAGCTGGGTTTGACTACGGCGAGAATCACGATGGCGATCAGCAGCAATGCCGGCACTTCATTGAACAGGCGGAACCAGCGCTGCGAATGGTGGTTGCGCCCGTCGCGCAGGGCGCGCATCAACGCCAGGCACCACACCTGGTAGACGATGACCAGCAGCACCAGGGTCAGCTTGGCGTGCAGCCAGCCCTGCGCCATGTAGCCCGGTGCCATCATCACCAGCAGCATCCCGAACACCACGGTCAGCACCCCGCCGATGGTGGTCATCACGAACAGCCGTCGTTCCATGACCACGAAGCGGTCGCGGCTGATCGTATCGCCGGCGCTCACGTGGTACACGAACAGCCGGGGCAGGTAGAACAGCCCGGCGAACCAGGTCACCAGGAACACGACGTGGAAAGCTTTCAGCCACAACATCACGCAAGTATATGACAGGAAAGGCAGTCATGGTCGACCGGACGGGGGTTTGCTAGGATGCGTGCCCCATTTTGGAGACCATCATGCTGCGCACCCGATACACCGAACTGAATCTGCTCATTGGCGGGGAATGGGTCACCGGCGGTGGGCGCGAGCTGCTTGCCGTGATCAATCCGGCCACCGAGGAGGTGCTCGGGGAGCTGCCCCTGGCGACGCGCGCGGACCTTGACCAGGCCCTGGCCGCCGCGCGCGATTCGTATCCGGCCTGGCGGGCCATGCCGCCGAATGAGCGCGGCCGCATCCTCAAGCGGGCGGCCGCCCTGCTGCGCGAGCGTGCCGAGCATATCGCGCGCATCGCCACCATGGAGGAGGGCAAGACCCTGCCCGAGGCGCGGGTGGAGGCCGGAATGGCGGCCGAGATTTTCGAGTGGTATGCCGAGGAGGGTCGCCGTGCCTATGGCCGCGTGCTGCCGCAGCGCGCGCCCGGGGTTCGCATGTCGGTGCTCAAGGAGCCGGTGGGTCCGGTGGCCGGCTTCGCGCCCTGGAATTTCCCACTGGGCAATCCGGCCCGCAAGATTGGCGCGCCGCTGGCTGCCGGCTGCACCTGCATCCTCAAGCCCGCCGAGGAGACCCCGGGGTCGGCGCTCGAGATCGCGCGTGCCCTGTTGGACGCGGGCTTGCCCAAGGGCGTCCTGTCGGTGGTCTTCGGCGTGCCATCCATGATCTCCGAGCACCTGATCAGCTCGCCCGTCATCCGTGCCGTGCACTTCACCGGCTCGATACCGGTGGGCAAGCAGCTCACCAAGCTTGCCGCCGATGGCATGAAGCGCACGACCATGGAACTGGGCGGACACGGCCCGGTGCTGGTGTTCGATGATGTCGACGTCGAGCAGGTGCTCGACCTGTCGGTCACGGCCAAGTTCCGCAATGCCGGCCAGGTCTGTGTGTCGCCCACAAGGTTCTACGTTCACGAAGCCATCTATGGCAAGTTTGTCGAGGGCTTCGCCCGGCGCACCCGCGCGCTCAAGGTGGGCGATGGCCTCGTCGAAGGCGTGCAGGTGGGTCCGCTGGCACACCCGCGGCGCCTCGAGGCCATGCAGACCCTGCTGGCCGACGCGCGCCAGCACGGCGCGAAGCTGCAGGCCGGGGGCGAGCGCATCGCCGGCAAGGGCTACTTCTGGCAGCCGACGGTGCTGTCGGATATTCCAGAAACTGCCCGCATCATGAACGAGGAGCCCTTCGGACCGGTGGCGCTGATCAATTCCTTTGCCTCCTTCGAGGAGGCCATTACGCGCGCCAATCGCCTGCCGTACGGATTGGCGGCCTACGCCTTCTCGCGCGCCTCGCGCACCGTGAACCTGCTGGGCGAGCAGCTCGAGGCCGGCATGATCGGCATCAACAGCTTCCAGATCTCCGTCCCCGAGTCACCGTTCGGCGGCATCAAGGAAAGCGGCCATGGTTCGGAGGAGGGCATTGAGGGCCTGGAGACCTGCCTGGTCACCAAGTTCGTCAACGCGTCGTGACATTGCCGAAGTCGATGGACAAGATCATGGCGCTGGCGAAGCGCCGTGGGTTCATTTACCAGGCCTCCGAGATCTACGGCGGACAGAGCGGCTTTTGGGATTACGGGCCGCTGGGCGCGCAGCTGAAGAAGAACCTGCGTGATGCCTGGTGGGAGGACATGGTTTTGAACCCCTGCGGCGGCGAACCCGGCCCCAATGGCGAGCCGGTGCGCATCGTGCCGCTGGATACCAGCATCATCCAGCACCCGCGCGTGTGGGAAGCCAGCGGCCATCTCGCCGGCTTCAGCGATCCGATGGTCGACTGCCGCGAGACCAAGCAGCGCTATCGTTTCGATCATCTGCTGCTGTACGTTCCGGCCAGTGGTGATCGCAACGGCAAGCCGCTGTTCGCCTTCATGCCCGACACGGCCAGCGAGCACAAGCAGAAGAAGAAAGCGGAAAAAGCCTTCGGCGAAGCACGCGCCGTGCCGCTGTCACAGCTGCCGCACGGCGACTGGGGCCACGTGGTGGCGCCGGATGCGGACAAAGTGGGCACGCTCACCGAGCCTCGCGATTTCAACCTGATGTTCAAGACCTATGTGGGCGCGACCGCCACCGAGGATGACGTGGCGTACCTGCGCCCCGAAACCGCCCAGGGCATCTTCGTGCAGTTCAAGAATGTCATCGACACCACCCGGGTGAAGGTGCCGTTCGGTATCGCGCAGGTGGGCAAGGCGTTCCGCAACGAAGTCACGCCGCGCAATTTCACCTTCCGCAGCCGCGAATTCGAGCAGATGGAAATGGAGTTCTTCTGCCATCCTGACTCGGCGCGGGACTGGTATGCATTCTGGCGCGACCAGCGCATGAAGTGGTGGCAAAGCCTGGGACTTGCCGGGGAAAACCTGCAGCTGCGGGTGCATGACCGGGATGAACTGGCGCACTACGCGAAAGATGGCGCCGGCACTTCGGATGTGGAATACCGCTTTCCCTTCACGGCGCCCGGTTTTGGTGAACTCGAAGGCGTGGCGCATCGCTCCAACTACGATCTGGCCCAGCACCAGAAGCACTCACGCGTGCAGCTTGAATACTTCGACAACGAGCGCGGCGAGTTGCTGCCCAATGGTGGCCACAAGGGCGAGCGCTACCTGCCGCATGTGATCGAGCCGGCAGCGGGCTTGGATCGCGGCGTGCTGGCATTGCTGTGCGAGGCCTATACCGAGGATCCGGCGCGGGCGAGCCCCGAACTGCTGCTGCTGAGTCCGCGCATTGCCCCGATCAAGGCGGCCGTGTTCCCGCTGGTGAACAAGGACGGCATGCCGGAATTGAGCGAAAAGCTCTATCAGGACCTGCGTCGCCGCTACTGGCGCCGCGGTCTGATCGAACACGATGTGAAGCAGGCCATCGGCAAGCGCTATGCGCGGATGGATGAAGCCGGGTGTCCGTACTGCATCACCATCGATGGTGAGACCGCGGCCAGCCACAGCGTCACCCTACGCGACCGCAACACCGCTCAGCAGACCCGGGTGGCACTGGACAAGGTCGGGGACTTTCTCGAATCGCATCTCTTTGCAGCCTGACGGCCGACAAGCTTAAGCTAAAGCTTTACCGACCAAAGGGCCCCGGTGTCGCAAGACCCCCGGGGCCTTCACATTAGTGGCCACTCGGCCCGGGTAGACTGTCGCAGCCATGAGGATCCGAGCGCTGCTTGGCCTGCTCACGTTGCTGATAGGCGCGACGGCCCACGCCCATGCCCCGTGTTCGCAGGCGACCCTGAACGGGCGCTATGTCATCACTTCACGATCCGACCTTGCCAGCCCCATTGCGGTGGCCCTGGTGGGCCTGGTCGATTTCGACGGGCACGGCCACGTTGGTTCGGTAGCCACCATGTCCCAGGACGGTGTCACGGTCGCCAACCGCACCCTGATCGGCACCTACACCGTCAATGAAAACTGCGCGTTCACGCAGACCGCCAGCGACCCGACAGGTGCCATCGAGCATGCGGCCGGGGTGATTGCCGATGAGGGCGAGCACCTGCTGCTCATTGGCACCGAACCGAACGCCTATGCCACCGGTGACGCCCTGCGCCTGGAACGCACCACCTGCGAATCCCTGCCCGCCGCCACCTATGCGGCCCGCGGCCTGATGCTGTTCTCGCCCAATGGCCCGGAAACTCATGTCTCCACGGTGAGCGCGGATGCGGCAGGCAATCTGTTGATTACCGACAGCACCACCAATCTGGGCGCGACGGTGAGCACTGGGGGCTCAGGCACCGCACAGCTGCGGCTGCGTCCGGACTGCAGCGTCACCATGGCCACGACCGATGGCAGCTCACATTATGTCGGGGTCGCCCGCATCGCCGACGGTCATATCGGTCTTTACCTGGTGGGAACCGATCCGGGGATTACCGTCTTCTACACCGCCCTGGGAACCCCGCGCGATCCGCCCGAGTGAGGCCTAGCGGCGGGCCCGGGCCTGCACGTAGTCGTGGATATTGCCCTGCCGGAGGCTGGCGTCCGGTTCGCGTTCCTGCATCTCCACCGAAATGCCCACCGATATACCCTGGGGCGCCCGGGCATGGACCTCGCGCAACTGTTCGCAGGCCGCAGCGAAAATCTCCTCGCAGGCCTGCCGACGGGTGGCATGGTCCCGACCCTCCCCGACGTTGACGGAAAGGTGAATAAAGGTGTTGTCCGGGCGGCGTCCCGCATCGCTGTAGGGGTCACTTTCATAGGCTCGGGTGCGCATGCCGCTGCGCGGAAAGATGCCGGTGGCCAGCGCCGCCTGCCGAATGGCCTCGACGAACTTGGGCAGGTTCAGCTGCCGGCGCAGGTTCGCCGAATGCTCTATGACGATGTGGGACACCGCAAAAGCATCGCACGACCCTTCAGGGTCGGGCAAGCGCGGGGGGCTGGTCAGTCCGACAGGGCCTTCAGATCGCGCAGCAGGGCGTTGCGCCCGCGCTCGACCTGATCCAGGCGGTGCGCGGCATCACGCAGCGCAAACAGGTCCTTGACGTGGGATTCGTGCAGTCGGCGGTAGGCGGCACGCGCCGCCAGCCACTGCCGGGTGGCGGTCTCAAAGCGCACCGACAGATCGCGTCGCATGCTGATGATCGACATGGAAGTCAGCGGCATGGGTTTGGTCTCAAGGGCTCCAACGGCGAAAGACTGCACTGAAGGTATTACAGACATGCGACATGTTCAGCGCAACCATATGAATTTGCGAGCCGCGTCTCAACGTGGCGGGGCGCATACAATGCCGTGCTGAGGGGCGCCCGCCGGGTGCCACGAGCAGTGGGGTGGAGCGATGAGTTCAGCGTTGCGGGTCGCGGTGATCACGGGTGCGGGCAGCGGCATTGGCCGCGCGGTGGCCCTTGCGTTTTTGGCCGATGGCTACCGGGTGGTCCTGGCCGGTCGCCGCCAGACGGCGCTGCAGGAGGTGCTGCTCGCCGCCGGCGCCGCCGCTCGCAACGCCCTGGCGGTGGCCTGCGATGTGACCGAGGCGAGTTCGGTTCAGGGGCTGTTCGCCAGGACCCGGGGCGAGTTCGGGCGCCTGGACCTGTTGTTCAACAACGCCGGAATCAGCGCCCCGGCAGTGCCGCTGGAAGAGCTGCCCCTGGCCACCTGGAACGCCGTAGTCGCCACCAATCTCACCGGCCCCTTCCTGTGCACCCAGGAGGCCTTCCGCATCATGAAGACCCAGGACCCGCGCGGCGGACGCATCATCAACAATGGTTCGATCTCCGCTCACGCCCCCCGTACGCGCTCGGCGGCCTACACCGCCACCAAACACGCCATCACCGGCCTCACCAAGTCCACCTCCCTGGATGGCCGGGAGTACGACATCGCCTGCGGTCAGATCGACATCGGCAATGCGCGCACCGAGCTCGCCGACAAGCTGGCCAAGGCCAGCGCCACACCTGAGCCGCTGATGGATGTGGAGCATGTGGCCCAGGCCGTACTGAATATGGCGCGCCTGCCGCTGTCCGCCAATGTCCAGTTCCTGACCATCATGGCGACCAAGATGCCCTTTATCGGGCGCGGCTAGTCACCGGCGCGCGGCGCGCGTAAACGAGTCCGCCGATCCAGGCCGCTGGCACGGCCATGATGGCCGACGTGAGCCATACCCACGTCGACGCATGTTTCGACAATGTAAGCATGGCAACGAGCGTCAGTGCGCATTGCAGGAAGCCCATTGCAAGCGCGTGGCCGACGGGAGCGCGGCGCGCGAGCCGAGCGGTGACGTACCCACCCGCGAGGATGGATGCCGCGCCATAGGCGGCCATCAGCGCACGCACCATTGGGTTTAACCCGAGCGCCGTCTCATTCGGCAGTGCATGGGGAAACAGTCGCAGCAACAGCGGGTCCATCGCCGCCTCGATGGCGAACGAAAGCACCGTGAGGGTGAGGATGCCGGCGAGCACCGCGATCACGCTGCGTAGCATGGATACCTCTACCGGGCAGGCTCAATCCGCAGGATGGCGCCGTGCGGTTCATCGGTCGCGACATACAGCAGGCCGTCAGGCCCCTGCTTGACGTCGCGGATACGCTGATGCAGGTCCACCAGCAGGGATTCGCGACGCAGCTCCTCCATGTTCGCGTTCATCAGCACCCGATCCAGGCGACCGGTACCGGGGATCTCCCCATAGCGCACGCCGGCAACGAACAGATCGCCCTTCCACTTCGGCAGGCGATCTGCCGTATAGAAGGTGAGACCGGTTGGGGAGATTGACGGCATCCAGTAGATGATCGGAGGTTCAAATCCGGCGTGAGTCGGTTCATTGACCTTCGCCTGCCATGGGCCCGGATAGGTGCGGCCGAGGCTCACCAGCGGCCAACCGTAGTTGCGACCCGGCTTGAGCACGTTGATTTCATCGCCGCCGTCGGGTCCCATCTCCGAGATCCACATCTCGTGCGTCACGGGATGTTGCGTGAAGCCCAGCACGCTGCGGTGCCCAAGCGTATAGACCTCCGGTCTTGTGCCGGCCTTGCCGACGAAGGGGTTATCGGCAGGGATACCGCCATCGTCCTTCAGTCGTAGTACCTTGCCGCCAAGCGAATCGGGGTTCTGTGCATCGGCGTTGCCGGCCGTCGCGAGCCACAGCATGCCATCGGCGGTAACCGTCATCGCCAGCGCGCCGCGCACGTCCGCGGCGACGAACACGTCCTTCACATCGCGCAAGCGGTTGCCGTCGAGCCGGCCGCGCGCAACGGCCACCGCGGTGCGCTTGTCGCCGAGCGGCTTGGTGTAGCTCAGGTACAGCAAGTGGTTCTCGGCGAACCGTGGATGCAGCGCGATGTTCATGTAACCGTGTACCGCGCCAATCGAGCCCGACTCACCGGAGAACACCGCCGCCGGTCCGCCCTCGACCGGCTTGGAATCCAGTACGCCGTTGCGCACGATGCGCAGCAGGCCGCGACGCTGCGTAAACAGCATCTCGCCGGTGGGCAACCATGCCAGCGCATAGGGATATTCGATGTCACGCAGCAGCACCGTCACGCGGATGTCCTGCTGCTCGGCTGTCTTGTAGTAGAAGGGACCCTTGCCCAGCGGCTGATTGGCAAGTCCTATCGGGGCGACGGGCACGCCGTTGGCGAACGGGACGCTTTGCTGGGCAGACGCCGGGGCCGCAAGGCCCGCCGCGCACACCAGTACGGCGACCGGGAACACGTGGCGAATCGTCATGGTTCTGACCCCGCAGCTAGTGAGCAGTGGCAGGTGCCCCGGGGCTGGCGCCGGCTCGCAGTTCCTGCTGCTTGCGTGCGCGGCCCTTGGCGCCGATGCGACGGATATACAGATAAACCACCGGGGTGGTGTAGAGCGTCAGCAGCTGGCTGACGATGAGGCCGCCGACGATGGAAATACCCAGCGGACGGCGCAGCTCGGTGCCATCACCCGTCGACAGCGCCAGCGGCAGGGCGCCGGCGATGGCGGCGCAGGTGGTCATCATGATGGGCCGGAAGCGCAGCGAGCAGGCGCGTGCAATGGCGTCACGCGAAACCAGGCCCAGGTTGCGTTCCGCGTCCAATGCGAAATCCACCATCATGATGGCGTTCTTCTTCACGATGCCGATCAGCAGCATGATTCCCAGGAATGACACCAGACTCAGTTCGGTGTTGGTCAGCAGCAGCGCCAGCAGTGCTCCAAGGCCTGCCGAGGGAATGGTCGAAATGATGGTGATGGGCTGGGTGAAGCTCTCATAGAGCATGCCCAGCACCACATAGATTGCAACCACTCCCGCGAGCAGCATCATCGGCTGACTGCTGGCCGATTGCTGGAACAGTTGCGCCGTGCCGTAAGCGGCGCCGTGGACGCTGATGGGCATGTGGATGCGGGCCATCGTCTGCTCGATCGCCGTCAGCGCGGTGCTCAGGGCCACACCGTCCGCCAGATTGTACGAGAAGGAGGTCGAGATTGACGTCCCCGTATGGTTGACGCTGGTGGGCGTCGTGGACGTGACGTAGTGGCTGAAGGCGGAGAACGGCACCACCGGCTCGGCCGCCAGGCTGATCGCGGCGCCGGTGGAGGTATTGCCGCGACCGGCGTTCGCCAGGGAGTTTGAGGCCAGGTTGCGCGCCGCATCCTGGGCCACCGAGCTCGCCGATTTGGACACTCCTTTGAACGAAGTGGTGCCGGCCACGGCCTGGGTGGCCTGGGTGCCGGAGATCTTGCCCCCGGAGGTGCTCAGGAACATCCCCTTCAACACTTCAGGGTTCTGTGAGTACTCGGGCGCCACTTCCAGGACCACGTGGTATTGCTGCGGATTGTACGGATCGTAGATGGTCGAAGTCAGGGCCTGGGTGAAGGAGTCGCCCAGCGAACTGTCGATCACGCTCTCGTTCAGACCCAGGCGCGAGGCAGCGTCCCGGTCCACGATGAGATCGGTTTCCAGGCCGCCCGGCTGCAGGTCGGTGTCCACATCGGTCACTTCCGGCACGTCCTGCAGGGCGATCTTCAGTTTCTGCGACCAGTCGCGCAGTTCGGTCAAGTCATCGCCCAGCAGGGTGTACTGATATTCGGAGTTGCCCTGGCGCCCGCCGCCACCGCCACCCAGATCCTGCACCGCCTGCAGGAAAGTGATCACGCCATCGACCTTGTTCAGCTGCGGACGCAGCCGGTTGATCACCTGGTCGGCGGAAAAATGACGCTCGGAAAGCGGCTTGAGGGTCACATTGAACTGGGCGCTGGCGTTGCCATTGAAACCGCCGCCGCCCACCGCACCGGCAACCCGGTCCACCGCCGGGTCGGCTTGAATGATCTTGATGACCTGCTGCAACTTGCCCTTGATCATCGCGAAGGACGCCATGGCGTCCCCGCGCATGCCCCCCTGCAGCTGGCCGGTGTCCTGCTGCGGCATGAAGCCCTTCGGCAGTACCACGAGCAGATAGCCCGTCAGAACCAGGGTCGCCAGCAGCGACAGCAGCGTCAGTCGCGGATGATTCAGGCTGATGCCCAGCGTGCGCTCGTAGCCCTGACGCATGGACTCGAAGCCTGTGTTGAAGCTGCGCGCCAGGAAGCCCGGCTTGCGGTGCCGGTCGCGCCCCAGCAGGCGCGAGCACATCATCGGCGTCGTGGTCAGTGACACGACCAGGGAGAACAGGATGGCCACTGTCAGGACCACCGTGAATTCCTTGAACAGCCGCCCGGGAATGCCGCCCAGGAACTGGAACGGCAGGAACACGGCGACCAGCGACAGGCTCATGGAAATGACGGTGAAGCCCACCTCACGGGCGCCGAGCAGGGAGGCCTGCATGGGCTTGACGCCGTTTTCAATGTGGCGCGTGGTGTTCTCCATGACCACGATGGCATCGTCCACCACAAATCCGGTGGCGATGGTCATGGCCATCAGCGAGAAATTGTCCAGGCTGTAGCCGGCCAGATACATGATGCCAAAAGTGGCGAGCAGCGAGACCGGCACGACGACGGCCGGAATCAGCGCCGCGCGGAAACTGTTGAGGAAAATATAGACCACCAGGATCACCATCATCACGGCAATGACCAAGGTCTGCTCGACCTGGTGCAGCGAGCCACGGATGGTGATGGAGCGGTCCTGAATGACCGCGACGTCGATGTTCTTGTCGATGTTGGCCTCGAGCTGCGGCAGCTCGTTCTTGACCGCATCCACCACTTCGACGATGTTGGCGCCGGGCTGCTGGAACACCTGGATGGTGACAGCGGCCTTGCCGTTGTAGAGGCCATAGGTGCGCCGGTTCTCCGTGGCACCATCCTCCTTGTCGAACACCTGCGCCACATCGCTCAAGCGGATGATGCCGCCGTTGCGGCTGCCGATGATCAGATCACGGTACTGGGACGCCTCGCGCGCATTGTCATTGGTATAGATCTGATAGTGCAGATCTCCCACCTCGATGGAGCCCTTGGGCGCGTTGGCATTGGCGTTGGAGATCGCCGCCGCGACATCCTGCAGGGCGATGCCGTACTTGGACAGCGCCAGGGGATTGATCTCCACCCGCACCGCCGGCAAGGCGCTGCCATTGATGTTGACCACGCCCACGCCGTTTATCTGTGAGAGACGCTGGGTGATGACGGCATCCGCCGCGTCGTAGATCTGACCCTGGGTGAGTACGTTCGAGGTGAGCGCCAGTGTCATCACCGGTTGCTGTGAGCTGTTGACCTTGCGGTAGGACGGATTGCGCGTCAGAGCCGAGGGCAGGTCCGCATGCGCCGCTTCGATGGCCGCCTGGACGTCCCGGGCAGCGCCGTCGATGTCGCGGTCGATGCCGAACACCAGCTGGATGTTGCTGCTGCCGACACTGCTCGAGGAGGTCATGTCATCCACGTCGGCGATGGCGCCCAGGTGCCGCTCCAGCGGTGTGGCCACCGTTGCCGCCATCACTTCGGGGCTGGCGCCGGGGAGGTTTGCCGAAACATAGATGGACGGAAGATCGATCTTGGGCAGCGGCGCGACGGGCAGCAGATTGAAGGCGGACGCGCCGGCCAGCGCCAGTCCCAGCGTCAGCAGCGTGGTCGCGACCGGGCGGGCGATGAAGGGCGCGGAGATATTCACATTGGCTGGTCCAGCAGTGCCCCATGTCCGGTGACCTCAGCCGTCTTGCTGCCGGCCAGGCGCTTGGCGATCCGGTCAAAGGCCAGGTAGATGACCGGGGTGGTGAACAGGGTCAGCACCTGGCTCACCAGCAGGCCACCGACAATGGTGACGCCCAGCGGATGGCGCAGCTCCGAGCCGGTGCCGGTACCGAACATCAGCGGCAGGGCGCCGAAGATGGCCGCGACCGTGGTCATCAGGATGGGTCTGAAGCGCAGCAGGCAGGCCTGGTAGATGGCCTCGCGCGGCGCCATGCCCTGGTTGCGCTCGGCATCGATGGCGAAGTCGATCATCAGAATCGCGTTCTTCTTGACGATGCCGATCAGCAGGATGATGCCGATCAGGGCGATGATGGTCAGATCATCGCCGAACACGATCAGCGCCAGCAGCGCTCCGATGCCCGCCGAGGGTAGCGTTGAGAGGATTGTGACCGGATGGATGAAACTCTCGTACAGCACGCCCAGCACGATATACATCACCAGCACCGCTGCCAGCAGCAGCAACAGCTCGTTGGCGAGATTGTTGCGGAATGCCAGTGCAGCGCCTTCGAAGGTCGTCGAAATGCTGTCCGGCATCTGCAGCGACTGCTCGACGGCTTCGATCGCATCCACCGCTGAGCCCAGCGAAGCGCCCGGTGCCAGGTTGAAGGAGACCGTGGCGGCCGGGAACTGCGCCAGGTGGTTGATCAGCAGCGGCTTGGCCTGCATGTCCACCTTGGCCAGTGCCGACAACGGGACCTGGCCGCCCGCGGCCGAGGGCACATACAACGACTGGATGGCGTCCGTGGAGGCGTAGCTCTTCGGGTCCGCCTCGATGATGACGCGGTACTGGTTCGACTGCGTGAAGATGGTGGAGACGATGCGCTGGCCGAAGGCATCGTACAGCGCGTTGTCCACCGTTCCCACGCTCACACCCAGGCGCGCAGCGGTATCGCGGTCGATGGTGATGTAGGCCGCCAGGCCGTTGTTTTCCAGATTGCTGACGACATCGGCCAGCTCCGGGCGGTCGTGCAGCGCCGTCACGAGCTTGGGCGTCCAGGTGCTCAAGGTGTCGGCGTTGGCGCTCTCGAGGATGAACTGGTACTGCGTGCGGCTCACGGTATTGTCCAGCGACAGATCCTGCGAGGGCTGCATGTACAAGGTGATGCCGGCGACGCCGGCGATTTCCTGCTGCAGGCGGCGAATGACGTCCGTGACCGTATCACTGCGTTCATTGCGCGGCTTCAGATTGATGAGGACGCGGCCGCTGTTCAGCGTGACATTGTTGCCGTCGACGCCGATGAAGGACGACAGGCTCACGACATCAGGATCCTTGAGCACCGCGGCGGCAAGAGCCTGCTGCCGCGCCGACATGGACTGGTAGGAAATCGATTCGGTCGCCACCGATACGCCCTGGATGAGGCCCGTGTCCTGGTCGGGAAAGAAGCCCTTGGGGATCAGGATGTAGAGGCCCGCGGTGACGACGAGCGTGGCCAGTGCCACATACAGCGTCAGGCGCTGGTGTTCCAGCACCCAGGTGAGCTGGCGTCCGTACCAGGCGATGGTGGGTTCCAGCCATTTGGATTGGTCCTTATGGCCGCTGTCCTCGGTGGTGCGCTGCTTGAGGAGCAGCGCGCACAGCATCGGCACCAGGGTCAGCGATACCACCGCCGAGATGATGATGGTCACCGCCAGCGTCACGGCGAATTCGCGGAACAGCCGACCGACCACATCCTGCATGAACAGCAGCGGAATGAGCACCGCCAGCAGCGAGACGGTCAGCGAGATGATGGTGAAGCCGATCTGGCCGGCGCCCTTCAGGGCGGCATCCAGCGGCGGCTCTCCGGCCTCGATGTAGCGCGAGATGTTCTCGATCATCACGATGGCATCATCGACGACGAAGCCGGTGGCGATGGTCAGTGCCATGAGCGACAGGTTGTTCAGGCTGTAGCCGGCCAGGTACATGACCGCGAAGGTTCCGATCAGGGACAGCGGCACCGAGAGGCTGGGAATCAGGGTGGCCCGCAGGTCGCGCAGGAACAGGAAGATGACCAGCACCACCAGCAGCACGGCCAGGATCATCTCGAACTGCACGTCCTTGATCGACGCGCGGATGGTGATGGTGCGGTCGGTGAGCACCTTCAGGTCCACGCCCGCCGGCAGCGTTGACTTCAGACTCGGCAGCATCGCCTGGATCTCATCGACCACATCAACGACGTTGGCACCGGGTTGGCGCTGCACATTGATGATGAGCGCGGGGGTGGTATTCATCCACGCGCCGAGCTTGGTGTTCTCCGGCGCCTCGATCAGCGTGGCGACGTCCTTGAGCCGCACCGGCGCGCCGTTGCGGTAGGCCACCACGATCTCGGCGTACTCGGTGGCGCTTTTGAGCTGATCGTTGGTGTTGATGGTGTAGGCGCGTGTCGGCCCATCGAACGTGCCCTTGGGACCGTTCTGGTTGGCGACGCTGATCGTGGTGCGCAGGTCATCCAGGTTCAGGCCATAGGCCGCGAGTGCCCGCGGATTGACCACGGCGCGCACCGCCGGACGCTGGCCGCCGCTGATACTGACCACACCGACGCCCTTCACCTGCGACAGCTTCTGCGCGATGCGGATGTCGGCCATGTCCTCGACCTGCGTCAGCGGCATCACCTCTGAGGTCACGCCGAGGGTCAGCACCGGCGCATCCGCCGGGTTCACCTTGGCGTAGATCGGCGGCGCGGGCAGATCCTGGGGCAGGAGGTTCTGAGCGCCGCTGATGGCGGCCTGGACCTCCTCCCCGGCGATGTCGATGGCGAGCGCCAGATTGAACTGCATGGTGATGACCGACGCACCCGCGGAGCTGGTGGAGGTCATCTGGTTCAGTCCCGGCATCTGGCCGAACTGTTTTTCCAGGGGCGCGGTGATCGCCGAGGTGATGACCTCGGGACTGGCGCCGGGATAGAACGTCTGTACCTGGATGGTCGGGTAGGAGACTTCCGGCAGCGCCGCCAGCGGCAGCTCCTTGTAGCCGAGTGCGCCGACGACCAGGATGGCGATCATCAGCAGCGTGGTGGCTACCGGTCGCAGTACGAATATGCGCGACGGATTCATGTTGGCCTGCTCAGCTCGCAGCCAGCTTCACGGTCCACCACCACCGGGTCTGCCGCCGCCGTAGCCGCCGGGCGGACCGTTGAATCCTCCCTTGCCCTTCCTGCCCTTCTTGCCGAACGGGAAGCGCGGTTGGGTCTTGCGTTGGGCCTGTGCCTGGGCCCGCGCCGTGGCGACCTCCGCGGCCGTGGCGTCGGGCAGCTCCACTTGCGCGCCTTCACGCAGGCGGTCGCCGCCGTCGGTCACCACGACATCATTGACATCAAGGCCCGAGCGCACCGCCTGGTTGTCACCGTCCACGACGCCCAACACCACTGGACGCACCGAGACCGTATTGTTGGCATTGACCAGGTAGACGAAGGCGCTTTGCACGCCATCCGGCGCGCCGCGGCGCACCGCCGCCGCGGGAATCACCAGCTGGTCCTTCAGCGTCGTGACCACCAGCGACACGTTGACGAACTGTCCGGGAAACATGACCAAATCGTTGTTGTCGAAACTGGCGCGCAGCTTCAAGGTGCCGGTGGTGGTGTCGATCAGGTTGTCGGTGGTTGCAAGGCTGCCATCGGCGAGATGTCCCTGGTCGGTACGCCCGCTGGCTTCAACGGCCAGGGTCGCACCGGACTTGATCTGGCGCATGATCTCCGGGATGTTGTCCTCGGGAACCGTGAACAGCACCGAGATCGGTTGCAGCTGCGTGACCACCACGATGCCGTTGGCGTCCCCGGGGGTCACATAGTTGCCCGGGTCGATCTGTCGCAATCCGACCCGGCCATCGATGGGTGAGTGGATCTGCGTGTAGGCGAGATTCAGTTCCGCCGTCTTTACCTGCGCCGCGTCCGAAGCGACATTCCCCGTATCCTGGCCGACGGTGGCGCGCTGCGTGTCCACCTGCTGCTGCGATACCGAGTCCTCCTTGATCAGGTCCTCATAGCGCTTCAGGTCCAGCTTGGCATCGGCCAGCAGGGCTTCATCGCGGGCGAGACTCGCCTTGGCCTGGTCCAGGGCGGCCTCGTAGGGGCGGGGGTCAATCACGGCGAGCAGCTCGCCCTTCTTGACCAGCTGGCCTTCCTTGAAGTTCACCTTCTGCATGATGCCGCTGATCTGCGCCTTGACGGTGTCGGTCACCAGCGGGGTCACGGTGCCCAGACCGGGTATGCGCACGACGATGTCGCCCGTCTTGACGGTCGCGATGGAAACCGCCACGGCATTGGTGCGGAAATTGAACTGGGGGCGAACATTGGCCGCGTTCTGCTGCTTGGTGCGGTGCAGGAACAGGGCGCCGCCGCCGATCAGCACCACCCCAACGGCGATGAGCAGCCAGTGGCGGCGCAGGAACGCCACCGGTTTGCTGGTGGAAGAGGCCTCGATCTCCGGATCAAATTCTTTCAGCACAAAGTCCCCGCAATTCGAAAAATCTGCCGGCGCACGGGCGTCCGGCCCTGGCATGGCGAACATG
Source organism: Steroidobacteraceae bacterium (assembly GCA_049792815.1). Lineage (GTDB taxonomy): Bacteria > Pseudomonadota > Gammaproteobacteria > Steroidobacterales > Steroidobacteraceae > DAIDKA01. Next base: position 2,505 of record JBARBG010000134.1, on the reverse strand, counting down.
AAGTTACCGTTTCAAGTGCCCGGGTGTCGGTTCAATTCTAGTGCTCGTATGACACCCGGCCCGGCCCACGCGGAGGCAAAGATTAGCACGCGGGATGTCAAGGGTTACGTAACAGAATGTGCTGATTAACGAACTGCTGCCCAGGGGTCACCGGCTGCACTTTGGAGAGGTTTTAGCGCCCCCCCTGGCCAGCTCTTCCCCGGTCCCCGGCGAGGTCAAACCGGGACTTCCCGGGTGGGGCGACCAGCAATGAAGCCCAGCCATCCGGCGCCCGGGGCGGGTACCAGAGCAGGGTTTGGGGATCCAGTCGCGCCAGTTGCCGGGTGCCGTCCCAGGCCGCCCCGTCGGTCACATGCAGTTCTTCAAACGGCCCGTAGGCGCACGAGGCCAGGCCTGCATTGTTCTCGAAATAGATCACCACGGGATCCATGGATTCGGCGCGGGCGAACTCCGCATCACGCAGCAACCAGCGTGACATCCAGGTGGCCACGGCGTCATTGCCGGCACCCCGGCAGAGCATGCTGCCGACGAATCGAAAGAACTCACCGGGCTCGATGCTTTCGGCCGACCCCTCTCCAGGAGAATAAAACCTCAAGCGCAACATCTTCAGCCCACCGCCTCTCTGGCGCGGTAGAAATTGCCGGAGGGCACCTTCACCAGGGCGCCTTGCGCATCAAAGCTCACGCCGGTGGGGTCACCGCCGGCAGCCACGACTTCCATCTGTTCGAGCAGCATGCGCCGCAGCATCATGATACCGCGGTCGGAGGTCACCAGATGCTCGTCGGAGTGCAGGGTGATGGGGCCCTGTCCAGCCTGCGCCTCGAAGTCCCCGGGAGTGTTGCGATGTTCGGCCTCGGTCATCTGGCCCCAGGTCTTGCCGTTGAACAGCATGTTGCGAAACGGCGCATCCTTGGGAACCCGGGCAACCATTGCCTGGACGTAGTGCGTGTCATCCACCGGAACGACCCAGGAGATTCCCGTCGACGGGCCTGCCCGCAGCGTCACATCCGGCACGCTCATGACATTCGGCAGCAGCCAGGAGGAAATCCGGTCCACCTGTCGGCCGTCGGGCAGTTCGCGCACGGCGGAATAGCACACTCCACGCTCGGTCTCGAAGAAGTCCACCTTGGGCATGACGGCGAACTGCGGCACGAATTGCACGGTGCTGAACGTGGAGTGCAGGACCTGAACGTGAAACGGATCCATCACGTTGTCATTCATATGCAACCAGCTGTAGGGCACGACCGGCATCGAATCGTCGCCGGTCGCGCCAAAGCCGCCGTAGGTTCGCCAGAGGCTCTCGCCGGGCGCCAGCGCCTCGAGATTGTCATAGAGCGGCAGCACCGGTCGCTTGTGGGGCGGCCCCAGGTAGGCGAACACCAGTCCGTAGCGCTCCTGCACCGGATACCAGGGCTGGCGCGCGGACTCGCGATGCCGGCCATGGTCCGGTTCGCAGGGCTGATCCAGGCAATGGCCCTCGACATCGAACAGCCAGCCGTGGTAGCAGCAGCGCAGGCCTTGCTGCTCGACCCGCCCGAAATAAAGCGAAGTGCCGCGATGCATGCAGCGCGGATAGAGCAGTCCGGCGCGCCCCTGCCGGTCACGGAACAGCACCAGGTCCTCGCCCAGTATGCGCACCTTGCGCGGCACCGACTGCACGCCGTCCGCAAGTGAAATGGGATGCCAGTAGCGGCGCAGCAATTCCCCGCAGGGCGTTCCCGGTCCGACCGCGGCGAGGGTCGCGTTGAACTGCGCGGGTGGGCGCCCATAGGCGCAGCCGTGTGTATCGTCCGACATCGATTGCCACCTCCTTCTAAGGATGCAGGATACGCTCGACCTGCTCCTGAAGTCGCTTTTCGGACACCGGGATCAGGGTGCGCAGCTCCTGCGCGTGCAGTGACACCCGGAACTCCTCCAGCATCCAGCGCAGCTGGGCCAGCGCCGGCATTGCGGCCAGCGGCACGCCGCCCTGCGCGAGCGCGTGCAGCTGCTCCTCAAAGGGCCGGATGCGGCTGGCGAGCGCGCTGTCGCGTTCGACGTTGGTGCTCATCCGGGTCGCCCGGCGCGCCATGGCCTTGAGGTACCGCGGCAGCTGGTTGAACCAGGGCTGCGGCGGAGCGGTCGGGAAATCTGCGGCGAACAAAGCCGCAAGCTGCGCCCGCATCTGCGCCACCGGCGCGCTGAACACCGCGCCGGGCAAGGCCTCGAGCGCGGCACGCGCCGCGCGCCGCTCCTCGAGCATGCTGCGCAGGAGCGCGATCAGGCGCGTGGCGGTGGTATCCAGCTCGCCTCGGCGCACCTCGAGGCGAGCCGCGAAGCTCTCCGCATCCCGTGGCAGGTCCTGATCGGCGTCGAAGAAACATTCCTGAAAAATGCGCTCCGTGCAGCCATCGGCGAAGGGCCGGCTGCCCGCCAGGCCCTGGGCCAGCAGCAGCAGCGCGCGTTCATCGGCGATGCGCCGCGTCAGGTGCCGTGCCAGCTGCGGCAGCGCCAGCAGCGCCAGGC
>JBARBG010000133.1:0-65744 GCA_049792815.1 Steroidobacteraceae bacterium | reverse complement strand
ACCTGGGCATGGGCCTGCACCGCCCAGGCGTTGAGCGCGGCGGCCATGGGCTGCGACGGTATGTCAAACGCGACCGCGGCATCGCCGGGGCGGGTCGGTGCCGACCCCTGCGCCTGCGCCAGGGTCGGCCAGCCGGGCGCCGCTACCAGGGCCACCGCCAGCGCTGCGCCTGCGCCGCGGAGCATTCGTGTCAGGCCTTGCGGATGGCGTGGTAGACGACGAGCACCAGCACGGCGCCGATGACGGCCACCAGCAGGCTGTGAAGATTCAGGCCCGAGACACCGACACCGCCAAACAGGCTGAAAACCCAGCCCCCGACCACTGCACCCACGATCCCGAGGATGATGTCCAGGAACAGGCCTTCGCCGCGTTTATTGACCAGCTTGCTGCCGATGAACCCGGCGATGAGACCCAGTACCACCCAGGCGATGATTGACATTTTATTTTCCCCCTAAGGACCGTGTACGTTACTCCTACGCGGCCGCGGCGGGTGAATGCCAACTAGCCCGGTCCGGTCACATTTCCGGTGCCGAAGGTGTCGCACTGGTTTATGTCGCCCGAATCAATGCCGCGCTTGAACCAGGAGACACGTTGGGCGCTGGTGCCGTGAGTGAAGGATTCTGGCACTACGGTGCCGCGCGCCGCTTTTTGCAGTGTGTCATCGCCGATCATGCTCGCAGCATTCAGCGCCGTCTCGATGTCACCTTGTTCCAGGCGCCAGCCCCGCTCCGACTGCGCGCGCCGTGCCCACACGCCGGCGAAGCAATCGGCCTGCAGCTCGATCTTGACGCTCAAGGCATTGGCAACGGCCGTGCTGCTGCGCTCGCGTTGCGCATCAACCCGGCCCAGGATTCCGAGCAGATTCTGCACATGGTGGCCGACCTCGTGCCCGATCACATAGGCATGCGCAAACTGCCCCGGCGCATTCAGCTCTCGGGTCATGAGGTCGAAGAAACTCAGGTCCAGGTACACGATCCGGTCATTGGGGCAGTAGAACGGGCCGGCCGCCGCCTGGCCCTGACCACAGGCCGTCGGGTGGCTGTCGCGAAACAGGCGCAGCTTCGGATTCTCATAACTGCGGCCCATCTGTTTGAAGGTATCGGTCCAGACCACTTCGGTGCTGCGCAGGATCTGCGAAACGAATTTGAGCTGCGGATCCTCCGGCGCGCTGCCGTCTACGCCCGGATCAGCAGTTTGTGGAGCGGCCTGCTGAACGGATGTGCTCGGCGGCGCATTGACATCGCCACCGCTGAGCAACCCAAGCATCTGCAGGGGATTGATGCCCAATACCCAGCCGCCGATCAAAGCAATCGCCAAGGTACCCAGGCCGATGCCGTGAACGGGCCGAAACTGAAAACCACCACCGCTTGAGCCGCGCACGTCCTCGACGTTGCGGCTTTCATCCTGGTCGCCCATGTCCACCGGTGGTCCCCTAGACTTCGATCTTCGAGAAGCGCCAGGCGCGCCTGATCATGGATTCGTCCGCCTCACTGCCCGATGGGGGTGCCCAGAACCGCCAGGAACTGCCGCATCCAGGCCGGGTGCGCCGGCCAGGCCGGAGCGGTCACCAGGTTGCCGTCGGTGACCGCCTGGTCGATGTTGATTTCGGCGTAGTGCGCGCCGGCAAGACGCACTTCGGCGGCGCATGCAGGGTAGGCCGATACCTTGCGCCCGCGGATCACATCCGCCGCCGCCAGGAGCTGCGCGCCATGGCACACCGCCGCGATCGGTTTGTTGGCATTGGCGAAATGCTGCACCGCCTTTATGACCCGCGGGTCCTGCCGCAGGTACTCCGGCGCCCGACCGCCGGGAATCACGAGTGCGTCGTAGTCTTCGGCTTTCACGGCGTCAAACGTGGCATTCAGCGAGAAGCGGTGTCCGGGTTTCTCCGAATAGGTCTGCGCGCCTTCAAAGTCGTGAATGGCGGTCAGGACATAGTCGCCGCGGGCCTTCCCCGGGCACATCGCGTCGACTTTGTGGCCGGCCATCACCAGGATCTGGAAGGGCACCATGGTCTCGTAGTCCTCGGCGTAGTCGCCGACCAGCAGCATGATTTTCCTGGACATGATGGCGACTTGCCTCGCGGAACGGGTTTGGGGTTGCTGCCGGACGCGCTGCGGCAGAGGCCTGAGTATCTCAGTTTCGAGCATGTGACTCCATGCGTACCCGCCAGCGTATACTTCCGGCCCGCTGGCATGTCGCCGGGTGGTACGGATGCACCGATGATTCGCAAATCTCACGCAGGGATCGCAGGTCTTTTGGTTCTCAACTGCGCCGCGCTGGGCGCCGCACAGGCTCAGAGCGCCGCGGTGAAGGCCCAGGGTCAGGCGGTTTTCCAGCGCCTGTGCGGCCTGTGTCACCTGAGCCTGGTTCCGGTCGCCGGCAAGCCGCCGGCAACCCCCGACGCGCGCGCGGTGCCGGTCGAAATGCTGCGCCGGTTTGCGCCCGAGACCATTCTGACGGCCCTGACCACCGGCAAGATGCAGGCCCAGGGGGCAACCCTCACGGACGTCGAACGCAAGGCCGTGGCGCAATACATCGCCGGGCGGCCCTTTGGTCCGGTTCACGCCGAGGCCATCACCGCCGGCAAGCTGTGCGCGCAACAGGTGCCGATGGGCGATCCGAATTCCACTCCGGGGTGGAGTGGCTGGGGCAATGGTCTTGAGAACTCCCGCTTCCAGGACAAGGCGCGGGGCGGACTGACTGCGGCGGATCTGCCGCATCTGAAGCTCAAGTGGGCCTTCGGCTACGCCAATGTACCGGCCGCGCGCACCCAGCCGGCGATCGCAGGCGGCCGGTTGTTCGTCGCCAGTGACAATGGCGCGGTCTATGCACTGGATCCGGCGACCGGTTGCACCTACTGGATGTTTCAGGCCGCGGCGGGCGTGCCCACGGCGCTGTCCGTGGCGCCGTACCACAACGCCGCCGGCGCCGGGTACGTCGTGCTGTTTGGTGATCGCCGGGCCAATGCGTACGCCGTCGACGCGCAGACCGGCAAGCAGGTGTGGATGACGAAGCTCGACACCCATCCCTCGGCCGCGGTGACGGGTGCGCCAAAGCCGTACGCCGGACACGTATACGTGCCCATCCAGGGTGTGGGCGAAGAGGGCCAGGGCATCCACGCACCTCACGGCTGCTGCACCTTGCGGGGCAGCGTCTCGGCGCTGGATATCGACACCGGCAAGGTGCTGTGGAAGACCTTCACCGTTCCCGAGGAGCCCAAGCCGCGCGGCAAGTCCACCGCCGGCCTGCCCATATTCGGGCCTTCCGGCGTGGGCATCTGGTCCTCCCCGACCATCGATGTGAAGCGCAAGGTGCTCTATGTCAGCACCGGCAACGCCTATACCGACCCGCCGCAGAAGAACAGCGATGCCGTGCTGGCGCTCGATCTGGCCACGGGCGCCATCAAATGGGCCAGCCAGGTGCTGCAGGACGACGTGTGGGCCATGGGCTGCGCGGCCACCAACAAACCGGGCAGCGGCTGTCCCTCGACGCTGGGCCAGGACTACGATTTTTCAGCCTCACCGGTCCTCACGCACGTGAATGGGCGTGACCTTTTGGTACTGCCGCAAAAATCCAGCATGGCCTACGCCATGGACCCGGATCAGCAGGGTAAGCTCGTGTGGCAGGTGCGCCTGGGCAAGGGCAGCGGGTTGGGCGGCATGTGGGGCGCGGCGATTGAAGGCGATCGCGCCTATATCGGCACCGCGGACCTGCTGACCGAAACCCCGGGCGGCGTGCATGCCCTGAACCTGGCGGATGGCAGTGTGGCGTGGGCGGCGCCGCCTCCGAAAGGCCTGTGTGCGGGGCAGCTGGGCTGCAGCACCGGCCAGGGGGCTGCGCTGACGGCGATTCCGGGTGCGGTGCTCAGCGGGGCCATGGACGGCGGCGTGCGCGCGTACTCAACCAGAACCGGCAAGGTGATCTGGCTGTTCAACACCGCCCGCGAGTTCAAGACGGTCAATGGCGTGAAAGCCAACGGCGGCAGCATCGATCAGGCCAGTCCCGTGGTGGCCGGCGGCATGATGTTCGTGAATTCGGGCAACGGCAGCTTCGTGGGCCACACCGGCAACGTGCTGCTCGCCTTGGGGCTTGAGTAAAGCCATGTGAAAATTGCCGCGCGCATCATCATCGGCGTGATCCTCGGCAATGGCTCATGGGCGTCTCACGCGCAGGTTCCGTCCGTCATCGGCACCTGGAAACTCAACGTCGCGGCATCGAAATTTCCGGAGCCTGCGCCGCAATCAGAAGTGCGCAGTTATCGGCTCACCGACGGCGGCATACTGATCGGCGTCGCCGTCAACATCGACGCCCAGGGCCGCCCAAACTTCCTGCAATTTGCGGCCAAGCCTGATGGCAAGGACTACCCGGAATTCGATACCCGAAGCGCGGCGGAATACCTTGCCGACGGCAAGGCGCCGGCGCGCACCTATGCCGAGATTCCCACCGGTGACCCGCGCAAGGTGCAATGGGTCGACAAAGCCGGCGGCAAGGTCATCGCTTCCGGACAGAAGTGGGTATCGAAGGACGGCAAACAACTGTCATTCACCGTCGATGCAACGGATCCCAAAGGCTACAAGGTCCAGTTTCTGTACGTCTTCGATCGCACCGGTCCTTAAAATTTCACCCCAGCTGCACCGGCACAAAGATGCGCGCATCACCACGCTGGATGAGCAGCGCTACGGTGCTGTCGTGCTTCCCGACCATGCCGCGCAGCTGATCCACATTGCTGACCGCAGTGCCATCCACCGCGAGCACCACATCGCCCGGCTGTATACCCGCACGCGCCGCGGCGCCTTGGACGCGCTCGACCAGCAGCCCCGAGGCGATGCCGCTCTGGCTGCTCTCATCGGAGGTCAACGGACGCACCGCCAGGCCGAGTTTGCCGCCGCTGTCAGCCGCGGTCTTCACCAACCCGCCCTTGCCGGGCAGGGCTCCGAGCTTCGCGGAGAGATCGAGGGTCTTGCCGTCGCGCCAGACCTTGAGATTGGCTGAATCTCCCGGCTGGGCCATGGCAACCGCCGCCGACAGCTGTCCCGCATCGACCATGTTGGCCTTGTTGTACTCAAGGATCACATCGCCGGCCTTCAGTCCCGCACGCGCCGCGGCGCTGTCAGGCTCCACCTTCGCCACCAGCGCGCCCGCCGGTTTATCCAGATGGAATGAACGGGCCAGCGACTGGTCGATGGTCTGGATGGAAACACCCAGTAGGGCATGTTCGACCTTGCCGGTCTTCAGGATCTCATCCTGGATATGGGTCGCGACTTCGATGGGAATGGCGAACGCCACGCCCTGGAAGCCGCCGGTGTTGCTGTAGATCTGCGAGTTGATGCCCACGACATTGCCGTAGCCATCAAACAGTGGGCCGCCGGAATTGCCTGGGTTCACGGCCACGTCGGTTTGGATGAAGGGCACCGGCTCGTCCCTTCCCAGCGTGCGGCCCTTGGCACTCACGATACCGGCAGTTGCGGTCTCCTCGAAGCCGTAGGGCGAGCCGATGGCGAGCACGTAATCACCGACCTGCAGGTTCGTCGAGGCTGTCATGTGCACGGTGGGCAGATCCTTGGCATCGATTTTGATGACGGCCACGTCGGTCGCCTTGTCCTTGCCGAGCACCTTCGCCTTGTACTCACGATGATCCGCCAGGGTGACGGTCACCGTATTGGCGCCGTCCACCACATGCGCATTGGTGAGGATCACGCCATTGGGACTGACGATGAAGCCGGACCCCAGCGCACGCACCGGTGCCTGATTCTGCTGCGGCATGTTGGGGTTGCCGAAGAAGCGAAAGAACGGATTGTCGCGGCCATTTCCGCCATCGCCCCAGCCGGGGGCGACATTGCCCTGGCCCTGGTCATCCCCATCGTTGTCGTCGGACAGGTCGCTGGCCTTGGACTCGGTGGTGATGCCGACCACCGCAGCCCGATTGGCAGCCACGATGGCGCGGTAGTTGGGCGCGCCGATAAACGGAATGGGTTCAGCCTTCGTCGGCGCGGCGATGGCGACCGGGGTGGATGTGCCGGCGGCGCCTGCCGCTGACAGACCGGCGATGGCGGCGAATGCGACGGCGGCACCCACCGATACGATCAATGCGGAATTCCTGGAGTTCACGGTAGCTCTCCTTGCGCCACTGCAGCGCGGATGGACGCCAGCATGCGCGGCCTGCCTTAAATGAACCTTAAGGGGCCGGGAACGCCACTGCGACGCGCAGCCCCTGGGGTTTGGCCTCGTCCAGGGTCACTTCGGCGCCGTGGCGCTGGGCAATGGCCTTGACTATGGCCAAGCCCAAGCCGGTGCCGCCGGCGCTGACCCCAGGGGCCCGGTAGAAGCGTGCGAATGCCCGGGAGCGGTCCGCGGGGGCGATTCCGGGACCCTGGTCGGTGACCTCCAGCACGACCTGTCCCGGCCTGCGGGACAGGCGTACCAGAACCTGCGAACCCTCCGGGGAGTAGCGGACGGCGTTGTCGAGGAGGTTGCGGACCAGGATCCGCAGGGCCTCGGCGTCACCCTTGACGCTGATTTCCACGGGCACGTCGAGCCGGATCTCGATGCGACGCTGCTGCGCGAGCGGCTGTACGTCCGCGACGGCACTGGCGGCGGTCGCGCCAAGGGGCACGGTAGTCGTGCTTGGCGCCAGGCCTTCGGGCTCATTGCGCGCCAGGGTCAGGAGCTGACCGACCAGGTGCGTGGCGCGCTCGATGGCATCGCGCAGGCGCGAGGTGGCGAGGTCGCGCTCGGGTTCATCGCGCGCGCGTTCCAGCAGTTGCAGCTGCAGTGAGAGCGCCGTCAGCGGCGAGCGCAGCTCATGCGCGGCGTCGGCGACGAAGGCTCGTTGACTGGCAAACGCATCCGACAACCGATTCAGCAACCGGTTGAGTTCCTCAACCAGCGGCGAGACTTCGGCAGGCAGATCGGGCGCGGCCAGTGGCGCGAGGCTGTGGATGTCGCGATGTTCAAGCTGGGTCGTGATGCCCTTGAGCGGACGCATGGCGCGGCCGACGATCCAGGCCGCCGCTGCGGCCATCAGGGCCAGCAACACGAGCAGGGGCGCCAGGATGCGCACGGCCGCACCGCGCGCCAGCTTTTCGCGCACGCTCCAGGGTTGGGCCACCTGGATGACGCTGGTCCGGGTGACCCAAACGTAGACGCGCCAGCGTTCGTTTTGAAACGTCAGATCCGAGTAACCCAGGACCGCATTGCTCACGAAGGGCAGTTCGGGCGAGAACAGGCGCGTGCCGAAGATGTCCCAGATCTGGATGACGAAGTCCGAATTCTCCGCTTGCGGCGGCAATGGATAGCCCGACATGACCGAGGCCTGGTCGCCCAGCGACAACGCCATCTGGCGCAGCTGGTAGTCGAACAGCGCAGAGGTCTCGCCGAGCACCCGCCGATAGGTGATCGAGCCGACGATGAGCGCCATCACGGCCACCAGCAGCAGCAGTCCCAGCAGCAGTCTTGCGCGTATCGAGCGCATCATCGCGGCACGAAGTATCCGGCGCCGCGCCGGGTTCTGATCACATCGCTGCCGAGCTTGCGCCGCAGCGCGTGCACGTAGACCTCGACGGCATTGCTCTCGGCGGCGTCGCCGAAGCCGTAGAGCCGATCCTCGAGCTGCGCTCGCGACAGCACGGCGCCGGGCCGCAGCAGCAGGGCTTCGAGTACCGCAAATTCCTTGCCCGAGAGCGCAATCGGCTCGCCCGCCTTGTAGACCTCGCGGGTCACGGGATTCAGGCGGACGTCGCCGTGCTCGATCACCGGATCGCCGCGGCCGGCACTGCGGCGCACCGCCGCGCGCATCCGTGCCGCCAGCTCATTCAGGTCGAAGGGTTTGACGAGGTAGTCATCGGCGCCGCTGTCCAGACCCGCAACGCGGCTGCGGACGTCATCGCGCGCCGTGATGATGATGACCGCGGTTGCATCACCGCGTTCACGCAGGTGTCGCAGTACGCTCAAGCCATCCTTGCGCGGCAGGCCCAGATCCAGCAGTACGATGTCGAATTGCGAATGGCCCAGGGCGGCAAGTGCCGCGGCGCCGTCGCCCATCCAATCGGTCACATGACCGTCCTGCTCGAGCGCCGTGCGCACGGCCTCGGCGATCATCCGGTCATCTTCAACCAGCAGTACGCGCATGCGCGTACTGTAGCAAACCGCAACTTGGGTCGATCAGGCCCGCGTGTTGACCAGGTTGCCGACCAGGCTCATGCCTGACAGGTCGTTCGCGAAGTTCGTCAGAAAGCTCGACAGCGACGCCGCGCTGCTGCCGCCCATGCTGCTCACCAGGTTCTGGAAGCTTTGCTGCAGGGGAGCCGTTGCGGTGGTGCCGGCCGTGGCCGCGCTCGCCGCGCTGCCCGCCGTCGACGCCGTCGCGGTGCTGTCCACTGCTTCGATGAGATCCTGAAGCGCCGCCCCCATCTGTCCGCCGTGGCCATGACCACGTCCGTGGTGACCGTGGGCACGCGCGACGCCTGACGTATCGGTGCTGGGATCGGTGCTGCTGGTTGAATTGGCGGTGGCCGTGGTGCCGCTGCCCTGGGCCTGCAGGGCCGCGACCAGGTTCTGGATAAAGGCGTGCATGGCCTGCTGCGGAGTCAGCGTGCCCGATGTCGCGGTGGCATCCGTGGTGGTCGTGGCGGTGCCGGCGGCGGAGGTTGCGGCAGTGGTGGTGGTGAGCGCCCCGGACTGAGTGAGGGCCTGCATCAGGGCGTCGAACAGGCCACCGGCCGGTGGCGTCTGTGTGGCGCTCTGCGGCACACCCGGCAATGAACTCGTGGCGCCGCTGCCGGAACTCTGGGACACATTGCCGATCAGGCTCATGGGATATTGCTGGTACAGATTGCTGGCGATGTGGCTGATGTTCATGCTTAGGACTCCGAGGCCGCGAATGTGCCTCGCAAGTTAGTCCTAACTTTAGCGACGTATTGAGCATTGCTTGGCACTTTGCGAAAGTGGCAAGGCCTCGCCGGACGACGGCAAAACGTTGCCGCATCGGGTAGATTTGGCGAAAGCTGCGGGGAGAGGGTGTTGGCGGTGAATTCCGGCAAAGTGTTCGCGGCGCTCGCATTGATGGCGGCCTCGGCGACCCTGCACGCCGCGCCGGTCGCCACCGCCGAGCGTCCCCAGTGGCCGGCGCTGGCCCAGCTTGCGCAAACCGGCGCACAGGTCAGCGCCGCGGCCATCGACCTGGACGACAACCGCGCCATCGATGAGCTGCACGCCGACACGCATCTGACCCCGGCCTCGCTCACGAAACTCGTGACCGCGGCAGCGGCACTCGCAAAGTGGCCGCCCGACAAGGTGTTCCATACCCGCTTGCTGACCAGCGGCGCGATCAGCGACGGTGAGCTGCGCGGTGACCTGGTGCTGCTGGGTGCGGGCGATCCCTCGCTGGATGACCAGGCGTTCTGGAGTCTCGCGGTCCAGCTGCGCGGCGCAGGCGTGACTCGGGTGCAGGGCAGGCTGCTGGTGATCCCCGCACCCTTCGGTGCGGTGGGCTGTGAGACCCAGGACCGCTGCGATGCCCTGCAGCACAGCGACCGTTCCTACAACGCGCCGTTGGGCGCGATCGGCGTGGATTTCGGCAACTGGTGCGTGCAGGTGCGCCCGGGCGCCATGGGTGCCGCAGCCTTGGTGCAGGGCTGCGGGGTCACGCAGCTGCCCATCACCGTGGAAGGCACCGTACACACGGTGGGCGCCGGCGCACGCCAGAGCTTCTGGGTGGAACGGGTGACCGATGCCAAGGGCGACCACTTGCGCGCCGGCGGTGACATTCCCGAAGGGCCCGCGCAGCAGCTGTACCGCTCGATGTCCGATCCGGTGCGCGATGCGGGACTGCTGCTGCGGGAGATGCTGCGTGAACTGGGAGTGCAGGTCACTGGCGGGGTGGTCACGGGTGCGCCACCGGCGGCCACGATGCATCCGCTGGCGCAGGTTGAGGGACTGGCATTGGGTGAGCAGCTGGGCCGGATGCTGCGTTACTCCAACAACTACATTGCCGATGTGCTCACCCTTGACCTGGCCGCCGATACGGGCGGCACGGCGCCGACCGGGCTGGCGGGCGCCGCCAGGGTGCTGTCGGACTTCCTCGCAACCCTCGGACCCGGCGCCAGCCCCGGGCCCCTCCTGCACAGCGGCAGCGGGCTCACGCCCGAGAATCTGCTCTCGGCCCATGACCTGGTGCTGGTTCTGGCGCATGCCTATCGGGACACGCGGCGCTTTCCAAGCTATTACGGCGGGCTGATCGTACCGCGGGATGCCTCCTTCGGCTTCCTGCGCGAGGGCAATGACGCGTGGCTTGACCGGGTCGCGCTCAAGACCGGGAGCATGGACACGCCCCATTCCGTGCTCGGGATTGCGGGCTACCTGCGCAAACGCAATGGCGGCTGGATCGCCTTCGCCGCCATCGTCAATGGCGGCGAAACGCGCGCCCGCATTCCGCTGCGCGAGGCGCTGCAGGCAGCACGTGCCGATGTCGAGGAGCTGCTCGGCCGTTATTGATTACGCGGCAACGCTGAGCGCACCCCGGGCCATGGCCCGGTTCACGGCCGACAGCACCGCCAGCAGCGAGGCCGTGATGATGTTGTTATGGATGCCGACGCCGAACAGGGTCACGCGCGAGTGGGTCGTGATCTCCACGTAGGCCACGGCCTGCGCGCCGCTGCCGGCGGCGCGGGAATGCTCCGAGTACGACAGCACATCCATCGGCAGTCCAAGTGCCGCCACCAGCGCGTCGATGGGTCCGGACCCTGACCCGGTCAGGGTGACCGGCGCGCCATTGCGGTCCACATGCAGCGTGATGCGCTCGCGATCGGCGCCGTCGGCGGTCGCCGCCAGCTGGTGCGAGCGGTACACGAAGGGTCCGGTGCTGCTCAGGTATTCGGCGCTGAACAGCGCCGCGAGTTCATCGCTGGTGAGTTCCTTGCCCGAGGCATCCACCGCCGCCTGGACCACCTGGCTGAACTCTATCTGCAGGCGCCGCGGCAGCACGTACTGGTGGTCGCGCTCCAGCAGGTAGGCGACGCCGCCCTTGCCGGACTGGCTGTTGATGCGAACGATGGAGTCATAGGTGCGGCCCAGGTCGCGGGGATCGATGGGCAGGTAGGGAACGTCCCAGATCGCGCCGGGCTGAAGGGCCGCGAAGCCCTTCTTGATCGCATCCTGGTGCGAGCCGGAAAACGCGGTGAACACCAGGTCGCCCACATAGGGATGGCGCGGATGGATGGGCAGCTGGTTGCAGGCCTCCGCGCAGCGCGCCACCTCATTGATGTTCGAGAAGTCCAGACCCGGCGCCACGCCCTGGGAATACAGATTCAGTGCCAGCGTCACCACATCGACATTGCCGGTGCGTTCGCCATTGCCGAACAGCGTGCCTTCGACACGATCCGCACCCGCCATCACGGCAAGCTCGGCGGCCGCGACCCCGGTACCGCGATCGTTGTGTGGGTGCACGCTGATCACGACGCTGTCACGGTGCGCGACATGTCGGCAGAACCATTCGATCTGGTCGGCGTAGATGTTGGGCGTGGCCATTTCAACCGTGGCCGGCAGGTTCAGGATGGCCTTGCGCTGCGGCGTGGGTTCCCACACGTTCGTCACGGCATCGCAGACCTCCACTGCATAGTCCAGCTCGGTGCTCGTGAAACTCTCAGGGCTGTACTCAAAACTCCATTCCGTGCCACGGCGCCGCTCGGCTTCGCGGCGCACACACTCCGCACCGCGCACGGCGATGTCCCTGACGCCCGCGCGATCCAGCTTGAAGACCACGCGGCGTTGGGTGGTGGAGGTGGAGTTGTAGACATGCATGATCACGCGCCGGGCACCGTCGAGGGCCTGGTAGGTGCGCGCGATGATTTCCGGGCGCGCCTGGGTGAGCACCTGGATGGTCACATCATCGGGGATCAGGTCGCGCTCGATGAGCTCGCGGAGGAAGTCGAAATCAGTCTGCGAGGCGGCCGGAAACCCGACTTCGATTTCCTTGAAGCCGACGGCGACCAGCTGCTCGAACATGCGGTGCTTGCGCGCCGCATTCATCGGTTCGATGAGCGCCTGGTTGCCGTCGCGAAGGTCGACGCTGCACCAGGTGGGAGCGCGCGCGATGACGCGGTTGGGCCAGGTCCGGTCGGTCAGGCCGATCGGGGGAAAGGGGGCATATTTTTGCGACGGAGTCTTCAGCATTGGATTTCACCGGTGGCTGATTCCGGGGGGGTGCATGGTTTGTCGTCTTGATGGCGCCGACGACTGGCGCGAGTGTATGTGCGCCTAGCGGCGCAGAAGGAGGAGAGCAAGCAGCCTGACGTTCATGCCCTGCAACCCTAGCACCGGCTTCGCTGCAAAAACAAGTGTAGAATCGCGCCCCATGACCCATTTCAAGCGAATCGCGTCACTGCTGTTGCTGGGCCTGCTGATGCCCGCAGCCGCCATGGCGGCCTTCAACAAGGACGCCTCCACCGTGCTGATCACCGGTTCCAACCACGGGCTGGGGCTGGAGCTGGCCCGCCAATACGCCGCGATGGGCTGGAATGTGATCGCCACCGCCCGGCGCCCGGCCGGCGACCCCGGCTTGAAGGCCCTGGAGGCCATTCGTGCCAGTCATCCGAACCTGGTCATCGAACAGCTGGATGTCACCGACTCGGTGATGATCCGGGCAGTGGCGGCGAAGTACAAAAATCAGCCCATCGACGTGCTACTTAACAATGCCGCCGCAGTGGAGCCGACCTTTGCCGCCGATATGGCCGAGGTCTCCAAGCCCTATGACAAAATCGATTTTGATGCCGCGCGCCACGACTTCGATGTGAATACGCTGGGACCCATGCGCGTGGTGCAGGCCTTCGCGCCCAATGTGATCGCCTCCAAGGGCAAGCGCATGGCCACCATTACCTCGTATGTCGGCTCCTTCGGCAGGGCGATGCCCGGCGCCATCGGCATGAACTACGGCGCCAGCAAGGCGGCGCTCAACAAGTACATGTCACTGCTGGCGGTGGCCCTGAAGCCCAGCGGCGTGCTGGTGGGACTGTTTCAGCCCGAGTTCGTCGCGACCAAGGACGACACCAAGGCGATGCAGGGCGCCGCGGCGGTGGAGCCGGAAGTGGCCAAGCTGATCAAGACCATCGCCGCCATGTCGCCGGCGACGGATGGCAGGATCGTCAATTTCTCGACCGGCAAGCTCGACCCGTACTGAGACCGTCCTGAGACTTTGAGACTCAGCGTCGCCCGGGTCGCACCGGCGGCGCGCTCACTCCCGCGCCCGGGGTCTGCATCTGCAGCAGCGCCTGTTCGGCGCCATACACCGCATCCAGGTAGGCGGCCCTGATCAGGTGCGGTGCGATGTCCCGGTAGCGCGCGTGGATCCAGGTGGCGGACTCGTAGGCCTTGGCGCAGGCCAGCGCCGCTCCGGCATCGCCTTCCCCGGCCACCAGGGCGTTCTCAACGGCCGGCGCCAGCGGCAGTTCATCCACGATCTTGGCCATGGGCATGCCCATGAGCACATCCAGCATCGAGAACAGGCCGGTGATGAAATACGGCGCGGTGGGCGTCTGCCCGGCGAGCCGCGCGAGCTGCTCGCACATGTGGGCGCGGGCCATGGCCGTCACGAACAGGCTGGGCGGACGGTTTTCAAGCTGCTGCAAAGCGGCCAGGCAGCAAAGCTGCCGCAGGTTATCCATGCCCAGAAGCACCAGCGCCTGGCGGATTGAATCCACCTTCTGCGACAGGTTGTAGAAGCTGGAGTTGATGCAGCGCAGGACCCGGTAGGACATCGACAGGTCCTGGGAAATCATCTGCTCGACTTCGCGCATGGTGCAGTCGGGGTTCTGCACTGCGGCGACCAGACGCAGCGTCGCGATGCCATTGCGCGGCGCACGCTGCGAGTGGAACTGCTGGGGGCGTGTCAGGAAGTCGCCCTGGAAGCCGTCAAAACCCAGCTGGCTGGCGTGTTCAAACTGTTCAATGGTCGCGACGTTCTTGGCGATCAGTTTCAGGCCGCGGCGGATGAGATCCGGAGCCAGGCGCTCCAGCTGCGCCGGTGCGAAGCCGGACAGGGGCACCTTGACGATATCGACCAGGTCCAGCACCGCCGGCAGCGTCAGATGCATCGCGAAGTCATCCAGGGCGATATGGTGGCCGCGCTCGCGCAGCGTGCGGATACCGCGCAGCACCGGCTCCTCGGCTCTCAAGGTACCGGGAATCTCGATGATCACACGGTCCGGATGCAGCGACAGCGGTTCGTCCGCCATCAGCAGTTCACGCGCATAGTGGATGTAGATCGGCAGTCCCCCGGACAGTCGATCCAAGCCGATATCCAGCGCCGCATCGGCCAGTATCCGCAGGGCAGCTTCCCTGGGCCCGCCCGGGGTCGCAGGTTCGTATCCGGAAGTCGCGTACTGCAGCTCGTAGGCCTCGACGGTCATGGCCTTGCCGTAGATCGGCTGGCGGGCCACCAGGGCCACCGAGTCCCCGTCCGGGGTCGCAGCGGCGACGGCGTTGATGTTCTGCGTGACTTTGTTGGCCGGCATTGTGTCCCTCCCGAGACTGCAAACACTATCGGGATCAAACCAGGCGTGCCGCGCACCGACGCACAGTTGGGATTACACTGGCGCGCCCGGAAATGTGACGTACCGCACAAAAAGTCGCCCAAGGAACGTTCATGACCACACCCGCACCGGATGAGTCCTCGCCGCCGCTGTTCTCCCGGGGCTACCGGGCGTGGCTGCTGTTCATACTGGTACTGATCAGCGCCCTGAACCTCGCGGACCGCCAGGGCCTGGCGGCCTCCTCACAGGCGTTGAAGGTGGACCTCAAGTTCTCCGACTCGGAAATGGGCCTGCTGCAGGGGCTGCCCTTTGCGATTTTCTACACCCTGATGGGATTGCCGCTGGCGCGCCTGGCCGAGCATCGCAGCCGCACTCGCCTCATCGCGGCCTGCGTCGGGCTGTTCGGCATCATGGCCACGCTGTGCAGCACCGCACACGGTTTTGGCCGTCTGGTGCTGTTTCGCATCGGCGTTGGCATCGGCGACGGGGGCTTCGCGCCGCCCGTCGGCTCGCTGATCGGCGATCACTACCCCATGTCCCGCCGCGCTTCGGCCATGGCGGTCATCTGGCTGGGTGCACCGTTGGGGGTGGTCGCAGGATCGGTCATCGGCGGATACCTGGCAGAACACTACGGCTGGCGCACGACCTTCATCGCCATCGGTCTTGCCGGAGTGCTCGCCTCGCTGCTGGTAGTGCTGACGCTGCGCGAGCCGACCCGTGGCGCCTTCGATCCCGCGCAGGTCGCTCGCGGTCCGCCGCCGTCTGCGCTTGCGGTCGCGCGGTTCCTGTTCGCCAAGCCCGCCATGCGTCAGACCATGCTCGCCGGCGCGCTCGCCGGCATTTCAATGAATGCCATCGGCCAGTTCCTCAATCCTTTTCTGGCGCGCAACTTTCTTCTGGGGCCTGCCGAAGTGGGTCGTCTGCTGGGTCTGATCGCCGGAGTCTCCATGGCCTCGGGCCTGCTGCTCGGCGGCTTCGGGGTCGATTGGGCCTCGCGTTTCGACCGGCGCTGGTCGGTGTGGGCGCCCGCTCTGGGATTGCTGCTGGCCACGCCGCTGTTCGTTTTCGGGTTCACCCGCGGCAGCCTGCCCACGACGGTGATCATTCTGATCTGCGCCCATGTATCGATGTTCGTCTACTATTCACCGACGCTGGCGATTGCGCAGAACATGGTCGGCGCGAACATGCGCGCGTCCTCGGCCTTCGTGATGTCAGGCCTGGTGCTGGGCCTGGTGGGCATCGGCGTCGGGCCTACCGTGGTCGGCTTCATCAGCGATCGGTTTGCCAGCCACGTCTTCGCCGGCTACATGGCCAGCTGTCCCGGCGGTGTCGCACCGCACGGCTCGGTACCGGCGCTGGCCGAGTCCTGTCGCAATGCCTCAGCCACCGGTATCCGCCAGGCCCTGATGGTCATGGCACTGCTGTGCGTGTGGTCGGCGCTGCACTACGTGCTGGCCTCGCGCAACCTGCGCAAGGACCTGGATACCCACTACGTCGCCGGCTGACTTACTCCCCGGGCCGGCGTTCGAGGCGGGCCGTCGGCAGGCCACGCCGCTGTCGCTCACGACGCAGCGACGCGGCGCGGGTGACCAGCACCAGGGAAGCCCAGGCGAGGAACAGCGCCACCGGTGCGGCAGCGACCCACGGCCAGATGACGACGCAGATGGCGAGCAGCAGGGCGATGACCGCGACCACTGCCACGATCTTGGCCTCGGTGGTGGCCAGGACGCGCTGTTCAGTCAGCGCCGCGCCCACCGTGCGGCCCAGTCGCAGGGCGCCGGCTGCGGCCCTTCCGGCACCGCCGCCGCGGCTTTCACCAGCGTCCTGGGCCGGCCGGTCTGCGCGCCGGCGACGCCGCTCGCGACGCAGGACGATCTCGGTGGACTGGCCGATGTCGGACTCGAACATGCGCTCCATCTGCGCGGCGAAATCTTCATTCTCGATCAGGGCGTCGAGCTCATAGTTGCCCACCCAGCTGGCAATGTTCAGGTTGCTGGAGCCGACGCGTGCCCAGCGGCCGTCAGCGACCGCGGTCTTGGCGTGCAGCATCGAGCCCTTCCATTCAAATACCCGTACCCCCGCCTCCAGCAACGGTCGGTAGCCGGCCTGGGACAGCGGCCGCAGTATTGAGATATCCGAGGCACCCGGGACCAGCAGGCGCACATCGACTCCGTCCATGGCGGCCGCGCGCAGTGCCTGAATGTAGGGCGGTATGCCGGCGAAATAGGCATCCGTGATCCACAGCGTGCGGCGCGCAGCGGCGGCGATGAGCTGGTCAAGGCGCAGCACCGCTAGCATGCCGGGCGTGGTGGCCACCACCCGCAGGGCCACATTGCCGGCCGCAGCGGCCCGGGCTGGCGTCGGAACAAAGGGCTGGAGGGCCTGCGGGGCGATGCTGCCGGTCGCGCCAATGACCGGGAGGCTGGCGTCCCAGCTGCCGGCAAAGGCGCCTTCCATTTCCGCAAGGGCGGGTCCGCGGATCTGCACGCCGGTATCGCGCCAGGGTGCGAGGCCGCGCTGCGGATCGCCCCGCCAGGCTTTGCCCACACACAACCCCGTCACGAATCCCAGCTCGCCGTCCACGGTCAGAAGTTTGCGATGATCACGCTGCAGCCACAGGATGGGATGGGCGGCGCGCGGCGCATTGAAACAGCGCACCAGGACGCCGGCGGCGAGCAGCGGCCGCCAGAAGTGCTTCGAGGCCTTGCCCAGGCACCCCAGCCAGTCGTAGACCATGCGGACCTCGACGCCGGCCCGTGCCCGTTCGATCAGCGCGGCGGAAAACTCCTCGCCCACTTCATCTTCGAAGAAAATGAAATTCTCGAAGCAGATGTGGCGCTGCGCGCCCGCAATGGCGCGCAGCCATTGCGGATAGTTCTCGGCGCCGTCCCGCAACAGCGCGACGTCATTGCCGGGAACCAGCGAGGCGCCGGCCGCGCGGGTAAAGGCCTGGTCAAGCAGATCAGGTCCGTGCGGCCGATCCATCGCTCATGCCGCGACGGTACTGCCCGCGGCCGCGAGGATATCCCGGCGCGCAGCGACCTTCACCGGAGCCGTCTCCACCAGAAACAGCGTCAGCACCGTGGCGATCACACCCAGTCCCGAGGCTATCCACATGGTGACCGCCAGGTTGTTGTAGTGATCAGCAACCCGACCCGAGAGCCAGGGCACCAGGCCCCCGCCGATCAGCTCGCCCAGTCCCATCACCAGCCCCAGCGTCGTGGCCACATAGCGGGAAGGAATGGTTTCCGAGGGGATGGTGGCCATGAACAGCGGGAAGGTGCCGCTGGCGGACCAGCCGACGAACACCAGCGCCGCCAGCAGCCACGAGGATCCCTGGTAGTACAGCGCGGCGATCGGGTAGAAAACACCGATGAGGGTGAAGATGATCATGATGGGCTTGCGACCGAATTTATCGGACAGGCCCGGAACGATGAAGGCGAACACCGCCGCGGAAATGCCCAGCACCCCGACCAGCCACGAGGTTTCACTGTGCGACAGATGCCGCAGGGTGCCGTAGATCGTCGGCAGGAAGGTCCACCCCAGGATCATCCACGGCACCATGACGATGCTGAGCAGAATGCAGATCCACATATTGCGATAACCCATGGCCCGCACCAGCGTCGCCGCGGCACTGGACGGCGGAGCCACAGCAGGATGCGCGCCAGGCTTCACATCGGCCACCGCCACCATCGCATCGCGCGCAGGCTCGCGCACGAACAGCCACACCAGGGCCGCGCAGATCAGCCCCGGGACGGCGGCCACGAAGAAGGCGCCGCGCCAACTGAAAATTTCGGCCAGCGCCGTGAGAATCACCGGTCCGAGGAACGAACCGATGAGGTTGCTGCCGAGGTTCTGCATCACGCCCATGTTGAAGCCGCGGCGGTTTTCGGCGGATTCGAGCACCACCAGCGACTGGGCGATGGGCAGGATGGGTCCTTCGGCAAGACCCATCAGCATGCGCGAAGCCAGCAGCACGCCGAAGGACGGGGCGAGACCGGAGATCACCGAACACACCGAAAAAATCACCACCGTGATCAGCAGCAGTGACTTGCGCCGCCCGAGAGCATCCGAGAGCGTGCCGATGGCGAAGCCGGAAATGGCCCAGCAGATGGACAGTCCCGAGGACAGCGCGCCGATCTGGCCGTTGGTGAGATGCAGCGATGTGGTGATGAACGGCGCGAGGTTGCCCATCGCGTTGCGGTCAAAGAACACGAAGCCGAACATCAGCGTGAGAACGCCGATCATCCGGACTTCATAGGCAGCCTTCGGTGTCATGAACTTCCCCCTGCAACTTGAATCAAGAATTGTCCGCTACCCACCAGCCATGAATGCCCTGGTTGAGCCGGAAGGGCAGCCTCACGGTGGCGAGCGCTCCGTCTTCCATATGCTGCGTGTCGACCACGACCAGATTGGAGCGACCCTCGAGCAGGACATTGGCAATGCCCACCAGGTAGCCGTCGGCCTCGGGCGCGTTCGCCGCGCGCGGTACGAAGCAGCACTCCTGCAGGCTGCTGGCGTTGCCCACGTAGAAGGTTGATGTCTGCCGGGTCTGCAGGTCGAATTTTGTATAACAGTTCACCGGACGGGTGGGTGCATTCGCCAGGCGCTCATCCACGGGCTTGGTGACATCGATGGTGGGCATGAAGCCATAGCGATAGGGAAGGGTGTGGAAGCGGTCGTCCTGGCGCGGCAGGATGCCGATCTCGCGCGGAAACAGGATCTCCATATCGTAGGACTCGACGTTCTTCCGGGAAAGGTCCACCGACAGCCGCGTCACATGGCCCTCTGCGGCCTTGCGATCCCAGGGCGCCCCATTGCTGTTCGGGAAGAACGGGAACTGGTTCGAAAGTCCCATGTCCATGTCGATATAGATGCGCTCGCCATCGGAAAACGCACCCATGACATGCGTGGCACAGCGCTCCGGCCCCTTGAACCAGCGCAGGTCCTTGCCGTCACCGCCGCGGCGCATGACACCCAGCCAGGTCGGAAGGTTCGGGTTCCAGGCGAAGTGCACGCCGCCGCGCTTCATCTGCGGCACATCGGTAGCCATCGGAATCACGAGAAAGGCGATGTGGGACTGGGTGACGGCGAAGTCGTGCAGCATGCCCACATAGGGCACCTTGATCCACGCTTCCCAGGTGATCCGCCCGGTGCGGTCCACGGCGTAAACCGCGACATCATCGGTGGCCTCGCCGCGGGCCTCGTAGCCGTAGGCGATCATCTCCCCGGTTTGCGGATCGAACTTCGGATGCGCGGTGAAGGTCTTGCTGGTGAGCTTGCCGCCGAAGGTGTGGTAGTCATCCAGGGTCGCCAGCGACACCGGATCCAGGCTCACCGGCGGGCT
Source organism: Steroidobacteraceae bacterium (assembly GCA_049792815.1). Lineage (GTDB taxonomy): Bacteria > Pseudomonadota > Gammaproteobacteria > Steroidobacterales > Steroidobacteraceae > DAIDKA01. Next base: position 45,872 of record JBARBG010000133.1, on the reverse strand, counting down.
GTCCTCCTTGAGCGCGAGTAACTTGCCGGCGTGGTACACCACGTGCGTGTTCGCAGTGCCGCGGCTTACGCCACGGACCGCCGCATCATCGGTGTAGGGGTTGCGGTACATGCCGAACAGCGCCTTGCGCGCGGCCTCCTGCGCCTTGAAGCGCTGCGTGCGCACGTAGCGAGTCTTCAGGTCCACGTGGCCGTCGGCGAAGCGGAACATGGCGACGTTGCCTTCGCCGTCGAAGGGGATGTTCTCGGGAAACTTGGGCGGATACTGGAAGTCGGGGCCGACACGGTAGAAGGCGCCGCGGATGGCGCTGGGGATCTCGCCCTCGACCTCGCAGTCGCGGATGTCCACCTCGCCACGGAACGGCGCGCCGAATCCGCCGAACATCGGGTTCTTGCCGAAGGTCACTGACATGATTGCGCCACCTCCACCAGGATCTTGGTGCCTTCCTGCCGGTGCAGGCGTTCGAACCCCTGGTCGATGATGCCAGCGAAGGGAATGGTTTCCACCCAGCCCTCCTGCGGATAGGCGCCGGCCGCCATTTCGGCGATGACCGAGGGGAACGCATTGCAGGAGAGCGCCACGCCGGTGACACGCGCCTCGGACATCAGGATGTCCATGGCGCCGAGGGTGAGAGGCTGCGTATGGATGGCCACGACCACCACGTTGCCGTCCACGCGCGTGCCGCGAAACGCGGCATCGAAGGCCACCGGAACGCCCGCGGCATCCACCGAGGCATGGGCGCCGCGGCCGCCCGTCAGGTCCTTCACCGCCGACACCACGTCGCACGCACTCGGGTCCAGAACCTGTTTGACACCCAGGCCGCGCAGCACCGCGCGCCGTGCCGGTGAGGGATCCGCAACGATCACATTCACACCGCGTCGACGCAGCGTGAAATAGACGCCGATGCCAATGGGGCCCCCGCCGTGGATGACGGCAGTCTGTCCGGAAGCAAGCTGGCAGCGTTCGGCGGTGCGCCAGGCGATGGCCATGGGTTCGACCAGCGCGCCTTGCATGCCGGTCATCCCGGCGGGGAGCTTGTGCGCCATCGAACGCTTGACCACGGAGTACTGCGCGAGGCCGCCGCTGTCGCGGTTGTAGCCATGGAAGGCGAGCAGGCCGCAGTGATTGTACTGGCCGCTTGCGCAGAACAGGCAGTGGCCGCAGGTCTCCACCGGTTCGACGGCGACCCGGTCGCCGACCGCGAGATCTTCGACCCCGGCGCCGACTTCGACGATGTCCCCGCACAGCTCATGTCCCATGATCACCGGATTGACCATGCCGGTCAGGGGATGCGGTTCGGTGGTCCGGGTGGTGATCGGCCCGTCGTAGTATTCGTGCAGGTCACTGCCGCAGATGCCGTTGTAAAGCACCCGCAGCTTGACCTGTCCCGGCCTGGTGACGGGTTCCGGGACGTCCTCCAGACGCAGGTCCTGGCGTCCGTGATAAACCGCAGCGCGCATGCTCTCCTCCAGCCCCGAACGCTGCGGGGCAGGCAACGCTATGCTGCGTCGGCGGGGCCGTCAAGCCGGCCCGGGGCGGGGGGTCAGCCGAGCGGCATCTGGAGGTTGAAACTCAGGTCCTTCTCGGACAACAGGCGGATCGGCACGCGTGGCACCTTCCAGGTCTCGTCCGCATATTCGCGGATGGTGCGATCCGAGGAGAAGCCATCGGAACGCGCCACATTGAGCACGGACATCTCCGACCAGTGCGTGCCATTGGCGTAGGCCTGGCTGACCAGGCGCTGGCAGTCGGCATAGGACTGGAAGTCGGCGAGCACCAGGTAGGTATCCCAGCCCAGCAGGCCATCGATCAGGGGCTTGAATATCTGCGTGTCGCCACGGGAAAAGAACCCGTCCTTGATGAGGTCGATGACCTGGCGCAGTTCGGAGTTCGAATCATAGTAGTGGCCGGGATCGTAGCCCCGGGCTTTGAGGTCGTAGACCTCCTGCGCCGAGAGGCCAAAGCTGAAGAAATTCTCCGCGCCGACCTCGTCGCGAATCTCGATGTTCGCGCCGTCCTGGGTGCCGATGGTGAGCGCACCGTTCATGCAGAACTTCATGTTGCCGGTGCCCGAGGCTTCCTTGCCGGCCGTGGAGATCTGCTCGGAAAGATCCGCCGCCGGATAGATGTACTGGCCGGTCTTGACGCTGAAGTTCGGCCAGTACACCACCTTGATGCGACCCTTGACGGCCGGGTCCTTGTTGATGATGTCGCCAACCGAGGTGATGAGCTTGATGATGAGCTTCGCGATGTAGTAGCCGGGTGCGGCCTTGCCGCCGAAAATGAAGGTGCGCGGCTGCATGTCGTTGTGAGGATCCGAGCGCAGCCGGTGATACAGGGCAATCACGTGCAGGATGTTCAGATGCTGGCGCTTGTACTCGTGGATGCGCTTGACCTGGACATCGAACAGCGAGTTCGGATCGACCGATATTCCGGTACGGCTGCGTATCGCCTTGGCAAGCGTCGCCTTGTTGGCGTGCTTGATCTTCTGCCAGCGCTCCAGGAACGCGGCATCCTTGGCGAAAGGCTCGAGCCGGCGCACGATCGAAAGATCGCGCACCCACTCATTGCCGATGACTTCGCTTACCAGCTTGGTCAGTCCCGGGTTCGAGAGCGCGATCCAGCGCCGCGGCGTGACGCCATTGGTCTTGTTGGAGAACTTCTCCGGCCACATGGCGTAGAAGTCCTTGAGCACATCGGTCTTGAGCAGCTCCGAATGCAGGGCGGCAACCCCGTTGATGGCATGGCTGCCCACGCAGGCCAGGTGCGCCATGCGCACGTAGCGCTCGCCGTTCTCATCGATCAGCGACATGTTGGTGACGCGATGCTCGTCACCGAAGAAGCGGATGCGCACCTCGTCGAGGAAGCGCGCATTGATCTCGAAAATAATTTCCATATGCCGCGGCAGGATGCGGCGGAACAGGGCCAGCGGCCAGCGCTCCAGCGCCTCGGGCAGCAGCGTGTGATTGGTGTAGGCGAAGGTGCGACGGGTGATGGACCAGGCCGTGTCCCAGTCCATCGTGGTCTCATCCATCAGCAGGCGCATGAGTTCGGCGACTGCGATCGCAGGATGGGTATCATTCAGCTGCGCGGTGAACTTCTCATGCATGCGCTCGCGCGGAATGCCCTGGGTCTTGAGGATGCGCAGCATGTCCTGCAGCGAGCAGCATACGAAGAAGAACTGTTGCTCCAGGCGCAGTTCCTTGCCCTGCAGCGCTTCATCGTTGGGATACAGCACCTTGGTGAGATTCTCCGAGGAGACCTTCTGGTTGACGGCGCCGTAGTAGTCGCCGCGGTTGAAGGTCGAGAAGTCAAAGGACTCGGTGGCCTCGGCGCGCCACAGGCGCAGCGTATTGGCGGTATTGACGTGGTAGCCGAGAATGGGCGTGTCATAGGGAACGCCGACCACGGTGCGCTGGGGCACCCAACGGGTGCGGACCCGTTCGTGCTCGTCGCTGTAGCGCTCGGTGTAGCCGCCCAGTTTGACCTCGATGGCCCATTCCGGACGGGGGATTTCCCAGGCATTGCCGAAGCGCAGCCACTTGTCCGTCTTCTCGACCTGCCAGCCGTCGATGATCTCCTGCTGGAAGATGCCGAACTCGTAACGAATACCATAGCCGATGGTCGGGATCTGCAAGGTGGCCAGGGAGTCGAGGAAGCAGGCGGCGAGGCGCCCGAGACCGCCGTTGCCCAGGCCCGGCTCATCCTCGCAGGCCAGCAGGTCATCGTAGTCCAGCCCCACTTCCGTCAGTACCTCGCGTGCAACTTGTTCCAGTCCCAGATTCAGGATGTTGTTGCCCAGATGCGGGCCCATCAGAAACTCGGCCGAAAAATACGCGACGGTGCGCGAGCCGTGCTTGGTGTAGGCCTCCGCGGTGCTGATCCAGCGGTGCAGCATCTGGTCGCGCACGGTGACGGCAAGCGCCAGGTAGTAATCGTGGCGCGTGGCGAGCGTCGGAATCTTGCCCTGCACATAGAACAGGTTGGTGTAGAAGTCGTGCCGCAGCGCGTCCTTGTCGAGAGCCGGCTCCGTCGAGGAGGTGGCATCCACCGGACAGTAGTCGCTGCGCAGGGGCAAGTCAGGTGCATTCATCGTCATGAGTCATTCCGCCTGCAAGTTTCGTGCGCAGTTTTACGCGCTTTTGGCCCACGTAACTGCACCATCATGGACTTACGAGCATACTTGGCGGCTGGCCATGAAGACCCCGACTCCATCACAGCTGTCACCGAGCACTCTACCCGGGCAACGGGTGGACCGGGCGGGTATTGCCCATGTGGACCTGCGCGCAGTACTGGCGCTGGCCTTGCCCCTGGTCGCCAACAGCGCCGTGCAGACCCTCCTCAATCTCACCGACCTGTGGTTCATCGGGCACATCTCAACCACCGCTCTGGCGGGGGTCGGGGCGGTGAACTGGCTGGTCATCGCCGTGGTGCTGCTGCTGGCGGGCACCGGCATGGCCGTGCAGACCACGGTCGCACAGTGCTACGGGGCCGGGCGCTACGCGCGCGCCGCGCAGGCGACCTGGTCAGGGCTGTGGGGCATTTTGTGCGTCGCGCCGCTGTTTTTAGCCGCGGCCTTGTCGAGTCATTACATGCTGGCGCCCTTTGGCATCAGCCATGACATCGAGGACACCGCGGCACGTTTCTGGGCGCCACGGGTGGCCGGAGCGCCGCTGGGCGTCGCAGTCTGGGGCGTGCTCGGGTTCTTCAACGGCATCGGGCGGCCGCGCACGACGGTCATCATTACGGTGATCATCACCGGCGTGAATGTGTTGCTGAACCGGCTGTTCATCTTTGATCTGGGCCTGGGCGTGGCAGGTTCGGCCTGGGCGTCCACCTGCGCCCAGGGTGTGGGACTGGCCAGCGCCCTGGCGGTGTTCCTGTCGGGGCGATACCGGCGCAACTATCACACCCATCTGATGTGGCGCCCGCGCGCGTCGGTGCTGTGGGCCCAGTTCCGCCTGGGGTTTCCGATGGGCCTGACCGGGGCTTCGGACCTGATCGGCATTTCGCTGTTCCAGCTGATGCAGGTGCGGCTGGGCGCGGTGGAGGGCGCGGCCACGCAGCTGGTGATGGCCTCGACCGCCATCGCCTATATGCCCGGCGTCGGCGTGGCGCAGGCTGGAACGACCCTGGTGGGTCAGTCCATAGGGGCCGGCAATCGGGCCTGGGCGATGCAGATCGGCTCGCACGTCATCGTGATGGCCGCGATCCTCATGGGCGGCATCGGCGTGCTGCTGGCGCTGGCGGGGCCCTGGGTGCTGCCGTGGCTGCTGTCTTCCAAGGATGCGGCCGCCGCGGCGGTGCTCAGCCAGGCGGCGCTACTGCTGTGGTTTGCGGCGGCCTACCAGTTTTTCGACGGGCTCAATATCGCCAGCAGCTTCTGTCTGCGAGGCGCCGGGGACAGCCTGGTCCCGGGAGCCCTGGTGCTGGTGCTGTCCTGGTTCGTGTTCGTGCCGCTGGCGCACATCCTGACCTTCGCGCCGGGCGGGGGCTTCCTGCATTTTCTGCCGCAGCTGGGCTACGGCGCCTCCGGCGGCTGGGTCGCGGTGATCATCTACATCCTGCTGCTCGGCTCGACGCTGTTCGGCCGCTGGCGGCTCGGGGCGTGGCAGCAGATCCGCCTGTGATCTTCAGCGGGCCTTGGCCAGGCCCATCCATTTTTCAAGCGGCTCGACCCGGTTGCGGCTCACCGACAGCCGCGCGCCGCAGCGCAGCTGCACGGCGTAGTCGCCACCTGCCTCGCGCAGCAGGGTCTCGATTTGCTCCAGCTTCACGATCACCGAGCGGTGGATGCGGAAGAAGTGAGTGGGGTCCAGGCGCTCCTCGAGCGTCTGCATGCGCTCGCGGATGATGTAGGTGCGATCACCGACGTGGATCTCCGCATACGGACCGCTAGCCGCGATGTACTCGATGGTCGCGACCGGAACGACGCGTACCTGGCCGCGCATTTCCACGGCGATGCGCTCCAGATACCCGGTTGCCGGGGAGTCCGAGAGCGTGCCGCTGGCCGCGAGTGGCGCCGCCGCGGCTGCTCCCACGGGCGCCCCGATGCCGATGTTGAGCACGGTGCGCAGCCGTTCGGAGAGCTTGCCGAGCTCGGCGAGACCGATCGTTTTGCGGGCGCGCTGGAAGGCCTGTTCGAAACGCTCGTCATCGAAGGGCTTGACCAGGTAGTCGACGGCGGCGACATCGAAGGCATCGAGCGCATAGTGGTCATAGGCGGTCACGAAAATCGTCGGCGGCATGTTCTCCGGGCCGATGTCCCGCACCACTTCCAGGCCGGTGCGCCGTGGCATCTGCACGTCAAGGAACACCAGGTCGGGCTTGAGGCTGCGGATGGCTTCGATAGCGGCATCACCGTTGTCCGCGAAGCCCGCGATCTCGACGCCTTCCTCATGCCGCAACAGATCCTCCACACGCTGACGTCCCAGCGCCTCGTCATCGACGATCAGTACGCGCAGGTTTGGCGCCGTCATCGGCAGTCTCTAAGCGGGAGTGGCTACTGCGAAGGTGCGCAGGTCATTCTGCGTGTGATAGGGCAGGGAGACCTCGGCGATCAGGCCGCCGCTGGCGGCGTGCTTGAGGGTGAGGCTCTGGATGGGACCGTAGAGCGCGGCCAGGCGGGCCCGCGTGTTGCGCAGCCCCAGGCTGTGCGCCGAGGGGGGTTGTTCCAGGCTGACATCAGGACCGTTGTCACGCACCGTGAGGATCACGCGCTCGCCCTCGCGGGTGGCGCAGACCTCGATGTGGCCGCCGCTGCTCAACTTGCTGATGCCGTGCTTGATGGCATTCTCCACCAGCGGCTGCAGGATGAGATTGGGCACCAGCGCATCGCGCACATTGTCATCCACGTGCATCTCGACCTGCAGATGGCCCTGGAAACGGATCTGGATGACATCCAGGTAGCGCTCGGTGAAGGTCAGTTCGCGCTGCAGCGGCACTTCGGGCTCATCGGCCTCATCCAGCGATGTGCGCAACAGCTCGCTCAGGCGCGCAATCATGCGCCGCACGCCACGCGGATCGCGCTCAACCAGCGCCGACACCGCATGCAGGGTGTTGAACAGGAAGTGCGGATTCAACTGCGTGCGCAGCGCCGACAGTCTGGCATCCGCCAGCTGGGCCTGAAGCTGTGCGGCCTGGGCCTGCAGGCGCACGGCCTCTTCGCGTCGCACCTGGTAGCGCCAGAAGTAATTGCGCGCAAAGCCCGCGGCGAGCACTGCCACAAAGACGATGAAGTCGTTCACGAACCACAGCCGCCGCAGGCGCTGCATTCCGAGCATATCCGGGGTGAGCGGTGTGGAAGGATAGAAGAGATGCTCGCGCACGTAGGCGGTGGCGAGATCGATGACGATCGCCAGGAGCACACCGATGACCACGAACATCAGCCGCGTGGGCCAGCGGGTGCGCTCAAGTGGCAGGCGGCTGGCAACCCAGATGATGGTCGGGGTGACCGCACACCACAGGAGGGAGTTGGAGAAGGTCACCATGGTCGTGGCAAAGGGCACCAGCGGCTGCCACGGCCCGTGCGCGCGCGGCTCGATCAGATAATTTGCCGAGGTGAGGGTCCCGATCAGGAGCCAGAACCCCAGGATGAGCAGCAGTTCGGTGCGGCTCAGCGGGCGGTATTCGGTGGCGTCCGCGCGCCCCTGGGCCCGGGAATCAGGCTCGGCGTCAACGCTCTGGGCGGCCGTTTGGGGCAAGGTGAGGCTGGTGGAGTTCACCCCCCAAGGATAGGCGGTTGAGATCGCCGGGAACAGTCTGCGTCGCGAGCGGCACGGGCCGGCCCATGAATGGCCGTCAAAGCGGAACCAGTGGCGGTCAGTCGGTGGGGGGCAGGGTCACCTGGAGGGTCTGCTGGAAGGAGTTCGGATCCCGGGTGCTGCGATCATAGGTGCGGGTCACCTTTATGGCCCGGTTGCGTCCCTCACTGCCGACCTCGATTTTGACCAGCAGCTGCCGCCCATCCGCCGACAGGGTGTACGTTTCCCTGACGGAGGGTCCGATCTGCGGCTTGAGGTAGATCACGTAGTCGCGCCCGGACCAGCCTGAATCCTGGTCGGCGACCCCGCTGGGCACCGAGACCACGCTGTGCTCCCCCGCGGTGTAGCTGCGGGAGGTGGCGGCATTCACGATGCTCACCTCGGTGTCGTTTTGCCGGATTTTCAGCCATTGGCCGCCCAGCAGGGCATTGTTCTGGAAATCCAGGGGCGGCCGATAGAGATTGCGCTCGTTGTAGCTGCCATTGCCATATAGCCCCTGGCCGCGACCATTGTTCGACAGATCGATGGGCGGCAGATCGGTGGTGGGGTCATTGATGACCTCGGGAGCGGGCTTGGCATCCGGTCCGGAGCCATTGGCCGGCCCTTTTCTCCCGCCTTTTGGCTTGGGCTGAAGCGAAGCAAGAACCTTGTTCTCATCCGAGCTCAGGGCCGGGTTGAGCTCCCACGTCCCCGCGATGCTGTAGTTGGGTGGTGCGGTGTCATGCACCCGCACCGACTCGCAACTGCCCAGGCCGGTAAGCATCAGGCATCCCAGAAGGGCCATGAGGCGGTGACAAGGGGTGTTGGGCATCGCAGTTCAGAGTGGCAATCGGGACAAAAGTTTCAAGGGCTTGGCGGCGGTGGCCCGCTTTGACCACGATTCTAGCGCAAGCGCACCGCAACGCTGTTGCACTTTGGTGCGAAGCGACCGGCCGGCGCCCGCTGGCGATGCAGAAATTTCACCTGCCGTGACGGCGGGACAGCCATCCGGGGCCAAGGCCGTAGCCGGGTCGGGGCCGCGCTGCACCGCCGCGCCCGCCTCTGCGTGGCCCAGGCTGAAGGATGCCGGCAACTCGTCCAGGTGAGCATTCGATCACGTCTGACGAAGCAGCCAGGCCCGAATGCTGCATACAGCTACCTGAGCCGGAATTCCGACGCGCGGAACCGCACAGGCTGCGCGACGGTCAACCGCTTACATGAACTGACGTAGTTATGAGTATGGTGTGTGAAGACCTTGAGGCCGATCACGTTACTTGGCATGCAACGGACTTACGTTAGGGCGAGCGCTCAGCGCCGGAGGGAAGGCCGATGAGTACGCGAGAGGATCCGATCAAGCGCAAGGACTTCCTGGAGTCCTTGAGTTCATTCAGCAAGCTGCATCGCTCGCAGAAGTGGGAAGGCACTTTTGGCGAGTTCCTGACGGAGGTGGTCGCGGCGAATCCCGCGGCCGCCGCGCGCAGCAGCCATCAGTACATCTGGGACATGTTGCGCTGGCACGGTCACGGCAACGAAGAAGGTGGCGACAGCCTCAAGGCGCGCTCCCTGTTCCGTCGCGAACTGTTCGGCATCGATGAACCGCTGTCGCGGGTCGTCGACTACTTCAAGGCCGCGGCCGCCGGATCCGACGTGGGTCGGCGCCTGCTGCTGCTGCTGGGGCCGCCCTCCGGCGGCAAATCGACCCTGGCGATCCTGATGAAGCGCGGTCTGGAGGAATACAGCCGCACCGACGCTGGCGCCCTGTACGGCATCAAGGGCTCGCCGCTGCGCGAGAACCCGCTGAACCTGGTGCCGGCGAGTCTGCGCGCCGAGTTCCGCGAACGTTATGGGGTCGAGATCCAAGGTGAGCTCTCGCCCTGGGCCCGTGAGTACGTGGAGCGCGAGTTCGAGAGCGATTTCGCGCGCGTTCCGGTGGAACGCATCTTCATATCGGAGGCTTCGCGCATCGGCGTGGGCACCTACGCGCCCCACGACCCGACCACCGCGGACATCGCCGACCTGGTGGGGTCGGTGGACCTCGCCAAGGTCGCGCAGATCGGCGACGAAGGCGATCCGCGCGCCTGGTCATGGTCGGGCGCCGTGTATGCCGCCAGCCGCGGCTTGCTCGAGATGATCGAGATCCTGAAGGTCAAGCGTGAATTCCTCTACCTGCTGCTGACCATGACCCAGGAGAAGAACGTCAAGGTGTCGCGTTTCCCGCTCATTCACCTCGACGAGACGATACTCGCCCATACGAACCTCGCCGAATTCCACAAATTCCTGCAGGAAAAGGAGAACGAGGCGCTGCTGGACCGAATGGTCATCATCAAGGTGCCGTACTCCCTGTCCTACCAGGACGAGGCGCGCATCTACAAGAAACTGGTGACCGGTGCCCCGGCGTTTCGCGACGTTCACCTGGATCCGCATGTGCTGGACCTGGCCTCGGTGTTCGCCATCCTGACGCGGCTCACCAAGCCGGAGCGCGAGGGCCTGGACCTGGCGAAGAAGCTGCGGTTGTATTCAGGTGAGTCAGTCGAGGGTGTGCCGGAGTCGGAAGCCGCGCGCCTGAAGGCCGAGAGTACCGACGAGGGCCTGACCGGTGTCAGTCCGCGCTTCGTGATCAACGCCCTTTCCAATGCCATCACCCGCGGCAATACCCACAGTCTCACCAGCATGGAGCTGTTGCTGGCGCTCAAGGACGCCATCGACAGCGATGCGCGCATGGAGAGCAAGCACAAGAAGCTGTGGGTCGACCACCTGGTGACGGCGCGCAAGGAATTCTACAACCGCTGGGTGAAGGAGGACGTGCACCGGGCCATGTTCGCGTCCTTCGAGGCCGAGGCCCAGCAGCTGCTGGAGAAATATCTGGATGAGGTGGAGGCCTCCCTGGATCACCGCCAGGTGACCGATCCGATCACGGGTGAAACACGTCCGGCGGATGAGCGCTTCCTGCGCCAGGTCGAGGAGAAGATCAAGGTCTCCGACTCCGGCAAGCTGTCGTTCCGCCAGGAGGTGGTGCGCAAGGCCATGGTCGCCTTCAAGGCCGGCGAAAAATTCCATCTGGCGAGCCACGCGCGCATGCGCGAGGCCATCGAGCAGTACCTGTTCGAGGAGCGCCGCGACGTGCTGCGGCTGGTGACCTCGACCGCGCGGCCCGATGATGAGGCGCGGCAGAAGATTTCCGTGGTTCAGGAGCGACTCATCAAGGAGTATGGTTACGATGAGCACAGCGCGAAGGAAGCGCTGAGCTACGTCACGACACTGCTGGCACAGGAGTAAGACGCCAGCAAAGGACGGGTCATGGCTGCGAGCGGCGACGATTCCAGTTCCCTGGGGCTTGCCAGGTGGTACGACCTGTTCTCGCGCGGCGCGCGCGACTGGCTGCGGCACGACGAGAAGGTGCGCGAGGCGGTGCGCGAACACCTGCCCAAGATCATCGCCAACGGCGATGTCATCAACGATACGGCGCGCACGGTGCGCGTGCCGGTGCGGATGCTGGAGCACTACCACTTCCGCTTACGCAATCCCGGGGAGTCACAGGGCGTGGGCCAGGGCGAGGCCAAGGCCGGCGACGTGCTGGCGGATGGCCAGCCGGACCGGGGTTCGGAGAAAGGCGATGGCGGCCAGGGCGAGGGCGGCATCCAGCTGATGCTGGAAATCAAGATCGACGACATCGTCGACTGGTTGTGGGAGGAGATGCAGCTGCCCAACTTGAAGGCGCGCGTCGGCCCGTCCGATGACAGTGACTGGGTGCGTGAGGGCTGGGATAAGCGCGGCGCGCGCTCGCGCCTGGATCGGCGCCGCTCCATCAAGGAGCTGGTCAAGCGCCAGGGGCTGGGCGGGCCCAAATCCTTCACCGACGAGGACCTGCGCTTCAGGCAGCTGGCCCGTCGGCGCCAGCCGGCCATTCACGCCGTCGTTTTCTTCATGCTGGATGTATCGGGGAGCATGTCCGACCGCGACCGCAAGCTCGCCAAGACTTTTTTCTTCTGGGTGGTGCAGGGCCTGCGCCGCGAATACCGCTCGCTGGAAACGGTGTTCGTGGCCCACACCACCGACGCCTGGGAATTCCCCGAAGCGGAGTTTTTCCAGGTCACGGGCACCGGTGGCACCGTGGCCTCGACGGGCCTGAACAAAGTGCGCGAGATCATCGACGCGCGCTTCAATCCGTCGCGCCACAACATCTACCTGTTCTACGCCTCCGACGGCGACAACAGCATTGGGGACCATGCGACGTCCGAGGAGGCCCTCAGTGACATCGCCACCAAGGCCTGCTTCTCCGGTTACGTGGAGGTTGCATCGGGCCTGTCGCGGCAGCTGGCCACCGAGACCGGCCGCCTGTTTGCCGATGCCGCCGCCAACGGCCAGCCGGTGGCGAGCTACGTCATCGATGATTTCGACGGTGTGTGGGGCGCGGTACGACATTTCTTCACCGCGGAGGCCACGGCAGGCGAATGAGTGATCCGGTGACAGGACCAGCCGGTGACTGGCGCAGCTACGTGCAGCGCATGGAGGAGCTCGCCGCGCGTTCGGGCATGAACTTCCATCCGGTGGAATTCGAAGCCGTGCCGGATGCCTTCATGATGGAAATCGCGGTCTACGGGCTGCCGGTGCGCATGCCGCACTGGTCTTTCGGCGTGCGCTACATCTACCAGCTGATACAGCGCAACATGGGGCACTCGCGCCTGTTCGAGGTGGTGTTCCCGGGCAATCCCGGACATGCCTACCTGTCCAATGGCAACGGCCTGGCGGAGAACGTGCTGGTGACCGCCCATGTGCTGGGGCACGCCGACTTCTCACGCAACAACCTGCTCTTCAGGCGCTGCCAGGAGCAGGTCAGCGAACACATCGTCGAGCATGCCGCGAGCCACGCGCGGCAGATCCAGCAGGCCATAGAGGCACACGGCGCACAGCGCGTCGAGGCGGCGCTTGATGCCGCGCTGGCGTTGGAACAGCACATCGATATCGACCAGCGCCTGCGCCGCGAGCGCTACCCTGAATTCCTGCCCGATGCGAAGGCGCTGGTGGATGATGACTTCAGGCGTCGTTTCGCCTCACTGGACCCGGTGGCCGCCCAGGGCGTGTTCGAGACCCGCAAGCGCGCGCCCGTGCCGCCGCATCCGGAGCGCGACCTGCTGTGGTTCATCGCCCACTACGCCCCGGAGATGGAAAGCTGGGAACGCGACATTTTCCTCGCGGTGCGCGAGGAGTCGTACTATTTCTATCCGGTGTTCGCCACGCAGATCATGAACGAGGGCTGGGCCTCCTACTGGCATGCCCGCTTGCTGCGCGAAGCGGATTTCGTGCCGCCGGAGGCCTACGTCGATGCCATCAAGTGCCACTCGGACGTGGTGCGCCCCATGGCGGCGGACCAGCAGATCGCCCTGGCCGTGAATCCCTACCATCTGGGATTTGCGCTGTGGGAAAAGATCATCGAGAAGGAGGGCCTGGACAGCGCCCGGCAGATCATGCAGCAGGACGATGACTTCGGATTCGTGCGCAATCACCTGACCCGCGAGATGGCCGATGAGCTGGAACTGTTTCGCTTCGCCGCGCGTGGCGATGGCCAGATCAAGGTCATGGACCGCGACTTGCATGCACTGCACGAGGCGCTGCTGGCGCCCAAGTACAACTTCGGCGCGCCGAACATCGCCGTCGCCCAGCTGCGCAATGACGGCTCGCTGGAGCTGGAACATGACCACGTCACCGACGGCCGCGGCATCGACGTGGACCGGGGCCGCAAGGTGCTCGAATACATCCGGCGCGTGTGGCGCCGACCGGTGACGCTGAACACCGTGGATCAGGGCGGGGCGGCGCTGGAGTTGTCCACGCAGTAGAGCGCGCAATCGCGGCACAAAAAAAGGGGGACCTTTCGGTCCCCCTCGTGTTACGCCAGCTCTTTTCCTGGAGGAATTTAGAAGATGGTGTATTTCACATTGACATAGAAGTTCCGCCCCAGGGGGTCCGCATTGAGCGAGTTGTACCCGGCCGCAAAGTTGTTCTGATACGCGTTGGTGAACGGCGGACTCCTGTCGAACAGGTTCTTGATGCCAAACACCACGGCCAGCTTTTCAATCGGCTTGACGCTTACATAACTATCAATGAGCGCATAACTGCCGACTTTGCGCACGTTGCCGGCGCCATCGGGGAATTCGTCGATGTACGTCGACCAGAAGCGGTGGCTGAGTCCCCCGCCCCACATGCTGCTCGGGCTCGTCCAGTCGACCCTCAGGTTATGCTGCCAGCGGTACGCCGGCGGAAGTTCGTTGTACCAGCCCACCAGGTTCAGGAGCGGACCGCCGTTGTACTGCTGCTGCAGATACTGCGTGGTCGCGGTTCCTTCCAGATCCTCGTGGAACGTCCCGATCGAAGTGTGCTGCTGGTATTGGATGCTGAAGTCGAATCCGTCGGTCGTGATCCCGCCGGTATTGTTAAAGGTCAGCGATATGTAGCCGCAGGTCGGTGATGTATAAGGATGGCAGGACCCGGCCTCCGCAATCGACGGAGTAAGTCCCCCGGTGTTGTCCAATGTGTACAAGCCGGCGAATGTGGCGGGATCACCGTAAATGGCCGTTACCGGAATGGTGCCAATGGTGTTCTTCAGGATGATTCGGTAGTAGTCCATCGTAATGCCCAAATCCTGGATCGGCGAGACGATGACACCGAGATCGAAGTTCTGCGATTTTTCGGGCGTCAGGTTTCGGTTGCCGCCGAACAGCCCCAGTCCCTGCGTGCCGCAGGTTGCCGCAGTGAACGGCGCAATGGGGGTGCCCGCGCAATCCGGGTTCCCGGTTCCCATGGTGCCGCTGCTCGACGCTGCCAGGAAACTCGGCGTGTACAGGTCGTAGAGCGTGGGCGCCCGGAAACCGGTGGAGGCCGTGCCGCGGAAAGTGAGCATGTCGATCGGCTGAAAGCGCACCGACGCCTTCGCGTTGTTGGTATTGCCGAAATCACTGTAGCGGTCTTGACGATCCGATATATCGAAATCGAGACTCTTTGAGAGCGGCACGTCCAGCTCCATGTAAAGCGCCTGTGACTGGCGAGTGCCTGTGACGGCACTGTCCCCCAGTCCGGTTGCGGCGCTCACGATGTCGTTGTAAGGCGTGGTCGCGTACGCGAAGCGTTCACCCCCCACATCGAAGCCGACCGCCGCGGTGATCGGCGTGCCCGCATTGAAAGTATCGCCCAGCTCGTGGCTGGCATGGCCGTCGACGCTCCAGCGTGTGTCCTCACCGAGCGCGTAGACGCCGTTTACATACGACGAGTTGATCAAGGCCTGTCCGGCCGCGCTCTGGGGACCGAAGGGGTTGATCAGATCGCTCAAGATGCCGCCGGGTGCCAGCACGTCCTCATTGGGATATTGGGCGACATTGTGATTGTCGTTGGTGTTCTTGCTCCAATTGATGTCCGTGGTGTAGTCCCAACCCGCATTGCTGCCGGAGAACGTCAACAGAATCCGCTGCTCGGCATTGATGTTGCCGCTGTAGCGGTCGTTCAAGGGATCGGACCAGATCGCAAGCAGGTGCCTTGGCAGACCGGTAATAGTACTGATACCGGTTAGATTCAGCGGGGTGCTGCAGTTCGCCGGGCCTCCGGAGCAGGTCAGCTGGGCCGGCGTTGGCAGGAAGGGGCTCGCCGGGTCCAGCACGAATTCGTAGAACATGGGACCGGCCCAGTCGGTCACTTCGGATTGGGTATAGAAGTACTGTAGCTTCAGGGTGTTGTTGCCCGGCAGTGATTTGGTGAAGGCCGCCATTGCGGAAGCCTCGTCGGACTTCGGCAGCAGGTCCGTCGCGGCCGAATACCGGTAGGCGCAGTTGCCGAAATACGTGGTCAGCTCCGGATTGCCCACGCAGGCCGGATAGTTCGCCTGATACACGTGACGGTCGGAGTCCTCCAGCTGCCCGGGCCAGGTGCCCGGATTGTTCGTGGAGGTGTAGCCCCGCGCGGGATCAAAACCGGTGGCGGAAAAACTCCGCTGCGTCGCGCGCAGCTCCTGTTGCTTCTGGTAACTTGCCGTGACCATGACGTTATAGCCGTCGTTCGCCAAGTCCCCGTGACCGAAGGTGAAATCAAACTGGCCCGAGCCGCCGCCATTGTCCTGGGGACGGTCGAAATTGGCCTCGACTTCGGCCCCCTGGTAATTCTTCTTGGTGATGAAGTTGATCACGCCCGCGATTGCGTCCGAGCCGTACAACGCCGAGGCGCCTTCCCGCAGCACCTCGACGCTGCTGATGGCTGAGAACGGAATGCCGCTCAGGTCGACCGCATTGCCGGTGTTGGCGTTGTTGGCGAGCCGTTGCCCATCAAGCAGCACCAAAGTGCGGCCGTCGCCCAGGTCGCGCAGGTTGGCGTAGGTACCGCCTCCGGAAAACGTCCCCACGGATGAAGCGATGTTCAGGGCCGGGTTGTTGGCGGTCAGCGTGTTCAGCGCCTGCTCAACATTCGTGATGCCCTGGTCCTTGAGGGCGTCCGCCTTGAGGATGGTGACGGCCTCGGCGGTTTCGGCGCTGGGCCGCTTGATCATGGTGCCGGTGACGATGACCTCCTGGAGGGGCGGCGCAGTGTCGGCGGGCGCCTGTTGGGCCTGGGCGCGCGTTGCAGCGCCACTGGCCGCAAGGGCGGCGAGCACGGCGAAATGGACTGAATGGCGGATTAAGTGGTTCGGAAGTCTAGAAACCTGTTTCTTGCTGTTCGCTGACATAGCGGAAATCTCCGGTATGCCGGATCCCTACACTCATGGGTGTATCGGTAGCTTTTCATGGACACCGAGTGGCGGTTCCGCGCATACGATCCAAGTTGATACCCAAGCAGTTGCCTCGTATTTCGCTTGTCCTGCCAAGCCGATACGGGTCACTTAGACCGGCACTGCTCCCTTCTGTGGGGCCAGCATAATCTGTAAATCAAACGCAACACAACTATGTGTTGTCGTGGGGCAACATCTTGGTTGACTGCACAACGGCGGTGCAGGGCCTTGCAATTGCTCTGGCATCGGGGTCCCGACCCGATTCCGAGGTGTATTTGATTGAATCAAACGACAGAAAAGGGGGTTCTGTGCGTTTCGAACAACAGACCGGGCCCAAATTCACTTTATGTCAAATCTATGATCCGTCAGGGCAGTGTCTTCCATTTGGCGAGGTCGCCGACCTTGATATGAAGCTTGTCGCTGATGCCGCCCTGCAGCTCGATGACGGCATGGACTGCAACATCGGAACTGATGTTGGTCTCATCGTGGGGGATGGCATGGGCGATTTTGACCACGCGGCCGTCGACGGCCACGAACAGCATGTCGAGGGGAATGTAGGTGTTCTTCATCCACATGTTCCACACCTTCGGCTCCTCACCGATGAACACCATGCCCTGGTCCGCGAGCAGCTCGCGCACGAACATCAGCCCCTGTTCCTCGCGCGGCGCGGTGTTGGCCACCCAGATGCTGAACCGGTGACTGCCGCCACTGCCACTGACGGTGAGCGTGGTCACGGGAAACGCCGACAGCTCTTCGAGCGGCGGGGTCGGCGTCTGGGTGCGCCCGGCTGTGGCATGCACCAGCAGTGCCGTGGCCGCCACCACCAGGGCCAGAAGCCAGGCGCGGGTTTGCTCAATTGGCGGATTCATTGCAGAAAATCACTCCTTGGATTGTGGTCACGGCGTCAGCCGCGGCCGGAAAACTCGAGCCGGCCGGCGAAATCGAAGCGGCTCACAAATATGCGTCCCTTGCCGTCGAGGGCGTTGGCCGGCGTCACGCAAAAGCCCCGCGCCTCGATGCGCCAGGCCCGCAGGCCCGGGGTGGCCGGCAGCGGTCGCTGCGACAGCTGATCCATCGTGCACTTGTCATCGCCCTGCGTGGCGAAGATCCGCCCGCCATCCAGCAGCACCGTGAGATTGGTGGGCAGTTCCCGGCCTGGCTTGCCCTCATGTGCCGAGCTGATTCCGAATACCAGTCGCAGTACCTTCCCGCCCGGTCCCGGGCCGGCAAAACTCACGCGCAGGCCACTGCCATCGGGTCGCGCATCCCCTGCGCACGCCAGCTGCGCATCCTTCCAGCGCAAGTCCATGTTCAACGCACCGCGAATGCGGGCGCGCACATAGCCCGTGCCATCACCCAGGCAGGCGCTCTGGCCCGGGGTGATTTTTCGCACCAGGTTCGGGTCCAGGTCCTGGCTCGCCCCGGCACCCGGATTCGGCGCTGCCTGGGCAATCGTTGCCGTAACCACCGCCGCGATCCACAGTGCGGCCCATGCCGGTCGTATCTTCATCCCCGCAATTCTAACTCGTTGCGATGTCGTGACAGAGTCGACACGCCAGGCCTTAGGAACCGGAACCAAAGCTGCGACTTGTCCTATGGACAATGGCGATATGAACACGGAAAGTAACGCAATACCGCAATGACAACCGATTCTCGAGCGGCCTAACATGCAGAGACAACCTGCGCGCGCCTCCTACGGACGATTTGTCAGCCGCCTCACCAGTGGCACACTCGCGATCGTCATGGCCGGCGGCCGGGGTGAACGGCTCAAGGGCCTGACCGTCAACCGCTGCAAGCCCGCGGTCCCGTTCGGCGGCAAGTTCCGCATCATCGATTTCGTGCTCTCGAACTGCGTGAATTCCGGAATCCGCCAGATCTCGATCCTCACCCAGTACAAGCAGCAGCCGCTGATCCAGCATGTGCAGCAGGGCTGGAGCTACCTGCGCGGCGAGTTCGGTGAATTCGTCGAAGTCATCCCGGCGCAGCAGCAGATCGGCGAGATGTGGTACCGCGGCACCTCCGACGCGCTGTACCAGAACCTGGATCTGATCCGTGCGCACCGTCCCAAGCACGTGCTGGTGCTGGCGGGCGACCATATCTACAAGATGGACTATGGTCCGATGATTGCCTACCACGTGGAGAAGGGCGCCGACATCACGGTGGGCGTGGTGCAGCTGCCGGCGAAGGAGTCCAAGAGTTTCGGCGTGCTCACGGCGACCGAATGGAACCGCGTCACCAAGTTCTCAGAGAAGCCGGCCGTCCCCGACACGCTGCCCGGGCGTCCGGATTCGATTCTGGCCTCGATGGGCATCTACGTGTTCAACACCAGCCTGCTCGAGAAGCTCTTGACCGAGGATGCCAAGGACCCGAATTCAGTTCACGATTTCGGCAAGAACATCATTCCCCAGGCAATCGGCAACCGGCAGGTGTTTGCCTACCCCTTCCAGGATGTGAAGACGCGCGCGCAGAGCTACTGGCGCGACGTGGGCACGGTGGATGCCTATTACGATGCCAACATCGAGCTCGTGCACGTGAAGCCCGAACTCAATATCTACGACCGCGAATGGCCGATCTGGACCTACCAGGAACACCAGCCGCCGGCGAAATTCATCCTCGACGACGATGCGCGCCGCGGCATGGCGGTCAACTCGATGGTCTCCGGCGGCGTGATCATTTCCGGATCGCAGGTGCGTAATTCGCTGATTTTTTCGGACGTGCGCATTGATGAGCGCAGTTTCGTGGACAGCGCGGTGATCCTGCCGCACGTGGACGTGGGACGCGGCTGCACCATCAAGCGCGCGATCATCGACGAGGGCTGCCAGATTCCCGATGGCATGAGCATCGGCGCGGACCTGGCGCTGGACGGCCAGCGCTTCCACGTCACGGAGAACGGCGTGGTGCTGGTCACCGCCGACATGCTGCGGCGCCTGACCAGCCCCTAGTTCGCCCGCCACCGCGCATGGAGTCTCCCGCCCGCCTGCCCGTCGTGCTGCTGTGGCACATGCATCAACCCCAGTACCGCGATGCGCTGACGGGTGAGTACGTGCTGCCCTGGACCTATCTGCATGCCATCAAGGACTACACCGACATGGCGGCGCACCTGGAGGAGAACCCGGCGGCGCGTGCGGTCGTGAACTTCACACCGGTGCTGCTCGAGCAGCTCGATGAGCTGTCGCAGCGGCTGCATCGGCATCTGGTTCAAGGCGCGCCGTTGCCCGACGGAGTGCTGCGCCTTTTGGGACCGGACCCCGTGCCGACCGCCCCGGAAGCGCGCCTGGCGCTGCTCAAGGCCTGTATGCGTGCGCATCGCAAGAACCTCATCGAGCGTTTCCCGCCGTTCCTGGCGCTGGTGACCTTCGCCGAGCAGTGCGCGACGCTCGAGCACATCTGCTGGGCATCCGACGCGTTGTTGCATGATCTGGCCACCTGGTTCCACCTGGCGTGGATGGGCGAGACGGTGCGCCGCAGCGATCCGCGGATCGCTGCGCTGTCCAGACAAGCGTCAGGTTTCTCACCGCCACAGCGGCGGGCGCTGCTGGAGCTGATCGGCGAACTGGTCAGCGGCATCATTCCGCGCTATCGGCGGCTGCAGGAGTCGGGCCAGTGTGAACTGTCGGTGACGCCTTATTCGCACCCGATACTGCCGCTGCTGTTCGACTTCAAGGTCGCGCGCGACACCGTGCCGGACGCGCTCTTGCCTCAGCATCCCGGCTATCCCGGTGGCGCCGAACGCGCACGTTGGCACGTGGCCGAGTCGATCCGCTGCTTCGAGCAGTACTTCGGGGTCCGGCCCAAGGGGTGCTGGCCCGCTGAAGGCGCCATCAACGAGGCCACGCTGCGGCTGCTCGATGCGCAAGGTTTTAAGTGGACCGCCTCTGGTGCGACGGTGCTGCGCGATTCGCTGGCGGCGAGTCATCTCAATGCGGATGTCACGGAGGCCTACAACCGGCCGTATCAGTTGTCGGCGACCCGGCTGCAATGTTTCTTCCGCGAAGAAAGACTGTCGGATCTGATCGGTTTCACGTACTCGAGCTGGCGCGGCGATGACGCCGCCAACAACCTGGTGCAGGAACTGGCGCAGATGGCCAAGGGCCCGAGCAAAGCGGTTCTGATCGCACTCGATGGCGAGAACGCCTGGGAGTACTACCCGTTCAATGGCTACTGGTTCCTGAACGCGCTTTATGCCGGGTTGGCGACGAATCCGCAGATCGAACTGATGACGCTGTCGCAGTGCGTGGCACGTGGCATTCAACCCCTGCCACTGCAGCGGGTGACGGCCGGCAGCTGGGTTCATGGCACCCTCGCCACCTGGATTGGCGAACCGGCAAAAAATCTGGCCTGGGATCTGCTGTGCGAGGCGAAACTCGCTTTCGATGAGGTACTCGGGCAGGCAACCCTGGATGCTGCCGCCCGAACCGCCGCCACGCGGCAGCTCGCGCTGTGTGAGAGTTCGGACTGGTTCTGGTGGTTTGGCGACTATAATCCGGCCGAGGCCGTGGGCCAGTTCGATCAGCTGTTCCGCCGGCAGCTGCTGAATCTCTACCGGCTCCTGGGCCGGGGCGCGCCCGCGGCGCTCTCACGGCCGATTGCGACCGGTTCAGGTGACATGGAGAATGGCGGCGTCATGCGCCGCGCCCAATAGAGGACATGGTATGAGTCTATGGCAGGATTTTTTGACCCATGACGGGAAACTGATGCACAAATGTGCACATTATTTTCCAATCTATGAGCGTCACTTCTCCGCGTATCGCAACAAGTCCGTGACGTTTCTTGAGATCGGTGTTGCCCGGGGCGGGTCGGTCCGCATGTGGCAGAGATTCTTCGGGCCGATGTCCAGGATCATCGGTATCGACATCGAGGAGAAGTTCAAGGAGGAGATTCCGGGAGTCTTCATCAGGATCGGCGATCAATCCGATGAGCGGTTCCTGCAAAGCGTCATCGATGAGTTCGGAGTCCCCGATATCGTGCTTGATGACGGCAGCCACCGTGCCGAGCATATTTCCAAGACCTTCAACTTCCTGTATCCCAAGATGCCGAAAAACGGCGTCTACATGGTCGAGGACCTGCAGACCGCGTACTGGCAGGAATACGGCGGCGGCGTGTCGGAGCCGGGAACGTTTACCAACCTGTCAAAGGGCTTCATCGACCGGCTGAATGCCGATAACAGCCGTGGTGAGCTGACACCGGACTTCATTACCCACGAGACCTTCTCAATCAGCTTCTACGACGCCGTGGTCGTTCTGGAAAAGGGGGACGTCTATCGCAAGGAGACTCTGCGCAGCGGTCGAAAGACTCTCATGGATAGACTTCGCTGACCGGACGCGGCGGCATTCTCAATCCCTGGGCCATCCGCCCTCCTTCCAGCGCGCCTCCGGGTCCCAAAGACCAAAGCCGGTACGCAAATACCACCCGAGCTTCTGCACTCGCTTGTGTAACTTCCAGCCATAGAGCCTGTGGTCCTGCGGCCGCTTCTGCGGATTCAGCAAGGAGACCTTGCCTTGCTGCGGGCCCTTCAGGCCGTTCGAGAAATCGGCAAATGAATCCAATATCCGCTTGGGATGCTGGCTGGCGCAGTTCTCATCTTTGATGAAGATGCACACGAAATCGTTCCAGGTTTCCCGCAGGTGCTGATTTGAGGTGTACGACTCCAGCACTGCACTGTTCAGGCCGTTCTTACGCCCCCACTTCACCAGTGCGTTGCCGCAATCCGGGTAAAAACGCCAGCAGTCGACCGGAAAGAGATGATAGACCCCGTTCGAGGGTGCGCACATGTAGAAGAGCCCGGCGGGCTTCAACACTCGCATGATCTCCAGATAGAGAAGCCAAAACATCTCGGAGTGTTCGAAGCATGAGGTGCTGACCACGGCGTCGATCGAGCCATCGGCGAACGGCAGCTTGTAGGGGTCATCGATCACCAGATCGACTCCCTCACCCTCAATCATGTCCAACCCCACGTACTTGGCATAGGGCGGACAGGCGCCGCGCAGCGAGGTGCCCCATGATCCGATATCGATCACCGTGGCGCCCTGCATGCTGCCGCCGTAGGTTGCGAAAAATCGGTTACCGTTTTGCATTGCGGTTCGGTGCACGGTTTGATTGCCTCAATCTGTTGACGACATGAAGGCCGATTCTTCGCATTGTAGCTTAAGGTGTGCGCCAGCTACTGGACTCGCGCTGGCACATCCGGTATCGGTACGGCATGGAGCCTTCAGCAAATCCGGTGCTGGCCCGTCGTCGGGCCGGCGTCCTGCTGCATGTGAGTTCGCTCGCGGCGGGGCTGGGCCGCGGCGGGCGGGCCTTCATCGACTGGCTGGCGAGCGCCGGCTTCACGGTCTGGCAGATCCTGCCGCTGGGTCCGACCGGCGCCGACGCCTCACCCTACTGGGTGCGCTCGGATTCGGCCGGCAACACCGCGCTGATCGATGCCGCCGAACCCGCGCCGCTGGCCTCGGCTGAATTCGATGCGTTCCTGAAGGATGCAGGCGACTGGCTGGATGACTATGCTGCCTTTGAAACCTTGAGCACGCTCAACGGCGGCGCGCCCTGGTGGACCTGGCCGGCGCCGTATCGGGACCGGCAGCCGGCGGCGATGGAGCGCCTCAGGCGCGAACAGGGGCCGGCCCTGCGCACCATACGTGAACAGCAGTTCAGCTTCGCGTGGCAGTGGCGGCGCCTGCACGAGTACGCCAGTGCACGCGGCGTATACCTCTTCGGCGACGTGCCGTTTTACGTCGCGCCGGACTCTGCCGAGGTGTGGTCGAACCGCGAACAATTCCAGCTGGATGCGAGCGGCCGCGCCACCGCCGTGGCCGGCGTGCCACCCGATTACTTCTCTGAGCTTGGGCAGCTGTGGGGCAATCCGCTGTACGCCTGGGAGCTGATGCGACGCGACGGCTTTCGCTTCTGGCGTTCGCGCATCCGCCGCCAGCTGCAACGCGTGGACCTGCTGCGCATCGATCACTTCCGGGCGCTGGCCGCACACTGGGCCGTTCCCGCCGGCGCAGCCGACGCCCGAGGCGGCAGCTGGCAGCCCTCGCTGGGCCGGGAACTGCTCGCCATGTTGCAGGTTGAGCTGGGCACGCTGCCGGTGGTGGCCGAGGACCTGGGCGTGATCACCGCGGATGTCGAGGCACTGCGCCGCGACTTCGGCCTGGCGGGCATGCGTGTCATGCAGTTCGGTTTCGACGGCGCCGGCGACAACGTTCATCTGCCGCAGATGTACGAAAAGGCCAGCGTGGTGTACACCGGAACCCATGATAATGACACCACGGTGGGCTGGTACGGCAGTCTCGATGCGCAAACCCAGAGACGCGTCGACTACCTGCTGCGCGCCGGTCCAGGCCAGATGCCGCAGGCCATGATCCACGCACTGATGGCGAGCGTCGCGCAGCTGGCCGTGGTGCCCATGCAGGATGTGCTGGGCCTGGGTTCGGAGGCGCGCCTGAATACTCCCGGAACGGTGACCGGGAACTGGTCCTGGCGTCTGCCCGAGCAATGTCTGACGCCGCAGCTCGCGCAACGCTGCGCGCTCCGCAACCAGGTATTCGGTCGTGTCTAGGTCCGGCGCGCTGCTGGTCGCGCTGCTGCTGTGCGGCTGTTCGGTGCTGATGCCGCGCTGGCAGGCGCCGACGCTTGCGGTGGTCAACATCCAGCTGGGCCACAGTGACCTGTTGCAGCAGCATCTGCAGGTGCGCATGAGCGTGCACAATCCCAATGACCGGGAGCTGCCGGTGAAGGGCTTGAGCTACTCCCTGGATGTGAACGGCGAGGAATGTGCCCACGGTGAGTCCGGCGCCAGCTTCGTGGTTCCCGCACTGGGTGACGCCGAGTTCGATATGAACGTCACGGCGAACGCCGCCGCGGCGCTGCTGCGCATGTTTGCCCACGGCAATGGCCCGGCGGCGCAGTACCGGATACACGGCAAGGTCGAGCTGTCATCGGGCCTGCTGCGCTCGGTGCCCTTTGACCAGCACGGCGAGCTGCAGCTGCATTAGCCACTCAGGCGCGCGCCGTTTCCAGCATGCGCTCGAACAGCGCCACGTAGTGGGCGCCCTGGCGGCCCCACGAAAAGTCCTGTGCCATGCCATTGCGCACCAAGCGGCTCCAGTGAGCCGGCTGCGCGTACAGATCCAGCGCCGCTTCGATGGCCGAAGCCAGCGCCGGTGCGCTGAAGGGCACGAACACGATGCCCGTGCCGTGGCCCGTCGCCGGATCGTAGCGCTGCACCGAGTCGGCAAGGCCCCCGGTACGACGCACCACGGGGACGGTGCCGTAGCGCAGGCTGTACATCTGGTTCAGTCCGCAGGGCTCGTACTGGCTGGGCATGAGGAACATGTCGCTGGCCGCCTCGATCCAGTGCGCGAGTTCCTCGCTGTAGCCCTGCCGAAAGGCGACGCGGCCGGGAAAGGCAAGCGCGAGCTCGCGCAGCGCCGCTTCATAGCGCGGCTCGCCGGCGCCGAGCGCGACGAACACCAGATCCCGCTGCACCAGTAGCGCCGGCAGCGCCGCCAGGACGAGATCGATACCCTTCTGGGTGGCGAGCCGCGTGACCATGCCGGCCAGGGCGGTGCCTGGGCCGGCCTTGATGCCTACGCGGGTCAGGAACTGCTCTTTGAGGGTTGCCTTGACCGGCAGCATCGAGGCGTCGTAGTGCTGGCCGATGTGCCGGTCGATGCGCGGATCCCACTCGTCGTAATCGACGCCGTTGAGGATGCCGACCAGGGAGGCGGCACGGCCGCGCAGCACCTCCTGCAGGCCCATGCCGTACTCGGGCGTGCGGATCTCGGCGGCGTAGGTGGGACTGACGGTGGTGATGGCGTCCGCATACATGCAGCCATGCTTGAGCGGATTGATGCGCCCGGCACGCAGGTCGTCCTGGTGCAGCAGGTAGGCATTGTCGCCCAGCGCCAGGTCGCCGACCGCCGCCGCCGGGAATTCCCCCTGGTAGCCAATATTGTGGATGGTCAGAACGGTGCGCGTATTGGCGAACAGCTGGTCCCAGCTGTACAGGGTCCGCAGCAGCAGCGGCCCGAATCCGGCGTGCCAGTCATGACAGTGCAGGATCTGCGGGCTGAACGCCAGGTGCTGGCAGCATTCGATGGCAATGCGCGTCAGCGCCAGGAAGCGCAGGTGCTCATCCGGTGCGCCCGAATATATGGCCTCACGCGCGTAGAGCGGCGGGCAGTCGATGAGGTAGACCGGGGCCACGGATCCTGGCAGTGCGGCGGTGTAGACCGAATATTGAAAGCGGTGCGCGCCGATGCTGATGCCGAGATTGCCGAGCTTGCCGACCGGCGTCAGGGCCAAGCGATCGCGATCGATGGCCGCATACAGGGGCACGAACAGGCGCACGTCATGGCCATGTCCGTGCAGGTACTTGGTGAGCGCGGCGGCGACATCGGCCAGCCCCCCGGTCTTGGCAAATGGCGCCACTTCGGAGGCGATGGCACAGATCCTGAGCGGCGCGGCCGGGAGGATTGTCGGGGAATCGGCCATATCGACTAGGATACCCACTGCACCGCGGTGATTAAGTGACGGAGCCAAAGGTTCTTGCGACGACAGTGGCTGATTGGCCTGGTGTTGCTGGTGATTTTCATCATCGCTGTCAGCGTCGGCGTGGTGGTGGCCAGCTGGCCGAACTGCTGCCAGCTGTAGCGATCGGCCGCGCTCACAGCCACGCGCCCACGAACCGCGGCAGCATCTGGCGCCAGCTGGAAAACCCGAACTTCTGGTCCGGACCCCACACCTCAGTGTGGGTGGGAATGCCACGGGCGCGCAGCACGGCTGCCATGCCGGCGGTCGCGCCGGCATCATCGTAGGCGCCCTCGGTACAGGCGAGCGTCACCGAGCGTTGCCGCAGGCGGCTGAGCGAAACCCCTTCAGGCAGCTGCGCCAGCCACTGCAGCGGGGAAAACTCCGGCGGTGCCGCCGCGGGCGCGATCCACGGCAGCAGATCATAGGTCCCGGACAGACCGATACAGCCGCGGAACAGCTGCGGGGAATGCAGCAGGGCCTTCAGCGCGCTCGCGGCGCCCAGCGCGCAACCGCAGGCCAGCGGTTCCAGAGAATCACTCTGGCAGTCGCGACGCATCAGTGGCACCAGGCTGCTCGCGACCCAGTCATCGAAGGCCCGCTGTGCCTGCACGCGCCCCCCTGCGCTGGCGTTGCCGGCCACCAGGATCCGCATCGCGGTGCCATCCACGGCATAGGCCTTGAGGCGTCCGGCATCGATCAGAGGGGCCAGGGCCTCGATCAGCCCCAGCCGTTCGGGTTCCAGGCTGTCGCCGCCGGCGCTTGCGAACAAAAGCAGGGGTGTGCCGTAGTGTCCCCAGCGCGTCACAGCGACGGACGCGGGCAGCAGCGGCACGGCAAACGACCAGGAATTTTTCTGCATGGGGGAGGGCATTGCCAGGGGGGTGTCAACCGTGGGTCGAGGACATAAACCTATTCTATATCAATAACTTAGTTCCATGCACGACGCTCCGGGAAGGGGGGCGCTGGTACAATGAGAGCCATTCCCGCCAGGTGTCCATGATGTCAGCCCCACCGTACAAGCAGCTTGAACAGGAGTTCAAGCGACTTCACGCCTTCCGCGGCGCCATTTCGTTGCTGAGCTGGGACGCCTCGGTGATGATGCCGCGCGGCAGCGCCGCCCTGCGCGGCGAACAGCTGGCCGCACTGCAGACCGAATACCACACGCTGCTGACGGCGCCGAAGATCACCCGGCTGCTCGATCGGGCGCACGCCAACACCCAAGGCCTTGATGAGTGGCAGATCGCAAACCTGCGCGAGATGCGCCGCCAGCGCGATCATGCGATCGCGACCCCGGCGAACCTGGTATCGCGCCTGGCGCATGCCACTGCGCAGGCTGAAGCCCACTGGCTCCAGGCGCGCGCTGAAGGCCGCTTCGAGATCTTCGCCCCGCACCTTGAAGAGGTGGTCATGCTGGTTCGCGACAAGGCGGCGCTGCTGGGTCAGGCGCTGAACCTTTCGCCCTATGACGCCCTGATCGATGAGTTCAGCCCCGGCATCTCCAGCAGCGACATCGATGCGGTCTTCAAGACCATCTCACGGCGCCTGCCCTCGCTGATCCGCGAAGTCATCGCCATGCAGGAGGTCCACCCGCCGCTGCCGCTGGAGGGAAAATTCACACCGGGACGCCAGCGGGCCATGGTCATGGAGATCATGAAGGCCATGGGCTTTTCCTTCGAGCGCGGCCGGCTGGATGAAAGCGAGCACCCCTTCACCGAGGGCGTTCCCGGCGACATGCGGCTGACCACCCGCTACGACCAGGCCGATGTCTTCACCGGTTTGCTGAGCGCGATGCACGAGACCGGACATGCCATGTACCACATGGGGCTGCCGGAACAATGGCGCGATCAGCCCGTGGGCCGTGATCGCGGCATGGTGGCCCAGGAGAGCCAGTCGCTGCTGCTGGAACGGCTGGTGTGCCGCAGCCGCGGCTTTGCGCGCTTCCTCGCCCCGCAGCTCGCGCGGCATTTCGGGGTGGCAGGGCCAGCCTGGGATGCCGACAACCTCTACGCGCATCTCACCCGGGTGCGGCGCGGCGCGCTGCGCGTGGATGCCGACGAGCTGACTTATCCACTGCACGTCCTGGCGCGCTACGAGCTGGAGAAACGCCTGATGTCGGGCGAGCTGGCGGTCCGCGACCTGCCGGCGGCCTGGAACGCGGAGATGGAACAGCGTCTTGGGTTCTGCCCGGAGAACGACCGCGAGGGGTGTCTGCAGGACATCCATTGGGCCGTGGGGTCATTCGGCTACTTCCCCTCCTATGCGCTGGGCGCAGTCATTGCCGTGCAGTTCATCGAAAGCCTGCGCAACGAGGTCCACGACCTGGACGAGCAGATCGCGCGCGGCGACTTCAGTGGCCTGTTCGGCTGGCTGCGCACCCGGGTGCATTCGCAGGGTGCGCGGCTGACCCTGCAGGACCTGCTGCGCGAGGCCACGGGCAAGACCCTGTCGGCGGCTCCGTTCATGCGCTATCTGGAGGGCAAGTATCTCGAGTCGACCACCAGCAGCGCCGCCGCCTGATAAAATCAGCCCATGACTCGAGCGCACGACCTCGGGCTGTCGCGGACCGCGCAGCGCCTGCAATCACACCTGCGCGGCGAGGTGGGCAAGGCCATTGCCGACTTCGGCATGATCCGCGATGGCGATCGCATCATGGTGTGCCTCTCCGGCGGCAAGGACTCCTACACGCTGCTGGACATCCTGCTGTCACTGCAGCGGGGCGCACCGATCGACTTCAGCCTGGTGGCGGTCAATCTCGACCAGAAGCAGCCGGGGTTTCCGCCGCAGGTGCTGCCGGCGTACCTGCGCAAACTCGGAGTCGCCTATCACATCATCGAACAGGACACCTATAGTGTCGTCAAAAGGGTAGTGCCCGAGGGGCGCACGATGTGCGGCCTGTGTTCGCGCCTGCGGCGCGGCGCCCTGTACCGCTATGCTGCCGAGCACCGGATCACGCGCATTGCGCTGGGCCATCACCGCGACGACATCCTGGAGACCTTCTTTTTGAACCTGTTCTTTGGTGGGCGGCTCAAGGCGATGGCACCGAAGCTGCTGTCGGATGACGCGCGGCATATCGTCATCCGGCCGCTGGCCTATGTCAGCGAGGCGCAGATCGCCCGCTATGCGAACGCAAGGGCCTTTCCGATCATCCCCTGCACCCTGTGCGGCTCGCAGCAGAACCTGCAGCGGCTGCAAGTGAAGAAAATGCTCGGCGCCTGGGAGCGCGAGTTTCCGGGCCGTACCCAGACCATTTTTGCGGCACTGCGAAACGTCGCGGCCGACCACCTGGCCGACACGCGCCTGCATGACTTCGCGGGCCTGGACGCATTGCGCTGCAGCGAGATCGCGCCGATGACTCTGGAAGAAGAGGATGGGCTCGCGAGTGCCGAGCTGGCGCTGCCATGAGCCAACCGGACGTCACCACTCCGCCGCTGGCCAACAGCTACTGGGTGACCCCGGGGAAGCTGCTTGGCGGGGAATACCCCGGCGGCGATTCCGAGGATGACACGCAGCAGCGGCTGCGCGCGCTCATGGATGCGGGGGTTGACTGCTTCATCAACCTGACACGCCCCGGCGAGCTTGCTGCCTACAGCACCCTGCTGCCCGATGACGTCTGGTACTTCCACCTGCCGATCCTGGACCATGGCCTGCCCGTGGATCACGACTATATGCGGCAGATCCAGTCCGCCATCAGCGGTGCCCTGAGCGCGGGCCGCTGCGTTTATGTGCACTGCAGGATGGGAATCGGCCGTACCGGGACGGTGCTGGGTTGCCATCTGGTGGAGCGCGGGCGAACCGGCGAGGGCGCCCTGGAGGAGCTGAACCGGGCCTGGCAGCACTGCGCCCGCGCCCGCCGCTGGCCCTGCGTACCCGAAACCCACGAGCAGACACAGTTCGTGGAAAGCTGGGTGCCTGGCGCGGGTCCCGCCACGGGCTGACAGATCCTGTGGGCCGGATGGTAGGCTTGGGGCCATGCCCGCGAGAGCGAAAAACCACAAGCCGGCCGCACCCAGGCGGGCGCGCGCCTGGGTGCGCTTGGGCGATGAGGAACTGCTGAAAGTCAGGCTTTGCGACTTGAACCTCACGGTCACGGACTCGCGCCTGGCGCGCCCCATGCGGCGCCTGTACGCCGAGCTCGCCGGCCGCGGCATCAGCTTCAAACCGCACGCGTGGCTCTCCGAGGAATGGTTCTCGCCCGACGGGGTACCCGGCATTGCCGTACCGTTCTATCTGGCGCATCCGCGCCTGGAACGGCTTGAACGGCGCATGATGCACCAGGTCGAGGGCGGCAATACGCGCTGGCTGATGCGCATTTTGCGTCACGAAGCCGGTCACGCGCTCGACAACGCCTTTCGGCTGCGCCGCCGCGCCTGCTGGCGCGAGACCTTTGGTCCGGCCTCGCTGCCCTATCCGGAGCGCTACCGCGCCCGCCCGGGAAGCCGCCGCTACGTGCATCACCTGGGCGAATGGTATGCCCAGGCCCATCCCACCGAGGATTTCGCGGAAACTTTCGCCGTGTGGCTGAAGCCAAATTCGAACTGGCGCCGTGCCTACGCACAGTGGCCGGCATTCCAGAAGCTGTGCCGGGTCGACGAACTGATGCAAAGCGTCCGTCACCGTCGCGCGCCGGTGCATAACCGGCGCCGCATCGAATCAATCGCCACCGACACGCGCACCCTGGCCGAGGTCTACCGTGACAAGCAGGCGCGCCGCGGCAGTGACCGGCGCGGCATGATCGAGGAGCTGGTGCAGAAGGTATTCCGCGCCCAGCCCGCGCCGCGCGGCGCGCTGCGCGCCAGCACCCTGATCCGGTCAATGAAGACCCAGCTGCTCAATTCGGTGTCGCGCGAGCTGAAGATCGAGCGCTACAGTATCCACCAGCTTCTGCGTATGATCATCGAGCGGTGCGACGCTTTGCGACTGCATGTGCGTGGCAACCGCCGTGATGCCGGGCGGCATGTCCGCTGGATGCTGATCCGACTCGCGAGGCTGTACGGCCAAGGTGAGACACCACACCTTCCCTTATGAAAAAGCTGCGCGTGCTCGTCGTCCTGCACTCGAGTCTGGTGCCTCCCGACACCCTGGAGGGACGCACTGAGAAGGAAATCTCCGAGTGGCGCACCGAGTATGACGTCATCTCGACCCTCAAGGCGCGCGGCCACGAGGTGCGGTGTGTCGGGGTGCTCGACAGCCTCACCGAACTGCGAACTTCGATCGCCGATTGGAAGCCCGATTTGGTGTTCAACCTCCTGGAGGAGTTTGACGGCATCGGTACCTACGATCAGCACGTCGTCGCCTTCCTGGAACTGCTGCGCCAGCCCTACACCGGCTGCAATCCGCGTGGCCTGCTGCTCTCGCGCGACAAGCCGCTGTGCAAGCAGCTGCTGTCCTATCACCGCATACCCACCCCGCAGTTCGCCGTGTTCAATCGCGGCGCGCGCGTGAATGTGCCACGCCGGCTGCGCTTCCCGCTGTTCGTGAAGTCGACGATCGAGGACGCCTCGCTGGGGATCGCCCAGGCCTCCGTGGTCGAGGACGCCGCGAAACTCAAGGAGCGCATCGAGTTCGTCCACGACCAGGTGGGGTCGGACGCGCTGGTCGAGGAGTACATCGCGGGCCGTGAACTGTACGTGGGGGTCATGGGCAATGAACGCCTGCACCGCCTGCCGGTGTGGGAGATGGTATTCGGCACCATGCCGGAGACCTCGGCGGCGATCGCCACCCGCAAGGTGAAGTGGGATCGCAACTACCAGGAGCGCTACGGGATCACCACCCACGCCGCACAGGATCTGCCGCCGGCGGTGGAGGCGCGGCTGGACCGGCTGTCGCGCCGCATCTACCGGGCCCTGGGCCTGTCCGGATACGCGCGCATGGATTTTCGGGTCACGGCTGCAGGCGAAGTGTATGTTCTTGAAGCGAACGCCAATCCCAACCTGACCGCGACCGAGGACTTCGCGGAAAGCGCGCGCGCCGCGGGCCAGAACTACCAGGAACTGCTCGAGCGTCTGATGACACTGGGGCTCACCTATCGCGCACAATGGCGCGCCACCTACGGCTGATGCACCTTACGGAGCAAGCGACACGATGATCCGCAACCGATTGGCGATGCCGTTGCTGCTGACCCTGTTGGCGGCGCTGGGCAGCTGTGCGGCCCCGCAGGCGAGCCAGAATGACGTGCTGATACGCCAGATCGAGGGTTGGCTGCCGGGTCACTATGACAACCGCGCGCAGGTCGCAACCGATCACAAGCATGGCGGACCGGTACACCCGGCGGTCAGCGCGGTGATCGTCAGGGTTGATTCACTGATGGTCGGTGACCACGTCTACTACCTGCAGGAATCCGCCACCGATGATCCGCAGCAGATGCTCGGGCAGTACATCATTTCCTTTGAATCCGTGAAGGACAAGATCGTGGAAGCGGTCTGGACCTTCACCGAGCCCAAACACTGGCGCGGCGCCGATGAATCACCGGAGCTGCTGACCGCCATGCAGCCGGCGGACCTGAGGCTGCTGACGGGCTGCTCGCTGGCGTGGCTGAAGGTGGCGGACCACTTCTCGGCCAGCAACGACCCGAAGCTGTGCCACTCGACGCCGATTTCCGCGCCGGCTGCCGTTTCAGCCCACTGGCGCATCGAGCTGACCGCCGACCAGCTGGCCATCAGCGAGCAGGCCTATGACAGTGACGGTGACCTGGTCTACGGCACCGCCGAGGACCCTTTCATCCGGCTGCGTAAACGCAGTAATACGCCGCAATAGACCGGCGCGAGCGGTATTGGGATGCACCTCACGGATCTGACCGGGCGGGGTGTGTGAGATTTGGCCATGGCTAATGTCCTGCCGGTCACAAGCCTGACGGAGTACTTCCGCGACAGCCTGAATGCGGCGTTGGGCAAGCAGCAGCTGAGTGTCGACGATCACACCCGGCACTATGTGGTCAATGTCCTGACCCTCTTTGCGCGCTCCGAATCCCTGTTTGAACGCACCGCCGAGGGCAGCCGGCTCAAGCCCCTGGTGGTGATGCTCACCGAGGCGCTCGCCGCGCCGAGCCTCGCCGAGCGCCAGCGCGGCCTGCAGCGGCTCGGGGATGTCTCCTTGTTCATCGCCGGCTTCTTTGCGCGCAGCTTCGCCCGCAAGCTGGTCGATATCGACTACCACATCAGCATGGGCGCGCAGGCGTACTCGACCCTGGCCGACACGCAGCGCGGCCGGCGTGGTGCGGTGCTGGGGCGGGTGTTCGCCGAGCTTGCCGGAAAGTTCCAGCCGCTGGTTGATGCGCTGAATGAGATCAGCGAGAGCTCATACAAGCACTCGAATGCGGATGTGCTGCGACTGTATGAACTGTGGCTGCGCACTGGCAGCCGCAGGTCCTGGCGGCTGCTGCGCGGCCTGGGTGTATTACCGGCGCCGGCCGCTCAGCGGGCCCACTGAGGCGCTCAATCCTCGTCCGGGTCCGGGCGCTTCTTGCGCTCTTCAAGTTCGCGCATCTGCTTGATCCATTCCGAAAGCTTGCGCAGATCGCGTTTCGCGGGGCGCTTGTCAGGGTCGAGGGCCTTGTTGGGCGAAACGGTGTCGTAGGGATTGAAGCCGCTCGGGGCGCGCCGGGTGCCGCGGGGCAGGGTGCCCTCGATCGACAGGGGCACGCGGTCGTAGTCGGGCGGCGCGTCGATCCATTCGACGCTCGCCGAGTCGCGGTCATCGCGCACAATCCTGCCAATGCGGCGTCGTTCCGCGGTACTTGCGGTATCCGCCGGGTCCGTCGGTCGCAGGTTGTCCTTCTTGGTGCTCACGTGGATTAAGTCACACCGATTCAGAGATTCTTTCCGGTGGAACTGTACGGGGTGCAGGTGCAGCATCACTGCGCCGCGTGTCACGAAATGGCCAGATTCCAGGCCCGTCAGGCCTGCCTCAGCGACAGTCCCAGCCGGTGGGCGGCGCGCAGCACCCCGACGGTGGTCTTGGCGTCGCGCAGCTCACCGGACAGCGCCATGTCACAGGCCTGGCGAAAACTCACCCAGTGCACTTCAAGTACCTCGCTGTCCTCGAGCTGGGAGCGGGAGGCCGACAGGCCCCGTGCCAGATACAGATGAATGACCTCCGAGAACACCCCGGGTGAACTCAGCAGCGACCCCAGGCTCACCCAGTCGGTGGCCGTGACTGCGGCTTCTTCCTGAAGCTCGCGGCGCGCAGTGACCTCCGGCGCTTCAGCGGGTTCGAGTTTTCCCGCCGGCAGTTCCCAGATCCAGCCCCCAGCGACATAGCGGTACTGACGCAGCAGGCATACCTGCTGCAGGTCGTTGAGTGCGACGATGGCCGCGCCGCCCGGATGGTGCACCACCTCCAGCGCGGTGTGCCGACCGTTCGGCAGGATGACCTCGTCCACCGTCACGCCGATGACGCGACCCTGATAGTGGCGGGTGCTGTTGAGTGTCGTCATTGCCGCTAGGATAGCTGACATGACGCAGCGAGGCGTGTTCCTGGTCACGGGTCTGCCGGCCACCGGCAAGACCACCCTGGCGCGCGCGCTGGCACGCGCGCTCGCGATGCCCTTGTTGGCCAAGGACCGCATCAAGGAGCCACTGCTGAATGTGCTGGGGGCCGCCGATCCTGCGGCATCAAGACGCTTGAGCGATGCAAGTTTCGCGGCCCTGTTCGCCCTCGCGCGCGAGCAGCTGGCGGCCGTGGGAGCGGTGGTGCTGGAGGGCAATTTCCGCCCCGGCGAACATGAACCGGCGCTGCGTGCGCTGCTGGCGCACGCTGCTGGCCCGTGTACCCAGGTGCTGTGTCGAGTTCCTGAAGCCCTGCGGCAGGCACGACTCAAGGCCCGCGGCGCGCAGGCCGCGCGCCATCCCGGGCACCGGGATGCAGAATGGGTGACCGCCGCCGGCACAGGCGGGGACGGTTTCCTGGAGATTGAGGGGCCGCGTTTCATCCACGACGGCGCCATGCTTGAACCCGTGCACGGTTCGGCATTGATCCGTAGCTTGGCAAACCGCCAGCTCGTATAGTCCGAGGGGCATGGCAACTCCCGCGTACATGACCGCTTTGAATACCGCCCAGCGCAAGGCGGCAACCTTCGGGGAGACCCGCGGTGGCGAGCAGAGCGTCACTTTCATCGGCAAGGTGGGCGAGAAGGCCGCGGACAAGGGCATCGATGCCGGGCCCTTGCTGATCATTGCCGGTGCGGGGACTGGCAAGACCAATACCCTCGCCCATCGCGTCGCGCACCTGGCGATGAACGGCGTGGATCCGGCCCGTATCCTGATGCTGACCTTCAGCCGCCGCGCCGCCCAGGAGATGCGCCGGCGCGCGCGTGACATCGTCAAGCAGGCCCTGAATGAGCCCTTGGGCGGGCTCAACCAGGTGCTGGCGCAACGCCTGTCCTGGTCGGGAACCTTCCACTCGATGGGCAACCGCCTGCTGCGCCACTATGCGCGCCACCTGAAACTTGATCCCCAGTTCACCGTCATCGACCGCGGCGACAGCGCCGATCTCATGGACGCGATCCGCCAGGAACTGGGATTTGACGCCAAGGAGCAGCGTTTTCCACGCCGCGACACCTGCCTGGCGATCTATTCGCATCGCGTCAACACCCGCAAGACCCTGCGCGAGTCGCTGGATGAGCAATACCCCTGGTGCGCACAGTGGGAAGACGAGCTGACCCATCTGTATCGCGCCTACGTGCAGCGCAAGCAGGCCTACGGCATCCTCGATTACGACGATCTGCTGCTCTACTGGCACATCATGATGGGGGATGCGAAGCTCGCCCAGCATGTCAGCGGACACTTCGACCATGTGCTGGTGGATGAGTACCAGGACACCAATGTGCTGCAGGCGCAGATACTGCATGCGATGCGGCCGGATGGCCGTGGACTGACGGTGGTGGGTGATGACGCGCAGGCCATCTATTCATTCCGTGCCGCCACCGTCGACAACATCCTGAATTTTCCTGATCAGTTCCAGCCACGTGCCGAGGTCATCACCCTGGCGCAGAACTACCGTTCGACCCAGCAGGTTCTGGATGCCTCCAACGCGCTGATGGCCGATGCGCCGCGCCAGTTCCGCAAGCACCTGCTGGCCGCCCGCGGCGCCGGTCAGCGCCCCCGCCTGGTCACGGTGGATGACCTGCCCACGCAGGCCGAGTCGGTGTGCAGCGAGGTGCTGCGGCGCCGCGAGGCCAATATTCCCCTGCATCGCCAGGCGGTGCTGTTCCGCAGCGGCAGCCACAGCGACTTGTTGGAAATCGAACTGGCCCGGCGGCAGATTCCGTTCGTCAAATACGGCGGCCTGCGCTTTCTCGAGGCGGCGCATGTCAAGGATCTGCTGTCGGTGCTGCGCTGGATCGACAATCCGCGCAACCAGATGGCGGCGTTTCGCGCCCTGCAGCTGCTGCCCGGCATGGGCCCGGCCAGTGCCCAGCGCGCCATCGCCCATCTTGCAGCGCAGCAGCATGCCGCGGGCTCACTGGCGAGCTTCACGGCGCCGAATGTCGAGCCGGTGGAAATCGAGAAACTCTCGGACCTGCAGCAGGCGCTGATGGATCCGCGCCGCGAGTGGCCCGGCCAGGTGCGCCTGGTGCGTGACTGGTACAAGCCGCACCTGGAGCGCATCTACGAAAACGTCCACACCCGCGTTGGCGACCTGGATCAGCTGGAGCTGCTCTCCGGCCAGTACACATCGCGCGAGCGCTTCATCACCGAGCTGACACTGGACCCGCCGGAAGCGGCGAGCGATCTGGCGGGCAAGCCGAACCTCGACGAGGACTACCTGGTGCTTTCAACCATCCATTCCGCCAAGGGCATGGAGTGGGACACCGTCTACCTGCTGAATGTCGTCGACGGCAGCTTCCCGTCCGAATTCGCGACCCGCAAGCCCGAGCTGATCGAAGAGGAGCGGCGCTTGCTGTACGTGGCCATGACCCGGGCGCGCAACGAACTGATGCTGTACAGCCCATTGAAATTCCAGATCACCAGCCAGCCGAAGAGCTCCGACGGGCATGTCTATGGCGGTCGCAGCCGGTTCATGACCGAGAAGGTGCTCAAGGCGTTCGACGCCACCGTGGTCCACGGTGCCAATATCGATGAGATGGCGCTGGGGGATGCGGGCAGTTCGGCGCTGGATGTAAACGCCCGCCTCAAGGAAATGTGGTGACAGCCGCCTCAGGGGCGCTGTCAGCACAGAGCCCTGCCATCGTTCGCGCCCGTCCCGGCTCTCAGCGGCGGAACGGTCCGCCGCCCTGGCGCGGCCGCTGCGGGCGCTCCTGGGCTTCATTGACCCGCAGCGCGCGACCGCCCAGCTGCTGGCCATTCAACGCCTGAATGGCGGTCTGCGCATCGGCCTGCGGCATGTCCACGAAACCGAAGCCACGCGGCTTGCCGGTCTCGCGGTCATTGATGAGCTTCACACCTTCCACGGTCCCATGACTTTCGAAAAGGGCCCTGACGTCCTGTTCCGTGGCATTGAAGGGCAGATTCCCCACGTAGATCGTCGTCATCCGGTTCTCTCACACACCTGGATCGAAAAAGATGCTACTCCCGGCGTTTGGGGGAAGCAATCAGGCCGAAAACGCGGGAAATGCGCACCCCAATGGGGCTGCGCCGCTCAGCTGCCGGGAGGCTCCAGATAGGCGTAGCCATTGAGCTCGCCTTCATAGAAGCGTTTCACCTGCTGACTCTCGGCGAGGGTCATGCGCCCGTCGCGTACCGCGCGCTCGCAGTCCCGTGACAGCGCCGGATACAGCTCCGCCACGTCGTACTCCATGTACTCCAGGACCTTGTTGGCGGTGTCGCCCTTGACGACCTCCTCGATCCACCAGCCACCCTCCTCGAGCAGGCGGATGTGCACGACGTGGGTGTCGCCGAACAGATTGTGCAGGTCCCCGAGAGTCTCCTGATAGGCGCCGACCAGGAAGGCTGCCAGGTAGTACTCCTGCCCAGGTTGCAGCTCGTGCAGCTCCAGGGTGCGCTTGATCTCACGGTGGCTGACGAAGCGGTCGATCTTGCCGTCCGAGTCACAGGTGATGTCCGCGAGCACGCCGATACGGGTCGGCTGCTCGTTGAGGCGGTGGATGGGCATGATCGGGAACAGCTGATCGATCGCCCAGCTGTCCGGCAGTGACTGGAAGACCGAGAAATTGCAAAAGTAGGTATCCGAGAGGATGGACTCCAGATCTGCGAGTTCCTCGGGGCTGTCCTCGAGGCGCCGGCAGGCATCGCGGATGCGGGCACAGGTGGCCCAGTACAAGCGCTCGGCGAGCGCCCGGAACTGCAGCGACAGAAGTCCCAGGTTGAACATCTGCAGCGCCTGCTCGCGCGCCGTCTGGGCGTCGTGATAGCACTCCACCAGCCGCCGTTCGTTGACGGCACGGTAGGCGACAAACAGATCCTGGACCGGCTGCGGCAGCTCTTCATCGCCGGGGTAGTCGTCGGACTCGCGGCCGGTGACCCGAAAGCGATCCAGAGCCGAGGAGCCGAGCGTGTTGAAGATCAGGATGCTGTGATACGCGGCGATGGCGCGCCCTGATTCGCTGACGATCATGGGGTGGGGGATTTCACGGGCGTTGCAGACGCTTGCGATCCGGTAGACCACATCGCTCGCGTACTCGTTGAGTGTGTAGTTCATCGATGAGGCGAAGTTGGTGCCGCTGCCGTCGTAGTCAACACCCAGTCCACCGCCGACATCGATGTACTGCAGTCCCGCGCCCATGATGCGCAGCTCCGCGTACACATGCGCCAGTTCAGTGATGGATTCCTTGACGCGGCGGATGTCCTGCAGCTGGCTGCCCGGATGGCAGTGCACGAGCTGCAGGCAGTCGAGCATGTCGCGATCCTTCAGAACCTTGAAAAGGTCGAGGATCTCGGTGACGAACAGGCCGAACTTGCTCCGCGCGCCGTTGCTGTCGCGCCAGCGCCCGGAGCCTTCGCTCGACAGCTTGACGCGCACCCCGAGCCGCGGCCGTACCTGGTAGTTGGCCGCGAGGGTGAGCTGGGTGTCCAGTTCCTCGAAGTTCTCGATGACCGGAATGATCAGGCGACCAAGCTTGGTCGCAAGCACGACAGCCTCGAGATAGCTGTGGTCCTTGAAGCCGTTGCAGACGATGAGACGGTCCGGCGCACTCTCGGTCATCGCCATCACCGCCAGCAGTTCGGGCTTGGATCCAACCTCCAGGCCAAAGCCGAATTCACGCCCGTAGCGGTAGACCTCCTCAACGACCAGGCGCTGCTGATTGACCTTGATGGGGTATACGGCGGCGTATTTGTTGCCGTAGTCGTTTTCGGCAATGGCCTGCGCGAAGGCGGAATGCAGGCTGCGCAGTCGATTGGCGAGGATATCCGAGAGCCGCACCACCACCGGCGTCGTCAGATCGCGCGCCTTGAGGCCTTCGACGACCTCGAACAGGTCGATGGTCTGACCGCCTGGCTGGGTATCCGGGCGCACGATGACGTGTCCCGCATCATTGATGGAGAAATAGCCCTTGCCCCACGCATTCACGTGGTAGAGGTCCAGTGAGTCTTCCGTGGTCCACGCCTGACCGGGACCCTTTTGGCTTGTTCCGTTCATCTGCGAGCGCGGACCATAGCAAAAAAGCGCGTCAGCCGGATGACTGTCATGTCATGCAGGTCCGGTCGCGACCTTGCGCTTCGGATCGCGGATCCATTCGCTGAAGGATCCGGCGTACAGGCGGGCCCCGGGCAGGCCCGCCAACTCCAGCGCCAGCAGATTGTGGCAGGCGGTCACGCCCGAGCCGCACATGGCAACCACCTGCGCCGGCGGGGTCGCGCCGAGCACCGTGCGCCACATCGCGCCCAGCGCAGCGGCCGGGCGCAGGCGGCCGTCATTCTCAAGGTTCAGGACACAGGGCTGGTTGCGCGCGCCGGGCACATGGCCGGCTACCGGATCGATGGTCTCGTTCTCGCCGGCGAACCGGTCGGCGCCGCGCGCATCCAGCAACAGGATCTGCCCGGATGAAAGTTCGCGCTGCAGCTGCGCGGTGGTGATGGGCTGAACCCGCGCCGGGCGCGCGATGAACTGGCGTGGCTCGCGCGTCGTCACCTTGGCCTGCAGCGGCAGCCCCGCCGCCCGCCACGCGGCCAGTCCGCCATTCAGTACCGACACCCGCTCGTGGCCGAGCCAGCGCAGCAGCCACCACAGGCGCGCCGCGTACATCGATTTGTCCTGGTCGTAGGCCACGACCTGGGTGGCGTCATCGATTCCTGCGCTGCCCAGAAACGCGGCGAGAGTCGCTGGGTCGGGCAGGGGATGGCGTCCGGACTGCGCCGTCACAGGACTGGAAAGGTCGCGATCCAGATGGGCGAACAGCGCGCCGGGGATATGCGCCTGCGCAAACTCCTGGCGCCCCCGGTCCGAATGCAGCAGATCGTGGCGACAGTCCACGACGATCGTCTGGCTCACTCCCGGCGCTGCGAGGACCGCGGCCAGCGCGGCCGGTTCAATCAGATGCGAAGGTGATTCCAATACTCATTTTCCGATGCAGTGTGGCGCGCCTGACTTGTCGGTACAATCATCCCGACAGCCTTGTGATTCAAGTATATGGCGATTGAAGTCTACTGGGGCAGCGGCAGCCCGTATTCCTGGCGCGTATTGCTCGCGCTGGAGTACAAGCGGCTGGCCTATACCGGTCATCAGCTGCAGTTCTCGCGGCAGGAGCACAAATCGCCCCAGATTCTGGCGCTGAACTTCCGTGGCCGCGTGCCCATCCTCAAGGACGGTGACTATGTGGTCTTCGAGTCCCTGGCGGTGTTGTACTATCTGGATCTCAAATATCCGGACCCGCCCATTTTCGGCCGCTCCCCGGAGGAGGCCGGCGTGATCATGCGCGTGATCTGTGAATACCAGGCGTACGTCGAAGAGCATCTGATGAAGATCGTGCGTGCCGTCTTCGACGGCGAGGCGCAGGAGCACATCGATGCCCTGGCGGACTCCATGCACGTCGTCGCCAGTGAGGCGCGTTCCATCGAGCGGCGGCTGTCGCGCTCGAACTGGGTGGTGGGAGAACAGTTCTCCGCCGCCGACATTGTGATATTCCCGGCGCTGCAGCTGCTGCTGCGTGCCCTGGACAAGCCCGCGGCCCGAGCGCTGTCCTCGCGCTTCCTGCCCTTGGCGGCAAATTATCCGGCACTGGAGCGCTGGATCGGCCGCGTCGCGGCCCTGCCTGGGTACGAGCGTACTTTTCCACCACACTGGCGGTAATCATGACAAAACATCCGGTACATATCGATTTTCCCGGCCGCATCGTCCTCGTCGGCTTCGGCAGCATTGGCCAGGGAGTATTGCCGCTGATCTTGCGGCACATCGGTATCTCGCCGGATCGCATCAGCATCGTCACTGCCGATGATTCGGGCAGTGCCGAGGCCGAGCATTTCGGTATCAAGCGCGTCAACGAGGCGCTGACCCGCGACAACTACCGGCGCATCCTCTCGCCGCTGGTGGGCCGGGGCGATTTCCTGCTGAACGTCTCGGTTGATGTCTCAAGCGTCGCTCTGATCCGCTTCTGCTGGGAGAAGGGCGCGATGTACCTGGATACCTGCGTCGAGCCCTGGGCAGGCGGTTATACCGATCCCACCCTGAGCGCGGCGCGCCGCACCAATTATGCCCTGCGCGAGGAGGCGCTCGCGCTGCGTGCCGGCAACGCGCGCGCCCCGACCGCGGTGGTCACGCACGGCGCCAACCCGGGCATGGTCTCGCACCTGGTCAAGCAGGGCCTCCTGAACATCGCCGCCGATACCGCCGTTGATGCCGGCGACCCGAGCTCGCGGGAGGACTGGGCTGCGCTCGCCCAACGGCTGGGCATCCGCGTCATTCATATCGCCGAGCGCGATACCCAGGTATCCGCCAAGGCCAAGCAGCTGGGCGAATTCGTGAACACCTGGTCGGTGGATGGCTTTGTCAGCGAGGGTGCGCAGCCGGCGGAGCTGGGCTGGGGCAGCCACGAACGCAATTTCCCGCGCGATGGCAAGCGCCATGATTTCGGCAACGGCGCGGCGATCTACCTGACGCAGCCGGGCGCCGCCACGCGCGTTCGCACCTGGACCCCTCTGGCGGGACATTTCCACGGCTTCTGCATCACCCACTCGGAGGCGATCTCGATCGCCGATTTCCTGACGGTGCGCGAAGGCAGCAATGTCGTGTATCGGCCCACGGCGCACTATGCGTATCACCCCTGTGATGCGGCGATTGCCTCGATGCACGAGTTTGCCGGACGCAACTTCATGGTCCAGGAGAAGAAACGGATCATCTGCGAGGACGTGCTCAGCGGCCGCGATGAACTGGGCGTGCTGCTCGCGGGACACAAGAAGAACGCCTACTGGTACGGTTCACAGCTGACCATCGCGGAAGCTCGGGCGCTGGCGCCGTACAACAACGCGACCAGCCTGCAGGTGACCGCGGCGTGTCTGTCGGGAATGGTGTGGGCCATGGAAAACCCGAACTGCGGCCTCGTCGAACCTGACGAAATCGATTTCCGCCGCAACATCCAGATCAGCCAGCCCTACTGGGGCAAGGTCATCGGCGCCTACACCGACTGGACGCCGCTCACGGATCGGGAGCGATTGTTCCCCGAGGACATCGACAAGACCGATCCCTGGCAGTTCAAGACCGTCCGCGTCATCTGGTAGTCGCCGGGTATTCCACCGCGACAATCGTGAAGGTGGTACTGCCCGAGGGCAGTGCCACCAGCACCTCGCTTGCGAGCGCCTTGCCCAGCAGCGCACGCCCCAGCGGCGAATCCATGCTGATGTAGTTCAACGCCGCATCGGTCTCATCGGGACCCACGATGCGGTAGCGAACCTGCGCTGCAGCCTCGCGCTCCAGCGTCACCCAGGCGCCGAAGAACACCCGTGTGACATCCGTTGGCGCACTGTCGACCACCGTCATGCCGTCGAGCCGCTGCCGCAGGAAGCGCACGCGCCGGTCGATCTCCCGCAGCCGGCGCTTGCCGTAGGTGTATTCGGCATTTTCCGAGCGATCCCCCTGGGCCGCGGCCTCCTGTACGGCCTGCGTCACCCGCGGACGTTCCGTGCGCCACAAGGTATCCAGCTCGGCGCGCAGCCGTGCGAGGCCTTCGGGCGTGATGAACTGTGAACCAGGTATCTGTGGTGCCCGG
The DNA here is from genome assembly GCA_049792815.1 of Steroidobacteraceae bacterium. Lineage (GTDB taxonomy): Bacteria > Pseudomonadota > Gammaproteobacteria > Steroidobacterales > Steroidobacteraceae > DAIDKA01. The sequence goes on along the minus strand of JBARBG010000133.1, from coordinate 2,737 downwards.
TAGCGACCCATCAGCGGCGACTCTCCGCGTTATGTTTGATATCCACCAGGTCCAAAGCTAATGGATCTGTGGAGCGTTTCACGGCGCCCGGACCGCGTTGAACCTAACCTTTGAACCATGGCCGCAAAGTACTACACACACTTCGTAACGGCAGATCAGCAGGCGCTCGCGACGGTGGAAGCCGGCAGTGAGTCCAGCGAGTGGAGTGGTGTGGTTGAACTGCGGCATGCGCTGGAGCAGACCGCCGGTACACGTGAATTGCGCTCATTGCTCGCGCAGAGTTTTGATCTCACGAGCGACGACATCCGCATCCTGCATTGGGCCCGTCTGCACTGAGCACTCATATCCCCTAGCGGACTTCCTTCCCTTCATTGAAAGTCCGCATTCTCGGCCCCGGGTATTATTCCCGGGGCATTTTTTTTGGTGTAGACCACGGTGGTGTCATAATCGCCGGACCATGACACCTCTATTGTCGCCATTTCGCGTCATAGCCGCGATTCTGCCCCTCTCGTTGCTGGCCGCCTGTTCGCTGGTCGGCGCCCCCTGGAATACGCACAAGCCGCCCGCGGCGCCCGTGGTCGTTGCGCCTCCGCCCGCGCCTGCGCTTCCGGCGCCCCAGGAAACCTCTCAGTTCGACCTGGCCGACGCCCAGCAGAACGTCATTGGCGATCTGCAGGAGACCACGGTCGGCAAGGACGACACTCTTACCGACATCGCGCGCCGCTTCAACCTGGGCTACGAGGAAGTGCTGCGCGCCAATCCGGGCGTGGACCCATGGCTGCCGGGTGTCGGCCGCACCCTCGTGCTGCCGACGCGCTTCGTGCTGCCGGATGCCCCGCACGACGGGATCGTGATCAACATCGCGGCCATGCGCCTGTTCTACTTTCCGCCGCACAAGCCCGGGGAAACCCAGGTGGTCTTCACCCACCCCATCGGCATCGGCAAGATCGGCTGGGAGACTCCGGAAGGCACCACCAGGATAGTGCGGCGTCAGAAGGATCCCACCTGGCATCCGCCGATCTCGGTCATCAAGGAACACAAGGAAAACGGGGATGACCTGCCTGCGGTAGTCGGCCCGGGACCGGAAAATCCCCTGGGCAATCGGGCGTTCTACCTGACCTGGGCGGGGTACCTGATCCACGGCACCAACAAACCGGCCGGGGTCGGGCTGCGCTCCAGCCATGGCTGCATCCGCCTGTTCCCGGAAGACATCGATGAACTCTTCGACAAGGTGCCTATCGGCACCCAGGTACATGTCGTGAACCAGCCCTATGTGTTCGGCTGGGACCAGGGCCAGCTGGTCATGCAGTCATTCGGATCACTCGAGGATGACCGGCGCGACTGGAAGAAGGCCCAGCAGGCACTCCTGTCCCGTTCGCTGACCAGGCCCGTGCAGAAGGAACTGAAGGCCCGCGGCGAGACGGTCGATTGGCAACTGGTTACGCAGCTGGCGCATGCGCCGCGCGGGCTGATCGTGCCGGTGACGCTCACCGACGCCAGCGTGGACAAGGTGCTGGCCAGTGCCACGAGGGTTGCGAACCAGCTGCCGGCGGGCGCTTCCTGGGACGGCAAGTCGGATCTGCCGATGGATGAGAAGACCTTCGACCAGATGATGGGCGAAGCGGATCCGCAGGATCACCTGGTACCGGCGCCCGGCAGCCACAAGACCGGGGGTTGAAGGCCCGCGCTGCTGCCGAAACCTGTTAGAGTTGCGCCGGTCGCGTGAGGTGCGGGTGGCCGTGCACGGAGTTTCAGAAGCCGATCCAAAGATCGTTCTCGGGCCCGGGCGCGCCATTGAGCGTGTTCCCGCAGGCATAACCGCCTTCGTCGGCCGCACTCTGAAGGGTCCGGTAGCCAAGCCGGTACGGATCCGCAATTTCACCGACTATCAGCAGATCTTCGGCGGCCTGTGGCAGCCTTCTCCGCTCTCCTACGCGGTCGAACAGTATTTCGAAAACGGTGGCCGCGAAGCCATCATCGTGCGCGCCATCAACGGCGCACACGGCTCGACGCTGCGGCTGCCGGCCGGCGCCGGCGCCCTGCACCTCACAGCGGTCAATCCCGGATCGCGCGAGTACCTGCGCGCTGCCGTCGACTACGACGGCATCGGCGCGGACGACCGTTTCAACCTCATCGTGCAGCGACTCTCCCAGCCGGGCTCAGAGCGAGTGCAGGAGCAGGAGATCTTGCGCAATCTGTCCATGGAGCCGGGCAGTGCGCGCTTCGTGGCCGATGTCCTGCAAGCCTCCACCCTGGCTCGGGTCAGCGGCGCGGTGCCGCAGCAGCGTCCGGATCTCACCGGCGTGGGGCCGACGGGAGTGGTGATCGGCTATGTCGGCGTCAATGCCGATGGCGATGACGGTGGGCCACTGTCGGACTACGACATCATCGGCTCGCTGCCACGTCGCACCGGGATCTTTGCCCTGGGGCCCGACCTGGCCTTCGACCTGCTCTACATCCCGCCGCTGACGCGCGATCAGGATCTGGGCATGAGCACGCTGCTGGTGGCCGCGCGCTTCTGCCGTGAGCGCCGCGCGCTGCAGATCGTGGATCCGCCGCAGCTGTGGACCCAGCCGCAGGATGTTCTGGCCGGGATCATCGCCTGGCCATTTCGCAGTGACAACGCGGCCATGTTCTTCCCGCGGCTGCTGGCCCTGGACCGGTTGCGCAACCGCATGGCGGCGTTCGCGCCCGGGGCGGCGGCGGCGGGCATGCTGGCGCGCAGCGACTACACGCG
>JBARBG010000132.1:0-34385 GCA_049792815.1 Steroidobacteraceae bacterium | reverse complement strand
GCACGAAGGCATAGATGTTGACGCGCCGGCCGTTGCCATCCAGCGCATAGCCTTCGACCTGCCCGACCTGGACGCCGCGATAGTTGACCGGTGTGCCGGGTCCGATGGCGCCCAACTCGTCCTCGGTGAGCGTGAAGGCGCGCCCCGGGGCGTCCGGCTGCAGCAGCGGCGGATCCTCCAGGCCGACAAAGTCACGTTGCGGTTCACCGTCGCCCGGGTACATCTCGATATAGGCGCCGGACACCAGCGTGTTCAGGCCGGAAATGCCGCTCGTGCCGACCCGGGGTGTCACGATCCAGAAACGCGTGCTGCCGTTGAGATGGGCGCTGACCTCGCGCGTCATGCGCGCATGCACGACGACCTCGGACAGATCCGGCGATAGCACGAATGACTCGACCGTACCAACCCGTACGCCCTTGTGACGGATCTCGGTCTCCCCGGCGGTCAGCCCCTCGGCACTGGTGAAGCGGATGGTGATCGCGGGGCCGCGCTGCATGAGCGTGTGCCAGCTCAGCCACGCCACCACCGCCAGCGCGAACGCCGGCGCCAGCCAGATCACACTCAGGCGGCGCGGCGTGCGCTCGGCCTCGGGTGGTTCGTCGTGATGCTCCGGGGCGTCCTCGCTCATGTTGGCGCGTCGGGTTTGGCCGTTGCGGCCCGCCACATTGCGCGCGGATCGAAGCACTGGGCGGCGAACATTGTAATGAGGACCACGCCGGCGAAGGCGAGTGCACCGGGCTCGGGTCGCACTCGCTCGAGGGCTCCGAACTGCACCAGGGCGCCAAGTATTGAAATCATGAAGACGTCTATATTGGACCAGCGACCAATCGTGTCAATCAGACGGTATACCCGCGTGCGTTGCCGTAGCTGCTGTGCCGATCCGCGCCGCGTCTGCCACAGAAGCCACGCGAGTCCGAACAGCTTCGCCAGCGGCACCACGACGCTGGCCATGAAGACGATCACGGCCAGGGGCCACAGGTCGTTGCGCACCAATTCAATGACGCCGCCCAGAATCGTATCGGTCTCGATGCCACCGTAACGCTCGATCTGCAGCACCGGCAGCACGTTGGCCGGGATGTACAGGACCAGGCCCGCGATCACCAGCGCCGTGGTTGCTTCCAGCGACCGGTGCGCGGTCGCGGGGCGCTGCGGCGTGAGGTGCGCCCGCAGATCCTCGTCGGCCGGCGGGTCCCCCCGCAGGGCCAGAGATCCCAGCAGCAGCAGTGCGGCGCCCGCCAGGCACCAGCCGCCCACGTCGACCTCGACGAACGCGACGGTTTGGATGCGCGAATAGGCGACACAGCCGCCGACCACAAACACTTCCGTCATCAGCCAGGGCCGCAGATGATGCGCCACCCGGCGCAGTTCGCCGGAGTTGCTCCCCGGCAGCGCCTGCGCCAGGGTGAAGAGCATGAAAGCGCTGGGGATGACGAGCATCAGCACGACCACCAGGATCGACAGCGGGGGATAGCCCGCGCCCCATAACTTGGCGGTGCACTGGACCAGGTTGGCACTGCGGCTGGCACCGCCGGCAATCACGGTGAGCAGGGGTGCCAGGCAGCCCGGGATCCACAGCAGCAGTGCCCCCAGTGTCAGGGCCAGGGCGGCACGGGACTGGCCGTCCGGAACCTGCAGCAGGCGCCGGCAGCGCCGGCAGCGTGCCACTTCGTGATCGGCAATCTCAGGCAGCTTTTGCTCGAAGCTGCAGTCAGGGCAGGCGACGCGTTCCCGGATGGTCACGGGCAGCCTGCTGCGGTGGCCGCGGCTTCAGGCGCTGTGGCGGGCGCCAGACTTGCCTGGAGCGCTGTCCCCGGCTTCGCTGCTGACCCCCAACCGCTTCTGCAGCAGCGGACTGGTCGTCGTGTATTGCAGATGAATCTTCTCCCCGGGACGCATGTGCTCCTTGACCGCGAAGGCGGCGAGGGCGGCTTCGTGGAAACCGGACAGGATCAGTTTCTTCTTGCCCGGGTAATCGTTGATGTCGCCGACCGCGTAGATGCCGGGAATATTGGTCTGGAAGCGGTGCGTGTCAACGGCAATGGTGCGACGGTGGATGGTCAGACCCCATTCGGCGATGGGTCCGAGCTTTGGCGAAAGACCCCAGAACACCAGAACCTGGTCAGTGGCGACGGTGCGCGTCACGCCGTCACGCGCGGTCACCCGCACGCCGGTGAGCTTGTCATCCTGTTCGACCAGGGACTGCACCTGGCCCTCGATGAAGTCGAGGCGGCCTGCTTCGACCAGCGCCATCATCCTTGCAACCGAAGCCGGCGCGCCGCGGAACTCGGCCCGACGGTGCACGAGCACGATGCTGCGGGCGCGATCGATGAGCTCCAGTGTCCAGTCGAGCGCCGAATCGCCGCCGCCGAATATCACCAGGTCCTGGTCGTGAAAGTGCGCGGCATCCTTGACGCGGTAGTGCACGCTGCGGCCTTCGTGCCGCTCGCTGCCCTCCACGCTCAGGCGCCGCGGCTGGAATGAGCCCACGCCGCCGGCGATGATGACGGCGCCGGCGTCAAAGCGCGTGCCGCGGCTGGTGGCGACATCAAAGCGTCCGTCCGGTCGGGCCGTGACTTCGGTGACTTCCTGGCCCAGGTGATAGCCGGGGCTGAAGGGCTTGATCTGTTCCTGCAGGCGCTCGATGAGCTCGCGCGCCGTGCACACCGGAATGGCCGGGATGTCGTAGATCGGCTTGTCCGGATACAGCTCGGTGCACTGGCCGCCGACCTGTGGCAGCGAGTCGACCAGTTCGGCCTTCAGACCCAGCAGGCCCAGCTCGAAGACCTGGAACAAACCGCAGGGGCCGGCACCGACGATGACCACGTCTGTGACGACGGCCAGTTTGGATCGATCAAGCGACAAGGACATTCTCCAGGGTGATGGGCTCGTGGCTGCGGGCCGGCACGGCATGTGCCGCCAGCCCCTTGCTCGCCAGCCATTCGCGATTGAAAAGACGTGACTGATACTTGGCGCCGCCGTCGCACAGCACGGTGACGATGGTGTGCCCGGGGCCCAGGTCGCGCGCGACGCGGACCGCGGCGGCGACATTGATGCCGCTGGTGCTGCCCAGGAACAGACCCTCTTCACGCAGCAGGCGGTACACGTAATGCACCGTGTCGCCGTCCTCGACGTGCACCGCGTCATCCAGCGGCGCATCCTTGAAATTGGTGGTGATGCGCGCGATGCCGATGCCCTCGGTGATCGAACCGCTGCCGGTGGACTTCAGCGCGCCATTGCGCACGAACTCATACAGGCTGCTGCCCGGCGGATCGGCCAGCACGCAGCGCACGTTGCGGTTGCGGCTCTTCAAATATTCGGCCGTGCCGGCCAGGGTACCGCCGGTGCCGCTGGCGGCGACAAAGGCGCTGACCCGGCCATTGGTCTGTTCCCAGATCTCAGGACCGGTGGTGGTCAGGTGGGCGTGGCGGTTGATCGGGTTGTCGAACTGGTTGGCCCAGATGGCATTGCGCAGCGCGCCTGCCAGGCGCTGGGAGACCTTCTGGTACTGATTCGGGTTGCTGTAGGGAACGGTGGGGACCTTGTAGACCTCGGCACCGAGCATCTCCAGCAGCCGATATTTCTCCGGGGACTGGTTGTCCGGCATCACGATGATGCAGCGATAACCGCGCTCATTGCACACATGCGCCAGGCCGATGCCGGTATTGCCCGCCGTGCCTTCGACAACGCTGCCGCCGGGACGCAGTTCGCCGCGCCGTTCGGCATCGGTGACGATGGCGAGCGCCGCGCGGTCCTTGACCGAGCCGCCCGGATTCATGAACTCGGCCTTGCCGAGAATCTCGCAGCCGGTCTCCTCGCTGACTCTGCGCAGCCGGATCAACGGCGTGTTGCCGACAGTTCCCGCGAAGCCCTGTGTGATTCCCATATGAAAGTGACGCTCCGGATGGGCTATGCGGCGACGCGGGTGACTTCACCCACGAACAGCAGTGCCGGTGCTCCGAGACCAGCGCTACGGGCCAATTCGGCGATATCTGCAAGTGTGCCATGCACCACGCGCTGCGTGGGCAGGGTCGCCTGGGCGATCAGCGCCACGGGCCGGTCGGCCGGTGCGCCGGCCTTCAGCAGCCGCCCGGTGAGGCCGGGCAGTTGCGCCATGGCCATATAAAACACCACGGTATGGCCCGAGCGTGCCAGAGCGGGCCAGTCGAGGGTATCAGCCACCGCCACGTGTCCCGGCGCGAAGGTCACCGACTGGGATATTTCACGCAGCGTGAGCGGGATCCGGGCAGCGGCCGCGGCGCCCAGGGCGGCGGTGATGCCTGGAACCACGGTCACCGCAATGCCATGGCGCGCGACCGCTGCGATTTCCTCGCCGCCGCGCCCGAATATCAAAGGATCTCCCCCCTTGAGGCGGGCCACCTTGAGCCCGCGCCGGGCGTGCTGCACCAGCAGCGCGTTGATGCGCTCCTGCGAGACCGTGGATTCACCCACTTCCTTGCCCACAAAGATGCGCGTGGCCTCGCGGCGCGCGCGATCCAGGATGGCCGGGGACACCAGTCGGTCATAGAGCAGCACATCGGCCTGCTGCAGCAGCTGCAGGGCACGCAGTGTGAGCAGATCAGGATCCCCGGGCCCGGCGCCTATCAGGTAGACCTCACCCGGGGGCGCGGCATCCTTGCGGCTGCCGAAGGCCTGCAGTTCATCGACGAAGGCGCGGCTCGCGGCCTCCTGATCCACGCCCAGTCGCTCGAGATTGGCGGGGCTGCCAAAAAAGTGCTCCCAGAAGGAGCGCCGCCAGTGTGGCTGCAGCACCTCATTGACGCGCGCGCGCTGGCTGCCGGCAAAGCGCGCGAGGGCGCCCAGTCGCGCGGGCAGCAGCGCCTCGATCTGCTCGCGCACCCGGCGCGCCAGCACCGGCGTGGTGCCGGCGGAACTCACGGCGACGATCAGCGGATCGCGATCCACGATGGCCGGCAGAATGAAGTCGGAATGCTCGGCATCGTCGGCCACATTGACGGGCACCCCGCGCTGCCGGGCCAGGCGCGAGACCTGCAAGTTGATGTCAGCGGAATCGGTGGCCGCGATGACCAGCGCGGCACCCTCGAGGTGCTGGGCGGCGAATGTGGTGCAAAGGTAGGACATCTTGATGGCTGCAACGGGTTCGAGCAGCAGTTCCTGGGTACCGGCCGCGAGCTCAGGCGCCACCAGCCGCACATGGGCCCCGCACTTCAGCAGCAGCTCGGCCTTGCGTGCGGCAACCGCTCCGCCGCCGATGACGACGGCAAGCCGGTTCTGCACCCGCAGAAATATCGGCAGGTAGTCCATGGGGTGTCATTCAGTTTCAGGACCGGTGTCCTGTCAAGCCTAGGCCGGTGCCATGGCCCGGGTGGCCGTGCGGGCCTTGGGATGCAGGCCGCACTCACGCTGCTCGGGCTGCTCCCACCACCAGCGGCCGGCGCGATGGTCCTCACCCGGCACGATGGCCCGGGTGCACGGCGCACAGCCAATGCTCGGATAACCCTTCTCGTGAAGGCTGTTGAAGGGGAGCTTGCGCGCACGGATGTACGCCCAGATCTGCTCCTCGGTCCAATCCAGCAGGGGACTGATTTTCTGCAGGCCGTTCTGGGCGTCCCACTCGATGACCTGGCCCTCGGCGCGGCTCTTGGACTGCTCGCGGCGCACGCCGGTGACCCAGGCGTCGTAGCCGCCCACGAACCTGTGGAAGGGCACGACCTTGCGCACATTGCAGCAGGCGCCGCGCGCCTCGGGGCTGTCGAAAAAGCCGTTGATGCCCTGACGCGTGACCAGCTCCGACACGTCCTGGCCATCCGGATAGATGACCCGGATCTTGTTGTTGTAGCGACGCTGAAGCTTGGCGAGCAGGTCGTAGGTCTCCTCGTGCAGCCGACCCGTGTCGATGCTGACGATGTCGATCTGCGGCACGCTGGAACAGATGATATCCGTCAGCACCATGGCTTCGGCGCCGAGGCTGTTGGCGTACACCACGCGACCATACCGATGTACGGCTTCTGCCAGGAATTCGCGGACCTGAGCGGCCTTCGATTCCAGTTCCAGGGTCTGTATCTGCGCCATAGTGGGTGGGACTGTACGGGTGACAATCCGGTAACAGAACGAATCATTGCTTCTGATGAGCTGCGTCGCGGTTATGTGGCGGCCGCCCCAGCCATATCGTCCGGTTATAATGGGGTTCCAGACCCATTACGGAAGGGTCTTAACAGGGGTTTGAATGAAGCTGCACCAGCTGCGCTACCTGGCGGCCGTGGCCCAGAGCGGACTTAACATAACGGCCGCCGCCCAGAAGCTGCATACTTCGCAGCCGGGGGTCAGCAAGCAGATCAAGCTGCTGGAGGATGAGCTGGGCTTCCAGATCTTCACCCGCGAGGGCCGCAACCTCACGCGCATCACTCCGGCGGGACAGCAGGTCATCGACCGGGCACTGCAGATCCTCAAGGAGACCCAGGCCATCCGTGACCTGGCCACGGAGCTGCGGGACGAGGGCCGCGGGAGCCTGGCCATCGGCACCACCCACACCCAGGCGCGCTACGTGCTGCCCGAGGTCATCCAGCAGTTTCGGGCCCGCTACCCGGACGTGCGCCTGAACCTTCACCAGGGCACCTCGGAGCAGATCGCCGAAATGGTCGGCCAGGACCGGATCGACTGCGCCATCAACACCGGCTCGGAACACCTGTTCGGTGATCTCACGCTGCTGCCCTGCTATCGCTGGCATCGGGTGATCGTCGTGCCCCGCAATCATCCGCTGGCCGAGGTCGCCAGACCGACGCTCAAGCAGCTGGTCGCCTATCCGCTGATCACCTATACATTCAGCTTCACCGGCCCCTCCTCACTGCACCAGGCCTTCGCCAAGGCAGGTCTGACGCCGGATGTGGCGATCACCGCGCGCGATTCGGATGTCATCAAGACCTATGTACGCCTGGGTCTGGGCGTGGGCCTGGTCGCGCAAATGGCCATCAGCGCCCAGGAGGATCCGGATCTGGTGTTCATGGATGGCTCACACCTGTTTTCCAGCCATGTGACCTGGATCGGCTTCCGCCGCGGCGTGCTGCTGCGCAAGTACATGTACGACTTCGTGCACCTGCTGGCGCCGCATCTGGATCGCAGGGTCGTGGATCGCGCGCACCGCATGGGCAGCGCCGAGGAGGTTGCGCAGCTGTTTGAGGGGATGGAGCTGCCGCAGGCGCGTTAGCGAGCCGCGGTAAAACGCTCTTCGCGTACCGCGCTGCGCGGCACGGCCGGCTGGTAGGCCAGGGTGAAGCGCTGCAGCGACTGGCGCGCCTCGGCCTCATTTTCGGTGGGCGCCAGCTCAAAGGAATCAATGCCGCAACGGGCCATGAAAAACAGCAGGTCCTGCTTGACGCCCGGTCCGACGGCGCGGATCTCCCCCTTGAACCCATAGCGTTGGCGCAGCATGCGCGCCGAGCTGTAGCCACGGCCATCGCCGGGGTTGGGGAATTCGATGGCGACCAGCGCAATGCCGCCCAGATGCGGCGCAAGGTCTTCGACCTTGTCAGCCGGGGCCACCTGTACCGCGGGTGGGCCGCCTGCGGCATGACTGGCGGGATCCTTCAGCAAATCCACCAGTCTGATCAGCGCCGGATCCGCACCGGCCGCGCCGGTGTGGGCCTCAGGCAGCCGCAAGAGCTTTGCCATAGACGCGCTCCTTGAACGGCGTGGGACTGACGCGGCGGACGGTATCTATGAAACGCTCATCCTCGAGGCGCAGCTCGCGATAGACATCGAGGATGCGCTCAACGGTGGCCGCGACTTCCGCTTGCGGCACCGATGGACCAATGACATGCCCCAGGCTGCTCGATTCGCGCGCCGAGCCGCCGATGGTGATCTGGTACCACTCCTCGCCGTGCTTATCCACGCCGAGGATGCCGATGTGACCGACGTGATGGTGACCGCAGGCATTCATGCAGCCGGACATCTTCAGCTCGATTTGACCGATGTCGTACAGGTAGTCGTAGTTGTCGAAATGCCGCTGCAGCTGGTTCGCGACGCTGATGGTGCCGGCATTGGCGAGGCTGCAGAAATCCAGTCCCGGACACACGATCATGTCGGCGAGCGTGCCGATGTTCGGCGTCGCCAGGCCCAGGCGCTGCAGTTGCTTCCAGGTCGCCAGCAGATCGGTCTGTTTGACCTCAGCCAGCACCAGGTTCTGAGTGTGGGTCACGCGCACTTCGCCGAAACTCACGCTGTCGGCCAGGGTGGCCACGGCCTCCATCTGATCGGCGGTCATGTCGCCCGGCGCAGCACCGTTGGGCTTCAGGCTCACGAACACCACGCGGTAGCCCGCCACCTTGTGCGGCTGGGTGTTGTACCGGTACCAGGCTTTGAACTCGGCGCTCCCAGCCGGTGGCTCGATATTCGACAGCGTCTCGTAGGGGAGGGGCTGGAAAAAGCTGCGTGCATGCGCAACCTGCGCCGGCGTGAGCTGCGCGCCGTAGTCGCGTGATGCCAGCCAGTCGGCCTCGACCTCGTCGCGAAACGCCGCAATGCCCAGTGCCTTGACCAGGAACTTGATGCGCGCCTTGTGGATGTTGTCGCGCCGGCCATAGCGGTTGTACACCCGCAGGATGGCTTCGCAGTAGGAGAGCAGGTCCGCCATGGGCAGATAGTTGCGGATCACCTGGCCGATCATGGGCGTGCGCCCGAGGCCGCCGCCGACCAGGACCTCGAAGCCCAACTCGCCGTGCGCATTGCGCTTCAGGTGCAGACCGATGTCATGCACTTCGGTGGCGGCGCGATCCGCCGCCGCACCGCTCACCGCGATCTTGAACTTGCGCGGCAGATAGGTGAATTCCGGATGGAAGGTGGACCACTGGCGCAGCAACTCGCAATAGGGCCGCGGATCCTCGATTTCATCGGGGGCGACGCCGGCCAGATGATCGGAAGTGACATTGCGCACACAATTGCCCGACGTCTGGATGGCGTGCATCTGCACCGTCGCCAGGTCCGCCAGGATGTCGGGCACTTCGGCCAGCTTGGGCCAGTTAAGCTGCAGGTTCTGCCGGGTCGTGAAATGCCCGTAGGAACGGTCATAACGCCGGCTGATGGACGCCAGCATGCGCAGCTGCCGGGTGCTCAGCAGCCCATAGGGAATGGCGATACGCAGCATCGGCGCGAAGCGCTGGATATACAGGCCATTGCGCAGGCGCAAGGGCCGGAATTCATCCTCCGACAGCTCTCCCGCCAGGTACCGCCGGGTCTGGTCGCGGAACTGGGCGACACGCTGGTCGACCAGCGACTGGTCCGTGGAGTCGTACTGATACATCCTGGGGAATATAGGTGGAAGGCCGCCGGCGTGAAAATACCGGCTGGTTTGGGTCGCCGCAGCATTCGGTTATGGCGTCAATACGACAATTCCCGCCCGGGCTGCACGCCAATGGTGCAGGGCCCCATCAGACCTGCTGAAGCTTCAGCAGGTCCTCCGGGGTGTCGATGTCGATGGCCGCGCTTTGCAGCGCCACCCTCACGACCCGTTCACCGCCGCGTTTGAGCAGGGCGCGCGCGCCGGCATCACCCCGCAGTGAGCACAATGCGGCAAAATCCTCGCGCGGAAAGATCGCGGGCACCCCGACGGTGCCGGAGTAATGCGCGGCCACGACGCACTGGGGCTGGCGGCGCCAGGTTGCCACCAGGCGCCGCAGATCCTCGGCGGTGACCGCGGGCTGATCGGCCAGTATCAGCAGCGCGGCGTCGGCGGCGGCCGGCACTCGGGCGACACCGGCGCGCACCGAACTGCCCAGGCCCTCGGGCCAGTCGCGATTGATCACCACGGCGGCGGGCGTATGGCGCAGCAGCGGCGCGAGGTCGGCGGCATTGGCGCCGAGCACCACAGTGACCGCCTGGCCCGCCACCTCCACGGCCCGTGACACCGCCAGGTGCAGCAGCGGGCGGCCATTCAGGCGCACCAGCTGCTTGGGCGAGCCAAAGCGGGTCGATGCACCCGCGGCGAGCACGATGACATGCAGGCTGGGAGTCGCCGCCAGATCCGCCTGATCGCCCATCAGCGCGCCACCGCGCCGCGCGCCGCGGCGTAGAGCCGGCGCTCTTCGAGAATGGTGTCGGCGCTCAAATGCGCGGCGCGGCGCCAGTGGGCAGCGCGCAGCTCATGATTCGCCGCCGCATCCAGCGGTTCACTCCAGGCTTCAAGCAGCGCCAGCAGGTCTTCAGGCCGCAAATGGGCCGCGGCCAGCTGCCCCTGCAGGGCCGGATCGAGTGCGGCTACGCCCTGCCGTGCCGTTTGCTGGGCGAGCACCTGCTTGATCAACCGCCGCCCCGCCCAGTCGATGTACAGCGCCACCGCGTGTGCCGGCGTATCGGCAGCGATTTCCGGCCGCAGCGCGCGCAGGATCTCGCGCAGGTGGGTGCGCTCAAGATGCAGTTGTTGGCGGATGAAATCAGTTTCGTTCATTCGGGTAGCGCTCGCGGCCCTAGAACGGACCGCCCGGCGCACCATGCAGTCGCGCATGGATCTCCGCGACGATGGACAGGGCAATGGACTGCGGCGCGCGCCCCCCGATGTTGAGTCCAATGGGCGAGCGCAGCCGGCCATTGAGTCCGGCCGCATCATCGCCCAGGTCCCCCAGCAGTTTCTCGCGCCGATTGGCGGGCCCGAGCAGACCGATATAGGGGATGCGCGAGGCGCTCAGGGCGCGCAGGTACGCCAGGTCCGAGGTGAGGTGATGGCTCATCACCACGGCGGCGTCAAAGCGCGCAAGTTCCAGGGTCTGCGCCAGCGTTTCCGGTCGCCCGAGAACCACCTGTTCGGCCTGCGGGAACCGCAGCTGCTGGGCATAGGCCGGGCGGTGGTCATGGACGGTGATGTGCCAGGTGAGACGGGCCGCCAGATCCACCAGGGGCTGGGCATCCGGTCCGCCGCCCAGCAGCAGCAGGCGCGGGGGCAGGGCCAGCGGCAGCGCCAGCACCCGCAGCGCCTCGGTACTGCCACCCAGCGCGCTGGGGCGCCCCGTCTCCAGCGCGCGGCTGAGCAGGCTCTGGATGCCATCCTGCAGCGGCAGGGGCACGGACTGGCCTCCCGCGGTGCCCTCGGTCATGACGATGCTGCCGGGCGGCAGGGCGCCGTCCGGCGAGGCCACGACCACCGCTGCGGCCACCCGCTCGTGTCGCTGGTAGGCGGCACTGAAGAGCTCAAGGGGCTGCCAGCCGTTATGTGGCCCGGCACTCACCAGCAGGATCTGCATCGCACCTTCGCAGCCCACGCCCAGGCCCCACAGCAGGTCATCGCTGCTGCCGGTGTCGTAGCTCACGAGCTTCGCCTGGCCGCTGGTCATGACCTGCAGGGAATGCTGATGCAGGTCCGACTCCAGGCACCCTCCGGAGAGCAGCCCGGCGTATTCGCCATCGGCGGCAATCAGCATCAGCGCGCCGGGTTTGCGGTAGGTGGACCCATTGGTGTGCACCACCACGGCGAGCGCCACGGCACGACCGGCACGGCGCTCACGCTCATACAGTGGCAACAGCGGCGCGATGAGGGTTTCCATCCGCCGATTATGCTTGAAGTTGCGCCGGTCCGACCGCGTCAGTAGAGTCACGCGGCCTTTTTTGGCATGGCCGCGGCAGACGATCAGATGAGCTCAAGCACCCCTGTTTCCCCCGCGTCCCCGGGTCCTCATTCCCAGGCAACCGAGCGCTGGGTGGTCCACAAGTTCGGCGGTTCCAGCGTCGCCGACGCGGCCTGCTTCGAGCGTGTGGCGGCGATTCTTGAGGGACAACCGCAAAAACGCCTGGGCGTTGTCCTGTCCGCCTGCCGCGGGGTCACCGATGCTTTGCTGCGCCTGGTGCTGCTCGCCGAGCAGCAGGATGAACGCTACCAGATCGAGGTCCAGGGGCTGCGCGACCGGCACGCCACCATTGCCCGCGCCCTGCTGTCGACCCAGGACGCCGCGTTGTACCTGTCGGCCATGGATCGTGACTGCCACGACATCGAGGGCATCCTGCACACCGTGCAGCTGACCCGCTCGGCGGCCGACAATGTCCGCGACCTCATCGCAGGCTATGGCGAGATCTGGTCGACCCGGCTGTTCCACAAATACTTTGAGGCGCGAACGCGGCGTGCCGGACGGACGCTGTGGGTGGATGCACGGCGCGTGGTGGTCGTGGAATGGGGTTCGCTGGGACCTGCCGTGCAATGGAGCGAGTCGCAGCAGAACATGGAGCGCGTGGTGGGTGCTGATTTTCTGGGCACGCTGATCATCACCGGATTCATCGCATCCAACCGCAAGGGCCTGCAGACCACCCTCGGACGCAATGGCAGCGACTTCTCCGGTTCAATCTTCGGCGCACTGCTGGCCGCGGCCGAAATCCAGATCTGGACCGACGTGGACGGGGTGCTGTCGGCTGATCCGCGGCGGGTGCCGGATGCCAAGGTCATCGACTCGTTGTCCTATAACGAGGCGATGGAGCTGGCCTATTTCGGCGCCAAGGTCATCCATCCGCAGACCATGGCGCCCGCGATCGGGCGCAACATTCCGATCTGGATCCGCAATACCTTCGCGCCCCACAAGCCCGGTTCACTGATCTGCGCGGCACCCGAATCGACGCTGCCGGTCAAGGGCATCACCAGCATCGAAGGGGTGGCCCTGATCAATGTCGAAGGCGCGGGCATGATCGGCGTGCCCGGCACCGCGCACCGGCTGTTCGGCGCGCTGCGCGAGGAGGGGATCTCGGTAATCCTGATTTCCCAGGGCAGCTCCGAGCATTCGATCTGCTGCGCGATCCCCGCTGATCAGTCCGAGCGTGCCGCGCGCGTGGTGCGCGCCGCATTTGCCCGCGAACTCACTGAAGGGCAGATCCAGCGCGTGGACGTGGACCCGGGTCTGGCCATTCTCGCCGTCGTCGGTGATGGCATGGCGGGCCTGCCGGGTGTCTCGGCCAAGGTGTTCGATGCACTGGGCAACTCGGCCGTCAATGTGCGCGCCATTGCTCAGGGCGCGAGCGAACGCAATATTTCGGTGGTGATCGAGGCCAAGGACGCCACGCGCGCACTGCGCGCCGTGCATTCCAGCTTCTACCTCTCGCCGCACACGCTCTCGATTGGCGTGATCGGTCCGGGAACGGTCGGTCGGGTGCTGCTGGATCAGCTGGCCTCGCAAAGCAGCCGCCTGCGCGAGCAGTTCCAGATCGACCTGCGCGTGCGCGGCATCCTGGCCTCCGAGCGCATGCTGCTCAGTGACTCCGGGGTGGACCTGGCCAATTGGCGCGAGGCGCTGAAGAGCGGCTCAACCGCGGCTGATCTTGGCAAATTCGTCGAGCACCTGAATGTGGATCATCTGCCGCATACGGTACTCATCGACTGCACCGCGAGCGAGTCGGTGGCCCGCAACTATCCGCAGTGGCTGGCGAGCGGCATCCACGTGGTCACCCCGAACAAGAAGGCCAACAGTGCGCCGCTGGAGTTCTATCGCCAGGTACGCTCGGCCGGCCGCACCAGCGGCGCGCACTATTTATATGAGGCCACGGTGGGCGCCGGTCTGCCGGTCATCCAGACCCTGCGCGACCTGCGTGAGACGGGTGATGACATCGAAAGCATCGAGGGGATCTTCTCTGGCACCTTGGCTTACTTGTTCAACGTCTATGACGGCAGGGTCGCCTTTTCGGACATCGTGCGCGATGCCAAGCAGCGTGGCTACACCGAACCGGATCCGCGGGATGACCTCTCCGGCATGGACGTGGCCCGCAAGCTCATCATCCTGGGACGCGAAATGGGGCTGGCGCTGGAACTGGCGGACGTGAAAGTGGAGAGCCTGGTGCCGCCCGACCTCTCCGGGTCCTCCATTGATGAATTCATGGCGGGCCTGCCGAAGTTTGACGCCGGCATGAATGAGCGGCTGAAGGCGGCGCAGGGCCGCAACAAAGTGTTGCGCTACGTGGGGCGCATCACCGCCCAGGGCGAGGCCACCGTCGGTCTGATGGAGCTCGACCGCAGTCATGCCTTCGCCAACATGGCACTGACCGATAATGTCGTGCGCTTTGCCACCGGCCGGTACAATGCCAATGCCCTGATCGTTCAGGGTCCCGGTGCAGGTCCGGAGGTGACGGCCGGCGGCGTGTTCGCCGATCTGCTGCGGCTGTCCGCCTATCTCGGAGCGCATATTTGAACGCCCTGTCCTCCGCCACGGCCTTTGCGCCGGCCTCGGCCGGCAATGTGGCCATTGGCTTCGACATCTTGGGGTTCGCCGTCGATGCGCTGGGTGACAAGGTGTCGATCACGCGCACCCGCGGGCGCGGCCTCACGATCTCGAGCATCACGGGTGTGAGCGTGGACCTGCCGCGAAATCCCGAGGGCAATACCGCCGGCCGCGCGGTGCTGGCGATGCAGGAGGCGCTGAACCTGCCATTTGGATTTGACCTGCGCATTGAGAAGGGCATACCGCTGGGTTCGGGCCTGGGCGGCTCGGCCGCGTCCGCGGTCGCCGCGGTGGTGGCCGCGAATGCGCTGCTGCCCACCCCGTGCAGCAAGCTTGAACTGCTGAAGTTCGCCATGCACGGTGAGGCCGTCGCCTCCGGCTCCATGCATGTCGACAACATCGCACCGTCGCTCTTTGGCGGCCTGGTGCTGACCGTGGGCATTGACAATCCCCACGTCAAACAGATTCCGGTGCCGAGCGCCGTGCGCGCCGTGATGGTCCATCCGCACCTGTTCCTGTCCACCAAGGAGGCGCGCTCCATCCTGCGCAGCAGCGTGGCCATGTCCGACTTCGTGTGGCAGACCGCGCATCTGGCCGGCTTCATCTCCGGGTGCTACACCAACGACATCGAACTGATCCGCGCCTCGCTCGAGGATGTGGTGATCGAGCCGCAGCGCCAGACCCTGATTCCAGGCTTCCCCGACGTGCGCCGCGCGGCCATGGCGGCGGGCGCCCTGGGCTGCTCGATCTCCGGCGCCGGGCCCACGGTGTTTGCCTGGGCCCTCGAGCACCAGGCCGCCGCAGTGCTGGCCGCCATGCGCATTGAGTTCGGGCGCCACCAGGTGCCGATCGATGAGTGGATCATCGAAATCAATTCCCCCGGCGCCCGCGTCATCGGTGACTAGCCATCATGCTGTTCCAAAGCACGCGCGCCGGCGCCGCGACCACCGGTTTCGCGCAGACCCTGCTCAAGGGCCTGGCGCCGGATGGCGGACTGTACATTCCGCAGCAATGGCCGGTGCAGCAGCCGGCGCAGCTTTGCGCCCGCATCGGACTGTCGCCGCAGCAGTACCTGACGGCGCAAGGACTGGCCCGCATCGGCGCGCTGCTGCTTGAACCGCTGGTCGCGGGGAGCGAGCTGGCCAGCCAGCTGCCGGCCATCACCGCGCAGGCCTTCAACTTCCCGGCGCCGCTGGTCGCGTTGCAGGCGCAAGGACGGCTCGGGGTGCTGGAGCTCTTTCACGGACCCACGGCGGCCTTCAAGGATTTCGGCGCACGCTTCCTCGCGGCCTGCATGGCGCGCCTGCGCACACCCGGGCAGCGTCCATTGAACATCCTGGTGGCAACCTCCGGTGACACCGGCGGTGCCGTGGCCGCCGCGTTTCACCGCCTTCCCGGCGTGCAGGTGTCGGTGCTGTTCCCCAAGGGACTGGTGTCTGCGACGCAGGAGCACCAGCTCACCTGCTGGGGCGACAATGTCAGAAGCTTCCGGGTGCGCGGCACTTTCGATGACTGCCAGCGGCTGGTGAAGGCGGCGTTCATGGACCCGCAGCTGAGCCAGCACTACGAGCTCTCATCGGCCAACAGCATCAACCTGGGACGGCTGTTGCCGCAGGCCGTGTACTTCGCTGCCGCGAGCCTTCAGGGCTGGTCGGAACATGGGGCGCCGGTGTCCTTCGTGGTGCCCAGCGGCAATCTTGGAAATTCTGTGGCGGGCCTGTGGGCCCGGCGTCTGGGCATGCCCATCGGCAATCTGATCCTGGCGCACAACCTCAATCGCACAGTGCCGGACCTGCTGGAGACCGGCGATTTTCAACCGCGGCCGAGCATCGCCACGCTGGCCTCGGCCATGGATGTCGGCAACCCCAGCAATCTTGAAAGGCTGCGTGCCCTGTATCCGGATGTGGCCCAGTTGCGGGCCATGATCGGGGCCGAGGCGGTGAGCGATGAGCAGATCCGCGCGCGCATCCGCACGGGCTTTTTGGAATACGGGCAGGTCTGGTGCCCGCACACGGCCACGGCCGCTGAAGCTTACGCGCGCCTGCCTGCGGCGCGGCGGCGTGACGGGCAGTGGGTGCTGGCAGCCACCGCGCATCCGGCCAAATTCCGTGAAATTGTCGAGCCGCTGATCGGCCGCAGTGTCACAGTGCCGCAGTCCCTGGCGCGCCTGTTGGAGTTGCCGGCGCAGGCCGTGGAAATCGCGGCGGATCTGGACTCGCTGCGTCAGGGATTGGCTTAGGGAGCGCGCTTGGACCTTGTGACAAATCTGCCACCCCTTACCTGGACTCTGGTCGTCTGTGCCGGCGTCGTCGGCTGGGGGCTGTCGTGGTTGTGGCGCTGGTATCGCCAGCGGCGTGCACGGCGCGCGTTGCTCACGGCGATCACGGCGGTGGGTTCTGATTACCTGGTCGATGTCCTGGTGCCCGATGGCATGGGCAGCTCCTTCCATCTGGACTTCGTGCTGCGCACCCCGCGCGGGGCGGTGGTGCTGGATCTGCGCGATGTGCACGGCAATGTGTTCGGCGGCGACCAGATGAATGAATGGACGGTGATGGATGGGCCGCACCGCCACACCTTTGTGAATCCGCAAAGCGCCCTGTATGACCGCATCGCCGCGGTGAAGGCGATCGCCGGCGACATGCCGGTGGAAGGGCGCATCGTATTCACCCGCAGGGCGCGCTTTCCCAAGGGCCTGCCCAAGTGGACCTTGATGGTGGACTCGCTGTCACAGGACTTCCCCCTGATCGAGGGCGGCACCCCGGGCGGCCCGGACCCCTTCGATCTGCCCTGGCAGAACATCCGCAATGCCGTTCGCCCGAGCCTCATGGCCCAGGCCCGCGCGGTCAGCGGCTGAGCGTCGGCGCCGGCAGCCTGAAAAGGCTGCGGCTCGCCGCGGTGGCGGTGGCGGCCAGTTGTTCCAGGGTCTGCCCGCGCGCCCGGGCCACCGCGGCGGCGATATGCGGCAGGTACTGCGGTTCATTGCGACGCGCGGCCGGACGCGGCGCTAGGTCGCGTGGCAGCAGATAGGGCGCGTCGGTCTCAAGGTGCAGCGCGGTGGCGGGAATCTCCCGCAGCAGTGGCAGCAGGTGCGCACCCCGGCGCTCATCGCAGATCCACCCCGTCATGCCGATGGCAAGATCCAGCTCCAGGTAACGGTGCAGGTGCTCGCGGGTGCCGGTGAAACAATGCGCAACACCACCGACCAGCGTTGCCCGATGCTCGCGCAGGATGGCCGCGAAATCATCGTGGGCATCACGCTCGTGCAGGAACACCGGTTTGCCCACCCGCGCGGCCAGTTCCAGCTGCTGATGAAAGGCGCGCCGCTGTACATCGCGCGGTGAGAAGTCACGGAAATAATCAAGACCGCACTCGCCAACGGCGACCACCTCGGGTTGCCGCGCCAGGCGTTCGAGCTGCACCAGCCGCTCCCCATCCAGTTCCGTCGCGTGGTGGGGATGCACGCCGGCGGTCGCGAACAGATGCTGCGGGTCCTCACGGGCCAGTGCCAGAGCCTGCTGGGAGCCTGCGGCACTGGCCCCGGTAATGATCATCTGCACGACCCCGGCGCCGCGGGCGCGTTCAAGCACCGCCTGGCGGTCCGGTGCGAAGCTATCGTGACCCAGATTGATGCCGATATCGATCAGCGGCGGCGGGTGCGTCATGGATTGATTCTGGCACAATGTTGCCCATGTTCTGCTTCAGGCAAGTGCCACTGCTGCTGGCGCCGGTGCTGCTGGGTCTGGCAACGCTCGCCGCTGCCGCGGAAACCGATTGGCGCGACATTGAGTCGCAGGTCCAGTACGCCTGGTATACCGAGGACGCGCGCGATCTGGCGAGCGTCGAGAACCGCGTCCGCGAACTGCCGGACTCCGACCCGAAGCGCAGCTACTACCTCACCTTGATCCAGCTGCGCGAGGCGCAGTTGCCGGCCGCTGTGGCCGCCGCAGGCCGCAGCGCGGGCGGTTGTGTCGATTCGGCTGACGAGGCTCTGGCCGCCCGGCCTACAGATGCCGAAGTGCTCGCGCTGCAATCATTCTGCATGGATCTGCGCAGTCGTTCGCGTCCGCTCGATGTGCCGTTCGCCGGTGCCCGCAGCCGTTCCCAGATGCAACGGGCCTTGCAGCTCGCCCCGCGCAATCCACGGGTGCGGCTGCTGGCGGCGCAGCTGGCCTATGCCGGCGCCAAGTCCACGGCGGAGCGTGCCCGGCAACTCACGGCATTCCAGAGCGCCGTCGATGCGTTTGAAACCGAACGCCAGGGCCTGGAGCGAATTCCATCGTGGGGCGCGGCCGAGGCCTGGCAGGGGCTGGCGCAGGTTTACCTGGACCGCGGCGATGCTATTGCGGCGCGCTCGGCGCTGGAGCACGCTTTGCTGCTGATGCCCGACTACAAATCGGCGCATCGCTTACTGAACCATATTGTGACGGGGTGATCTCATGATCATCGGTGAGCGCTTGCCGCTGGGGCTGCGCGTGCTGTACATGGTGGTCTTCGGGGTAGCATTCTGGATCTTGACCTGGGTGCTCATCGCGACGGTAGTGGCGCAGCTGATCCTCACCCTGCTCGCGGCGCAGCCGAATCCGGACCTGCTCCGATTCGGCAAGGGGTTTTCGAGATATATCACGCAAGTCATAGAATTTCTGACGTTTTTGACAGAAACGCCTCCGTTTCCGTTTGCTCCATGGCCGGACCAGAAGGAGAGCCCATGACTCAAATCCGCAGCTCCCTGCCCACGGCTCATCTGATCGGAATCACGGTCGCCCTGTGGGCCGCTGCGTCGCTGGCCCACGCGCAAGCTCCCAGTTCCGCCACCAGTTCGGCGCCCCGTGCCATGCCCACCCGGGCTCATGGCGCCAAGGCCTCACGCCCGGTCGCGCAGCCACTGGACCTGAAGGCACCGCCGCTCAACCGCATCTTCTCGCGGAAGGAAATGCGCTACATGCTGGCTTACGACCCGGATGACAGCTCGGCTACGGAAGTGAGCGTTAAAGGATCCAGGCCCGCAATCATCGTGCCGGTCACGCCCGGCAATCAGTTGCTCGCCGTTCCTTGGGCGCTGCTGCATCCGACGCAGGCCTGGCGGGTGTTTACGCCGATCGAACAGCCCTAGAAGGCGGCGCACAGGGCATCGACGCTGGCCTGGGTCTGATCCCAGGACACGACGAAGCGTGCTTTGGGACCGGCCGCGGGACCCCAATCATAGAAGCCGAAGCCCTGCGCGCGCAGCGCGGCCTTGCCCGCCGCGCCCAGATCCAGGAACAGCTCATTGGCCTCCACCGGGTGCAGGAGCCGGGCTCCGGCCGCAGCCGCGATGCGCTGCGCGAGGCGATTCGCGCGCCGGGCATGGGTGCGCCACAGGCCCGTCTGCACATAGGTCAGAAGCTGTGCGGCGGCGTAACGCGACTTGGACAGCAGGTGTCCGGCGCGCTTGCGGCGCAATTCGAAATCGCGCACCAGAGTGGTGTCGAAGAACACCACGGCCTCGGCCGCCAGGGCGCCATTCTTGGTGGCACCAAAGGAGAGCACATCGACCCCGGCGCGCCAGGTCACATCGGCCGGATGGCAGTCGAGAAAATCGATGGCATTCGCCAGCCGCGCGCCGTCCATATGCACGCGCAGGCCATGGTGCCGGGCCACTGCGCTCAACGCCGCGAGAGCATCGGGTCGATAGCTGGTGCCCAGCTCCGTGGCCTGGGTGAGGGTGACCGCGGCGGGTTGCACGGTGTGGACACTGGCCGGATGGGCTTCGATCGCCTGCTGCAGCGCCTGCGCATCCATGCGGCCATGCGCCCCGGCCACCAGGGTCAGACGGGCGCCGGCGGAGAAGAACTCGACCGCGCCGCACTCATCCTCCACCACATGGGAGCCGCAGTGCGCGAAGACATTGCCATACGGCGGTGACAGCGTGGCCAGACTCAAGGCGTTGGCCGCCGTGCCGGTGCTCACCACGAAGGCGCGCACCGGCTTGCCGAAGAACTCGCTGAAGGCCTGATCAAGTTGCGCAGTCCACGGATCGTCACCATAGGCCTTTTGTGGACCTTGGTTGGCGGCGTTGAGCGCGGCCACGAGTTCGGGCGCCACGCTCGCCGTATTGTCGCTGTAGAACGCGTGGGTGCCGGGCTGCAGCATCATTCGGCTCTCCAACGAAAGGAAAAGGCGCCCACGCCCAGGAACACCAGGGTCGTGCCGGCGAGATAGGCAAGGTCGATGCCGACGGCCGCAGGCCCCGCGCCATCCAGCGTGATCGCGCGGGCCGCCTGCAGGATGTGGGTCAGCGGGAACAGCTGCGCCAGCCACTGCAGCCAGCGCGGCGAACCCTCCAAGGAGAACCAGATGCCCGACAGCAGCATCATCGGCCAGGTCAGGAAATTCAGCAGCCCGCCGACCACTTCCTCGCTGGCAAAGCGTGACGCGACGATCAGGCCGAAGGCGATGAGGCTCAAGGCACCCAGCACCGCGACCAGCAGCAGCAGGGCGGCGCTGCCGGCGTTGTGAAAGCCAATCACGGCGCCGACGCCGCAGTACAGGATGAGGGTAATCGCCACCGCCAGCCCCAGGCGGCTCAGGACCTGCGCGCTCAGAAACTCGAAGGCCGAGACCGGCGTCGCGGACAGGCGCTTCAGGAAGCCATTCTTGCGATAGCGCACGACCACATAGCCGGCACCCATGAGGCAGGTGAACATCATGTTCATGCCCAGTACCCCCGGAAACAGCCAGTCGATGTAGCGGCTGGCGGTGCCGGTGACGGTCTGGCGCTGGGCCTGCGGATCGGCCTGCAGCAACAGTTTCTCGGCGACATAGCCCTTGGGTGAATCCTCGATGCCCCAGAAGCGCACCGGCCGCGCTCGCAGGTCCAGCAGCAGATCCAGGTCATTGCGGGCCACCGAGTGAACGCCGGCGCTCTGATTGGCTACCGGTACAAACTGGAAATAGCGCTCGCCCAGGAAGGGATAGCTGGCCGCTATGGGCGGGGCGCCCAGCACTCCGACCTTGAACAGCGCCCGCGGCGGGCCGCCGAAAATCAGCCCCATGGCGACGACGATGATCACCGGGACGCCCAGCGTGAAGATCAGCGAGGAGCGATCGCGCACGAATTCGAGATTGCGCGCATGCCATACCGCCACGAGGCGTCCGAGGCTGCGACGGATGGGGGTGACGAGGCTCATGTGCGTAAGTCCTTGCCGGTCAGTTCCAGAAACAAGTCTTCCAGGTTGGGAGGGCGGATGCGCAGGTGCGCCAGGGAAATACCGGCCTGCATCAGCGTGCGCAGCGTGCCTTCAAGATCGTTGGTCGTCAGCTCGACCCGCCCCGCAGCCTCGAAAAAGGTGAGGCCGAGGGTGCGCGCCGCCGCCGTCCAGTCCTCCAGCGGCAGCTCCAGCAGCACCGCCTTGAAATGCTGGCGCAACAGCGCCTGCGGCGCGCCCTGGGCGATGATCTTGCCGTGATCGACGATCACGATCTCATCGCACAGCAGCTGTGCCTCCTCCATGTAGTGGGTGGTGAGGATGATGGTCTTGCGCTGCGCCTTGATCGACTCGACCAGTTCCCAGAAGCGCCGCCGTGCCTGCGGATCGAGCCCGGTGGTGGGTTCATCCAGGAACAGGATGGCCGGATCATTGACCAGCGCCACGCCCAGCAGCAGGCGCTGCAGTTGTCCACCGGAGAGCTTCTTGTTGTCGCGCTCGAGCAGCTTTTCCAGCGCACACAGTCGTATGACCTCATCGACGCTCAGGCCATGGTCGTACAGGCCGCGGAACAGGTTCAGCGTCTGGCGCACGCTCAGGAAATCCTGCAGCGCCGTCTTCTGGAACAGGATCCCGGCCTCGGCCCGGAAGCGTTCGCCCAGCGGGGCGCCGCGGTACCACACCTGGCCTGAAGTCGGCGCGAGGATGCCCTCCATGATCTCGATGGTCGTAGTCTTGCCGGCGCCATTGGGACCGAGCAGGCCAAAACAGGTGCCCTCGCGCACACTGAAGGACACCCCATCGACGGCGGTGTTGTCGGCATAGCGCTTCACCAGTGTGTCCACCCGCAGGATGGCGCTGTCGATGGCGGTCGGGTGCTGCCGGGGTGGTGAGTCGATTATCATGGGGTGAATTGAACCAGCTTTTTCTTTGGTCCGAAACTGAAGCACAGCCCTGGGTGGTGCGCGAGAGCCGACGCGCCCGGCGTCTGGCGGTGCGTGTGCACCGGACCGGGCGTGTGGAAGTGGTCGTGCCGCCGCGCACTTCGCGGGCGATGGTGACGGCCTTCTTGAGCGAACACCAGGACTGGATCGAAACCCGACGCCAGGCGGCACTGCGCCAGAAGCCGCCTGACACCCCGTTTCCGCCGCCACGGATTGCGCTGCCGGGCGTGTATGAAACCTGGCGGGTGCACCTGGCCGGCGGCACCGGGCGGGTGCGAATCCGCGAGCCGCGCGCAGCGGAGCATCCGGGCGAGGAACTGCTGGTGATCAGCGGCGATATCAGCTCCCCGCAACGGCTCAAGGAGGCCCTGCGGCGCTGGCTGATGGCACACGCGAAGCTGGTCCTCGCGGCGCACCTGGCTGATTGCGCGCGCGAATTCGGCTTCACCTACCGCTCCTTGAGCATCCGCCGCCAACGCACCCGCTGGGGCAGCTGCTCGGTGCGCGGCACCATCAGCCTGAACTGCTGCATCCTGTTCCAGCCCCCCGAGGTGCTGCGTTACCTGCTGCTGCACGAACTGGCACATACCCGGCACATGAATCACTCCCGTGCCTTCTGGGATTGCGTGGCGCGCTGCGTTGCGGATTACCGCAAGCTCGACCGGCAATTGCTCGATGGCTGGCGACGTGTACCATCGTGGTTGCTATGAGCAATCGCCCCTACGACAAGTCCGAGCGGGTCGACCTTTCCGACGAGCCGGTGCATTGGGACCTGGGCTCCTCTTTGAGCTACGGCGCCTACCTGCGGCTGGACCAGATCCTGGATGCGCAGCGGCCGCTGTCCTACGAACACGACGAGATGATGTTCATCATCGTCCATCAGACCTCGGAACTTTGGATGCGGCTGTTCCTGCACGAACTGACCGGGGTTCTGGATTGCGTGCGCCGCGACAATCTCGGGCCGTCGTTCCGGATGCTGGAGCGCATTGCACGCGTGCAGACGCAGTTGACGGCGGTCTGGGACGTGCTCGCGACCATGACACCGGCCGACTACTCCGCCTTTCGCAACGCGCTGGGGCGCTCCTCAGGCTTCCAGTCCGTCCAGTACCGGGTGCTGGAATTCACCATCGGCAACAAGAACGCCGAGGTGATCAAGGTTCACCAGAACGATCCGGCGAACTTCGAGAAGCTTGAGCAGGTGCTGGCCGCACCGTCACTGTACGACGAGGTGCTGCGGCTGCTCAGCCGCCGCGGCTATGGCATTCCGGAGGACTATCTGTCGCGCGATTTTCGCGAACCCTACCAGTCGAGCAAGCAGGTGGCCGGGGCGTGGCTGGGCGTGTACCACAACTCGGAAAAGGAATGGGATCTGTACGAACTGGCCGAGCGTCTCATCAACCTGGATCACCAGTTCCAAATCTGGCGCTTTCATCATCTGAAGGCCGTGGAGCGCATCATCGGGCACAAGCGCGGCACCGGCGGCACCAGCGGTGTGCCGTATCTGGCGAAGGCCCTGGAACTCAGGTTCTTTCCGGAACTTTGGCAGGTGCGGACGTCGATGTGAGCCACGAGGCGTACGGGGCAATGCCCAGCGCCGCCGCCTGCCTGAGCGTGTGCCGCGAGGCATTCACCAGGCGCGGCTGATCCGCGAGCTTCAGGTGCGCCAGGTCACTGCCGGCATTGCCATAGGCCACGGTCTGAAGGCCCGGGTGCTGCTGGCGCAGGGCGCCGAAGCAGCGCGCTTTTTCCGCGCCCCGTCGGTTCGCGGTGGTGAGCTCGCCGGTTAGCTTGCCGGCGCCGTCAAAGCCGATCCCGGTGCAGATGACCTCGTCAAATCCCAGCGCCCGGCCGATCTGCGGGACATACAGATCGGTGCTGGCGCTCATCAGTACCAGATGGTCACCGGCATCGCGATGCGACTGCAGCATGGCGAGCGCGCCCGGGCTGCTGCCCGGGCCGGTGACCCAGGGCACAAACTCATCGGTCCAGGCCAAAAGGTCGCTGCGCCTGGCCCCACCCAGCGTGTCGCGGATAAAGGCGGATTTCACGGCCCCGTGGTCGGCCGCGCCGAGGACGAAGGCCGCCAGCGTCGGCAGCACGCCCAGCATGCGCACGCGGCTACGGTGGGCACGCGCCAGGAAACCGCTCACGTAGGGCAGCAACGTGTCACGGTAGGTGATCGTGCCGTCGAGATCGAAGACGACGAGCCGCATTGGCGTGCCGCGGCCCGGTGCCGTCAGGCCGCTTTGGGCGCAGCAAGCTGTCGCAGCACGTACTGCAGGATGCCACCGTGCTGGTAGTACTCGTGCTCCTTGGGCGTATCGATTCGCAGCCGCACTTCGAACTGCTGCGCCTTGCCGCCTGGCGGAGTAGCCGTCACCTTCACGGTCTTGGCCCCAGGGGCGGTGAGGCCGGTGAGATCAAACGTCTCCTGGCCGGTGAGGCCCAGGCTCTGCGCGTTCTGGCCCGGCATGAACTGCAGGGGCAGCACCCCCATGCCGATGAGATTGGAGCGGTGAATGCGCTCGAAGCTTTCCGCGATGACGGCCCTGGCGCCCAGCAGCATCGTGCCCTTGGCCGCCCAGTCACGCGAGGAGCCGGTGCCGTACTCGCGGCCGGCAAGGATCACCAGCGGCGTGCCTTCGGCCTTGTAGCGCATGGCGGCGTCATAGATCGACATCGGCTCGCCGCTGGGAACGTGCACCGTCACGCCTCCCTCGGTGCCCGGGGCGAGGAGGTTGCGCAGGCGGATATTGGCGAAGGTGCCGCGCATCATGACTTCGTGATTGCCGCGCCGCGCCCCGTAGGAATTGAAGTCCACCGGCTGCACACCCTGTTCGACCAGGTAGCGGGCGGCCGGACTGGACTTGGCAATGTTGCCGGCGGGTGAGATGTGATCGGTGGTGACCGAGTCACCCAGCACCGCCAGGGCGCGCGCGCCATGAACGTCGCCCATCGTGGCGGGCGTCATGGTCATGCCATCGAAGTAGGGCGGGTTCTTGACGTAGGTTGAAGCCTTGTCCCAGGCGTACACATTGCCCTGCGGAATCTTGATGCTGGACCAGTTCTCATCGCCCTTGAAAACCGTGGCATAACTGTCGCGGAACATCTGCGAATCGATGGCGCGCAGCACCGTCTCCTGCACTTCCGCGGCGCTGGGCCAGATGTCCTTGAGGAACACCGGCTGGCCATTGCTGGCGGTGCCCAAAGGCTCGGTCACCAGGTCCAGATCCAGGGTGCCCGCCAGGGCGTACGCCACGACCAGCGGCGGGGAGGCCAGGAAGTTCATGCGCGTTTCGGCATGCACGCGGCCTTCGAAATTGCGATTGCCCGAGAGTACCGAGCAGGCGATGACATCACCCGCCTTCACCGCGGCGGAAATCTCCGGCCGCAGCGGACCGGAATTACCGATGCAGGTGGTGCAGCCGTAGCCCACCAGGTCAAAACCCACCGCCGCCAGTTCCTCCAGCAGGTTTGCCTTGCGGTAGTAGTCGGTCACCACGCGCGATCCGGGGGCCAGCGAGGTCTTTACCCACGGTTTCGCGTTGAGTCCCAGCCGGTGGGCGTTGCGGGCGAGCAGGCCCGCACCGAGCATGACGTAGGGATTGGAGGTGTTGGTGCAGCTGGTAATGGCGGCGATCAGCACCGCGCCGTCCTTCAGCTCAACCTTCTTGCCACCCGTGGTGAGCGCGGCGCTGCCGGTGGCCGCGGGATTGCGCTTGCTGCGCTCTTCGGCCATCGCCGCGAGACTCTTGCGGTACACGGCTTTGGCGTTCTTGAGCGGTACGCGATCCTGGGGACGCTTGGGGCCTGCGAGGCTGGGCTCAACCGTCGCCAGGTCCAGTTCCAGCAGATCGGTGTACTGGGCGGCCGCGGCGCCGGTGACGCGCCACAGACCCTGGGCCTTGGCGTAGGCGGCCACCAGCTCAACCTGTTCGTCGGGACGACCGGTGAGCTCAAGGTAACGGATGGTCTCCTCGTCGATGGGGAAGATGCCACAGGTGCTGCCGTACTCGGGCGCCATGTTGGCAATCGTCGCCCGATCCGCCAGCGGCAGGTTGGCGAGGCCGTCGCCGAAGTACTCGACGAACTTCTCGACCACGCCTTTCTTGCGCAGCATTTCGGTGAGCGTGAGCACCAGATCGGTGGCGGTGGCGCCCACGGGGAGGCTGCCGGTGAGCTTCACGCCGATGACCTGCGGAATCAGCATGGTGATGGGCTGACCGAGCATCGCGGCCTCGGCCTCGATGCCACCGACGCCCCAGCCCAGAACTCCCAGGCCGTTGATCATGGTGGTGTGCGAGTCGGTGCCGACCAGGGTGTCCGGATAGGCGTGGTGGGTCTTGCCTTCCTCACGATCAAACACCACGCGGCCCAGGTGCTCGAGATTGACCTGATGGACGATGCCGGTGTTGGGCGGCACCACCTTGAAGTTGTCGAACGCAGTCTGGCCCCAGCGCAGGAAGGAGTAGCGTTCGCCGTTGCGCTGGAACTCGATGCGGTTGTTGTCCGCCAGCGCCTGGCGGGTGCCGTATTCATCCACCTGCACCGAGTGATCGATCACCAGTTCCACCGGCGCCAGGGGGTTCACGCTCTCGGCCTGACCGCCCAGCTTCACCACCGCCTCGCGCATGGCGGCCAGATCCACCACGCACGGGACGCCGGTGAAGTCCTGCAGGATCACACGCGCCGGCGTGAAGGCGATTTCATGCGCCGGGGTCGCCTTGGGGTCCCAGTTCAGCAGCGCTTCGATGTCGGCGCGGGTCACGTTGATCCCGTCCTCAAACCGCAGCAGGTTCTCCAGCAGGATCTTCAGCGAGAAGGGCAGGCGCGCGAGCTTGTCCTGGGGCAGCGCCTTCAGGCTGAAAATCTCGTAGGAGCGTCCGCCGACCTTGAGCGCGGTGCGCGATTTGAAGCTGTCAGTCATGAATATCTCCGCGGGTCCATGTGCGGCGTATTTTGCGTGATCGCCGGTGAGGAGTAAAATGACTTTAACTACGTTATTGATGCATATTCTGCATGAAAATAGATACCCTCGGTGTCCAGGCCTTCGTCGCCATCGCTGAAACCGGTTCCTTCAATCGGGCGGCCGCGGCCTTGAGCATTACGCAAAGCGCCTTGAGTCGCCGCTTGCGCGGCCTGGAAACGTATCTTGGCGTGCGCCTCATTGAGCGCACCACGCGGACGGTCGCATTGTCGCGATCAGGCGAAGGGTTCCTGCCGCAGGCGCGTCGCCTGCTCGCCGAACTTGCGGCGAGTTTGAATGAAATACGCGAGACCGGTAACGCGATGCGCGGCGATGTGACCCTGGCCTGCGTGCCGACCATGGGGGTCCACTACCTGCCCGAAGTGCTGCGCGAATACGCCGCGCACTTCCCCGATAACCGCATCCGTCTGCTCGATCATTCTTCGTCCGCGGTCGCCGAGGCGGTATTGAGCCGCGAGGCAGAATTTGGTATCAACGTCGCCCGGCTGCGCCATGCGGACCTGGACAGCACACCGCTCCTGCAGGACAGTTTCGTGCTGGTGTGTCGGCGCGATCACCCGCTGGCACGCAATCGCCGGGTGTCATGGCAGCAGCTGCAGGGTCATCGCCTCATATTTCCCGGCGCGAGCAGCAGCAACGAGCCGCTGCTGGAACAGGCTTTGGGTGTGGAACACCAATCGCTGGCCATTTTTTACGAGGTGCAGCGCAGCTCCACCGCCGTGGGGCTGGTCGCGCAGGGCGTGGGCATCGCGGTGGTGCCGCGCCTGGCCATGCAACATGGCGCCTATCCGAGCCTGCGGGTGGTGGATCTCATCGCGCCTACGGTCTCCAGAACCTTCAACCTGCTCACCCGCAAGGGCGCCGTGCTGTCACCGGCCGCGCGCAATTTATACGAGTTGCTGCTGGCGCGTCGGGCGCGCTTCAGGACACGAGGCCACCGCCAATCCTGAGGACACCGCGCAGATCGTGCCGCCGCCCAGGCACAGCTGCCCGTCATAGGCCACCGCGAACTGGCCCGGGGTCAGCGCCCACTGCGGCTCATCAAACAGCACGCGGGCGGTGCCATCGGCCTGTGGGTGCAGCACGGCGGGCTGGTCGGCGTGGCGATGGCGCACCCGTACCGTACAGCGGCGCGCGGCGCCGGATGGAGCGACCAGCCAGTGCAGGCGTTCGCACTGCAGCTCGCGGGCGCACAGCAGCGGGTGGTCGTGTCCCTGGACAGCGATCAGGACATTGCGCGCGGCATCCTTGGCGGCGACGTACCAGGGACTTGCCTCACTGTCACGGCGCCCGCCCAGTCCCAACCCGCCGCGCTGGCCCAGCGTGTAGAACGGCAGGCCGCAATGCGTCCCCAGGTGCTCGCCGGTGGGGGATTCGATGCGGCCGGGTGTCTCATCGAGGTACTGGCGCAGGAACTGCCGAAACGGCCGTTCGCCGATGAAGCAGATGCCGGTGCTGTCGGGCTTGTCGAAAACCGGCAGGCCGGCGCTGCGGGCCCGCGCGCGCACCTGTGCCTTGGTGTAGTCGCCGATCGGCATTAGCGCCTGGCTCAGGTCGACGGGCTGCACGGCATGCAGGAAGTAGGTCTGATCCTTGGCCGCATCCGCCGCCTTGAGCAGCTGTACCTCGGCGCCTGTGAAGCGCAGCCGGGCATAGTGGCCGGTGGCGAAGTGGCGGGCGCCGAGGCGCCGCGCATGGCGCAGGGCCACGCCGAACTTCACCTCGCGATTGCACAGCACGTCAGGATTCGGGGTGCGGCCGGCGCGGTGCTCGGCCAGGAAGTACTCGAACACCCGCCTGCGGTAGTCGGCCGCAAAGTTCGCCCGATGCAGCGGTATGCCGAGCACCCGCGCCACGGCGCGCGCGTCCTGGTAGTCCTGGGCCTGGGTGCAGTAGACGTCCTGCTCGTCCCAGTTGCTCATGAATAGCCCCTGGACCTGCAGGCCCTGCTCCACCAGCAGCAGGGCCGCGACCGCCGAATCAACCCCTCCGGAGAGGCCCACGATGACCGGACTCATGGGACTTGCACCGCGGGTACGCCGCGTGCGCCGTGCATATCCAGATCGCCCACGCCCAGCAGCGGTTGGCGCTGGCCTGCGAGGTAATCATCGATACAGCGCAGCACCAGCGGGCTGCGCAGACGCGGCTCGTGCTCCAGAACCTGACCTCGCGTCAGCCAGTGGGTACGCAGAATGCCGTGATCCAGCGGCTGCAATGCGTCATGGTCGGTGACGCTGCCGATGAAAGCGAAGCGCAGCGAGGAGCGGCCGGTGCCGGGATGTTTCCACAGGTAGGCGCCGAGAAAGGCCTCGCTCGTGAAACGCCACGCCGTTTCCTCGAAGGTCTCGCGCGCCACCGCCTGCAGCAGGGTTTCGCCCCGTTCGACGTGCCCGGCGGGCTGGTTGAAGACCAAACGGCGCGCGATGCGCTCTTCAACCAGCAGGAATCGGCCCTGCCTCTCGGCAAGTGCGGCAACGGTGACGTCAGGTGCGGCTGGCATGGCAGGTCATTATAGCCAACCCGCCGCAGGTCTTGAGCCCGCTTGGCTAGCTGTGGCGGGCTACGCGCAGCGCGCGCTCGGGCGCGCTGGCGTTCCAGACCGAATCGAACTCGGCCAGGTGCAGGCGGGCAACAGCGGGATTGTTGAAGTCAGCGATCCCGTCCCAGGTATCGGCGCGCAGCCGGTAGACGATGGCGCGCTCATCCGCGATGAGGTACGCGCAGGAGCGCTGCTGCGGCATGTGGTTGGCGACGTAGCGGATGTCGATGTAACTGGACAGCCGCCGCCCCATGGCGATGAAGCGGTTGGTATCGGTCATGACGCGCGTGGGGTCGACCAGCAGGACGCGCACCTTGGCGAAGCTGCGCGCCAGCACGAAGCTCTTGATGATTTCCAGGAAGGGAGTCTGGTCGTAGACCTCAGGCTCCAGATCCTGCGTATAGATGGAGAGCATGCGATTGGCAGAAGCGGCGGCGGTATCCACCGCCACGCGCGCCTCGGCGATGCTGGTGATGACGGACATCGGTTCGGCGCTGCGCTGGGGGGTCGCAAGGCTCACGACGCCGGTGGACTTCTCGGGAGTGAAACGGGCATGCGCCAGGGGCGCCAGCACTCCCGTGTCCTCGCCTTCCCCGAAGAATCCCATTGAACCGCTCGACGATTGCGCCTGCGAGCCGGCAGGCGCGTAGATCTTAGGAAGGCGGCCGGGAGCGGATTGTGGAGCCGATCACGCTTTGCTGTAGGTCGGGTGCGGGGTTGGGCAAATTCCGTGGTTCAGATCACTCAATAATGCGAGTTCATGGGATCTTGCGCGCAAGTTCGCGCGCCAATCCAACATAATCCTGGGGCCTCAGCCGTTGCAGCCGGGCCTTCTCCGGCGCCGAAATGGCCAGGGTTTCGATGAAGCCGTGAAGGCCGTCGCCGTCAATGGCGCGCCCGCGTGTGAATTCCTTCAACAGCTCATAACCGTCCGCGACACCCTGGGCGCGCAGCACGGTCTGCACCGCTTCGCCGAGTACTTCCCAGGCGTCATTGACGTCAGCTCCGATCCGCACCGGGTCGACGTCAATCTTGGCAAGGCCGCGCAGCGCGGAGCGCCAGGCGATCAGGCTGTGACCGAGCGCAACACCGACATTGCGCAGCACCGTGGAATCGGTGAGGTCACGCTGCCAGCGCGACACCGGCAACTTTTCCGCGAAATGCCGCAGCAGCGCGTTGGCGACGCCGAGGTTGCCCTCGGCGTTTTCAAAATCAATCGGATTGATCTTGTGCGGCATGGTGGAGGAACCCACTTCCCCGGCGACGGGCTTCTGCCGCAGATATCCCAGCGACACGTAGCCCCAGGTATCGCGGCACAGATCGATGCTGATCACATTGAGCGCCGCCAGCGCATCGCAGTACTCTCCGATCCAGTCATGAGGCTCGATCTGGGTGGTGAAGGGGTTCTCGATCAGGCCCAGTGACTCGATGAAGCGCTGCGTGATCTGCGGCCACGCCAGTTCGGGCAGCGCCGCGACATGCGCATTGAAATTGCCGACCGCGCCATTGAACTTGCCGAGCACGGCCACGTTGGCGAACCGCTGCTGGGCGCGCCGCAGGCGCGCCACCACATTGGCAAACTCCTTGCCCAGCGTCGTGGGACTTGCCGGCTGCCCATGCGTGCGCGCCAGCATCGGCAGGTCGGCATGGGTGTGCGCCAGCTTCGCGAGCGCGTCGCTGAGTTCCTGCGCCGCGCCCAGCAACACAATGCGGGCGGCCACGAGCAGCTTCGCGTAGCTGAGGTTATTGATGTCCTCGGAAGTACAGGCGAAGTGCACCAGTTCCAGATTGGCGCTGCTGGCGCCGGCCGCCAGCAGCACTTCGCGCACGTAGTACTCCACGGCCTTCACATCGTGGTTGGTCCGCGCCTCGATCCGCTTGACGATCTCGGCGGCGTCCGGCGGCGGCTGTTCGCCCAGCGCCAGGGCCGCGGCACGCACCCCGGGTGACAATGCGGCGCCGGCGAGCATGGGCGCAGCCTGCGCCAGGTGCAGCAGCCACCGGGCCTCGATGCGGATGCGCTCGCGGATCAGTCCCGCTTCGGACAACAGCTCGCGCAGCGGTTCGGTGGCGCGGCGATAACGCCCGTCAAGGGGCGACAGCGCGGTGAGGCCAGGCGGGTCGGTCGAAGACATACGTGCGCAGTCCGGCAATGGGCAATTCGGAATGTTAGGATTTGGAATGATACCGTGCCGGAGTGCCCCAGATGACAGCTTCTTTCCGTACTGAACGCGACAGCATGGGCGAGTTGCAGGTGCCTGCCGATGCGCTCTGGGGTGCGCAGACGCAGCGGGCGGTGCAGAATTTCCCCATCAGCGGCCGTCCGTTGCCGCGCGCCTTCATCCGTGCCCTGGGCGTGATCAAGCAGGCCGCGGCCTTGGCCAACGCCAAGTTGGGCCTGCTCGACAAGACCGTGGCCCAGGCCATCGCGGCCGCTGCCGCGGAAGTCGCCGACGGGCGTCACGATGCCCACTTCCCGATCGACATCTTTCAGACCGGCTCCGGCACCAGCACCAACATGAACGCCAACGAGGTGATCGCACACCTCGCCGCGGCGCGACTGGGTCGTGCAGTGCATCCCAACGATGACGTCAACATGGGGCAGAGCAGCAACGATGTGATCCCCACTGCCATCCAGGTGGCCGCGGCGCTGGCCAGCCAAGCGCAGCTGCAGCCGGCCCTGGCGCATGTCTGTGCGGTGCTGGCCACGCGCGAACAGCAGCTGGCCGGGGTCGTGAAGACCGGACGCACCCACCTCATGGACGCCATGCCCATCACGCTGGCGCAGGAACTGTCGGGGTGGCGCACGCAAATGGAAAATGCCCAGGCGCGGCTGAAGTCGGTGGAGCCGCGACTGCTGGCCCTGGCACAGGGGGGTACCGCGGTGGGTACCGGCATCAATGCGCATCCGCAGTTCGGCGGTGTGTTCTGCGCTGAACTCGCCGCGATCACCGGCATCGCCTTTGTTCCCAGCCGCAACTACTTTGAATCCCTGTCCAGCCAGGACGCGGCGGTTGAGCTGTCGGGTCAGTTGAAGGTCATCGCCGTCAGTGTCATGAAAATGGCCAATGACCTGCGCTGGATGAACAGCGGTCCGCTGGCGGGCTTGGGCGAGATCGCGCTGCCGGCGCTGCAGCCGGGCAGCAGCATCATGCCCGGCAAGGTCAATCCGGTGATCCCCGAGGCCGCGGCGATGGTTGCCGCCGAAGTCATCGGCAATGATGCGGCCATCACCATTGGCGGACAGTCCGGCAATTTCCAGTTGAATGTGATGCTGCCGCTCATTGCCTACAACCTGCTCGAGAGCATCCGTCTGCTGTCCAATGTGCTGCGGGCCCTGGCCGATCGGGCCCTGGCGGGCTTCACGGTGAATGAAGCGCGCCTGCAGGAGGCCCTGGAGCGCAATCCCATCCTGGTGACCGCGCTCAATTCCATCATCGGCTATGAAAAGGGTGCCGCGATTGCCAAGAAGGCCTACGCCGAGGGCAAACCGATCCGTGAGATGGCGCAGAAGTTGACCGACCTGGCGCCCGCAGATTTGGCCAAGCTGCTTGATCCTTTGGAGCTGACCCGCGGCGGCATCAAGGGTGGCACCAGCGGCGGCGGGTGAGCACGGATCCCCAGTTCTGGCAGCGGCGGGTCGCCGAGCGACTGCTTGGCAGCACCCCACGGCACGATCGGGGTGACTGGGTGCTGCCGGGACTTACGGCGCAGGCGAGTCAGGCTTTCGAGCGTTTCATACCCACGACTCTGGTGCCGGCCGCGGTGCTGATGCCCATCGTGCTGCGTGAGCCTTCGGCCACGGTGCTCTTCACCCAGCGCGCGACGGCGCTCAAACATCACGCCGGCCAGATCAGCTTTCCGGGCGGACGGCTGGAGAACTCCGACGCGAGCCCCATTGCTGCGGCGCTGCGCGAGGCGCAGGAGGAGGTGGGCCTGGACCGGACCTTCGTCACGGTCATCGGCTTCCTGCCCGATCACATCATCGGCACCGGATTTCGGGTGACACCGGTGGTGGCGTTCGTCCGGCCCGGCTTTACCCTGGCGCCGGATGCGCGCGAGGTGCAGGAGACTTTTGAGGTGCCCTTGGATTTTCTGTTCGATCCGGCCAACTTTCGGCCACGCATGCGCCAGTACGTGCCGGATCTTCCGGCCGTGCAGTTGAACGATATCCCGGTGGGCGAGCGCAACATCTGGGGTGCCACGGCCGGCATGCTGATGAGCCTGTACCGACTGTGCAAGGAGTGATGATGTCCGCGCCTGAGCTGCCCGCCATGACGGATCTGCTGGCCCTGATGGTGAAGCTGCGCGACCCGGTGAGCGGTTGTCCGTGGGATCGCGTCCAGAACTTCGCGACCCTCGCGCCTTACACCCTGGAGGAGGCCTATGAAGTGGTCGATGCCATCCAGTCGGGCGAGCCGCCCGCCAAGCTGCGCGATGAACTGGGCGATCTGCTGTTCCAGGTGGTGTTCTACGCGCAGCTGGCGCAGGAGCGCGGCTGGTTCGACTTCGACGGCATTGCCCGCGCCATCCATGACAAGCTGGTGCGGCGCCATCCCCATGTCTTCGGCACAACGG
>JBARBG010000131.1:0-30497 GCA_049792815.1 Steroidobacteraceae bacterium | reverse complement strand
GGGCTCACCGCCCATTGGTGCATGCTCATGCTGGTGTTCCCCGGGGTCGTGCTCCATGCCCGGCGTCTGCACGACATGGGACACAGCGCCTGGCTGGTTCTGGTACCTGGCGTACTTGCCGTCGTGGCCTTCGCCGGCTGGCTGCACGTCATCACTTTGAGCGCTCCCTTGAACACCGCCGTGCCGCTGGCCGCGCTGGTCGTCACAGCCGCCTTCGCACTCTGGGGCTGCGTTGGCAGCGGCGAAGCCGAAGCGAACCGCTTCGGAACGCCGATGGCGGCTTGAGGCAAGTCTCATGAGTCGCGTTTGCTCAGCACTGGCGGCTGCTGCACTGCTGGCCGGGCCGGCCTACGGCCAGAATCAAGCGTCGCCACGCCTGCGCTCACCGGAGCTTTCCGACGATCACCATGTGACGCTGCGCATCGCGGCGCCGAAGGCCTCGGAAGTCACTTTCAATGCGGATTGGATCGGCGCGACCAACATGCCGATGACCAAGGACGACCAGGGCGTGTGGTCCATCACCTTGGGTCCCCTGGACGCGCAGCTCTACGGATACTGGTTTCTGGTGGATGGCATCCGGACCTTGGATCCCTCCAACTCCGAAACCGAGCGCGATGGGAACCGTTTCAGTAGCCTGTTGATGGTCAGCGGACCTGCCGATGCGATGTGGGATTTCAAGGATGTCCCGCATGGCACCGTTGAGCAGGTCTGGTATCCCTCGCCGACGCTGCACCTGGATCAGCGACGCATGTACGTCTACCTGCCGCCAGACTACAAGGCCGCTGGGACGAAGAGATATCCGGTGCTCTACCTGCTGCACGGCGCGGGTGGCGATGAGGACGCCTGGACGACCATGGGCCGCGCCAACATTATCCTGGACAACCTGCTCGCGGCAGGCAAAGCCGTACCGATGATCGTGGTCATGCCCAACGGAAACGCTACACAAAGTGTTGCGCAGGGTTTCGGCGATGGGCCCACTCCATCGGTACAACAGGTGACCGCTCCCGCCCCGAATCCGGGGCCCCGCGCCAATCCGGCGGCGAGTTCGGGTCCACGGCCGCAGCCACCGCCTCAGCCGTACGCGGGCTCGTACCCGGAAAGTATCGTGCACGACATCATTCCGTTCGTGCAGAGCCATTACCGGGTCTACACCGACAAGAACCACCGCGCGATCGCGGGACTGTCAATGGGCGGCGGCCAGACGGTGACCACGACCAACAACAATCCCAACCTGTTTGCCTATATCGGCGTGTTCAGCGCCGGCGGGCGCGTGGGCGACCCGAGCTTCGAGTCGCAACTCATGGACATCAAGCACGACGGCGTGAAGCTATATTGGACCGGCGCGGGCGATACTGACCTGGCGCGAACCGGCATGATGACGCTGGAGGTCGATTTGAAGGCGAAGGGTTTTCCGACCTCCTATAAGGAGAAACCCGGACGGCACTACTGGTTCCTGTGGCGGGATTTCCTGAGCGATTACGCCGGCCAGATCTTTAAATAGAACTCACTGAGTCGGTTTCCCGTATCTTCGGGTGATGAGCCTTTCCAGCGTCGAGATCGACGATCTGATGGACGCCTCGCGGCTGTCCGGACTGCAGAAGTACGTACTGGTGCTGTGCACTCTGGCCGTAGTGTTCGATGGCTACGACCTGCAGGTCCTGTCCCTCGCCGTGCCTGCGGTGACCAAGGCGTGGAGCATTGCTCCGGCTGCGTTAAGCGTGGCGCTGTCGGCGTCGCCGCTCGGCATGGGACTGGGCGCGGCGTTTCTGGGTCCGCTTGGGGACCGCTACGGGCGGCGTACCGTGCTGGCCGCCACCATGGCCATCGTTGGGATCTCCTCGCTGGCCTCGTCCCTGGCCCACGATGCGCTGCAACTGGCCGTGTGCCGGTTCTTCACGGGCGCGGCGTTGGGGGCGAGCCTCGCCAACGCCTATACCCTGGCGGCCGATTTCATGCCGCGCCGACGGCGCGCAACTCTCACCACACTCTCGTACTGCAACACGGCGACCGGCGCGCTGCTGGCGAGCCTCGTGGTACCCACCGTGATGCGCCGTTATGGCTGGCCCGCGACCTTTGTCCTCGGGGGCGCGCTGCCGCTGGCGCTGTGTGCGGCGCTGCTCACGACGGGTCCCGAATCCATCAAGTTCCTGCTCAATCGCCGTCCGGGCAGTCGCGCCATTGCCATGATCCTGCGGCACATTGCCCCAGCGGTGGCCGCCGAAACGGTCTATCTCAAGCCCGCAGCGCAGGTGCTGGCCGGCTCGGTGCGCGATCTCTTCAAGCGGACGTACCGGGCGTCGACCCTGCTGTTGTGGGTCGGCTTTGCCATGAATTCCTTCAACCTGTACTTGCTCGTTAGCTGGCTGCCGACGTTGCTGACCGGGTCAGGCTGGCCGCCCGCCCAGGCGATCCGAGAGGTGGGATTCAACCAACTGGGCGGTATCCTCGGGGGTGTGTCGCTGGCCGGCCTGATGGACCGGTTCGGAGCCGAACGCACGCTCGCCACCGGATTTGCCGTCCTCGCGGTCGCGGCCATGCTGTTTCTGGTGGTGCCGTCGGGGTTTCTCTCCTGGGGTGCCCTGCTGCTGCTGATCGGCGCCTGCACCGGCGGTTCGCAGTTCGCCATCGTGTCGCTGGCTGCATCCCTGTATCCCTCGCGCATTCTCGCAACCGGCAGCGGCTGGGCATCCGCAGTGGCGCGCATGGGGGCCTTTATCAGCCCCCTGGTCGGTGGGGCTCTGATCGCAGCCGGAGTCGCACCCGCCCAGGTGATCGCCTGCCTGGCGGGTCCCGCGCTGATCTGCGCTATTTCGATGCTGGCCCTGTCGCGGGTGCGGCGGACTTTGTAACGGGGGACTTCGACGCATCGTAGACAGGGTCGGGATTCTTGGTCCACGGCGAGCGCAGATAGTACGGGACGGCGCTGAAGGTCGCCTCCACGGCGACAATGCCTTCCTGGGTGACCTTGAAGGACTCCAGGAACCCCCACGTCTGCGGCTCCTGGTAGTTGGATTTGGCGGCCGTTCCGTCGGTCATGGTGTACTCATCCAGCACACCCTTGTGATCGATGAAGCCGCGGCACATGGTAAAGCCGCGTGCTTCGTCCACCAGGAAGCAGTCGCGATCGCGCACACGGTTGTTATAGCGGTAGCGGCCCGATTTGAAGCCCTTCTCGAGGTCGCTGTAAGGGATACCGTTTTCGTGCCGCACTGCGCCGGGGGCGAAGCGCGTACCGCGGATCTCCCCGGTGTTGTATTGCAGGGTCGAGAAGTAGCCATCGGCGAGCTGCCGGATGGCCGCCCGTGACAGACGTTGGGCGACCGGGATGGTGGCCCGCAGAGCCGGATCGCGATGGTATTGCAGGGCGTCGCCCATGGGCACCGGTGGCGCGCTCACATTGCGCTTAGTGGCAATGATCTGCTCGACCTCTGTGATGTGCCGGTCCCGAACCCGCAGCCTGACCGCCAGGAAGCCCTGCGTCTGGCGCTGCATGACGCTGGTGTAGATACCGATCTGGCCGGAGGCCGGATCCGACAGCACCAGTGGCGTATCGACTTGTGCGGTGACGGTGTCCCAGGTGCCATCCGGAAAGGTCATCGCGGCGCTGTTCTCCGAATACCTGACGTGCCGCGCGAATGGCGCGAGCGTGACGTCATGTTTGAGGTACGCCCCGAGGTAGGCCGCCGCGATGCCTTCGAGACAGGCCTTGTCGCAGTCGGCCGCCCGCACGGACCCGCCGAACAGGGTCATCGCACCCAGCACCAGAATTCCTGTGGCCTTGAGTTTCATTCAAGCTCTTCTACCAGACATACAATTCGGGGACAATTACGCGTCCGAGGACCAATTCCTGCCAGGATAACGGAGGGCATCATTAACATCGGATTTGTCGGCCTCGGCGCCATGGGGCGCCCCATGGCAGGTCATATCGCCCGCGCCGGGCATGCCCTCACGGTACTCGACGTCGATGTGGCCGCTATGCAACGTCTGGCCGAGGAGGCCACGGTGCGCATCGCCCGCGGGCCTGAGGATTTTCAGGAGACGGACATCGTTGTCACGATGCTTCCCACCGGCGCGATCGTGCAGGAGGTCCTGCTGGGGTCAAAGGGAATCGCCCCGCAGCTGCCTCGGGGCGCTCTCGTCATCGACATGAGCTCCTCCGAACCGGAGGGCACGCGTGAGCTTGGCACAACCCTCGCCAGCATGGGCCTGGCGCTCGTGGACGCCCCGGTGTCAGGAGGAGTGCCGCGGGCGACGGATGCCACGTTGACCATCATGATTGGTGGCGCGGCCGCCACCATTGGGCGCGCACGGCCCGTACTTGAACTCCTGGGCAAGCGACTGTTTGTGGTCGGCGCCCTGGGAGCAGGTCATGCGATGAAAGCGCTGAACAACTATGTGTCCGCGGCGGCCTTCCAGGCCACCGCGGAGGCGCTGCTGATCGGCCAGCGCTTCGGCATCAATCCGACGCAGCTCATCGATATCCTGAATGTCTCCACCGGCAGGACCTTTCACAGCGAACTGTCGATGAAGGACCATGTCATCGCCGGCCGTCACGCGGCCGGCTTTCTGCTGGCCCTGGCCGCGAAGGACGTGAGGATTGCCGCGGGACTGGCCGCCTCCCTGAATATGCAGGCGCCCATGCTGCAGCTTAGCGCACAGCAGATGAGCACGGCCTCGGCAAAGCTGGGCCCGAAGGCTGATGTCACGGAGGCGATCAAGGTCTGGGGCCAGGACTCCTGATTCAGGCGCGGCCGCGAACCTTCGCGAACCACCAGCGCAACCCGACGAAAAGGAAGCGCCAATCCTGAAAGAACTCCGGTGGCTTGCCCTCGACAGCGTGGCCGACGAACTGCAGCACCCAGCCGATCACGAACATCAGCGCCGGGATGACCCAGATCCGGTGTACGAATGGAATCACCAGAAACAGTGGCAGCGAAAGCGCAATCAGTGGAATTCCCAGCGTATGACAAAAGCGATTCAGCGGATGGCGGTGGCTGCCGCCGTACTGATGAATCCACTCGTCCCACGTTCGACCCGCAAACATAGTCGCTATTATACCCCGTTGGCCGGGCTCTTCTGCCGGTAGCAGATGAAGTTGAACTTGTTGCCGTCCAAGTCCCGCCAATAGCCGACATACAGATGTTCGCCGCGTGGTCCCGGGTCACCCTCGCTGGTTCCGCCCAGCGCCAGGACCTTGGCATGCAGCGCATCAACCAGCTCAGGCGTTTCGACATCAAAGGCCACCATGGAGCCGTTACCCACGCTGGCCTGCCGTTGATCATAGGGTCTGGTGACAATGACCATCGGGGTCCCTACTCCCCAGCCCCAGCCCACATTCTTCTCAGTCGCGTAGGCGCGCGTCGCGCCCATGGCGGTCATCACGATATCGTAGAATGCAACGGCTGCCTCGAACCTGTTGGTCCCGACCATGATGTAGTTGATCATTCCGTCTCCCCTGAGGGCGAGCAGTTCGCCTCTCATGCTACATTATAATGCCGTGATTAAATTCCTCCCCCTGCTGTTTGCCAATCTGCGTCGCCGGACGCCGCGTACCATTTTCACGCTGCTCTCCATTGCAGTCGCATTCCTGCTATATGGAATACTCGCTGCGGTCAAGAACGGCTTCGAGGCGAGCGGCGATCTGGCGGGGGTCGACCGACTCGTGACCATGGACAAAGTCTCGATCGTGCAACCGCTGCCGATCAGTTATCTGCCGCGCATCGCCTCAGTTCCAGGCGTCAAGATGGTCACGCACTCCACCTGGTTCGGAGGCCATTATCAGAACGAGCGCAATATCATAGTGACCTACCCGGTACCGCCGGAGAGCTATCTGGCGATGTATCCGGAGTTCCTGCTGCCGCCGGCACAGAAGGAACGCTGGCTGCACGATCGGGTCGGCGCGATCGTCGGCCGTGCGCTCGCCAACAGCTACGGCTGGAAAGTCGGCGATCACCTCCCGCTGCGCTCCGACATTTATTTACGTGCCGATGGCACCTACAACTGGCAGTTCACCATCGACGGCATTTACGACAACAAGGACCCCTCGGGTGATGTGAACAGTATTTTCTTCAACTACGACTACCTTGATGAGTCCCGTACCTTTGGCAAAGGAACCGTCGGCTGGTACATCCTGCGCATTGCCGATGCCGCGCAAGCGGCGAGCGTGGCCGCGGCGATCGATGCACTGTTCGCCAATTCCTCCGCGGAGACCAAAACCGCCAGCGAAAAGGCTTTCGTTCAAGGCTTCGCGAAACAGACGGGCGACATCGGTGCAATCGTCATCGCGATCGGAATTGCCGTGTTCTTCACGATGCTGCTGGTCAGCGCCAACACCATGGCGCAGTCGGTTCGCGAACGCACCAATGAGGTGGCGGTGCTGAAGACGCTCGGTTTCAGCGATCCAACCGTCCTGGCGCTGGTGATTGGCGAGTCGGTGCTCCTCACCGTGCTGGGCGGGGTGATCGGAATTACCGGCGCCATGTTCGCCGTGGGGAGCCTCGGCAACACGCTCAGTGATTACCTGTCCGCGTTTCTGATTACACCGAATGCCCTGGTGATGGGAGTCGTGCTGATAATCGCCCTCGGCGTTGCCGCAGGTCTGCTGCCGGCCGTGCGCGCCGCCCGGCTGCGCATCGTCGACGGGCTGGCGGGGCGCTAGCGCGTCATCAACATGAGGACCGTCAGACAAATCATTGCCGTCACCGCCATGAACCTGCGCGCCCTGCCGCTGCGCGTGACGACCTCGCTGGTCTCCGTAATCGGCATTGCCGGCGTCGTATTGATCCTGGTGGCCCTGCTTTCGATCAGCGAAGGCTTCCGGCGTACCCTAGAACTGTCTGGATCCGATCGGGTTGCCATCGTGCTGCGCGGCAGCTCCTCCGCCGAAATGACCAGCAGTTTCTCGCGCGACCAGGTGCAGATCATCGAACAGACGGCGGGCATCGCCCGGGATGCCCGCGGGCCCATCGTCTCCGCCGAGCTCTATACCACCGTGGATCAGACCAAACGTTCGACCGGAACGGCGGCCAACGCGCCATTCCGGGGGATCGAAGCCCCCGGTCCTCAGACCCGCTCGCATTTCAAGCTGGTCGCCGGACGCATGTTCCGAACGGGAACCTACGAAGTCATCGTCGGTCACAGCGCCGAAGAATCGCTGAGCGGCCTTGCGGTGGGAGGCCTGGTGAAATGGGGCAATAACGAGTGGCGCATTGTCGGTGAATTTACCGACGGTGGCAGCGTCTCGGAGTCCGAGATCTGGACCGATGTCCACGTCTTGCAGAGCGCCTACTCGCGCGGGGATACCTATCAGACCGTGCGTGTCTTACTCCCCAGTGCCGCCAGCTTCAAACCCTTCAAAGACCAGCTGACGAACGATCCGCGCCTGAATGCCAACGTACTCACCGAGCGCGAGTTCTACGCCGCGCAGTCCGCCCTCCTTTCGACCCTGGTGCGTGGCGCAGGCACGGTACTTGCGCTGCTCATGGGCGTGGGCGCCGTTTTCGGTGCGCTGAACACCATGTATTCAGCAGTCGCGGCGCGCAGCACCGAGATCGCGACATTGCGTGCACTGGGTTACGGTGGACTCCCGGTCGCCGTCTCCGTGATCATCGAGGCACTGTTGCTGGGACTCCTGGGCGGTTGCCTCGGTGCTGCAGTCGCTTACCTTGCCTTCGATGGTCTGCAGACCTCGACGATGAACTACCAGAGCTTCACTCAAGTGAGCTTTGCATTCAGCGTCACACCTGTACTGATCATTACCGGCACGATTTACGCCCTGCTGCTGGCGCTGATCGGCGGCTTGTTCCCGGCGATCCACGCCGCG
Source organism: Steroidobacteraceae bacterium (assembly GCA_049792815.1). GTDB lineage: Bacteria > Pseudomonadota > Gammaproteobacteria > Steroidobacterales > Steroidobacteraceae > DAIDKA01. The sequence continues at coordinate 22,675 of JBARBG010000131.1, read as the reverse complement.
CGCCGACCCATCATTGCGGGGTTGCGCCAGGGGTGACGATCATGTACTCACTGGGCGCCAGGATCGGTGCTTTCCTCCAATTGCCGCCCCGCCGGATACTGGACGGCGAATGCCTGGTGAACGGTCACGGTCTGCTGGGGCGCCGGTGCAAACCTCCACAGCCAAACCCCGGCTTTGCCATCCAGATCCTTCACCGTGGGCTCGGTGGCCCCCTTTAGGGTCTCGACGTGAACGTTCTCATTCTTGCTGATCGGAATGCGGTCGAGCACCTCGACCGCAATTGCGGCCGGGTGGTAATTGGTGATGTCGAAGCGTTGCCGGACTTCCTTGACCGTTTGTCGGTTGATCAGTCCCGTTTGTCCGGATTGCGTCGGCTCCTCGCGGACCGTCACGCGAATGCGCTCATCCACGCCGAATGGCATGCGCACATCCGCGCCGGGCAGAAACGCCGGGGTGTCTGCTTCACCCACATAGGCGCCGTCCCGATATAGCTCCAGTTGCCCGGCCTCGATCGGCAGTGATTCCGAATACTTGAAGACGGCTTCCAGATGCGCCTCATGGCTGACACTTGGAACCACGCGGGCTACCAGGCTCACCTCAAAGGTATTCTCTCCGATCGGGAACAAGCGGGCCTGACGGTCCGCCGGCAGGGAAATGCGCGACGGAACCTGGTAGTCAGCAACGTAGTCGGTGGATGCGACACCCGCGTTCTGCCGCCGTGCACCGGTAACGGCCACCTCTTGAAGCTCGCCAGCGGAGTCCGCCGCCGCGACCGGTGCGTTCACGGCAAATCCGCGCCGCCTGGCCTGCACATCAGCCTGTGGCGGTGGCTGTAAATCAACGAATAGCGATCCGATAACCGGTGTATTGAGGTCAGCGGCCGGCACGGCCGTCGTCAAGGTGAGCTCGACATTCTTCCAGTCCTCCCCAGTCCCTTGTGAAACCCTGCCTTGACGTTCAAGGACGAGGTGGTGCCTGGCAGTGTCAAGCCGCGCCTGATAGATCCATTCCCAACCGGCCTCAGTCACATTGTAGGAGACGGCAACGTTCGCCGTCACTGGAGCACTGGCCAACACCGCTGCGCGCACCTCCGTGCTCTGCTTGCTCTTGGTCGCAACCTTGGCTAGATCGGCGTTCAGCTGTTCAAGTTGGCGAGCCAGGGCGCGCAGCTGCAGATTTGCATCACGAACCCGTTTGCGTGCAGCGCTCTCACCGGTGGCCATCGTGGCCAACACCGCCGTGAGATTAACGGTATCGACGACCGCTTTGTTGGGGCCGCCGGCGGGATTTGAGGCCAGGGAGTCGAGTAACTTGAGCTGGTTCTGCGCAGTGGCCACCTCGTCTTTCAGCACCGCTTCCTGGTCATCGGCTTCCTCAATTCGGCGCCGCAACTCGCGCTCCGGTTCCGATACGAAATTGGCTTCGTTGATCGCGACGACTTCAATCCCGCCCAGTTGCACGCCGGCATCCCCCACGTTCACCTGCAAGGTACTGGCGTCCACATCGGCCGGCAGGCCGCGAAAGATCAGCCGGTGCGATCCAGCCGGCACCGAGACCTCGGCCGCCCGGCTAACGACCGCGCCCTGCCGATAGACAGTCACGTGATCAATGTGCGCGTCGGCGACCAAATCAGCGGCAATGCCCGACGCTGCGGGGACGGCAAACGCGCAGGCCACCACTAGGCAACGAGAGGCGAATGCCGAGGCGAGATTGCGCATAAGGAGTGTGAGTGCCACGGGCCAGTCTCCTGAATGTGAGCATGAAGTCCGCGAGTGGCTATGCCTTGGGCGCCGCCCGCAGCGTGCCTTCGCGGATCACATTGGCGAGCAGTACGTCCTGAACCCCTTGGCTTGCTTGAATTTCCGAATCAACCGTTGACGGGGCGCATTGTACCCTTCGGCATCATCGCCGAGGTTCAGTTGGCCGGGCCTGAGGGTGCGCCTCTGACAACACAGTTGTGCGACGCCACATCCACGGCATGGCGGCGCTCCTTTTTCCATTTACCGATCGCGTCCGAGAACCTTTCCCAATGCTCGATGCACACACGCGGTATTGCAAGGAGAAAGCCATGTCGCGCGGGATTTCACGCCGCCACTTGATGATCAAGGTTCTTGCAGCGAGCGCACTGCTCCCAGCATTCGACAGTCTCGCCAAGGAATCGCAGGTCGCGGGTCTTACACCGCTGGATACGAAGGATTCAGCTGCGAGTGCTTTGGGTTTCGTCACCGACGCCTCTAACGCAAGTTCCAACCCCTTTTACAAGAAGGGCCAGCGTTGCGCCTCCTGCATACATTTTCTTGGACAACCCTCTGACACGATGGGAGCGTGTAACATTTATGCGGGCCGCTCGGTGCCTGCCAATGGCTGGTGCCTCGGTTGGTCTCTGCGACCGGGCTGAAGCCGCAATTGGTTTGTGGGATCGTTGATTGCCCAGGGAATCTGCCTCGTCATCACCAGAAACCGGAAGGGCCGAACGCAACGTTCGGCCCTTCCTTACACACTCGTCTGACATGCACTCAGTGGCGGCTGAAGAGATCCGCCATCACCTTCGCACTGCTGTCGCACGCATGGTTCAGGCATGGCAGGCCGAAGCCCGCCTCCATGCTCTTCAGCAGCGAGAAGTGAGTGTAAAAGGTGTTGCTCTTGATGCCGTATCCGTCCTGATCATTGGTGTCGACCGTGACAGGGACCTGATTGCTGGTCGGGTTCACGCTGTAGTCGTTCTCATCCCAGACAATCACGATCACGTTATGGCCCCGCCCCCAGGCTGGGGAGCCCTTGATCGCCGTGACCACCTGCTCGAGTGACTGATCACCTTCGTACATGAGCGCCGGATTAAGGCCGACAAGGGTGCCGTTGTCGTCAGGATCGTAGTCGCACTCCGGGCCCGCGTTCAGACCGTCGCGACCATGCTGGTCGTGGCACTGGTTCGGAACGATGTACACCAGATTCGGCAGCACGCCGCGGGCAAGATCGCTGAACAGACCGTTTCGTCCGCCGAAACCTACAATGTTGTTGAGGCTATTGCGACTGTCGGTCCCGGTCTGCACGTCGGCAAAATACGCAAACGGGTTGTGCTTCACCGCATAAAGGCCCTGCACCGTGCCCTCCACTGCGCCGGTCTCCGTGCCCCCGAGGACCGGTATGGTGAAGTCGCTGCTGATCGAAACCTTCGAGGGCGGAATCGGGGGATTTGCAGTGACATTGAGGCCGGAAAATAGTCCATCGGCGGTATTGACCCCGTCCGCGCCGGTCGGCGGCACGGACTCCTCGTAGGCTTTCCAGCTCAATCCGTGTTCGATGAGCTGGTTGGCAATGGTCTTTCCGGTCGTGGTGGTCACAGCCGAAAATGCGACCTTGCCGTCCACGTCGATGTCGCAACCGGCGTTGGTGTTGGGGTCTCCCGCCGGAGTGGGCTCATTGGTGCAGTCAAACGCGGGGGTTGCGGCATCGGTCCCGGTGCCCAGAATTGGACAGATCGCACTGCCGGAGCCCTCCAGTGACACGGTGCCACCGCTCAGGTTCGTGGGGCAGTTCGACATGTGCCAGGCCGGGGAGTTGTCGTTGCGCACGCCAAAATTCGAACCGCCGACGATTTCAAGATAATTCGTCAGACTTGGATGGCCGACCGCGAAGTAGTTGGCCGCGAGGTTGACGCGATTGAGGTATTGGTTGAAGAACGGCATGTTCGGGTTGCCGACGACTTGCCCATAGGCGTGATTCTCCATCATGATCAGGAACACATGATCAAGAGGCGCAATGCCCCTAGGTACGGGACCCTCGGCCGCGAGCGCCGAACCGGCGACTGCCGCGGCTACGCCCGCGACCACAATTGGGAATCGAACTTTGTTCTTCATTTCGGATGCTCCTTGATGTTGAAGAAATCAATCAATTGCCACGGCTGAGTTTCCACCGCAGAACCACAAAGATCGTGGCAAGGCTAAGGAGCGGGTATGACGATTCGATGATGCCTATCAACGCACGCACTGGCGGCTGTGGTGCCGCGCAGCATTAGCAAGCGTCGCGATTCAGCGCACCCACTCGCCAGGCTATGTAAATATTCACGTCATCGATCCTGGTAGACGCCAAGGAGCGGGCGATGAATCAGGGCCTGCATGTTGCGAAATGTATCCTCATCCTGGCCGTCCTCGTGACGGGGACTTGCGAGGCGCAGCTCAGACCACCGGTGGGCGAAGCTCATGCCACAGTCAGTATTGGTCCGCTACATGGCCCACCGCGTGATCGGCTGATTGTTGTCGATATGACCATTAAGAAAGACGGAAGCGTGGGCGATGTCGATGTCGTCACGGGTTTCTACGATGATGAATATCGCGCCCACGCGCTGCTGGCGCTAGGCAGGCTGCGCTTCCAACCCGCGACCAGTGATGGCGCGCCGGTGGACTATTACGACTGGCGACAGGTGCTCACCACTCGCAGAACCTTTGTGACCTCGACGCATCCTGCCTTTCAGAGCGAATACGCGAAGGTGAGCGCGCTGACCCAGGCGGGTAACTTCGCGGCTGCCGAAGCCGAAATCCAGGATCTCATCAGGCACAAAATCACCACCGTCTTCGAATATGCCTTCCTCAATGAAGAGCTGGCGGCTCTCTACATCGATCTGAACAGACCTTATGACGCACTGCTTGCAAGCCGCAATGCCACGCTGCGCAGCGGCCATATGCAAACCGAGTTTTTCGCGGGCTCACGCATCAAGGCCAATGATCCCAACTGGCCGTACTTCCTGCCCAAGGAGTTGCTCGTCAACGCCTTGCGGCAGCGGTTCACGATCGCCGCCTCGCTGGGACGAATCGGCGAAGCGAACGCGACCTACAATGAGCTGCGCTCGCTGGATGACCTGACTGACGATGACCCGCTTGTCGTGCGCGCCAAGGATCTCGAAATGCAGAGTCGTTCCCGGGAACCCCTGCTGGTGCACGGCAAGATTGAACAGGGCAAGTGGGAGTTCGCACCGACACGACGCCTGCTGTCGATACAGGCCTCATCGGGAGCGATTCACACTGTTGCCATCAAGTGTCGCGTGCACCGGGAGAGTGTCCCGTTCGATCCCGAACACGACCTCACGCTGCCGCCTCCTTGGGGTCCATGCACCCTGGCGTTCGCCGGCGATGAGGGTACCGACATCCAGCTGAAGGAAAACTTCATGCCCCGGCCGGGGTTCTAGGGCCATTGCGAAGGCGCCTTTCCTATAGGATATTTACCGCCAGGAGACTCACCATGATACGAGGCGTGGTTCGGCGAACAATGATGTGGCTGGCACTTGCCATTGGGGCACCCGCCCTATGGATACCGGTGCTCGCTACGGCACAGCAGAGCGTGCCGGTCATCGACTCGGTAACGCTGCGCGAAGACGACGGCGGACGATATCCGGTCATCTATCCTGAATTTCATTTCCACGATCCCAGCGGATCGGTGCGCTTCATCCATCGAGAAGTTGTGGCCACTAACTCACCGAAGCCAGTGTTGCCCCGTACGGACGGTACCATCGACATCTCAGCGAATCAGCAGATACAGGGAGCGACTTACGTCGGTGGATGGCACTGTGGTCCGGAAAGCTATTACGTGACCCTTCGGGCATTCATCATGAATCGCGAGGGCAGCAAGAGCAACGTGGTCGAGTACACAATTCACTGCAATGCCGGGTAAGCGCATCCGCAGCTCAGGTCTCCTGCAATAGTCTCGGGATATTCGCCCGTGCCGCATGAATCGCCGGGACAAGGCCACCCGCCAGACCGAGGGTGCAGGCAAGCGCGACTGCACCGAGGATCAGGCGAGCAGGCATGGCCAGCGAGTACACCACCTGGGCATCGAACACCGCGCCACCCAGGGTGCTGATGGTTACGCCGTTAAAGACGCCGTATGCCAGAGCCGCACCAATCGCTGCGCCGAGGAGCGCGAGCAGGAACGCCTCTGCCAGCACGGCAATGGCCATCGCACTTCCGGAAAATCCAATGGCGCGCACGGTGGCCGTCTCGGTAGCACGCTTGACCACCGAGGAGTACATGGAGTTTAACGCGGCAAACACGGCACCCAGCGCCATGATTGAGCCGATTGCGTAGGTGACCAACCGCAGCATGCGGGTAATACCGCTGGACTGACTTGCCAGATACTGTGGTTCGCTGGTGGCCGTGACCACTAATCTGGAATCGCGCCCGATCGCCTCCCGCAGTGACGCCAGGCGATTGCTGGACTCCAGCGCGACGGCCACGCTGTTGAAGGCATCCCTCTTGTACACCGACATGACGGTCTGCGCATCGGCTACCAGTTCGGATTCGCGGGCGCCTTTTCCGCCTGCGAAGACGCCCACGACGACCCAATCGCCATCCTGAAGTCGAACTGCGTTGCCGATCTGCAGCCCTGCGAACTGCGTGCGTGCCGATTGTCCGACCAGCAGTTCCTGGGTGCCCGGCTGGAACATGCGGCCGGCAATCAGCTTCAATTCGGGGCGCAACGCAAAGTACTGCGGGCCGACTCCGCGCAGGGTCACGCTGACATCGGAATGATCGCTCAATCTGGAGACGGGAGCCGTAAGGACGATTTCGGCCGACGCAATCGCCGAGCCCCGCGCATCGTGCCGCACACCCGGGGAGTTGACGATGGTGGCGACAGTCTCCCGGGAGAGCGAGCTGTCGTACTCTTCCGTCGCCTCGCGGGACAGTACGATGGCGCGATCCGGGCGCCCGTCGCTGGCGATGGTCGCACGAAAGCCCTGATACATGGCCAGGACGGGTATCAGGACCGCAACGACGCCAGCAATGCCCACGACGATCACCAGCGAGTTCCCCAACCGGTGCGGAATGTCGCGCAGGCTCATGGTTGTGAGCGCCCAAATCTGTCTCATCAGGGTCAACTGATCACCCTTTGCGCAACGCCGCTGTGATCGGCATTCGTGCCAGCCTAAAGGCCGGCAGGGCCGCCCCCAGGAAAGCGAGGCCCGCAGCACATGCCAAACCGGCCGCTGCGACGGGCACTGAGACGAAGATCGATCCAATGTCCTGGCTGGCCAAGGGTGCAACGACACGGGCGATCAAAAGTCCCAGTGCCGCAGGCGGCAGATAGAGCATGAGCGCCTCGGCGAAGGCGAGCCCCAGGATGCCCCTGTCTGAATACCCGAGGGACTTCAGCACCCCAAACTCACGTGCACGCTCCTGCAGGGCCTGGCGCAACGAGTTTCCGGTGAGGAAGGCAAGCGTGAACAACACTGCGCCGACGATCGCATCGGTGAAGAACTCCACGTCGCCCATTTGTTTGGCTTGCGCCTCCGCGCGCTGCTGTTGTGAGCGGGTTCGTGTCTCGTGCGCCGAGTTGGCGAATATCTTGTCGATGGCCGCCGCCATGGCGACCGCCTGGTTGGCATCCTTTATCCGTATATAGAACATCTCGGAGGTATCGCGATCCACCGTCCGGGAATCGTTGAAGTACGCATAGTTGATCACCCCGAAGTAGGACGGATTGGGCGCCAGCGGCGTATCAAAGGTTCCCACTATGTGGAAGAACCAGTCCGAACTGCCGTCAGTCCTGGCCGCCGGTGAGTGCAGCGGGATGGTGTCCCCGACCTTCCAGCCGAACTGCTCCAGCATCGGGGGTGTCACCAGCATGCCGTTTCGGGTCTCCTCCAGGGCCTCGACGGCACTGCGTTCGACCTTGATGCCAATCAAAAGACGGAAGAAAATGTCAGGATCGGTCGCAAGGGCGACGACAGAGTATTTGGGACTGGGGTTCCGGTAGTTGCCAACGAAATAGGCTCGGGGCGCGACCTCGGCGATGCCGGGCATGCTCCGTATCGTCGCCAGAGCGGCAATTGGCATCGGTGCTCCGCCGCGTACGCGAGTGTTGGTGACGAGAAATTCGCGGTGTGCGCTGGCGATGGCACGCGCAAAGCCGGCGTTTACGCCCTCCAGTAGCCCCAACAGCACAAACGCGATGACGATACACAGTGCCGTCAGAGTCGCGCGGACCGGCCTGCGCCACAGGCCCGCCCACACCAGCGGCAGGAACTTCACAACAGTTCTCCACTGGGTCCGGATTGCGCCGCGGACTTCAACATGCGTTCCTTTGAGCCGTGCCTGTAGAGGCCCTCTCCCGCACGGCCCGACAATGGCGGATCCGTTGGAGCCTGTCTGTTAAGCAGGTATCACGCGGCACTGAATGGAATTATAATCCATATTAGTCAATTAGTTATAAAATATAGTGCATCTTATTTAGAACTATGGATCCGTGCCGCAGCGCAGGGGTAGCCCATACCCCACTCCGTCATAAATACTCGCTAAGATGCCGGTCAGTCCTTTGTCAGACCTCGGGAGTACGCCATGTCGATTTCAGTGTATGAAGTTTCCATTCCGATCTTCACTTTAAGCCTCAACAATCTTGGCGCCATCCTGGATAAGGCAGCCGCTCACGCCGAGGCGAAAAAGGTGGCACCCAACGTGCTCCCGACCACTCGCCTCATCGCCGACATGTTGCCGCTGTCGGCCCAGGTCCAGATCGCCTGTGACACGGCCAAGGGCGCCGCCGCCCGTCTTGCCGGCATGGATATTCCCAAGCACGAGGACACCGAGGCCACGATCGCTGAGCTCAAGGCGCGGGTGGACAAGACACTCGCCTTCATCAAAAGCGTTAAACCCGAGCAAATGGTGAATGCGGAGACGCGGGAGATCGTATTGCAGTTCCCGCAGACGACCTTGAAGTTCACTGGACTCAACTATCTTACGAATTTCGTGCTGCCGAACTTCTTCTTCCACATGACCATGGCCTATGCGCTATTGCGGAAAAATGGCGTTGAGCTTGGCAAACGCGATTTCCTCGGGCCAATACAGTAAGGGTCGTCGCCGCGTCCCTCGACGGCCGAATTCGCCGTTTGCCGCAATACCGCAGCCAGGGGTTGACGGCATTGCCTTGGCAAAGGGATGCTTGGCGCATGGCAGATACCCTCTGGATCGGTACCCGAAAGGGCCTCTTCGCCCTGCGCCCGGACGGCCGCCGGCGCAGCTTCCGGCTTAGCGGTCCCCAGTTCCTCGGCCACATCATCCACCACGTCGTGCAGGATCCGAGCGATCCAAAGCGGCTGCTGGCCGCGGCGAAGACCGGTCATCTTGGGCCGACGGTATTTCGCTCCGCGGATCGCGGTCGCACGTGGACGGAAGCGGCGCAGCCACCCGCCTTCCGGAAGATTACCGAGGGTGAAAAGGCCCGCGCGGTGGCGCGAGTCTTCTGGCTGACACCAGGGCATTCCTCTGAGCCGGGCACCTGGTATGCCGGTACCAGCCCCGCAGGACTCTTTCGGTCGGAGGATGCCGGTGATCACTGGAAACCGGTCAGCGGCTTCAATGACCACGCGATGTATGAGAAATGGGCCCCGGGTTTTGGCACACCGGATGGCGAGCTTATGCACTCGATTCTCGTCGACCCTCGCGATGCGCGGCACCTCTATGTTGCGATCTCGGTCGGTGGCGTTTTCGAGTCGCTGGACGGCGGCCGCGATTGGGCGCCGCTGAATAGCGGCATCGCGGCCGACTTCCTGCCGGATCCGACGGTTCCATACGGCCACGACCCACATCGCGTCGAGATGCACCCACGACACCCGGACCGGCTCTATCAACAAAACCATTGCGGCATCTACCGGTTGGACCGGCCTACCAGCACCTGGAGCCGTATCGGCCGTGCGATGCCGAAGTCAGTGGGCGACATTGGATTTCCGATCGTGCTCCACCCACGCGATCCGGAGGTGGCCTGGGTCGTCCCGATGGACGGAACGACGGTATGGCCGCGAACCTCGGTTGGTGGCAAGCCGGCGGTGTATCAGACCCGCGATGGCGGTCGCTCCTGGCGACGCCAGTCCCGCGGGCTGCCGCAGAAAAACGCCTGGCTCACTGTTCTGCGGCAGGCGATGTGCAGCGATGGCCACGACTCCCCGAGCCTGTTTTTCGGCACGACCGGCGGGGAGGTCTGGGCAAGCTCCAAGGGCGGGGAGTCATGGCGACGGATCGCGCAGTATCTGCCCGAGATCTACTCGGTCACGATGGCGATGTAGGGGGCGGCGGAAGTCGAACATGACTTGTACGGTCAGGATTGCAAGTCCCCTGCGCTCTTACACCGGCGGCGCGGCGTCCGTGAACGCCTCGGGTGCAAGTGTGGCCGAACTGCTGGCCGATCTGGACCGACGCTTTCCCGGTATTCGCTTTCGAATGATCGACGAACAGGATGGTATCCGACCGCATATTCGCCTCTACGCCGGTAACCGTGAAATCCGTAAAGTGGCTGAGCCAATGGGTGCGGAAAACGTGCTGCACTTGATCTGCGCGCTCAGCGGTGGCTGAGACATGGAGCTGAGCGCGTCCGAGCACGAGCGTTATAGCCGGCACTTACTGCTCGCCGAAGTGGGACGTGCTGGCCAGGAAAAGCTGCGCGCGGCGCGCGTGCTTGTCGTCGGCGCCGGCGGACTGGGCTCCCCGGCCGTACTGTATCTGGTTGCCGCTGGAGTCGGCACAGTTGGTCTCGTCGATTGCGACAAGGTTGAGCTGTCGAACCTGCAGCGGCAGATCCTATTTGACACGGATGATGTTGCTCGACCGAAGGTGGCGGCCGCGCGTGACCGTTTGCTGGAGCTCAATCCACACGTTGAGGTTGTCGCGCACGAGCTCGAGATTTGCGCCGCGAATGTCGGCGCCATCGTCAGTGAATACCACGTCGTCATCGATGGAAGCGACCGTGTCGGTACCCGCTATCTCGTCAACGACAGCTGCGTGATCTTGCACAAGCCGCTCATTTCTGCGGCGATCCACCGCTTCGAAGGCCAGGCGATGACCTACGTTCCCGGCCGCGGGCCGTGCTACCGCTGCCTCTTCCCGGATGCTGCCCAGGCGCAGATTGCGAGCTGCGCGGAAGCCGGCGTGCTCGGCGTTCTGCCCGGCGTTCTTGGCACAATCCAAGCTACGGAAGCGATCAAACTGATCCTGGGTCTCGGCGACCTCTTGGTCGGGCGCCTGCTCACCTATGATGCGCTCGAGATGCGCTTCCACGAGTTCCCGTTCGAACGCCGCCCGGACTGTGCCGTTTGCGGCGTTGCGCCGCGGATCACAGTGCCCGCAGACGCGGACCCGTTCCGTCAAGGAGCGCCCCGCTCGCTGCGCCGACTATTACCGAGCGAGCTTTTCGCACTGCTTCAGGAGGCCGATCACGGCGGCCCACCGGTGCGAATGATCGACGTGCGCGAGCCGCTGGAGTTCGACGCGGGGCACTTGGCAGGCGCGGTCTCAGTGCCGCTTGCGCAGATCGAGCGCATGGAATGGTCCTCGGCACGCGCTGGTCCGACGGTGTTCATGTGCCGCAGTGGTGCGCGCAGCCTCCAGGCTTGTGCAATCGCCTCCCGGCAAGGCCTCCCGGAACTGTCGCACCTGGAGGGCGGGCTCATCGCCTGGGCGGCCGCGATCGACCCGACGTTGCGCATCGTCTGAGGCAACGCCTGACACTCGACCGAGCCTTAGGCACACGATTCCACCGAGTGCTCGTGAGCGCATGGAAAACCCCCTGGCGTGTGCGCCCAGAGCATGCCCCAGGCCCAGGACTGATGAGAATCTTTATGGTAAATTCCAAGTCAGCGACTTGATGGGCGCGGCTTTGGTGGGCGGCACGCGCCGATGGTGAGCCCACGGCAACTAAAGGAGGTGATCCAAGTGACACACATAAACGTTGGTTCGATCGCGTCTCTACGGATGCTGGTTGGTGGCGAGGTGAATCGCTAGTCGAAATCCCGTACTGGCCAGGCAGCCGTTGAGGGATGCGCGCAGGCTCTCGCCACGCGCGCGACCGAGTCCAACGGAAGGACGCTTCGATGTAGTTGCTGTGCAGATGATCTTGGTCTGCAGTTAGTGGCGCTCGAGCAGGAATGGCGGAGTCCGCGAGGGCTCCGCCATTTTCTTGGCATCTCGGGATTTGAAGGGATGTGCGATTCGCATACCATCGGTAGATCATGCACCCCCCTCGCGTTGTCTCAATTCATGTCGGCAAGGTCGCACCGCTCGGTCCCGAAGGCGTGCCGAGCGCGTTTGTGAAACAGCCGGTCCAGGAACCGGTGAAGGTGACGCTCCTGGGCCTCGAGGGTGACGCGCAGGCAGACCTGTCGGTGCACGGGGGTCCTGAGAAGGCGGTCTACGCCTATCCTTTCGCCAACTACGCCGCCTGGCGTCGCGAATATCCGCAGCATGCCGCAGTGCTCGTTCCGGGCGGCTTCGGTGAAAATCTCTGCATCGCAGGCCTTCAGGAGTCCGATCTGTGTGCCGGTGATGTGCATCGCATCGGAAGCAGCCGCCTGCAGGTCTGTCAGCCGCGCCAACCCTGTTTCAAGCTCGCCCTGCGCTTCGATGACAAGTTCATGCCAAAGGCAATGATAAGGACGGGTCGCGCCGGTTGGTATTATCGAGTTCTCGATCCGGGGGTCATCACGACCGGCGACGTGGTGCAACTTGACGAGCGTCCGAATCCGGACTTTCCGTTCGCGCGACTGATCGAACTCATATCGCATGGCAAGGCGACTCAAACTGAGCTTGAACGATTGCAGGACATGAAGGGCCTCGCCAGCGCCTGGCAGTTGCGAGCGCGTGAAAGCCTGGCTCGCTCGCCGGAGTAGGCGAAAGCCCTGAAATGGAGACCTGATGCGGAGCTTTGACGTCGCCGTGATCGGTCTTGGCGCCATGGGAAGCGCCAGCATCTATGCCGCGGCCCGGCGCGGCCTGCGCGTCCTTGGCGTGGATCGCTATGAGCCCGGGCACAGTCGCAGCGCCTCGTTTGGCGAAAGCCGTCTCATCCGTCTGGCCTATTTTGAGGATCCCTCTTATGTGCCACTGGTGCAGGAAGCCTACGCGCGCTGGCGCGCCCTTGAGGTGGCGAGTGGCGAGAAGGTCCTGATCATCACAGGCCTGATCGAGGCCGGTTTTCCCGGCGCGTCGCTGGTGGTGGATTCCTGGCGCTCGTCCACGCAGCACAACTTACGCAGCGAGCGTCTTACTGCGACCGAGGCCAATTCGCGCTTCCCTGCCTTTGACCTGCCGGCCGACTGGGACGTGATCTTCCAGTCTGACGCCGGCGCCCTGCTGCCCGAAAAGGCGATCCGTCTGTTCGTCGCGGGAGCGAAGGCCCACGGCGCGAGCGTTCGGCTAAACACCCGCGTCATTGCCGTCGAACCCGTGGGTGAAAGGGTTCAGATCGTGCTGGAAGGCGGTGAGCGGATCGAGGCGGGATCGGCTGTGGTCGCGGCGGGTGCCTGGATCGGTGACCTATTGCCCGATGTCGCGGCACACTTGCGCCTGACCCGCCAACCGCTTGTGTGGTTCCAGCCGCCGCAGCCGACGCCGGTTGGCCCGGACCGCATGCCCGCCTTCCTCTTCCAGACCGCTTCGGATCTGGTCTACGGCCTGCCCAACGTCTGCGGCACCGGAGTAAAGGTCGCCTCACACCTTAGCGGCGGTGAACTCTCCTCTGCCGAACAGGCCCGGGCCGAGGTTTCCCAGCAGGAAGTCGAATACCTGCAGGGGCTCATCCGCCGCTATGTTCCTGCCGCCGCCGGTCCACTCGTCAACACCAGCGCCTGCATCTACACCCGCAGCCAAGACGGACATTTCGTGGTCGGCCTGCATCCCCAGGCGCCGCAGCTGGTGATCGCGTCGCCCTGCTCGGGTCATGGGTTCAAGTTCGCCAGCGTCATGGGTGAAATCCTGGCGGATCTGGCAATCGATCGGAAAACCGATCGCCCAATCGACCTGTTCAGCGTGGAACGGCTGCTGTCCGGTAGTTTGTAAGCACCCTGTTTATGGTTCCGCCTCACACCCTCCAACGATTCGCGAATAGCCACCAATGAACACCATTCTCCTTTTAAGCTTGTCAAACGTTTTCATGACTTTCGCATGGTATGGGCACCTGAAATACGGTCATGACTGGCCCCTTTGGAAGGCAATTCTTGTTTCGTGGTGTATTGCGTTGCTCGAATATTGTTTGGCTGTGCCCGCCAACCGCTTCGGGTTTGAGCATTTCTCGGGTTTCCAGCTCAAGATCATCCAAGAGGTGATCACTATCGCGGTCTTTGTGTTATTCGCAATCTTATTCCTGAAAGAGCGGCTCGCATGGAATTACCTGGTGGCATTCGCCTGCCTCGGTTTCGCGGCATTCTTTGCATTTGCGTTCAAGTCGCCCGGACCGGCGATCTGAACGACTTGGGCGGGCGGCTGCCGGACGTTGTGTTCGATCCGCCGAATCGGCTGATCCGTCGGACGACCGCTTTGGGACCGTGACCTCCTGTGGCCCGAAGGCTACTCCTGGTGTCGTTGCCGAGAGTCCCCCACCGCCGAAAGCGGACAGTGATGTCGTATCTCGAGCCGGAATTTCGATCTATCAGTAAGGAATGACCAATACGAGCCCTCGGGGAGTCAATATGACGACAAAATCGACCGTCGCGGCCAGCGCGCTGGCTGTTGCTTGGCTTACAGCGTTCTTGCCGGCGGTTGCGAGCAGTGCCGACGGGACGTCCAATTCCAGCAGTCTGCTCGATCCGACCGGTGCGATCGCGACCTATAGCGACAATGGCTCGATCGCGACGACCGGCGCGTTCTTTGAGAGCCTCGGTACCAATGGTCGCAGCTGCTCGACGTGCCACGTCGCCAGCCAGGCATTTGGGCTTAGTGTCGCAGGTGTGCGCGCGCGTTTCTTCAGCGGTGGCGGCCGCGACGCTTTGTTCGCGCCAATCGATGGCGCGAACTGCCCAAGTGCGCAGACCAACCTACCGGCCAGCCACAGTTTGTTGCTGCAGGCCGGATTGATCCGCATCCCAATGCCGCTCACGCCGCCGCCGCCTGCCGAGCCTCAGTTCACGATCAGCGTCATTCACGATCCTTACGGCTGCGCGATAGCGCCGAATGAGAACACGGGACAGCCGGAGGTCTCGGTTTATCGCCGCCCTCTTCCGACCACCAATTTATCGTTTCTGAGTGCCGTCATGTTCGATGGACGCGAGACGATCGTGCCGCTGACCCTGGCCGCGACCTTCCGCGCCAATCTGATCTCTGACCTCACGCACCAGGCCATCGATGCGACCCTCGAGCACGCCCAGGCCGCCCAAGCACCCAGCGCCAGCGAGCTGTCCGACATCGTCAATTTCGAGCTCGGACTCTACACCGCCCAAGGTTACGATTTTTTCGCAGGTGGCCTGGACCAGGACGGCGCCAACGGCGGTGCCGTCAATACCGCAGGCTTGCCCTATTATCCAGGGATCAACGATTCGCTCGGGGCCGATCCGACAGGGGCAAGCTTCAACTCCGACTCGATGCAGCTGTTCGCGCCCTGGGCCAATCTGCCGCAAGCCTTCGATTTCCTTGGCTCCGTGCGCAACGCGGCACGCCGCGAAATTGCCGCTGGCGAGGCGCTGTTCAACAGTCTGCCCATTACCATCACTAACGTACGCGGACTCAATGACAATCCGGCGCTTGGCAGGCCCACATCGTTCGTCGGTCACTGCACGACCTGCCACGACGCACCCAACGTCGGCGATCACTCATTGCCGTTGCCGCTGGATATCGGCACCAGTCATAGCGCGTTGCCGGGCCTTGAGAGCGACCCGGCGATCGCGGCCGCCTTGGCGCAGCTCAGCATGCCGAATCTGCCTGTGTACCTGATCAATGGCTGCCCCAATCCATTCAATGCGGGTCAGCCGGCCTCGTTCTACACCACCGATCCGGGCAAGGCGCTCGTCAGCGGCAACTGCAGCGACCTCAACCGCATCAAAGGCCCAATCCTGCGCGGGCTCGCTGCGCGGGCGCCTTACTTCCACAACGGCGCCGCCGCGAGCCTGCTCGAGGTGGTCAACTTCTACAACCAACGTTTTCAGATGAACCTAACGGGGAGCCAGAAGTCTGCCCTGATCGCATTCCTGAATGCGCTTTAGCGCGTTAGCACTCCCGTTAGCACAGCGTCGTAGGCGCTGGCCACCTCGTCCACGCTGCCCTCGAGAGCCAGCAGCCGCGCGAGCGAGGCCCGGCGCCGGCGCCAGTTGCGCCAGGTCTCATCCGGCCAGCCTTCGCGACGCGCGCGCTCGCTGGCGGCGGCATAGTACCGGAACGCCTCGAGTCGGCGACGCTGGCGCTCTGCGGCTTCGCTGACCGCACGTGCGGCTTCCTCCGCTCTCTGGCCGAAGCGCGCGAGTGCACCAGGCTCGCCAAGGTCGGCGCCGCGGCGGTACCAGTTCCACGCCAGATTCTGGTCGGCGCGCAACCCAAACGTTCCGCCCTTCGTGGCCACGTGCACGCCATGCTCAAAGACTCCGCCGAGCTCGAAGGCGGCCACGGCCACACCCTGCTGCGAGGCCTGCTCGAGCAGTGATAGCGCGCGTCCCACTTCCGATTGGGCAGCGGGCTGCCGCAAGAGCTGCCGCGCCAGCTCAATGCCGGCGACCCGGTAGCCCCTCATGAACGCCTGCTCAAATTCGCCCCGGGCAGCGCTTCCCTGCCCCCCGGCCGCAAGCGCGCGCCCATATTCGTAATGCGCGCGAGCGGAGCCCTCACCGCTCACTGCGCGTGCACAGGCCGCGATCGCGGGTTCGGGCTCGATCTGATCCACACCGGGTGCACGCCGGTCCGGATCATAGGCCGCACCGGCCAATTCATCGCAGGTCGTGTGCGCGGCCGTCCAGGCGCGCACGTCGGTCGGCTCGGGCAGCCCCAGTGCTGCGCGCTGAGTGCGCGAAAGCGGGTCGAATTGCGCGGCCGCCGCCCAGTCGATCTGAGTCTGCAGCGGCGGTGCGCGCGTATCCCAGATACGCGCGGTGGTATCGTCCGAGGCCGTCACGATGCGAATCCCATCAGGCGCAAAGGCTGCGAACTCGATCGCTTCGAGGTGCCCGGAGAACGCCACGACCTGCTTATTGCTCGCCAGGTCCCAGATGCGCGCCGTGCGGTCATTGACCGACAGCACGACCCGCCGGCCGTCGGGCGAGAAACCCGCGGCGGAAACGTTCTCCGAAAGGCCCTCGAGCCTCTGCAGCTCGGCGCCGCTCTGTGCATCCCATAGGCGCGCCGTCTGGTCACTGGCCGCGGTCACGATGCGCCGGCCGTCGGGGGAGAATTCCGCCGAGTAGAGCTGTCCGGTGTGCCCGCGCAGCAGCAGCAACTCCCGGCCGCTGCGTGAGTCCCAGATGCGGGCGGTCTGATCGCTCGATGCCGTGACGATGCGGGAGTCGTCGGGCGAAAACGCGGCCGAGTTGATCAGATCCGTGTGACCGCGAAGCACGGCGAGCTGTCGCCCATCGGCGGCGTTCCAGACGTGGGTCGTGCGATCGCTCGAGGCCGTCACGACGCGCCGGCCGTCGTGGGCAAAGGCAGCCGCAGTCGCCTGGTCGTCATGATTGAATTTCGCAGTCTCGCGTCCCGTGGCAATCTCCCAGATTCTCGCAGTTCGGTCGCCCGATGCCGTCACCGCGTAGCGGCCGTCCGGTGAAAGAGCTGCGGCCTGAATTGGGCCCGTGTGGCCGCTGAAGCACCGCAATTCGCGACCGGTCGCAGCGTCCCAGACGCAGGCGGTGGTGTCGTCAGAGCCCGTCACGACCAGGCGGCCATCGGGCGTGAAGCGCGCCGCGTTGACCGCGGCCGAATGACCACGAAGAACATGAAGCTCGGCGCGC
Organism: Steroidobacteraceae bacterium; assembly: GCA_049792815.1. Lineage (GTDB taxonomy): Bacteria > Pseudomonadota > Gammaproteobacteria > Steroidobacterales > Steroidobacteraceae > DAIDKA01. The sequence continues at coordinate 4,998 of JBARBG010000131.1, read as the reverse complement.
GGCGCGATCTCCCAGATGCGAGCCGTGAAATCATCCGACGAGGTCACCACGCGCCGGCTGTCAGGCGAGAAGGCCGCGTACCAGACCCGATCGGTGTGGCCACTGAGCGTGCGCACGAGCTGGCCGGTAGCCGCGTCCCAGATCCTCGCGGTTGCATCCACCGCTGCAGTCGCGATGTAACGGCCGTCGGGGGAATACGTGGCTGAGGCCACCTGCGCGGTGTGCCCGAGCAATTGCAGCAGCTCGCGGCCCGTCGCGACCTCCCACACGCGCGCAGTCTTGTCGTACGAGGCCGTCACGAGTCGCCGACCGTCCGGCGAAAACGTTGCGAACCAGACGCGGTTACGGTGTCCTCTGAGGACACGCAGCACCCGTCCCGAGGCTGCATCCCAGATTCGCGCGGTTTTGTCATCAGAGGCCGTCGCAATGAGGCGGCCGTCGGGTGAGAACATCGCCGAGGCGACTCGGTCCGAGTGCCCCGTGAATTTGCGAACCAGCGCGCCGCTGTCGATATCCCAGAGGTACGCCGCGTGATCGTCCGATGCAACCAGGATTCGTCGACCGTCGGCCGAGAATGTGGCCGTATTGAGATGATCGCCCTGCGCGCGAAATGCATGCAATTCACGCCCGCTGGTTGCATCCCACAGGCGCGCGGTGCCATCAACGCTGGCCGTGATCACCCGCCGGCCGTCAGGTGAAAACTCAGCGGCCGTCAGTGGTTCGGTGTGCCCCGTGAGCCGCAACAGCTCCAGGCCGCTTTCGGCGTCCCAGATGCGTGCCGTATGATCCATCGCGGCCGTGACCACGCGCGTGCCATCGGGCGAGAAGCTCGCATAGTTGACCGTAGCGGTGTGTCCAACGAGTGCCAGCACCCCGGTGTCCGTTGCGCGCGCTGCCTGAAACACATTGAGCGCCTCGGCGGACTCGCCGCCGTGCTGCGCCAGCACCTCGATCATGATCCCCATCGCACCGCTGCTGTCACCGCTCTTCAGATGCGCGGCGGCCGCCTGCGTCAGCAGCTGCCGCTCGGACCGCAGCGCCTGATCGCGCTGCGCGGCGGCGAGCCTCGCCTCATGGCTGGCCGCGGCCAAGCCGCCAGCCAGCGTCGCGATCAGAACCGCGCCCATCGCGACTCCGAGCCGATGCCGGCGCACGAACTTGCCCACCCGATAGGCAAGACTGTCGCGCTGCGCGAGCACGACATCACCGCGCAGGAAGCGGGCGATGTCCTCATCGAACGCATTCGCGGTCGCGTAGCGCTCATTGGGGGCCTTCCTGAGGGCCTTAAGTGCGATGGTGTCGATGTCCCCCGCAAGCGCCTTGCTGAGCTTTCGCGGCGTACAGTGGCGCGCAGCCGCGATCGAATCGCTCAGTGGGGCGCGACTGGGTGCCACCGGCTCGGCCTCCAGGATCGCCTCCTCAAGCGCCCCGCGGGAATCGCGCTTGAGACGATAGGGACGCTCGCCGACCAGCAGCTCATAGAGGATGACGCCGAGCGAGTAGACATCGGTCGCCGTCGTGATCGGGCCGCCTACAATCTGCTCCGGGGCCGCGTAATCGGGCGTCAGCGCGCGGCCGCCAAGCTGAGTCAGCTCGGTCTCGCGAGTGGTCCGGCTGCTCAGTAGTTTGGCGATGCCGAAATCCAGCAGCTGCACCTGACCGTCTTCGGTCACCAGAATATTGGAGGGCTTGAGATCGCGGTGAATAACCAGATGCGCGTGGGCGTACTGCACGGCGCTGAGCACCTGTCGGAACAGCTCCACGCGCGTCGCGATATCGAGCGCATGCTCGTCGCAGTACTGCGTCAACGTCGTGCCCGCAACAAATTCGAGCGCAAGGTACGGCTGGCCGTCCTGGGCAATGCCGGCATCGAACAGCCGCGCGATGTGAGGGTGGCTGAGGCTCGCGAGAATCTCGCGCTCGCGGCTAAAGCGCTCGGTCAGCAACGGGCCGAGAATCGGATGTACGAGCTTCAATGCCACCTTGCGGGTGAACAGACCGTCGACGCGCTCCGCGAGCCAGACGGTGCTCATGCCGCCGCGTCCGAGCAGCGAGAGAATCCGGTACGGACCGAAGTGTCGATTGATGAGCGCGGTATCGGCAGGGAGCGCCGAGGCCAGCGCCGCGGCCATATGCCCGCCCGCGCTGAGAAACAAAGCCCCCTCGCTCTCGCTCTGTGATGCGAACAGGCGGCGCAGCAGGGCCGCTGCCTCAGGATCCCGCAGTTCGAGATCGGCGAGCCACGCGTGACGTGAATCCGGCGCCAGCTCGAGCGACTCATCCAGCAATTGGGAGATTCTTGAGAACTGCTCGGCAGTCAATTGGCGCAGCGGGCTACTCATGACGCCTCACCGTTCAGGGCAGTTCGATCTCGTGGTACAGCAGCAGTCGCGCCTTCTCCCAGTCGCGCTGCACGGTGCGCTCCGATGCGCCGCGGAGCCTCGCAATCTCTGCAAATGAAAAGCCACAGAAGTATCGCAGATCGACCACCTCGGCGAGCCGGGGATCCATCTTTGCCAGCACATCGAGCGCCTCGGACAAGCGCACCAGCACCGGGCCATCCGCCAACTCGCCGCCGTGATGAGTCGTCAGGTGCGTGATCTCGAACCCCGCGCCACGCTTCAAGGAGTTACGTTGCCGCACAAAGTCGATCAGTAGCCCGCGCATCGCGCGCGCAACGTAACCCAGGAATTTCGCCTGGTTCTCGAAGTTGACGGCACGTCCGCCGATATTTAGATAGGCCTCGTGGACCAGGGTGGTCGGACTGACGCTGTTGCCCGGGTGCCGCCGCAGCTCGCGGTCGGCAATCCGGCGCAGATCGGCGTAGAGCGAGGCGAACAATAGCTCCTGCGCCGCGGGCGAGGCGTCGGCCTGGTCATCGTTAGCGGGCGCTGAAGGCGGCAGCACTTTGGACATGTTTCCGACCCGAGGGGGGACCGGAATCAGCATGCCGCATTGTTAGTTACCCGGCAATCTTGACCGCAACATATCACGGTCACGCGGCAGGATCCCAATCTGCGATAGGTCAATGGGATTGTGACCGCCTGCTGCCCTGCGCCCCATCGGCTTCCGGGCAGCTTTACAATAACCTCGGGCAAATCCACCCACGTGTGACGCAGTGCGCGCGGACTGGCAGTGAGGGTGCGCTTGGCGTTGCGGATTGCGTATCCTCGGCAGCGGAGCTAATCATGAACGAACTTTCCCTGACGTCGAACATTCCCGATGCCGCCCAGAGCGCGCAACTCGGCATTGCCCGAGGCATCGCGGGGTTGAACCAGGACACGCAGGTGATCGCCCAGACAGTCACCGGGTCGGGCGGGGATTTGACCGGCGCACTGGTCGACTCGCTACAACAAGAACTGTCGGTTAAGGCCTCCGCGAAAGTTCTGGCCGCGTCGGATCAGATGCTGGGGAGCCTGATCGATCTCATGGCCTGAGCTCATGCGGTACGGCGTTTCGCCATCGAAAGGTGGCATCTCCCTCAGAAGTCATGAACTAAAAGCGCTCTGCGCAGTCATAGGGTTCAAGTTGGCCCATTTCGTTCGCGCGGCAAAAAAGCGACTGAATGCGGAATCGCGTTATAACAGCGGTCATTGTAGGCCTTGGGCATGTTGTCGTTGTAATACTGATATGGGTGATAAGACCTCCGCCGAAAAGGCAGAGCCTTGACCTAGATGTCGGAACCCTCTTTTTCTTTTCAACGAGCAGCGCTGAAACAGGTTCGCGCGAGCGGAGCGGCCGTCCCACAGTTAGATCTTTATATCTAAAACCTCCGAAAGTCGAAGTGGCGGAGTTGCAGCCATCCACTATTCCAAGTGTTGTCACTCTTTTGCCGCCTCCCGAGCCATCGGCGCCTATTAATGTAGACCGGTGGAACGAAATCGCCGATGTGGCATCGGATGTGATTGAGCGCGCACGTGTCGAAGCCGGTCGGGCGATGAATCGCCCTCATCGTAGCGCCAGCTTCCTGCCGTTATATAAGAAGCCCCACACTCTGGAATGGATTGGCCAGCACTCCCATGAGGTGATCGACGAACACGGCGTCCCTCAGTGGGTGCTGGTCCAACCGTGCGAGTCTGAATTCCTTGTGCAGAGGCCGGACTGCACCGTCGAGCGCGTTTTGCCGCACGGAATATACTTTGAATATATCAGTGAGCAGCATGACGCCACCTTGCAATACGGTGGGCCGAACGCCATCCCATAGAAGGACCGCAATGCCAGGCCGGCATCCAACCCAAATCTACGCCCAAGCAGAGAACCAACGACGACTCTTTGCCGGACGTCAGTATCGGAAATGCGCACAACTGAGCCAGCCGTTGCGGGACTGCTCCACGCGCTGTGTGATCACCCACCCCCAAAGACCCGCCCCTCGGTTTCATCTTTCCCGCTAAGACTCTGCTCCCGGTCCGCCTTGACCAATACTTTATATTTCTATAGTTGTCGAACTATGCAATCGAAGGAAATTATCGAAAGCTTGGCCGCTCTCGCCCAGGAATCTCGTCTCGCGATCTTCCGGACCCTCGTCAAGCGAGGCCCGGCGGGATACACGCCGACCCAGCTTGGCGAGCGGCTCAACGTGGCCGCCTCGACACTGTCGTTTCATCTGAAGCAGCTGCAGCGCTCCAAGCTGATTGATGTGCGCCGTGATGGACGCTTCCTCTACTACCGTCCCAACTTCAGTCACATGAACCAGCTGATCGGGTATCTGACCGAGAACTGCTGCGAAGTCGGTGACCAAGGGTGCGGTTTGGAATGTACCCCGGCCGTGAGCGAGGCCCTGCTGACCACGCGGCAACGCGCATGACCGGATCTAGGACAGTCGCGGTACGTGCATCGACCGTGGCGGACTTCCAACCGGTGCGGGATCTCCTGTCCGCAGCGCACTTGCCTATCGAGGACCTTCATACCGCCGCGGGTCTGCGATTCTGGGTCGCGGAGGATGAGGACCACATCGTCGGAGCGATTGGTCTTGAGTCATTTGGTCCGGCCGCCCTGCTT
>JBARBG010000130.1:0-12036 GCA_049792815.1 Steroidobacteraceae bacterium | reverse complement strand
GCGTAGCGCTGTTTGGCATGGCCGACTCCGGGCGCTGGTCGTGGGTGCGCCGCCTGCCCGGCGAGGTCCGCGAGGCCGTCGTGGAACAAGTGGTGCGTACGCTGCTGAAGCGCTGGGGCCTCATGTGCTGGCAACTGTCGCGGGCCGAGGCGACATGGCTCCCGCCCTGGCGCGAACTGGTGGTGTGCCTGCGCCGTCTCGAGGCGCGCGGCGAGATCCGCGGCGGACGCTTCATCGCCGGGCTGTCGGGCGAACAGTTCGCGCTGCCCGAAGCCGTGGGCGCGCTGCGCGAGATCCGTCGCAAACCCCACCAGGACCAGCTCGTCTCCCTGTCGGCGGCCGACCCGCTCAACCTGAGTGGCTATCTGTTGGCAGGGGCGCGCGTGCCCGCTTTGACCGCCAATCGGGTGCTGTATCGCGACGGACTGCCGGTGGCGACGCTCAGCGCGGGTGAGGTCCATTTCCTGGTGGACATGGACCCGGCCCAGCGTTGGCAGGCCCAGAATGCCCTGATCCGTCGCCCCGCTCCCACCGTCACTGCGTAACATATACTTACACTGGGTTACCACCATGTATGACCCGCAGATTCCGACTTTTCACTAAGGACAGATTCGAGTGCGTGCGCGTCATTGGATAGTCGGCGGGATCGTGCTGTTGGCATTGGTGGGAGCCTATGTTCTGGGCGACCACTCGCGTTCCCCGCCGCCTGCCGGCAGTGTCGCGCGTCCGCGCGAGGGCCTGTCGGGAATGTTCGACCGCACGCTAGCGGCGGCCGAGGGCAGTTCGGCCTCCGCTGCCGCGGCGCAGGTTACCCCGGTCCAGGCCGCGAGCGCCGCCCCCGCAGCTGATACCGGGTTTGGCTTTGTCGATGTGGAGGCGCTGGCCCAGCAGCGTTCGCAGCGGGCCTATGAGCCCCGTTCCGCCAAACTGCCGAACAGCATCGCGCACCTGACCTACGATCAGTACCAGAGCATCCACTTCCGGCGCGCTGACGCCCTGTGGCGCAACCAGTCCCTGTATGAAGTGCAGTTCTTCCACCGCGGCTTCAATTTCGATCGGCGCGTGGGGATTTCCGAGGTAGTGGACGGCGTCGCCCACCCGGTGCCCTACAACCCCACCTGGTTCGATTTCGGCAAGGTGGTGCGCCAGCCGGGCAAGCTGCCACGGGACCTGGGCTATGCCGGATTCCGCATCCACTATCCCCTGCATTCCCCAGGCTACAAGGATGAGCTGATCGTATTCTTGGGCGCCTCGTTCTTCCGGGTGCTGGGGCGCAATCAGGAGTACGGGCTGACCGCGCGCGGCCTGGCCATCAACACTGCCTCCAAGGCCGGCGAAGAGTTTCCCTGGTTCACCGATTTCTGGCTGGTGCGCCCCACGGATCCGGAGCAGCGCACGCTCACGCTGTATGCCCTGCTGGACAGCGAAAGCATCAGCGGCGCCTATCAGTTCACGGTGCGACCCGGCAGCATCACACAGGTCGAAGTCACGAACACCCTCTATCCCCGCCGCAGCATCGCAAAACTGGGGATCGCGCCCCTGAGCTCGATGTTCCTGTTCGGCACGGACCCTTCCGGACACCACTTCGATGACTACCGGCCCCAGGTACATGACAGCGACGGCCTCATGGCGCAGACCGGCGCCGGGGAGTGGCTGTGGCGGCCGTTGAACAATCCGCGTGAACTGCGCATCAACCGCTTCATGGACCAGCAGCCGCGGGGCTTCGGACTGATCCAGCGCGACCGCGACTTCTCGCACTACCAGGATCCGGTGGCGCGCTTCCAGCGCCGGCCCAGCTACTGGATACAGCCGCTGGGCAACTGGGGCAAGGGTGGTGCGGAGCTGGTCGAGATACCGACCGATGAGGCGATTCACGACAACATCGCCCTGTACTGGGTGCCGGAGCAGCCGGTCACTGCCGGCAAGCCACTGAAGTTCTCGTACCTGCTGTCCGCGCATCTGGACTCGCCGATGTGGCCGCCCGGTGGCAAGGCGATTGCCACCCGGATCACCGCGGCGACGCCCGACGAACAGCGTGACCTCGCGCACAGCGATGCCCGCCGCGTCATCATCGACTTCGCGGGCGGCGACCTCGAGGGCCTGGATGCCTCGCAGCCCCTCAAGGCGCTGCTCACCGCCAACGGCGGCACCACCGAAAACGTGACCGTTGAACGGGTGATGGAGAACGGGGTATGGCGGGTGAGCTTCCTGGTCGTGCCGGCGCATCCGCATGACACCGTCGACCTGCACTGCTTTCTGCAGCTCTACGGCGAATCGCTGTCGGAGACCTGGACCTACCAGCTCACCACATGATGCAGGCCACTGCGCGTCGTCGCCGACTGCTGTTCTTCGGTCTGACCCTGACCTCGAGCCTGCTCGCGAGCCTGCTGATGCTGGACATCCTGCGCGCCAACAGCCTGACGCTGCTGGAGGCGATGAGCCTGGTGCTGTTCTTCGGTCTTTTTACCTGGATCTCCGGTGCGTTCTGGACCGCCATCGCCGGCTTCATCATCCGTTTGCGGGGCGGCGATCGCAGCGTGATGCAGGCGCATGACGCCGACGGGCTCGCCATCCACAGTCGCATCGCGCTGGTCATGCCGGTGTACAACGAGGATCCCAGGCGCACGACGGCCGGCCTTGATGCTATCTGGAGTTCGCTGGCCAGGCAGGCAGAAAGCGCGGCCTTCGATCTGTTCATCCTCTCGGACACCCGCCGCAGCGAAATCGGGGCGGCGGAGGAGGCCGCCTGGCGCGCACTGGTCGCCAAGCACGGCGGGCAGGGACGGATCTTCTATCGACGACGCGCGCAGAACATCGCACGCAAATCGGGAAACATCGCCGACTTCGTGCGCAACTGGGGCGCGGCGTATTCGCACATGATCGTGCTGGATGCCGACAGCGTGATGTCCGGCAAGGCGCTGGTGACCCTGGCGCGCCTCATGGACGCCAATCCCGACGTGGGCATCATCCAGACCGCGCCCCTGCCGGTGGGCCGGGACACGCTGTTCGCGCGCATGGTGCAGTTCGGCGCCCGCATCAATGGGCCGATGCTCTCCAGCGGCCTGGCTTTCTGGCAGCTCGGTGAGGCCAACTACTGGGGCCACAACGCCATCATCCGTCTGCAGGCTTTCGCGGCCCATTGTGATCTGCCGCGCCTGCGCGGCCATGCGCCCCTGGGTGGCGAGATCCTCAGCCACGACTTCGTGGAGGCCGCCTTCATGCGCCGCGCCGGCTACAAGGTGTGGCTGGTGCCGGATCTCATGGGCAGCTGGGAAGAGCTGCCCTCAAACATCATCGACTTCGCGGCGCGCGACCGGCGCTGGGCCCAGGGCAACCTGCAGCACATGAAGGTCCTCATCATGCCGCAGCTGCATTGGTTGAACCGCCTGCACATGGTCACCGGCATCCTCTCCTATGGCACCTCGCCGATGTGGTTCGCGGTTCTGCTGCTCAGTTCCATCATCACCTGCCAGGAGGCGGTCAACGGCTACCAGTACTTTGAATCCGGCACGCACACGCTGTTTCCGGTATGGCCGGAGTACCGTGATGGCGAAATCGCGGCGCTGCTGCTGGCGACCATCATCGTGCTGCTGCTGCCCAAGGTCCTGGGTGCGACCCTGGCGTTCATGAACTCCGCCCGCCGCCGTGCCTTCGGCGGCGGCTGGCGGCTGCTCATCAGCCTGTTCCTGGAGCAGATCTTCAGCATGCTGCTGGCGCCGCCGATGATGGTGTTTCATACCACTTTCGTGCTCACCACCCTGGCCGGGAAGCCGGTGACCTGGAACGCCCAGGACCGTGGCGATCGCGGCGTGACGTTTGGCGAGGCGCTCACCCGTCACCGCTGGCAGATCCTGCTCGGCATCATCTGGGGCGCGGTGATCCTGATGCTGGCGCCGCGCTTCATCTGGTGGATGATGCCGGTGCTGGCCGGGCTGCTGCTGTCGGCCTTCCTCACCATGGCGTCCAGCCGCGTTGATGTTGGCGTGTGGCTGCGCCGGCGCGGCCTGCTGCTGACGCCGGAGGAGACCTCGCCACCCGCGGAGCTCGCCGCCATGCACCGCGCGCTGGTTCACGGGAGTGGCGCTACCGCGCTGGTGGCGGGGGACCTCGCACTGGTGGTCAGGGGCGACACCTTGCAGACACCGGCGCCGGCGCCGTTGCGCATGGAGCCCGCTCAGTAATCCGCGCCGTCGAAGAACTCGACGATACCGCTCTCCAGGTTGTATTCGGCGCCGACGATGAGCAGCCCCGCGTTCTGGCTGAGCTGCTCCAGCAGCTCGGAGCCGTGGCGCAGATGGTCGGCCGACATGCGGATGTTGGCGCGCACCGCGTGCTTCAGCAGCGCTTCGGGATCGTTGGCCAGGGAGGTCAACAGCAGCGGCTGAATCGAGGGCCGCACGCGATTGACGATGCTGCGCAGGTTCGGCGACTGCTCACGGGAATTGCGGCCCAGTTCCTCGAGAGTTGCCATGATGGCGCCGCAGCTGGAATGCCCCAGCACCACCACCAGGCGGGTGCCGTAGCGTTCAGCTGCGAACTCGACGCTGCCGATCTGCGAGGGCGCGACGATATTGCCGGCGACGCGAATCACGAACAGGTCGCCGAGCCCCTGGTCGAAGACGATTTCGGCGGGAACTCGGGAGTCCGAGCATCCCAGAATGATGGCGAAGGGGAATTGCTGGGCCGCCAGTTCGATTCGGCGGCGGGTGCCGGTGGCGTCATGGTCGTTGCGGCTGTCGGAGACGAAACGGGCGTTACCGTCACGCAACCGCTGCAGTGCGTCTTGGGCGGGAATCATCCCGGCCAGTGTCCTTGCCCGCAACATTGCTGTCAATTCGACGGACACAGCCCAAGGCTGTCAGAATCGCAGCCCTTGCACTTGCTGGGCGAAGAAATGTCCACTGAAACAACGCAACGCGGCACGGCAGTCAACCGCGCGGTGACCACCGCCCGGCTCACGCAGATGAAGGCGCAGGGCCGCAAGATCGCGGTACTGACCGCCTACGACTACAGTTTCGCGCGCATCCTCGATGAGGCGGGACTGGATGTGCTGCTGGTGGGCGACAGCGCCTCGAATGTCATGCACGGACATGAAACCACCCTGCCCATCACCCTGGACCAGATGATCGTGCACGCGGCGGCGGTGGTGCGCGCCGTGTCGCGGGCCCTGGTGGTGGTTGATATGCCGTTCGGCAGCTACCAGGGCGACAGTCAGCTCGCGCTGCAAAGCGCCGTGCGCATCATGAAGGAATCCGGCGCCCACGCGGTGAAGGTTGAGGGCGGCGCGATCATTTCCGAAAGCATCCAGCGCATCCTCTCGGCCGGCATCCCGGTCATGGGGCATCTGGGCCTGACGCCGCAGTCGATATACAAGTTCGGCACCTACGTCGCGCGGGCCACCGCGCAGGACGAGGCCGAGCAGCTGGTCCGCGACGCGCAGCTGCTGCAGGACCTGGGGTGCTTTGCGATGGTGCTGGAGAAGATCCCGGCGCAGGTCGCGGAGCGGGTCTCGAAGATGCTGACCATTCCCACCATCGGCATCGGCGCCGGCCCCCACACCGACGGCCAGGTGCTGGTGACCCAGGACATGCTGGGCATCAACAAGGAGTTCTCTCCCAGATTCCTACGCCGTTATGCGCAGCTTCACGACCTGATGACCGAGGCTTTTCGTCAATACTCGGCGGACGTGAGGGCGGGAAGATTTCCGTCGCAGGATGAGAGCTACTGAGCAAAGAACCGCGGTGCGCCCCTGCCGAGAGGGGGTCACGACAAGCGCGCACCGCGTTGCTAGCAACCTTGCGATCCTTCGGATCGCGCGCGTCAATGAGCGACGCTTGAAGTTCTTATTGCAAACGCGATGCCAGGCGCAGGAAGCTGCCCCAGTGCGCGTAAGTGACTGATTGTCCGTGAACGTGGCCGTGACACGCCACTGGAGTTGCACCGAATTAGGACAGCGCGTGCACGCCGAGTGCGCAACACCCGAAGGCCTGGATGAGGACCAACCGATGGATAGACGAGACATGTTGCAGCGGGCCGGCGCCGCGCTGTTTGCCACAGGGGTGCCGGTTGCCGCGCTGGTTGAAAGCGCGTTCGCGGCCACCTCGCCCGCGGGTTTGCGCCGCCTGGGCAGGCCCGAGCCCTTCGACTACGCGAAGCTCAAGGGCACCGCGCGGCAGCTGAGCAACAGCGCCTACAAGCCGCGACCCGATGCGCTGCCGCCAGTCATCGCGGCTCTGAACTGGGACCGCTGGCAGTCCATCCGCTTCCGCAACGATCAATCGTTGTGGGCCGGTGATCACCTGCGCTACCAGGTGCGCTTTTCGCACCTGGGATTCACGATGAAGAAGCCGGTGCGCATGTATGTCATCGAGAACGGCCAGGTGCAGGAGCTGGGCTTCGACCGCGACATGTTCGATTACAGCCGCAGCGGCCTGAAGCCTGCGCAGGTGCCGGAGAACCTCGGCTATGCCGGCCTGCGGGTGAACTTCCACACCGACTGGCCGAGCGACATGGCCTCCTTCGAGGGTGCCTCTTACTTTCGGGCCATCGATGGGGACCTGCAGTACGGCATGTCGCAGCGCGGCCTGGCCGTGGACACCGGCATGCCCTATCCGGAGGAATTCCCGGAATTCATCGCCTACTACCTGGAGCGGCCGCAAAAGGACTCGGACCTGCTGACACTCTACGGCCTGCTCGACTCGCCCAGCGTGGCAGGCGCCTACCGCTTCGTGATACAGGTCGCCGATACGCTGGTCATGGATGTGGATGCGGCGCTTTACCCGCGCAAGTCGATCGACCGCATCGGTATCGCCCCGGGCACCAGCATGTACTTGTACGGACAGAATGACCGCCGGGTGGCCTTCGACTGGCGTCCGCAGGTACACGATTCGGACGGACTGCAGATCTGGGCGGGCACCGGCGAGTGGCTGTGGCGGCCGCTGATGAATCCACCCGTGCTGCGCACCAACAGTTTCGTGGACAACAGTCCGCGCGGCTTCGGACTGATGCAGCGCGAGCGCGCCTTCAGCCAGTACGAGGACGATGGCGCGTTCTACAACAAGCGCCCCTCGGTTTGGGTGGAGCCCAAGGGCCGCTGGGGGGCCGGGCAGGTCATGCTGGTTGAGATCCCGAAGTCCGATGAGACCTTCGACAACATCGTGGCGTTCTGGAATCCGGCCGACAAGCCGCAGAAGGGCCAGGAGCTGCTGTTCGGCTACAAGCTGTACTGGTGCCGCGAAATACCCGTCTCCTCGGGCCTGGCGACGGCACGTGCCACGCGCACCGGCATCGGCGGCATTGTCGGTCAGAAGCGCACGCACTTTTCCTGGCGCTTCGTGGTGGACTTCGCCGGCGGCGATTTTGGCCTGCTGGGCCTGGGTGAGCACGTCACGGTAGTGCCGGTGATCTCGGCCTCGCGCGGCAAGATCGAGATCGCCTCCGCCCGGCCGTACCGCGAGCTCAATGGCTGGCGCGCGATCTTTGACCTGAATTTGACAGATGAAAGCCCGGAGCCCATCAACCTGCGACTGTTCCTGGCCGCCGACGGCCAGCCGTTGACCGAAACGTGGCTGTACCAGTACTCGCCGCCGCCGCCCGATGAGCGCGATCTGGAGCCCGTCGAACTGCATTTGAAGGGCCGCAAGACGTAAGATTGATCAAGCACGCCGCACTGGCGCTGTGCGGCCCAGGGACGGCTGCACCAAATACCGGCGCAGCGCGGGTGGCCTGGTTGGAAAATCTCCCGTGGCGCATGGCCCGGCACTGGCACGCATGTTGCTGGATTCCCCTGCAGAGGTATTGTCATGGCTGTGACGACTGATCCAGATCTGACTCCCCAGGGCGATTTGCCGCCCAAGGCTGCGGTGCACTCCCTGTCGCGCAGCGAAGTCATCGATGCCGTCGCGCGGGTCGTGGCCCGGCAGGGCCCCGGTGCGCTGCGCTGGGCCGCGATTGTCAAGGAAGCCGGCAGTCCGAGCGTGTCGCAGGCGTGGGAGTGGTACCCGGATCTGCAGGCGTTGCTGGATGAGTGCTACTCGCGTACCGCGCAGGGTCTCGAGGAAAGCCTGCTGGTCGGGGAGACGGCGCCCGGCACAGCGCTGGAAAAACTCGCGGCGTTTCTGGTGGCCGCGCTGGACATCCGGCGCGAGCGCGGCTCGTTCCTGTCATTTCGCGTGAGTGACGATCTGCCGGAGAGGCAGCGCCGCCGGCTGCGTGAGCGCGAGCTGATGCTGCTGACCCGGCTGAAACGAATCCTGATGAAGGGACAGCAGGACGGCTCGCTGGCACTGCGGCACGTCGATTCGGCCTGCGCCATGATATTCGCCTGTCTGGAAGTGCCCGCCACCGCCGGCGAGGGTCCCGAGCAGCGCATGTGGGATGGCGAACTCATCGAACTGCTGCTGGCGGCACTGGCCGAGCCGCATGCGCCCGAATCGGTGCTACGACGCGAAATCGAAGTGGCGCAGGGCGGCTGCCGCTGCGGCGCCGTGCGCTACGAGATCGACGGCCCGTTCGATGTCATGTCCGACTGCCACTGCTCGATCTGCCGCATGCAGCAGGGCACTGCGTTCGCCACCTATGTCTCGGTGCCCACCGGACGCCTGCGCTGGATTGCGGGGCAGGAGCAGGTGACGCAGTACATCGCGCCGTCGGGCCAGCCGGCTGAGCAGCGCTCATTCTGCAAGCACTGCGGCTCGCCGACACCCGCGCTGGATGCCGGCGCCGGCACGGCCTACTGTCCGGCGGAGAACCTGCAGCGGGCTCTGGGGATCAGACCCCAGAGCCACGTCTTCGTGCGGCCGTAGTTGCTTTACGGGTGCTTCGGTCCGCTGCCCGTCACGGCGGGAGCCGCCGCCGCGGGCGCGCCGGGCTTCACGCTGAGCAATTCGACTTCGAACTTCAGCAGTGAATTCGGCGGCAGCGGCGGCGGGGAATTCTGCCCATAGCCAAGCTCCGGCGGAATGAACAGCTCGACCTTCTCGCCAACCTTCATCAGCAGCAGCGCCTCGGACCAGCCCTTGATGACCCCGCTCAGCCCGGTGGTAAAGGCCTGGTTGCGCTTGTAGGAGCTGTCGAATTCACTGCCATCCAGCAACGTGCCGCGATAGTTGACCGTGACCTGATCGGTGGCCTTCGGCGCGTCGCCGGTGCCGGGCCGATCGATCTTGTATTGCAGGCCGCTGGCCGTGGTCATCACGCCCGGCTGCTTGGCATTTTCGGCCAGGAACTTCTCCGCCGCGGCCTTATTGGCGTTGCCGATCGCCGAACGCGTCTGTTCGATCAGATTCTGCACGTGCTGGCCGTCGGCCGGCCCGGGAGTGACCTTGCCTGAGAGGGCGTCGCGCAGGCCTTGGATCACGCGTTCATAGGTGACGGCATCCGCGCCCAGTCCCAGGGTATGCAGCTGCGCACCGATCGACAGACCGATACTGTAACTGCCGGCGGACTTGACGTCGTTGACCGCGGCAGCCTTCGGCTTCGCCTTGCTCTTGGTAACGGTCTGGGCCGGGGTGGTGTTGCCACCGGTCTGGGCCTGCGCCGGCAGTGCGCCGGCCAGCAGGATCATGGTGCCTACGGCGAGGGCGCCGACGCCGGCGTAGTTGCAGCGGGGCGCGTTTGTGGCTGCGCAGTGCCTTGATTTCACGAAACACCTCAGGAGCTGGAGTGGATTTTCGGGCGGCTAGTTTCGCCCTTCGGGCGCGCTCGTGCTTGGATTTCGGTACGGGTACACTTGCGCCCCCCCACTTACGTAATGCCCAGCCATGTTTGAGCGACTCGACCGCGTCCCCGCCGATCCGATTCTCGGCCTGATGGCCGCATTTCGCGCCGATTCCGACCCGAAAAAGGTGGATCTGGGTGTCGGGGTGTTCCGCGACGCCAGGGGGGACACCCCGGTCCTGGACTGTGTCCGCAAGGCGGAACGGGCGGTACTGGAACGCCAGACCACCAAGACTTACGTCGCGCCCGCCGGCAATGCCGCCTTCAACCAGGCCATGGAAAAACTGGTGTTCGGTACGGGACATCCGCTGTTCGCGGCCGAGCGCGTCCGTTCGATCCAGGGCCCGGGCGGTTGCGGGGCCCTGCGCCTGGGCGCGGAACTGGTGCGGCTGGCCGCCCCGCAGGCCACCGTGCACGTCAGTACGCCGACCTGGGCCAACCATGTGCCGCTCATGACGGGCAGCGGCATGAAACTCGGACGCTATCCGTATTACGAGCCGGCCCGGGGGCTCATCAATTTTGGCGCGATGTGCCAGGCACTCGAAGCGCTGCCGGCCGGCGATGTGGTGCTGCTGCACGCCTCCTGCCACAACCCCACGGGCGCCGATCTGTCGCGCGAGCAATGGCAGGAACTGCTGCCGCTGCTCCGCCGCCGCGGCCTGCTGCCGTTCATCGACATGGCGTACCAGGGTCTGGGGACCGGGCAGGACGAGGACGCTTTCGGCATCCGTCTGTTCGCCGCCGAGCTTCCTGAGCTGCTGGTCGCGGTGTCGTGCTCGAAGAACTTTGGCCTGTACCGCGAACGTGTCGGGGTGCTGCACGTCGTGACCGACAGTGCGGCGATTGGTTTGGCCGCCCTCAGCCACGAGGTGCGCGTCGCGCGCAGCATCTATTCCATGCCGCCTGATCACGGCGCCGCCATCGTCAACGAAATCCTCGGCAACGAGGGCCTGCGTGCCGGCTGGGCGCAGGAGCTGGGCGTCATGCGCGCACGCATCAATGGCTTGCGCCGCCAGCTCGTGACGCAATTGCGTGAGGTCTGTCCGGCGCGCGACTTCGGGTTCATCGCGCAGCAACAGGGCATGTTCTCGCTGCTCGGACTGTCGGTGGACGAGGTCAATCGCATCCGCGCGCAACGACATGTCTACATGACCGACGACAGCCGCATCAACATCGCCGGCCTGCGTGAGGACAACCTCGAATACTTCGCGCAGTCCGTGGCGCATGTCCTGGGCTGAGCACGCCGAGCGGCTGCTGGGCAGGCTCGACAGTCTCGCGGCGGACTTCGCGCCGCACCTGGATGAGGCCGAGCGGCAGGCGCGCCTGCCGCAGGCGATCGTTGGCCCGCTGCTGCGCGAGGGGTTTTTCCGGCTGTGGATACCGGCCGCCAACGGCGGTCTGGAGCTGCCGCTGTGCGCTGCGCTGCGCATCTATGAGGCCGCCGCCGCCGTGGACGGTTCGCTGGGTTGGGCCGTGATGATCGGCGCCGGTGGCGGCCTGTTTGCCGCCTGGCTGCCGGTCACCGGCGCCCAGGAGCTGTTCTCGCCGCCGCTGGCGCTGGTCGCAGGCTCTGGCTCCGCGTCGGGTTTCGCCGAGCGCGTACCCGGGGGGTATCGGGTGCGCGGCGCCTGGCGCTTCGCCAGCGGCGCGCACCATGCATCGGTGTTCACGGCCGCCTGCATCGTCACCGAAGGTGGCGGCCCGGTGCTGGATGCTGCCGGCAAGCCTCTGGTGCGGGCCATGTCGATCGCCCCCGCCGACGTGCGCATTCTGGACACCTGGGATGCGACCGGCATGCGTGGCACGGGCAGCCACGATTTCGAAGTGCCGGCGGCGCAGGTCCCCGAGCATCATTCCTTCTCGGTGATCACTGATGCGCCGCGCGAGACGGGCCCGCTGTACCGGCTACCCTTCAGCGTGCTCACCGAGCTGCCCGTGAGCGCAGTCGGGCTGGGCATCGCCCGCCACGCGCTGCAGGAGTTCGCACGCTCACAGCCGGCGCAAAAGCTCGGCGCCGGATCCGCCGCGGTGAACACGCGCTTCGCGCATGCCCAGGCGATGCTGGAACTGGCCGCAGCCGCGGTCACCGGCGTGGCGGAGGAGGCGTGGCGCACCGTAGCGAATGGCGCTCGACTGGATGAGCGGCAGCTGGCGCGGATCACGGCAATCTGCTGCGTTTCCCAGGAGCAGCTGCGCGCAGCGCTCGGCGCCTTGGCGAGCGTCGCAGGCATGCTGGCCAGCGATCGGCGCAGCGGTTTTTCACGCGCCTGGCGCGACCTTCAGACCCTGGGGGCGCACGGCAGTCTCGCGCCCCAGCGC
>JBARBG010000129.1:0-5189 GCA_049792815.1 Steroidobacteraceae bacterium | reverse complement strand
GGTGGTTTACGTCCCTGATGCACCGCATGTCCGATGAGGGAGAAATTGCGGCCAGGCTGCGACAGGCCGACCTCGACTACCTGCTGCACTCGGAAGCCGCCATGCGCACGCTGGCCGAAAACTACGTCGGCCTGCCGCTGGATTTTGGCGTTCCGGGTCGCCTGGATTTCGTAACAATTTGACACGGTCGACGAATGCCATTCCGGACTTGTGTGCGCTAGACTTCGTGGGCAAACGAGGACTGCGACCATGAAGCGCTTCCCAGTGATCAGTAGCCTCACGTTGTCATTTCTGTGCCTTGCGACAACGGCAGGCGCACACCACTCCTTCGCCATGTTTGACAGAAGCCGGACCGATACGGTGGCGGGGACCGTCAAAGAGTTTGAACTCATCAACCCGCACAGCTGGCTGCGCATCATGGTGGCCAACGCCAGCGGCGGTCAGAGCGAATGGCCCTTGGAATTGGGCGGTGCGGGCCAGCTGCAGAGGTTCGGGTGGACGCCGGATGCAGTTCATCCGGGCGACAAGGTCACGGTGCGACTGCATCCGCTGCGCGACGGGTCGTACGGGGGTCAGCTGGTCTCGGTGACCTTGCCTAACGGCAAGGTGCTTGGACAACGGCCTCCCGGCACGTGATAGCGGCCGACTGCGCTTTACCGAGGTCGTTCATGAAGGCGCTTGTTGCGATTTTGCTGGTTGCCTGCCTGCTGCCGATCGCAGCCAGCGCTCAGGAATGGAAGGCGTATCCCTATCCTGAAGCGGGTTTCTCCATCCAGTTTCCGGCATCTCCCACGGTGGAAAAGAGCACCTTCAAATCGTCGGCCGGCGTGTCCCTGCCCATGACCACCTACGCCGTTCGGCAGGACCGGATTGTCTACACGCTGAGCGTCGTGGATTATTCGTCGACCACTGCTGATGCCATGAGCACGATCGCCGAGACCGAGAAGTCCTTCGGCGCTTCGGGCAAGGTGACCGTGGCGATCGATGCCCGGGTCAATCGGTCATTCGGACGCGAATTGAGCGTGACTGGCACGGACGGCAGTCGCTCGGTCGTCGCGATATTCTTCGTCGATAAGCATCTTTTTACCCTGGTCGGCGAAGCGTTGCCGCCCAATGCCATCGAAAGATCGGGTGATGCCATTCGCTTTCAGGAATCGCTGCAGTTTACTGGCGACAACGGTGGCTTCGGCGGGTTTGGTGGCTTTGGTGGCCGAGGTCCTGGCGCAGGTGGCGGCCGCTTCCGGGGCGCATTCAATCCACAGGCCTTGACGGCATGCAGCGGAAAATCCGTCGGTGACACCGTGCAGCTCGATGGACCGGGAGGACAGGTGGCCGCAATCTGCACCCTGGTGGCCCGACCGGTTGCGCCCCCACGTTGAATGGCGATCGCCGCAGGTCGCCATGGTCGTTCACGAATTGGGGGGCCGTGTAGGGATCGAACCTACGACCAATTGATTAAGAGCAATACCGTCTTTCATCCACTTTCTTAAATTACAACATCGGCGAATGGCACACGTCAGGTGACCGAGAAGCAACTCATCGGCTGCCGCAAGGAATGTCAAAAGCCGTCATCTCACGGGAAATGATTTTGGGTGTGGACTCACCACTTTATGCGGCAAGTTTAATTTTGGGTTTGAGACCGGCCCGCGATGCCAATCGCACGAGCATGTCCAAGCTGAACTGCCCGATTTTGCCGCGCTTGATATCGGACACCCGGGCTTGTGTGATCCCCAACGCGTTGGCAGCTTGAGTTTGGGTCAGGCCGCTCGCTTTCAAGCAGTGCTCCAGCCCCCTCAGCAATGTCGAGCGCATGACTCATCAGCTTCCGCCTTTGTAAATGGTTTTGCAGGAGCATAAACCTACCGGCGCAGCGGTGAGACGACCGCCTAAGCGTGGCCCGATTCGCGTAACTTGGAAACCACGATACCCCACGGCTTGAGGATATGGTCATTCACGAGCGCACACGCTTCATCTGTTTTTCTTCGCTCGACGAGCTGGAGCAATTTGCGGTGCTCGCGCTGTGAGTCCGCGAAGGCATTCGTCATCTTGAGTTGATAGTAGACGTAATAGACATACCGCTCAAGGCTGCGCTGCAACGAAAGAATCGTCGCGAGCTGCCGCGGACGCTCTGCGGCCGCGTAGAGGAGGGTGTGGAACGCCATGTTCAGCTCGGCCCATCGCTCCGGCTGGTGATCGATGCGATCCAGCGCTTGGGCGGCCTTCTGCAGGTCACCAACAGTGAGCTTCGGTATTGCGATGCGCAGCGCACAACATTCCAAGGCCGCGCGCATCTCGCTAAGCTCTTCGAGCTCTGCTGCAGAAAGCGCCGCGACGATCGCGCCGCGGCGCGGCCGGATCTCGACGAGCCGTTCGGCCTGGAGCCTGAGAAAGGCTTCACGAACCGGAACGTGACTCACCCCAAATGATCGGGCGATCTCATCCTGACGCAAGGGCTTACCGGGCGCGAGCCGCCCGCTCACGATGTCACTACGCAGTCGCCCGACGACGAGATCGGGAGTTGACGCCAGAAGTTTCATATAGATAATATATTATCTATGTAGTACAGATTGCAAGCCAGAGGTAGAAGGCCATGAAACCAGGATTTTTGTTCGTTACCGCGAGCTTTATGCTGCTGGTCTCGGTCGCACCGCAGGCCGCACATGCCGATGGCGATCCACGAGTTGGGAAGCTCATTAGTCAATCGGGAGCCGCTCTCCACGTCGATGCCCTGCGTTCGATCAAGGTTATCCATGCAAAGGGCAGCGTCGTAGCCACCGGTCTTTCCGGCAGTGGTGATGACTGGAATGAGATGGGCGGCATACGGGAGGCAGCGCTTTTTTCAACGCCGCCTCTCGGCGGAGGCAGCGGCTGGGATGGCGACGAGAACTGGAATCTCGACCAGACAGGTCTGGTGATCGTGGACGGGAGCGTACTCGGGCGCTCCAGTGCCATCAACCAAGCATACGTTGGTAACTACAACCTCTGGACACCAAGTTACGGCGGCGCGACGGTCACATGGGGCGGCTCGAAGAGCCAGGACGGCAAGAACTACGACGTGCTCACCGTTACGCCGCCGAACTCCAGCGTGCCGATCGACGTCAGGTTCGATAAGGTAACTCACCTGCCGGTGACGGCGGTGCAAACGGCGGGGCCGGTGGTCACGACCATTACCATGGCCGATTTCCGCCCGGTACAGGGCCTCATGATCCCCCATCGCGTGGATACGTCGAACATGAATGGCGCCACTTCGTTTACGGTGACGAGTATCGAGGTGGATCCACCCGGCGGCGCCTCGCATCTCACGGCTCCAACGTCCTCACCGCATGATTTCTCGATCGCGAACCGCGCGACGCAGGCTTCCGTCCCGATCCAGATCTCGAAGAATCAGGTATGGCTCGACGTCATGCTCAACGGAAAGGGACCGTTCCACTTCGCTTTCGACACCGGCGGAGCAAACGTCATCGATCCGGCAGTCGCCAAGGAGCTTGGCGTGACCAGCGGTGGTTCGGCAGTGGTCACAGGCTCGGGCAGTGCAGGTGTTGCCTCTAGTTTCGCAGTGATCAAGAGGCTTCAAGTCGGGGATGCACTGGTCACGAATCAGGTCTTCATCGTGCTTCCGATCGCCAAGGGCTTCGGCATGTCCTCCGGAATGCCGATGGATGGGGTGATCGGCTACGAGGTGCTATCCCGCTTCTTGACGACCTTCGATTACGGGAACAAGAAAGTCGTGTTTCATATGCCGGGGTCGTATACGCCTCCGCCCGATGCGACCGTCGTACCGATTGCCCTGTTCGGCACAGTGCCGCAATTCGCATGTGGCATCGACGATGTGCCAGCGACGTGCACGCTCGATACTGGCGCGAGCAGTTCGCTCTCGTTCTACACGCCGTTCCTCGAGGCCCATCCGAGCGTCGTACCGACAAAGGTCACCGAGCCGGGAGTGAATGGGTTCGGCGTTGGCGGTCCCACTCATGGGAGGCTCGGCCGCCTGCAGACGCTTTCCTTCGGCGGGCTGACGCTTCACGATCTTGTCGGTGATTACCCGGCACAAGGGGAAGGAGGGTCTGACTTGCCCTTCTTTGCTGCCAATGTGGGCGGCGGAGTGTGGAAGCGCTTCACGATGACGCTGGACTATTATGGGCGCACCATGACACTGACGCCGAATGGGGATATCTCGGTACGCGACGAATGGGATCGCAGCGGTCTCTACCTCATCAATAAAGGCGGGATCACGGTCATCGATGTGCGCCCCGGTACACCGGCGGCGACGGCTGGACTGAAAAAGGGTGACGTCATCGTGTCGCTCAGCGGCTCGTCAAATCCGTCTCTGCTCGAAGTCCGCGGCGCGTTCCGCGCGGCTCCCGGCACAGTGGTGCATCTCGTCATCAAGAGCAAAGATGGCAGCACGCACAACGTCGACCTTACGCTCGCCGATTACGTGTAGCAGGGTCAGATGGGGTCATGTAGGGCAGACACTAAAACGCTAGTTATTCGGGGCGAATCCGAAGGGCTGCGATGGGTCGAGAAAGCACAAAGGGCCGCTGAATAGCACAACATCGCTTTCTGGCGATGCGGGTGTACCGAGTAAGTTCTTGACTATGCTGGCTTAAATGGTGGGCCGTGTAGGGATCGAACCTACGACCAATTGATTAAGAGTCAACTGCTCTACCAGCTGAGCTAACGGCCCTGATTTTCCGACCGCCATTGGGTGGCGGGGCGGCGATTCTATCCGAACTTGCCCGGCTGCGGGCAAGCCAAATTGGGGTGGACGATGGGACTCGAACCCACGACGGCCGGGATCACAACCCGGGGCTCTACCAACTGAGCTACGTCCACCGTCGAAACCTAAGGTGCGCACCTTCGCGCGATCTGGCGCGCCCGGCAGGAATCGAACCTGCGACCCTCGGCTTAGAAGGCCGATGCTCTATCCTCTGAGCTACGGGCGCACGGAGGATGGTCGGGGCAGCAGGATTTGAACCTGCGACCCTCTGCTCCCAAAGCAGATGCGCTACCAGACTGCGCCATGCCCCGCCCGACCGTAATCGCGGATCCGTCCGGACTATACCTGCGGACCTGAGCCAACGGGGGCCGGGATGATACGAAGGGCCCCGCAAACCGTCAATTCAGGCCCTGCGCCACTCGGTACGCCCTCCGGGCCGGTCCTCCAGGATCACGCCCTGGGCTGCCAG
>JBARBG010000128.1:0-27225 GCA_049792815.1 Steroidobacteraceae bacterium | reverse complement strand
ACCGCAGCGGCAACTACAAGGAGAAGATTCCGAAGGATTGCGCGGGCTGCCACCGTGCCGAGGATGCACATGCGACGCGTTTTGGCAGCAAGTGCGAGGACTGCCACGACAACAGCCACTGGCAGGTCGCCAATTACGATCATGCCGGCCGCCATCAGTTCGCGTTGGTGGGCGCACACGCCCGCATCACCTGCGACACCTGCCATACCGCCGCTGTCGCGACCCAGAAGCTGGGCCTGACATGCGCCGACTGCCATCAAAGCGAGGACCCCCATGGCGCCCGGCTCAAAGGCGGCTGCGATGCCTGTCATGGACAGAGCAGCTGGCGGGCCGACCTGCAATTTGATCACGATGTGACCAGTTTCCCGCTGCTCGGTCTGCATCGCCTGATCAGCTGTGCGCAGTGCCACGCGACGCTCGCTTTCAGCGCAGCAGACAGCAGCTGCGTGTCGTGCCATACGCACGATGACGTGCACCGCGGCGGACTGGGCAGCAAGTGCGAAAGCTGCCACTCGGCCAACGGCTGGGCGCTATGGAGCTTTGATCACGCCAAGCAAGCGCATTTCGCGCTCCTCGGGGCGCACGCCAAGCTGCAATGCGCTGCCTGCCATCGCGATCCGCCGGGTACGGTCAAGATGTCGCAGCTGTGCGGCGCGTGTCACCAGAAGGATGATCGGCACCTCGGTCAGTACGGGCTGCACTGCGAGCGCTGCCATTCGACCGACTCGTGGAAGGGCGCGCGGATCCAGTAGGCGCAGATGATGATATCGCGCCACAGGAGAGCTTGGATCGCCACGGTGCTGCTGGCGTTGGCCGTGCCGATGGCGCCGCCGCTGTTGGCGGCGGGTAGCGCGCCGCCCATTACCGTGTCCTTCGATCACCTGACCACCGGTTTCGAGCTCGACGGAGTGCATCGCGACCTGCCGTGCGAGTCCTGTCACCTCAATGCCGTCTTCAAAGGTACGCCGCGCGATTGCCTCACCTGTCATACCAGCGGCTCGCAGTTCAATGCCACGCCGAAGCCCCCCAGTCACATTGCCAGTTCGAACAACTGCGCCGCCTGCCATGACACCAATTCCTTTCGTCCGCAGGTGCACTTCGATCACGCCGAGGTACTGGGGTCCTGCGTCAGCTGCCACAACGGCACCACGGCCCAGGGCGAAGAGCCCACCCATCCGGCCACGAGCCAGAACTGTGCCAGTTGCCACAGTGTCGTCAGCTGGAATCCGCCCACCACCGTCGATCACAGCCAGATCCCGTTGGCGGCAGCCGGCTTCTGCATCATCTGCCACAACGGCGTGCAGGCCGCGGGAAAGAACCCCAGCCACATCACCACCAGTCTCGAGTGCGGCGACTGCCACCTCACCAGCACCTGGGCGAGCGCCATTTTCGACCATACCGGTATCAAGAGCGGCTGCTCCAACTGTCACAACGGCGTTCAGGCAGTAGGCAAGCAGGGTACGCACATGCCGACCAGCAATCTGTGCGAGAACTGCCACACCACCGGCATCGGCACCGCGACGCCCAGCTGGGTGCCCTCGATCTTCGATCACACGCAGATGACGGTGCAGACCTGCCAGACCTGTCACAGCGGTTCGGTGAAGATCTCCACCGGCTTCGTGTCGGGCCAGCCTACCAATCACGTGCCGCCGATTCCCTCGCTGGTGGACTGCGGCATCTGCCATGGCAATGTGCCGAGCGCCGAGACCTGGGCGGTACTCGTTGCCAGCATTCCGACGCTGCATGCGGGCCTGTCGGTGACCAACTGCCTCATGTGCCATGCCGGCCAGACCTTTGCCGGGCTACCGGCCCCATACATACCCATGTCGATGTCGGGAGTGTCGCCGACTCATCTCACACCACTGGCGCCGCCGCATATTCCGGTTCTGGCGGGGACCGACTGCAGCGCCTGTCACGGTGCAGCCTATCAGGCCGGTGGCTTTGGGCCGGCAACGGCCATGTCCGCCGCGAAGCACGCCTTCGTCTCAGGCGCCTGCGACACCTGTCATGAAGCCGGCAGGAGCTTCTACGTGGGCGGTGGCGCGCCGCTGCAGCTGCGACCCGCCGATCACCTGGCGAGCACCGATACCCGCATGGTGAGCAGCGATTGTTCGGTCTGCCACGAGACTACGGACTGGACGAGCACCCAGCTGCCGAGCGGGCACCTTCCCAATCCGAGCAATCTCAGCTGTGGCCAATGCCATGCCTCGGCACCGAACGATTACACGCCGGCGACACTGGCGCCCATTGCCACTTTGCATACCGGCATCACCAGCAATTG
Organism: Steroidobacteraceae bacterium; assembly: GCA_049792815.1. Classification (GTDB taxonomy): domain Bacteria; phylum Pseudomonadota; class Gammaproteobacteria; order Steroidobacterales; family Steroidobacteraceae; genus DAIDKA01. Next base: position 24,944 of record JBARBG010000128.1, on the reverse strand, counting down.
CGGGTTGTGCCACGGCGGTATCACGGCACTGACCTGGTTCAACAACTACACACCCGTCGACGCGGTGCTCACGCCATCACACATTCCTTACCTGTCCGGTACGGACTGTGGCGCGTGCCATACCGCCAACTACGTCACCGGCGGTTTCGGTCCCACCGCCATGAGTGCCGCCAAGCATGCCTTCGTCGCCACTTCCTGCGACACCTGTCACGAGGCGGGTCTGAGCTTCTACATGGGCGCATCGACCCCGTCATTGCAGGGGCGGCCAGCCGATCACCTCTCTGGTGGTACCCCGCAGCAGGCGACCGGCGACTGCTCAGCCTGCCACGAGACGACGGACTGGAATACCAATATCCTGCCGCCCGGTCACATGCCCAATCCGGGCAACCAGGCCTGCGCCGTGTGCCACATTGCCATCGGCAGCACCGCCGCCAGCTATGCGACCCTGGCGAGCGTTGCGGTGCTGCACACCGGCATCAGCTCTGGCTGCGCCCAGTGCCACGGCGCCGGCACGGCACTGAGCTTCTACAACAACAATGACAACCCGTTGTCGGATGTGCTGACGCCGTCACACATCCCGTTCCTCTCCGGCACTGACTGCGGTGCCTGCCATGCGACCAACTATGTCGTCGGCGGCTTCGGTCCCACCGCCATGAGTGCCGCCAAGCATGCCTTCGTCGCCACCACCTGCGACACCTGTCACGAGGCGGGTCTGAGCTTCTACATGGGCGCCTCGACCCCGGCATTGCAGGGGCGGCCGGCCGATCACCTCTCCAGTGGCATCCCGCAGCAGGTGACCGGCGACTGCTCAGCCTGCCACGAGACGACGGATTGGAACACCACCGCACTACCGGCCGGTCACATGCCCAATCCCGGCAATCAGGCCTGCGCCGTGTGCCACATTGCCATCAATGGCACCACCGCCAGTTACGCCACGCTGGCGAGCAATGCCGTGCTGCATACCGGCATCGCTACCGGCTGCGCCCAATGTCACGGTGGGACCGCCGCACTGACGTTCTACAACAATAACGACAACCCGAAGTCAGCGGTGTTGTCCCCGGCCCACATCCCGGCTTTCACCGGCACCGATTGCAGCAACTGCCATGTGACCAGCACCTATGCGACCGGCACCTTTGGCCCCATGAACATGACACAGGCGACGCATTCGGGACTTGGGAGCACCTGCAATGGTTGCCATGAGGCCGGTCTCAGCTTCTACATGGGGGCAGCGAGCCCGGGCCTGCAGGGGCGGCCGGCCGATCACACCACCGGGCAGATGGTGGCGCCGAATGACTGCAGCATCTGCCACACGACGGCCAATTGGAACAGCACGGCGCTGCCGGCGGGCCACATGCCCAATCCGTCCAACCAGGCGTGCAGCCTGTGCCACACCACCGCGCCGGCGGATTACTCGACCGCGACGCTGGCCGCGAATTCAGTGCTGCACACCGGCATAACCAGCGCTGAGTGTGCCCAGTGCCACGGGGGTACGACGGCGCTCACCTGGTACAACAACTTCACTCCCAAGGATGCGGTGCTGACGCCGGCGCACATCCCGTATCTGGCCGGCACCAGCTGTGGCTCCTGCCACAGTTCCACCAGCTACGCCGTGGGCAGCTTTGGGCCGATGAACATGAGCCAGGCGAGCCATGCGTTCGTGGGCACCACCTGCGATACCTGCCATGAGGCCGGGCTCAGCTTCTACATGGGTGCGGCGAGCCCTGCGCTGCAGGGCCGCCCGACTGACCACAACGCGGGCCAGATGGTGGCGCCGAATGACTGCAGCATCTGCCATACCACGGCCAACTGGAACTCCACGGCCCTGCCCGCAGGGCACATGCCCAACCCTGGAAATCAGGCCTGCACCGTCTGCCACACCACGGCGCCCGCGGACTATTCCACCACCACCCTGGCGGCCAATGCAGTACTGCATACCAGCATCACCAGCGGCTGCATCACCTGTCACGGGGCGCCGAATGCGACGCCGCCGGTGTTCTACAACAATTACACGCCCAAGGACGCGGTGCTGTCGCCGGTGCACATCCCTACCAGCACTACCCCCTGCGAGGACTGCCATTCGAACGCGGTGTTCACCTCCTTCAGCGGCACCACCATGACCTCAGCGAAACACACCTCGATGTTCGCAGTCATCGGCAAGACCTGCGACGCCTGCCACAACAAGGTCACCCCGGCATTGAGCTTCTATGGTGTCACCGGTTTGACCACGCGGCCGAGCGATCACAACTCTGGAAGCAAGCTTACTTCGGACTGCAGCAGCTGCCACAACACCAACAACTGGAACGGGGGCGCGCTGGTGCACAGTGTGACCGCGAAGGCAAGCTCGAAGAGTGCTGTGACCACCGTAGTGGTCGCGTCCAACACGGGCCAAGCCAGCACGCTGGCCACCGGCTTCGCGCAACCAGGGCGCCGGCAGCCGCTGTCACACGCGGGCGTGACCGGCAACTGCGCCGCTTGCCACAACGGCGTACTGGCCACCGGCAAGGGTCCCGGCCATATCCGCACGACGGCGCAGTGCCAGGACTGCCACACAACGCTTGCCTGGTTGCCAGCGCGTTTTGATCACCGCGGTATCATGGCCCGCTGCAGCAGCTGTCACAATGCGGTGACCGCAGCCGGCCTGCCGGCCCAGCACATTGCCACGCATGCCGACTGCGGCAGCTGCCACGGCACCATCGCCTGGCTGCCCGTGACGTTCAGCCACCTCGACGTGACGGCGGCCTGCGCAACCTGCCACAACGGCAGCCTCGCCACCGGCAAGCAGGTGCAGCACCCGGTGACCAACGCCGACTGCGGCACCTGCCACAACACCCTCACCTGGACCATCACACCTGCGATCGCGCCGCTGAAGCCATTGCTGCGCCGACCGGCCACCAGCTCCGGTCCACGAAGGTGAGTGACGCGAGTACGCACAGCGCAGGGCCTGTGCAGGCGCGGTGGCGGCTGGCGCTGGCGCTGGCCCTGGGTGTGGCTGGGCTGACCTGCGCCGCGCACAGTCGGGCCGCGACGCCGACGCTGCGCAACCCGGGACCGCTGGTACAGTTCATCGATACCGCCGTGCATGATGATTATGCGGACGTGACGGTGCAGTTCGCGTGCAGCGTGCACTTCATCTCCAGCTCCCCCGTGGATCATGGCAGCAGTACTACAATCACTCTGCGGCTCGGACCGGATTGCGGCAGTTTGCTGAATGTCCTGGCCCCGGAACTGCCGCTGGTCGGCGGCGGTGGCGAACTGGTGACCGGGGCGCGCGTGGATGGTGTCGTTCCAGGCGAGGTCACTTTGAGTCTGACCTGGACACGGGAGCTGGACTTTGTGATCGCGCCCATGGCCTCAGGGCTGGGCCTGAGGGTGCGACTTATCGGCACCCAACAGCGTCGGCCCGCGGTCCTGCTGGCGCAGCCGGATGCGGCCGCGGGCTACGCGGTCAACCTCGAGTCCTCGCTGCAGCCGTTTGCGCACGCTGCGGTCGAAGCGGCCGCCAACAGCCTGCAGACCCAGGCCTACGTGTCCGAGACCAATGTCGAGGACCAGCATTGGTACCGGATGCGGGTCGGGCCGTTTGCATCGGAGCAGGAGGCCCAGCGCGTGCTGCAGGCCGCGCTTGCGGCCTATCCACGCGCGTGGCTGGCGATCAACGATGAGCAGACCGATCTGACGGTGGTGGAGCGCGCCGGCGTGCCGGGCACCGCCGCGGTGACCACGGACCCGCCAATGACCGATGCTGAGCGTTCACAGCTGCTGCGTGATGCGCGTACGGCGCTGGCAGCGCATCGCTATCCCGAGGCCGTTGAGCTGCTGACGCGATTGCTGCGGCAACCGGAATATCCCGCCCGCGCGGACGCCCAGGAACTGCTCGGGCTGGTACGCGAGCGCGCCGGTCAGCTGGCGCAGGCCAAGGCGGAGTGCGAGGAATACCTGCGCCGCTATCCGGACCGGCCCGGGGCGGTGCGGGTGCGCGCGCGCCTGCAGAGTCTGTTGGCCGCTTCGCTGGCGCCCAATGCCACCGGCGCGCCCACTGCCGTGGCCCCCAGTCACTGGAGCATGGCCGGCAGCGCTTCGGTCACCTATCAGTACGGTACGCAGCAGAGTGTGGCCGCCGGTGTCACCACCACCACCACCGCGGCCAATGCGGCGCTGGTATACGCCGACCTGCTGCTGCGTGATCGCGGCGATCGCTATGACTTTACCGCGCGCGTGGATGCGGGCTATACCCAGAACCTCGTGACCACCTTCGGCGGCAGCCAGGATCGCACCACCGCGGCCTATGTCGAACTGACCGACCGCACCCTGGGCTGGACCGGCCGCATCGGTCGCCAGTCGCTGGCAGTGCAGGGCAATATCGGTCTGTTCGACGGGTTGTACCTGGCATACCAGCTCAATCCAAAAGTGACCATCAGCGTTGCCGGCGGCCTGCCGGACTACACCGCGTATTCTGATTTCTCAACGCAGCAGAATTTTGCCACCGTGAGTGCCGAATGGGACCCCAGTGCCACGTGGTCCGTGGATGGATACCTCTTTGACGAGACCGTTGAGGGCTTCACTGATCGCCGCTCCGTCGGCCTGCAGACCCGCTACACGCATTCCGGCCGCACGGCGGTGATGCTCGTGGACTACGATGTCAACTTCCAGCAGCTCAACTCGGTCACCCTCATCGGCAATGCGCGCGTGGGGAAATCCTGGGTTTTGGGATTCGATGCCGATTATCGGCGCAGCCCTCTGCTGGAGCTCAACGACGCGCTGATAGGCCAGACCGCGCCGGACCTGAACGCACTGGCGAGTGAATTCACGCCCGCGCAGATCAGGCAGCTCGCCTTGGATCGGGCTGCCACCAGCGAGACCTTCGTGCTGTCGGCCAGCCGGCCGTTGGGGGACCGCTGGCAATTCATGACCAGCCTGTCGGCGCTGCAGTTGGGCGGCACGCCGGCTTCAGGTGGAGTCGAGGCGATCAGCTCCATGGGGCTGGACCGGAACATCTCCATCCAATTTTCCGGCGCCAGCCTCCTGCAGGCCAGCGACTTGCACATCTTTGGGGTGCGGGTGGATGATTCGCCGCAGGCGCGCAGCGCCACGCTCTCCTGGGACGCCCGCTTTGTGGTTTACGGTGCCTGGCGCCTGGGCCCTCGATTGAGCATCGAGGCACTGACCGATCCCATGCTGGGTGGGCGGCAACTGCTGTACTTGCCGGAGCTGCGCGGCGACTGGACCGGCAGGCGCTCGATCTTCGAACTGACGGCGGGCTATCAGATGCAGCAGCAGCAGCAAACCTTGCAGCCGCAGAGCCTGACCGGCGCCACCGAGACCGACACTCTGCAGCAGCGCTCGCTGTACCTGTCCGCATCCTACCGGCTGCGCTTCTAGGATACCCATGTACAGGTGCTGGAGCTTGCTCTTGAGCGCTGTGCTGCTGCTTCCGGGCTGTGTTCGGCCGCCGCAGGCCGGCTCGCGCACCATTCTGGATCAGCAAACCGGCAACACGCTGCTGCTGGTCCAGCACCCACTGGTGTTCGCACGTGAACGCACCGACGTGGCGGCGCACGCGCGCGATTACGCCACGCTGGTGGCGGTGGAGGTGGATGCGGCGGGCCATTACAGCAACTACCTGCTGGTCTACCGCTGGTCTACCGTCGATAAGCGCATGGCCCCGCCACCGCAGGTGGGCAGCGGCAAGCTGCAGGTCGAGGCCGACGGCCGCACCATCGTGCTCGCGGCGCTCGAGCAGCTGCCCGTTGGCGTGGTAGGCCAAGACGGGCTGCTTTATCCGCCGCATGCCGATGTGGTGACTTACGCCTACCCGATCGACTGGGCCACGCTGCGCTTCCTCGCCCAAAGCAACCAAATCCTGCTGCGAATGCCGCAGGACGCACTGGACACGCCGTTTGGACTATGGGAGGACGGGCGCGCCAGTCTTGCGCAATTCGTGCGCTCCGAAGGTACTGCGCAGTAATTTCAGCATCGCCGGGCTGTCCCACTCCCGGGAGCCGTAGTAGCGCGCCAGCACCCGCCCCTGGGCGTCCACCAGTGTCGTGAGCGGAATGCGCGAGGCTCCCAGCAGCGTTTCCATCTGCTGTCGCACGTCAATGAACTGACTGATAGTCGCGCGGGCATTGCTTAGCAGCACCAGTGCCTGCTGCGGATCGTCATCGGTAGAGATACCGATGATGGCAAAATCGCGCCCCTCGTCGCGCCAGGCCAGGCGCTCGAGCGAAGCCATTTCCTGCCGGCACGGGACGCACCAGCTTGCCCAGACATTGATAAGCAGGGGGCGGCCGCGAAAGGCGGCGAGGGACTTTGCAGGTCCATTCAATCCCTGCAGCGTCAGTTCCGGCAGTGGCTGTCCAATCGGGATCATTGCGGCGTGTGCGGGACCGAGGCCGGCGAGCGCCAGCGACAAGACCATGATTTTGATGCTCCACCTATTGGTTACCAAGTTGGACTCCTTGGGCCGACAAGACTTTCTTGCGGCACCTAGCGGCGTTTCAGCATCTCAGTGAGGATGATCACATCCTGTTGGTCCTGAGGACGATTCGACGCAATCTTCGAGCGCAATATGTCCTTGAGGCTCGCGGCGCGCAATTCGATACCAAAGGCCTGGTACGTCACTGCCGACCTGGACAGATCCTCGTAGCCCTGGGTGCCACTGGGCTTGAAGATGACGTCCAGCCGGCCCGCCTCGGTCGTCAGATTCCAGATATTTGCGCTCGCGAGCGTTTCGGCATCACAGCTGAACGGCAGCCCTTCCGGTACGGATTCCGTGTAGACGTGCGCACGCAGATCTCGCAGCGCCGCAGCCAGGCGTTTCAGATTGTCCGGGTCGGTGGATGGGGCAATGTCGGCATCGGCGGTAAGGCGCGGGAAACCCTGCAGGCGCGCGGCAGTGGCGCCGATGAGGATGTAAAGGACTCCGCGCTTCGACAGGGCGCGAAGTATCCGCTCCGGATCAAACGGTTCCGGCATCGACCCGCACCGCCGCCGCGAAGAAGCGCGCCGCGTGATGCAGTTCAAGCAGACGCTGCTCCGGCGTCAGGCGCAATATGCGGGGGACATCGTCGAGCATATGGGAGAGGCCAGGAGGGCTCGGACTCAAGATTCCCTGCAAGTTGAAACCCGCGCGCTTCACCAGGCGTTGCAGCGTTTTCCAGCTGGGGCTGACAGCGCCGCTTTCAATACGTGCAATGACTGATTGCGACGTGCGCGCGCGTCGCGCGAGGTCACGTTGCGTTAGCCCGGAACTGCGGCGCGCGCTAATCAGCAATCGTGCTGCTGTCGTGTATTCGGTCATCCGCCTATGATAGCTAAAAAGCTATCAGGCGGCAATCTGGTGCAGTAGGATGCAGTGGACACTACCACCGCTTTTGCCTCACCCAGTCCATGAATAGCGTGTTTCGCCGCATTGCCCTGTCTCCGACCGACCTGCTGCGCGATCCCATCTATCGGCGACTGTGGACCTCGATCCTGATCTCCTCGTTCGGTGGTCAGGTGACCCTGCTCGCCTTGCCGCTTACGGCCGCGGTGCTGCTGCGCGCCAGCCCCGCACAGATGGGCATCCTGACGGCGATGGAGCTCGTGCCCTTCGTGCTGTTCTCGTTGCCGGTCGGGGTGTGGCTGGATCGCGTGCGCAAGCTGCGGGTGTATGTGGTCGGCGAGTTCTCGATCGCCTGCGCGGTAGCCAGTGTGCCGCTGGCGTGGTGGAGCGGTTGGCTGTCGATCGCCTGGCTGTATATCGCGGCCTTCGTCATCGGGACGGTGAACACGACTGCCGGCAGCGCGGCGCAGATTGTGTTGACGCAGATCGTTCCGCGCGAGCGGCTGGTCGAAGCGCATGCAAAAAATGCGCTGGCCTCCTCCACGGCGGATGTGGCCGGACCTGGTGCGGCGGGAGCGTTGATCAAGCTCACTGGCGCGCCGCTGGCGCTGCTGGCGACCGCGGTACTGCTGTTGATCTCGGCGTCGAACTTGCGCGGGGTGGCGGTGAAGGAACCGCCGGCCGGCATTCGCGCCGCCTTCTGGCCGGCGATGCGCGAAGGCCTGCGCTTCGTGCGCGGCGAGCGGCTGCTGCTCATGCTGGCCAGCGCCGTCGGTGTCTGGGAGCTATGTAATCAGACGGCCATGGTGGTGCAGATTCTGTTCGCCACGCGCCTGTTGGGCCTGAGTGCGCGCGGAGTGGGATTGAGTTACGTGGCCCTCGGTGTCGGTACCATTACTGCCAGCTCCATCGGCTATCGTCTGGCGCGCCGCATCGGCCCCGGGCCCACGCTGATACTGGGCATCGCAGTATCCAGCGGCGGATGGCTGCTGCTCGCACTGGCGCCGCTGAACAGTATCGGGATCGGAGCTTACGCTGTGATGCTATTCATGTTCGGCGTCGGTGCGGTGTTCATCTTCGTCAATTTCCTGGCAATGCGGCAAGCGGTGACGCCCGGACACATGCTCGGGCGCATGACCACGACGATGCGCTGGCTGATTCTGCTTCCCGCCGGTCCCGGGGCGCTGATCGGTGGGTTCCTTGGCCAGCGCTTCGATCTGCGTGTGCCGCTCGGATGCGCCGGTGTCGCCGGCCTGCTGCTTGCCGCTGTGGCGTGGCGAGTGCCGCTGATACGCAGCATCAGGACTCTGCCAACCCTGAAAGCCGAAGCCATCAGTCCCTATGCATCGGATGAACCGGCCATTACCTAGAACAGGAAGAGACTGTCAGTTGCCGGGGTCATGACACCTTGGTTCTTGGTGGTGTCAATGAGTATGCCGATCTCGTTTCCGCTGTTGCAGGAGCCCTGCGGCACAAGATAGCCCGCGTAGAATCCGGTCGCGTTGGGACTGACCCACGTGTCTAGCCCCGAGCCACTTGCGCACGTCGGCAAGGTAAACGCCGTACTGCCGCCTGCCACGGTGACGGCGCTTCCCTGCCCGGTCGTGGTATTGACGGGGACGCTGACGACCGATGCGCCTTGATCCGAGGCGGGGGAGCTGGCCGTGAGACCGGTGAGCTGCAGGATGGCCGATTGCGTGGTCAGTAGCGTGTTCCCGAGGCCGAGATAGCGACTCGCTGCCACAGTGGTACCGACCTGCTGCCCGGTGCTCAAGTTAATGACCTGCGAGTCCGGCGCCGCATAGGGCTCGGTTAGATTTTCCGTCTGGTGGTTGACAAACACATTGTGCGACGAGTAGTCCAGGTACGCCTGGATCCCCGCGGTGTTGGCATCGCCGTACGAGAGCAGCGGGCTGGGGCTACCGCCCCCGACGGGAAGCCTCTGCAGGTTGTAAGACGGTTTGGTGTAGTCGGCATAACTCAGGAGGAGATAGCTGCCGTCCGTGTCCACGAGCGTGTAATCACCCTGATTGGCGTACGGGGCACTCGTATTGAGCAATGTGGCAGTACCGCCGGCGATGGGATAGGAATACCAGGCGACCGTGTAGTTCCCGTTCGAACCGCTCTGTTCGCCGAAGTAAATGTTGCCGTCGTCACGAACTGCCGGGAGCTGTGACGAGCTGAGCAGCGGTGTGCCGGACGGGTCGTGCACCGGATCGCCGAATGTGTAGGCCAAGGTGGCTCCCTTCGCGTCGATGCGGTAGAGCTTGTAGAAACCCTGGTTCAGGACTTGGAAGAAGACCACGGATCCCCCGGAATTGACCACGCCCTCGCGAGTGGTGTCGATCCTGAGATACGTCCCCATCGTCGCCAAGCTCACCACCAGCGTGGAGTTGGAAGAAGTAAAACTGGGTATTGTGCCGGGGCTCGCCGACGGAAAGTAGGTGAGGTCTTCCGTGGGATTGTCCAGAGTGAAGGCAAGCACTCCCACGAGCAGGCCCGAACCGTTGTAAAGCGGCACAACGGGCGCCGTCCAGTCGACGGCGCCGGTTAGCTGAGTCGCCGTCGCTGCAAACGGGGGTGGGGGGGAGGTCACGAGCCAGAATGGATCGGTTGCCACGCATGCGCCGTTTCCGGCGTTCTGCGTGTGATCGCCCACGATGACAAACTCAGTAGTCGGGTCGTAGATGGTGCCGTAGATGTCGCTTTCGGGGCACACACCATGTGCTGCGCCTGGTGTTGCGGGCACCGAGAAATTGCTGAGCTGCAGCGGCGTCGGCGTCGGGCCGCTCGCAAGGCTGACCCAGTTGAGGATCTTGATGGGCATTTGCGTCGCGGGGTCCGTCGCAGCGGCCACGTAAATCAGGGAAGCGGGAATATAGGAACTCAGCTGGACGCTTGACCCGCCGCTGCCCGAGCTGATGTTGAACCCGAAGCCAACCGGGGTCTCGCTCGCAGTGGTGTCCACCTGACTCGGCAGGTTCGTGGACAGGCTCGAGGGCAGGGCGAGGAGCCCCGTTGACGAACCTCCCAGCCCGAATCCCGGCACCCAGAAGGCGGTTGCGCCTGAAGAAGAGGAGCTGCCGCCGCTCGATGAGCTGCTCGAGGACGACCCGCCGCCACTCGACGACGAGGAGCCGCTCGATGAGGACGAGCCACCGCCGCTTGATGACGAGGAGCCACTCGAGGAGGACGACCCGCCGCCGCTCGATGATGAGGAACTGCTCGATGAGGACGAGCCGCCGCTACTCGACGACGAGGAGCTGCTCGAGGAGCTGCTCGAGGAGCTGCTGCTCGACGATGAGCTGCTGGAGCTGGAAGAGGACGAACTACCGGTCGTTCCGGCGACCGGATCAGTGATGGTGCCGTTCGCCATACCGTCCGCATCTCCGTAGCCGCCGTCGGTCACCGTCACGGTGACGGTGTCACCATTGACGACCGCCCCGGGTACGGCGCTACAGGTGCCGTTGACGCACTTTTCGGCGCCCGTCAGATTTGTTCCCGCCGGGAACGTCAGGGTCAGCGTGACCGTGGCGCCCGTCTGCAAGCCGGTGATGGAGAAACTAAACCAGCCGAAGGGCGTCGAGATCGCGGCCGGCGCATTTGCGGGCGCAGCGACGACGGAGGCGTCGCCGAGGGTTCCGGCGCTCGAGGTCAGCGTCACCATCCCTTCGGTCGTCGAGAAGGTGCAGGTGGCGCCGGAGCATGTTGCGGAGGACACCTGCTTGTCGGAACTGTGGCATCCGGCCAGGAGCGCCGCAACGACGAGAGCGCCGACGAAGGGCGCGCCGGAAAGCCTGACACCGCAGGTTCTGGGAATTTCGGATGCTTCCCGTCGGGTGAGCGCATCGGGCTTGTCGCACAGTGAGCCCGGAATCACGACGACCGGCAGTTCCTTCATGGCATCCCCGATACTTTTTAAGTCGACGCAGCGCGCTCACGCGCGCGTTCGTGTCACGCATAGACCCTTTCAATAAGGAGAAGCGCCAAGCGCGGGCAAACTGGCTCAAGGAGTGTTCGCAAGGTCGCCAGCGGCCGGCGTGGAACGCCGTCCCAATGCCGAAAAACACCTTATTTTTCAACTGTGTGACTTCGCTGGCCAGCTGAGCCATCGTGCTCACCCGGCACTTTCGATGTGCCGCGTGTGGGGCTGCTTCTATGGGGAGGTGGATACGGCCGGCGCCCCGCCTGCCGGTGCCTTGAAGCGCAGCAGCGGACACCAGCGGCCCAGGGTGCGCAGTATGCCGTTGTCATTCATCCAGAGAGCATAGTTGACGTACACGGGGTCGCGACTCAAGTGTCGTTCCTCGGTGCGCGCACGCAACCAGTAGATGCCATTCAGCAGCAGCAGTGCGGCGCAGTGCCGCAGCGTCGTGGGCACGTCGTTCGCGACCACGAATGGCACTGAAATGAGCCACCAACTGAGATTCTTCGACAGATAGGCCGGATGCTTGCTGAATCGATAAGGACCGCCGGTAATGATGCCGCGGTGCGTGAGGTTTGAGAAACGCAGGCCAAATGCCACGGTGGACAGGCTGTAGGTCAATGACAACACGATGATCGCGGCGCCCCATGCGGTGCGCACCATGGGCCAGGGACCCAGCCAGGTGTCCCAGAACAGTCGACCCTCATATTGGAGATAGAACCGCCCGATGACGGAGTAGAAGGGCTGGTAGCAGATCAGCGCCACCACCCATCCCAGCATCGTCGGTTCGACGCTGCGCATGTGCGAGTCCAGCAGTCGCGTCGAGGCCGTATAGCCTATGACACAAAACAGCAGATCGATTGTGTAGGCCAGTTGGAACCACACGTCATAGCGCGTGAGCGCGCCGAGGCCATGCTGGCGTACCAGACCCAGTACCAGGTCCAGATCGCTACTGAGATACACCGCCATCAGCGGCAGGAAGTAGCCCTTGACTAGCCATCCGAGCAAGTGCCGCTTGAGGATGCTGCGGTCCATGCTATGCCACCGGCCGCACAGCATCCGACCGAACTGGACGTATTCATCTTCGGGGTCGCGAGCGTACGCGTCGGCGAACATGAAGTAGAACGGGACAAGTGCGAGCAGCGGCGCCAGCGACTCGAGGAAAAGCCAGTAGGGGAAGTAGAACGACCCGGAATACTCACTGAACAGCGCATAGGCCAGACCCAGCAACAAGAGTGTCGCCGCGAAGCCCCACAGGCGCAGCCCGATGCGCCGCCAGGACAATGGGCGCAGCGCTGTGGCGGCAAAGGATGGCAGTTCAGCGCCGCGTCGGCGGCGCTGCAGCCACTCGGAGGTCGCGATGACCAGCATGATGGCCGCACAAGGCAGCAGCGCTCGATAGGGAATTGACACCAGCCAGCCTGGAAGCGCGTTTTGCTCGAGAGCCAGGATGACGCCGATGCCCACCGCGAGCGCCAGCACATTGGGAATGAAATACGCCGCCGATGCGGGCCGTGCGACCGCAGGCCGCAACGCCGGGTTCATGGGCGGCTGTACGCCGCGCCGGCCGGCGCAAGGCGCGTGCGACAATAGAGCACAATGGCAGCCGCCAGCAGAATCGGATCAACCGGCTTGCGGTAGCGGCCCTCCATGATGGCCGTACTCTGCAGGGCAAAGAACACCAGCATCCCCAGTGCACACAGTGGCAACAGCCACTCGTGCCCGCGATATCGACGAAGTACTGTACCGGCGGCCACGTAGAGCATCAAGGCAGGCCACAGCCATCGACACCAGACGCTGGCCCAGCCCACGAGCGTGGTACGGTCATTGTCCGGCCAGCTCTGACCAAAGAGCAGGAACCACAGATTCTCCCGCAAACGTGCACCGCGGCTCATGGGCGAACCTGCGGTGGCCTGCGTGAGCGCAGCGATCCAGGTGTCCCGACCCTGTCTTACGTCAATCCGGATGGCGACCACGCCCCGACGGTCGGTGGCCCAGTCCGAGAAAGGGTAAAAAGTCGGATTGTAAAAACTCGGCGAGCCGAAGTTGTAGCTACCCTCGGCACCGCCGTTGAGCGTAATGTCGTGCTTGCCGCTGAGATTGTAAATCTCGGTGATGTAGCCGTTGCCGAGGGGCTCGAAGTAGCCGAGTACCGCCTTGGCGTGCAGGCCCGCAACCACTGCGAGTATGCCCACAATCACGGTCCCGATCAGCATCCGCTCGAGGCGCTGGCGCTGCAGCAGCCACAGCAGTGGCAGGCAGGCTGCGGCCATGGGCAGGGCGACCACGCGGGTGAACACCGCCAATGTCCACACCGTACAGCACAGCGTCCAGGCGGCCAGCGACCCGGTGCGCCAGGTGTGCAAGGTCAACCAGAATGCAAAGCCGGTGAGGGTGAGCAGCAGCGTCTCGTTCATGAAGTAGGCATAGATTCCAAGGAACGAGGGCACCATGGCGATGAGCAGGGCACCGACGAGCGCCTGGTTGCGCGGCAGTAATTCGCGCAGCGCCCGATACCACCCGTAAGGCATGGCCGCGCACAGCACCCCGCAGCTCAATTGAACCCAGGCCGGCGCATCCGCGCTCAGGGTGCGCACGAGGTACAACCACAGCTGGTAGACGTAGGGGTCGCCGGCGCCAATCAGGTCCGGGGCGAGAAAGCGCGCGCCATTGTTCCAGTGGCGCAATGGATCGGAAAACAAATGCGTCAGCGGCGAATTGAAAAACGGATAAAGCAGTCGTACCAGCAGCACCAGGCCGAACAACGCTGACAGGCGCGAATCCCAGGCCGATTGCGGGAATCTCGAGCTGCGCGTCGGTTCGTTCGGCATCAGGGCGATTCCGGCAGCATCCGCGCCTACCCGACTTACAAGGCCGCGTTCACGGCGACGCGGTGCGCTGGCACCAGCTGCCGATCACATTGCTCAATGGCGGCGAGGATGACTTTCACTTTCTCCGCCGCCTCGGCCGATCCGGCGCTCAACGCCTGATAGGTGGCCAACGACATGCGATACCACTGGCGCGCGTCCTGCCAATCCTGCCGGTGTCGGAGCCGACTGCGCTTGGGGTCCGTGGCCAGTTTCTTGTAGGCGTCGGCCACCAAGGCCTGGCGCATCGCGGTGGCGTAGCCGAAGTAGGCATTGGTCACTGCACCCGGGCTCTGCGGCGGAGCGTCGCGGAAGGAGTTCTGCAGCAGCTCGATCGCCTGCGCGGGCCGATCCTGATATTCGTAGATCTGCGCCAGGCCGGCGTGCGCCAGGCTCAGATCGACGCGGTATTCGCCAACCGCAGGATCGGCGTTCATCAGAGACTGGAAGGTCCGCGCTGCCGCCTGGTCGTACGGTTCTGCCTCAGTGAGTCGTCCCATCCTCACGAGCAGCGAGGCGATATCGTAATTCGCAAAACCCTCGAGATGGGCGTAATCGGTGCTGTTCGGGTTGAGCGTTCGCAATGACTGCAGAAGGTGCAGCGCATTGCCGTTCATCGCCAGCGCCTCATCACGGGTGCGCGCGTCAATAGCCAGCATCTCGGCGGCCCGTGTATACGCCAGCGAAAGCGTCCGAACCAGCACTTGATCGTGCGGGCTCCGGTCCACAGCCGCACTGAGGCCTGCGATGCCCTGGCGCATGTAGGGCAGTGCCGTGCCGGGATCATTGCGGATCTTGAACAGCTTGTAGCCGTAGTTCATTTGCGACTCGGCAAGCAGTTCACCGTCGGCTGCGTTGCCAGGATCGGCGGCATGCAGGGCCTGCGCGGCGCTGAGCGCCTGCTGCAGGTAGGTGAGGGCGCCCGCACTGTCACGGGTGATCCACAAAAGATCGCCCAGGTGGCCGGCGCTGCTGACGATGGCGCGCCGCGCGACCCTGTTGCCCGGGTCCTTCTCGAGGCTCGCGACCCGCAAAGCCAGGGCGTGCTGGTAGCTGTTGCGAGCCCCAGTCACGTTGCCTTCGCTGGCCTCGAGTGGCTCACCCTGCAGGTCACCCAGTCTTTCGTAGGCCACCGCGAGTTCCAGCTGCAGCGAAGTATCACCTGCGGCCTGCGCCGACAGTTTGTCCAGGTAGTGCAGTGCGGTCTCGATCAGCAGGCGCCGACTGCGGCCTGCACCGGGCAGGTCACGGATGGCATCATGAATGTCGAATATCAGTGCGTTGGCGAGTTTGCGCACATCGTCGAAGCGCCGCTCAGCCTGCAGGCGTTGCTCGCGGGCGATGTGCGCTTCGTTCGTGGTAATTATAATGCCGCCGATGAGCGCACAGGCCACGCTGGCAGCCACAAAGGTGCCGAGGGTATGGCGTGCGACGAAGCTGGAGAACCGGTAGGTGAGGGTATCGCGGCGGGCGACTACCGGCAGGTGCTGCAGGTGCCGACGGATGTCCTCGGCGAAACGGTCGACCGTGGCATAGCGACGCCTGATTTCGGGGTGCAGCGCCATGCGCAGGATGTTGTCCAGATCACCTCGCGGCCGCACCGCGCGTTTGGCTTCGGGTCCCGCGCGGGTTTCGCGCCGTTCTCCGGTAAGAACCTCGTAAAGCACCACTCCCAGTGAATAGACGTCGCCGGTCGTCGAGACGGCTTCTCCGCGCAGTTGCTCAGGACTGGCGTAGTGCGGCGTCAGCAGCCGCGCAGAATTTATGGTGGCGTCCAGCGGTTCGACGCTGGCGTCCGGTTGCAGCAGCTTGGCGATACCGAAATCCAGCAGCTTCGGCACGCCCGCTGCAGTGACCAGAATATTCGTGGGTTTGAGGTCGCGGTGGATGATCATGTGCTGATGAGCGTATTCCACCGCCGAGCACACCAGCAGGAACAACTTCAGGCGCGCCTGGGTGTCCAGCTCGTGCTCGTGACAAAAGCGCGTGATCGGCACGCCGGGAATGAGTTCCATGACGATGTAGGGCACGCCTTCAGCCGTGCTGCCGCCGTCGAGCAACCGAGCGATATTGGGATGATCAAGTTGTGCGAGGATCTGCCGCTCAGTTCGCAGGCGGCGACCGACGAAACGCAAATCCACGCCGATGCGCACCAGCTTGATCGCCACCTCCTGGCGGTATTCATCATCCGCCCGCACGGCACGGTAGACCTCGCCCATGCCGCCGCTGCCGATTTCTTCGATCAGCTGATAGTTGCCGACCCGACGACCCGCCAGTTCGTTGTGACTGAATTCCTCGCTCAATAAGGCCGATGCCGGTGTGTTGAGAAAGCCCGTGCCGGCCTCGCGATGGGCAGTCAGCAGGGAATCCAGCTCCGCGCGCAGGTCCGGATCGGCTGCGCCTATGCCCTCGAGATACGCCAGGCGCTGGCTACCCTCCAGGTCCAGCGCGGCATGCAGCGCCGATTTGATTTCCTGCCAGCGTTCCGGCGTCATGGAGCGGCCGAGCGCTGCATTTCGCGGTGCAGCCAGGCACGGGCGCTGGCCCAGTCACGCTTCACGGTGGCCGCTGATACGCCCAAAGCCAGTGAGGTCTCCTGGATGGACAGGCCGCCGAAATACCGCAGTTCGGTGATGCGGGCCTGTTGCGGATCCAGCAGTGCCAGGCGTGACAGGGCCTCATCCACGGCAAGTACGTCGATTTCGGACTGCTGAGGTGCGGCAAGCTCATCAGATAATGTGATCCGATAGCCGCCGCGACGCTTGTCGGCCAGGCGTTTTCGGGCATGGTCGACGAGAATCTGGCGCATCAGGTGCGAGCTGAGCGCAATGAAGTGGGTGCGACTGCGCACGTCTTTCGGGCTCTGGTCCACCAGGCGCAAGTACGTCTCGTGGATCAGTGCCGTAGTCTGCAGCGTGTGGTCGGCGCGCTCTGCGCGCAGGTGGCGCTTGGCGACTTGGCGCAGTTCCTCGTAGACCACGGGCAGAAGATCCTGCAGCGCGCCCGCATCTCCCGCGAGCCAGCGCTGGAAGAGTTCATCGGGAACGAAGGTGGACGCAGCGCACATACCGGCGAAGGGCTCTTTCGGGGATCATCAAGATACTAGCCCAACGGTGCTCAGGCCCAAGCTGGATGTTGCCATATTCGGGATCAAAACCTTTCGAAAATCTTACAAAATCAAGCGTGATCTGTTCTTATCTCATTACGGTCGCGCGATGGTGCTTCCAATGCCGAGATAATCAGATATGCAAGGTTGCGCAGCGTATTGACCAAACTAGCCTCGATGGAATGCCCACAGAAACTCCGAGAACCGCCTGATCGGCGGATCTCAGTCTCTCCCAAGATGGACTGGACCGACGATCGCTAAACTGTCTTGAGCATCAATCACTTGGCGATGGCTTAAAAGCTTTGTCCCCTGTACGTCTCCTCAACTTCATGGATCCAGAAGCCAAGTCGGATTGGCGCCCGTATACTGGCTCTAGAAGAACAAATGATGCGAGGGGGACAGGTCCATGTCACACAAGATCGTCCGGTTGACCATTTTCGCAGCCGTGCTCGGTGGCCTCGCCGGGCCTGCGCTGGCTCACCATAGTTTCGGGCAGTTCGATATGGGCGTGGCGAAGCACTGGTCAGGAACCCTCATCGAGATTCACCTGATCAATCCGCACTCTTACATGGAAATCGACGCAGTCGACGAACACGGCACGAGGTCGCACATGCGCTGCGAGATGCGTGCGGCCGGGCTGCTGAGGCGTTCCGGCTGGTCCCCCGAGATGTTCAAAGTAGGCATGCACATCGAGGTCGACGGGCACCCCCACCGAACGGATCCCAATGCCTGCTACACCGAGAATTTCAAGCTCGGCAATGCGCCCATGGTGAATCGCAACGATCAGTTCCAGACGACAGCGCTCGATAGCTCGAAACGCCCGTTGCGCCTCGCCGATGGCCAGCCGAACATCAGCGGCGACTGGGCCGTGGAGCAACTTGTGCTCACCGTTCCCCCGAGCGGCGGCAACGGCTCCATGATTCCGAAGAGTCTGTCACCGGCGTTCGCGGCCGGCCGGATCACGTTGCAGCAGGTTCAGGCCACGCAGCCGCCGCGGCCGAAAGCCGTGTACACCGCCGAAGGCCAGAAAGAAGCCGGCGCCTTCAGAAACCGGGCGCCGAAGGACAATCCGTGGTACGCCTGCAAGCCCACGAGCATCATCCGGGACTGGACTGCGGACTGGCCGATCAACCGGTTCGAGCAAAAGACCACGGCGAGCGGCGAGAAGGTCATCGACATCCAGTACGGTCTGTACAACTTCGACCGCCGTATCCACGTCGGCATGGCCAAGCACCCGGATCCTCTCACGCCGAGCTATGCCGGCCACTCGATCGGCCGCTGGGAAGGCAATACGCTGGTGGTCGATACCGTGGGGTTTACTGCAGGCGTGCTGTCGCCGCCCACGCTCAACAGCCAGCTGATGCATATCGTCGAGCGCTTCACGTTCGATCCGCAGAAGTCTTCGCTGCGGCGCGACTATTCGGTCACGGATCCGGTCTACCTGGCGGCTCCGTACGAGAGTTACGACATCATGTATCTGTCGGAAGTACCGTTTCAGAAGCTGCCTTGCAAGGACATGACGCCGGAATTTCAGCAGTAGCCACATTCTGGCGGGTCGATACCCGGCGGGCACGCTCCGCCGTGTTTTCGACTTCGCGGTGCTCGGCCCAGCTCAGGGCCGGCGTGGGACGCGCCGTTACGTTCCCTCACGGAAGGGATTTTCCACCGTTAAGCCGCCGAATCTTCGGCCGTGCTGCAAGTCCTCGGTGAGCAGGACGCGGCAGCCGGCGGCATCCGCCGCCGCGATTTGCGTGTCCGGTCGGCGACCCTTTGCTGACCGTCGCGACCGTCGCTTTAGGGAATTGGAAAACGCCTAATTCAACCCTCCGACGCATCAATGTCACTCGAAATCCATCGCGATATTCTCTATCCGCGGCGCGTCCGCTCCAACACAAGTTAGGCGACCCCCCGCTTGGCGCAAAAAGATCGGATCAACTTCCCGGGTCTGTCACCTTCGGGAAGTGCAAGGAACTTTCCAAGTTCGCAAGAAATCCCGGCAAGCCGCTCGCAGACTGCAGCGGCAACGTGGCCTCGTGGCTTTATCGTCGCCTTGCCGCATATTCAACCGTTAATGAATCGTTAATGACGTGCACGCTTTCGGAGGGTTAACATCGATATCGTAGACAGGACTGCGAACCTACGCCCGGAGAACATCCCATGCGCATCTGCCTTCTACTCATTGCCTCTCTCAGCCTCATCTCTTCCGCCGCCGTTATTGCGCAAACGCCATCCGCTGCGGCCTCGCCTCCTTCCGGGGCGGCGGCATTAAATGTATTGGCCACCTGGGAGCCCCGGACACTGAAGAACTTCGCCACCATGGGAGTTCCCGATTGCGATGATCTCGTCGAGTACGTGAGGTTCGCGCTGCTCTCACTCGGCGCACAAAACTTGCACATTGATCAGCGCGGCTGTCGCGGCCCAAGTGGTCCCTTTAGAAGTGTTGACGCGACATTCTCGGTGCTTGCTCCGGCCAATAAATCCGATGGCCAAGCCAGTGGACATACCGTCGAGGCACGCTGGCAGACCGTGGAGATACAGGCGGAAACAAACTCGGATTTGTCGAATTGCGGCCATGCCAGGTACGTGACCCGGAAGGTGCTGCCTTTGTTTTCCGCGCGCGATGTTAAGGATATTTCCACGGCTGTCTGCGACAAGTTTGGCGTGGGCTTGCGTGCCCAGGTACTGGTGCCGGCGCAGCCATTGGCAGATGCGCGTTGAATGAATCTCAATGAGGTGCGAGCGAGCCTAACGGGAGCTGACCGGATTTGCGCCCGGAGGGCTGGGACAACGCCGCGATCTCGGGCGTAAATCGGGGCAGGCAGTTGAACGTCGGCTATGGATGATCCGATTTGAAAGATTGAGTGACAGGTTTGGGCAGAACCGCCATCGAGGAGAAACTTCTACGGAATGGCGGTTTTCGGAAGCCGACCAGACGCTTCCGGCCTATTCCGTTGGAAAACTCTTGAACGTTGCTGCGTTTTCAAGGTCTTGGTTGATAAGGCTAGCGAAGGGAGTGCAGCGGCATGATGGGACAAGGCGGCGGAGATGAGAACCGACTGTTTTATTCCTTCAACCTTGACGAACATGTGCCCGCGGATCATCTGCTGCGAGGTATAGATCGATTTTTGGATCTCGCCGATCTGCGCCAACATCTCGCACCGTATTACAGCCACACCGGACGGCCGTCGGTGGATCCACAGTTGATGATTCGGATGTTGCTGGTCGGATACTGTTTTGGCATCCGCTCCGAGCGCCGGCTATGCGAGGAAGTACACCTGAACCTGGCCTATTCTGGTTCTGCCGGCTGGGGCTCGAAGACAAAGTTCCGGATCATTCCAGCTTCTCGAAGAACCGTCATGGACGCTTCCGTGAGAGCGATGTGTTCCGACATGTGTTTGAGGGCGTCGTGCGCCGTTGCATGAGCGAGGGTCTTGTCCGGGTTGAAGGCTTTGCGATCCATGCGAGTGTGGTGAAGGCCGACGCCAACCGGCAACGCGGTGTGCCAAGCACCGAGGGCATTGACTGGAGTACCCCGGAGCTTGGTACGCGAGCGGTTCGGGAGTACCTACAAGCATTGGAGCAGGAAGGTCAGGTGGGTGCGACGCCGATGAACATTTCGCTCACCGATCCGGCGGCTCGCTGGACCGCGGCCCCAGGGGGACCGGCGTTCTACGCCTACTCGACCAACTACCTGATTGATGTTCACGCCGGCGTCATCCTCGATGTCGAGGCGACCGCGGCGCATAAAACCGAAGAAACGGATGCGACCAAGACCAGGATCGAGCGGGTTGAAGATCGTTTCGATCTGAAGCCCAGGCGCCTGATTGGCGATACCGCATACGGGTCCGCGGCACTGCTTGGCTGGCTGGTGGAAAGGAAGCGGATCGAGCCCCACATCCCGGTATGGGACAAAACGCACCGCCACGATGACTCATTGTCGATCAGTGAGTTCCACTGGGACGAGGAGCGCGATGAGTACCGCTGCCCCCAAGGCCGGGCGTTACGCTGCCAGCGCCGCCCGTTCAAAAGACCACGGACACACATCACCAAAGCCGACACCGTCATCTATCGATCCAGCCAACTCGACTGCGCAACTTGCCCGCTGAAGAGCCGCTGCTGCCCGAGCACACCGACCCGCAAGATCGCGCGCAGCGTCCACGAGACTTCGCGCGATGTGGCACGCCAAATCGCCACCACCGATCTGTACCTGCAATCGCGCAAGGACCGAAAGAAGGTTGAGATGTTCTTTGCGCACCTCAAGCGCATCCTGAACCTGACCCGCCTAAGACTGCGCGGGAAGAGCGGCGCCCGGGATGAGTTCCTGCTCGCCGCCATTGCCCAAAACCTACGGCGAATGGCGAAACGACTCCCTCCACCAGTACTCATAACGGCGTTCCCAGGCACGTAAACGACGGTTTACAGGCTCCTGATCGAAAACGGGACGAGCAGCACCAACAAAAGGCCAATCCCGAATCTGCAACCCATTAAAACCCGCCCATAGTCAGCATTTTCAGAGCGAGTTTTTCAACGAAATAGGCCACAAGCCGACGATCAGCGCGCGCTTCCCATCTTTATCTTGGGTGGAACTGGTTATCGAAGTTGTATGAACTATCGAACGGGGTGCCGGTAGTATTCGGTCGCCCAAATTCAAAATCGGGCGGGGGAGGAGACCCCGAGTACCGAATCTGAATCATCTGAAACCTCGTAAAACAGGTCGCTCCAAGAGGGGACTGTGGCAAGTCGGTGTGCGGCTCGCCCGGGACCTCGGGTTGTTTAGGGCGGCAGAAGTAATTCTGGCTCTTGATCTGGGTGGGCTGGTAGCCATGCGAGATCGCGTACTCGTCCGTGGTCTGAATCGAAGCGCAGCCGAGCAGCGCCGACGCACCCACAAGAACGGAGAGATTCCTGGCCTGTTTGATTAGGGTGCACACGCGGATGTCTCCGGATGAGCGGCCGCATCCACGCGGGCGCGGCCTCGAACCTACGCTTGCAGATGTAATGCTAACGCCGATGCACCATGCGCGTCATTAAACGCCGATTAACGATTGTTAAAGCGAGCTCCGGTCGGTCACGGTATGTACCGATATCAGCGGGGCGCGGCTGGTGGACCGCGGCTGAATGTCGATTCATGGCGTTTTGAGGGGCCGGTATGCGAATCAACCGGATGACGGCAACGGGTCAAGAACCGACATTTCGGGGTGCGTCGGTCTGAGCGGGATGTATCGGCCCAAAGCGTACCTCCAGAAGACCGAATCGGCTGCCGCCATGCGGCCATTCGCCTTTCTTCATCTGGCACCCATAGCCGATTCAAGCCATAAGAGATCCCTAATGCGTGGGTCCGGCGTAAATCGACTCGATAGTGCTGATAGGCCCGCCCAAGTCAATCATTGGATCAGACAGGTGTTTCTTGATAGCTTTCGGACGATGCGCTGGCAAATGACATGTGCTTGGGCGGCAGGTGTTTTTGCCCTAGCCTGTGCGCCTGTAGGACGGGCGCAGCCGGTCCGTCAGGGCATCTGGGCTGAACGTCAGGTGCAAGCCTTGCCATTGCCCACACACCGCTACCAGGTCTATCTCGTAGGCGAACTGCACGGAATTGACAAGAACGAAGAATTTGAGCTCCGCTACCTAGATGTTCTCCATAAGAGAGTCGGTCTGCAGGACGTTGCCTTCGAAGAGAAGGCCGTATACGAACGCCAAGCGCAGTCGTACGTAGATGGTAGATCTGATTCGCTCCCCGAGGCACTTTGTCTGCGTGCGGGGATCCTGACCGGCATAAAGCGCTTGAATGCTGGTCTGCGAAGCGACGAGCGTATCCGTGTTCACCTCACCGACATCGATTCCCCCGCGTCCGCAATGCGTGATCACTTGCTTGCCCTGCAGGCCGACATTACAGGTGCGGGTGGCGTGGTTATCCCGGCCGAATCTGACATTAAGGATCGTGGGATCGAAGCGGTGACTGCCCTCGAGCACCTTCGCTCGGAGCCGTGGATACAGTCGGGTCTTCGAACAATTGAGCACTCAATACGCGCCTACCAACAAGGATTTGAAGTAGGCACTGGCCCTCCCATTGGTAGCCCATATCTTGATGATCGCGAGCAAGCGGTCACTGAGAACATCTTGGATCTGGTTCGGGCGCGCCCAAGCCAAGCGCTCCTGGTCCTCTACGGTGCCGACCACGTCTCACGCAGGATGCGAAAAGATGGCGGCCCGGACAGAAATCTACCCTTGGCTCCGGTGGCACTGCGTCTGGAGAGGTCCGGGGTGATGCTGTTCTCGATTGTGACGTTTCCGCTCGCTGGCGCCTCCTGGTGGCGTGGCCAGCATAGCGATCTGCCTTGGACAGCCGGCGACGGCCACCTTGCCTCAGGAGAGTCTATGCAAACACTCCTTGACTCCGTTCCGACGGCGCGCTTCCTTTATGTAGACACTTCGCTCACCCGCGTGCGCCTTCCCAGCCAGGACATTTCGAACTACGTCGTGGATGGGTTCCTGCTCTTTCCAAGTGCCCGGCCAATGCGAAATCACTGCGGGACTCCGTAAAGGGAGCCATGCTTTCGTCGGCTTCGCGAACGCAACTGAGGGTGTGGGACGAAGTAAACGGAGCCCCCCAACGCGGCCACTCGCGACCGACCGCTTGGGTTAAGGATTCAGCCGACGCCTGCCCACGGGCGCACAACTGTGCAGAGCCGGCGAGGCTTGACGGGCCGGTGTTGGACAATCCTTAACCGAAGGGGACGTTGACGTGTCCGGGATGAGCTCCCGTTAGCCGACGTTCACAGCGGCTATCTCTCATCACAATCAGTCGCAATGTTGCCACGACGGCACCATTTTCGAATGCGATGGTTTTCAACATTTCGGAAGGAATCGAGACAAGAGATTTACGTGAACTCAGGCCACATTCCGCGCACTTTAATCTCCCGCGTTGTGCCGTCAGATTGCTTGCGTGGGCGTATCATTGCCATGGTGAATTTGAAGGTGACAAGCTATTCATGTCACCTTTACGTCACCTCTGCAACCCGTAAACTCCCCGGAATGCCCACAAATCCCGCAGAAACGCCTGAGTCTGAAAAGCCTATAAAAGCAGGCGTGTCTGCCGCTTTTTCCCGAGAAAAGCTTGATCGGAGGATCTCAGTCGCTCCGATGATGGATTGGACGAACCAAGTCACTCCAACCAATAGAATCATAAACTTGGGTGCGACGAAATTGGCTTGTCACCTTTATGGCACCTCGACGTGCACGTATTATAGGGGCGGACCCGTGGTCAGCGCCGCAGACCCAGTCAGCAACGCTGCGGCCAAGCACTGGACGTATTTCAGGATGGATTTTAGGACGCAAGAATCAGTTGAGCCCGGAAATGCAAATCGCCCAGAAGGCCATCTCAAGGTTCAATGATCCGAATGCAAATCTGCTGGGCTTGTCGCCGCACGCCGGCCAGGATGCCTGCGGCCCTGAGTTCCGGACTGACTCAGAAAGGTTTGGCAGGTCCAGTCTCCGAGTAGAATGTGGGTGTGAGCGGCAACCCAATCGTCGTGGCGGGAATCGAGTTACCGTTCAGGGATCCGGTGTTTCTGGCGGTCGTGGGGATACATGTTCTATTGGGGCTCGTGTGCGCGATTACGGGCATTGTTGCGATGCTGAGCACCAAGGGCAGGGGTCGTCATCCCTTATTCGGTTCAGTTTACTTCTGGTGCCTGAGCGGCGTATTCGTGACCGCAAGCG
>JBARBG010000127.1:0-11680 GCA_049792815.1 Steroidobacteraceae bacterium | reverse complement strand
TATCCGTACCACGCCGTCGCGCACTTTTTGTCAGACAGAAATAGCCATTTGTACATGGGTCTGTTCGATTCGGCGGCGTTGGCCCG
The DNA here is from genome assembly GCA_049792815.1 of Steroidobacteraceae bacterium. Classification (GTDB taxonomy): domain Bacteria; phylum Pseudomonadota; class Gammaproteobacteria; order Steroidobacterales; family Steroidobacteraceae; genus DAIDKA01. The sequence goes on along the minus strand of JBARBG010000127.1, from coordinate 11,594 downwards.
GGCCTGTTCCCACGACTTCCCGGACGTCTCTGAGCTGGAATTCCTCAGATCCGGTGAAACAGCTGACGACATTACCCAAGTGGGACCGGACTGGGTCGAGGTGACGGTCCACTCCAACCCACCAACCCACCCGCCCAGAGTGTGGTCCTTGCATCGAGAGGCGGGCGGTTGGAAACTTGCTGATGGCAGCCTCTTGGTTGGAAGCTGCTCCTGCGGATGACGCCCCCTCTAACATCTGTTTGAGTCGACGTATTATGGATACTGCCGGGCTGCTGTTATTTCTTCGTCAGCACCGCCTGGCCGTTCAGGCCTCAGTGTCCCCCGGGTCTCGCCCTCAGGCCGCCGTAGTTGGCATTGCGGTCAGCGACCACTTCGAAATCGTTTTCGATACCATCGAAACGACACGTAAGGCACAAAACCTGCGGAAAAATTCGCACGTGGCGCTCATTGTCGGCGGACTGAGCCTGGGCGATGAGCGCACCGTCCAGTATGAAGGTGAGGTCGACGAGCCCGTTGGTGCCGAGTTGGAGCGACTCAAGGCCGTATACTATTGTGCATATCCAGATGGTCCCGATCGTGTCAATTGGCCCGGGCTCATCTATATGCGAGTACGTCCCACCTGGATTCGCTACTCCGACTACAATATGAGTCCACCGCAGATCATCGAGTTTCGTGGCGAGGACTTGGCTTGATGGCCACTGTCCGCGATCACTACGCTTCGCATCTTGCCCCCATATACCTATGGATGGCCGGTGGCTTTGATGGCGCTGTTGCGACTGGAAAGTCGGACCTGGAGGCCCTGGGCATCAAGGCCGGTGTCAACGCGGTGGCATTGGACTTGGGTGCTGGATTTGGCATGCATGCGATACCGCTGGCGCGGGAAGGATGTGCGGTCACGGCCGTTGATGAGTCCGCCACACTGCTCGACGAATTGCGGGCGCGCGGCGCCGGACTGCCAATCCGGGTGATCGAAGGCAACATCCTGAACGTCAGCAATCACGTCACGGCCGCACCGAATATCGTGCTTTGCATGGGAGACACACTGACCCATATTCAGAGCAAGCAGGAGGTCGAGGAATTGTTTGCAGCAGTGTCCCGCATTCTCGCCCCGGAGGGCCAATTTGCCATGACCTTCCGCGACTATACCTCCGCGGCAACCGGCGACAGGCGATTCATTCCCGTGCGCAGTGACGGCAATCGCATTCACACCTGCTTTGTGGAGGAGGAGCCGACCCACATGGTGATCCATGATGTGGTGCATGAGCGAGCCGGAGGCGCTTGGAGCATGAAGGTGAGTTCATACAGGAAGTTACGCGTATCTCCCGAGTGGGCCTTGAGCGCTCTGCGTAGAGTCGGTTTGCGCCCGACAGCCGGCGCAGGCCCTCGGGGCATGGTGCAGATTGTTGCCCGCGCGGGTTGAAAAAGTCCTCAAGATGAAAGTGCAGTCGCAGCAATCACGGAGTGGCCCAACCCGTTCATCGGGCGTATGTTCCAATGGCGGTTTTGTACCGGAGGGGGAAATATGAAGACTGTCGCGAAGCATCGAAACCCGGCGTGGATAGGTGTGTTGGGAGTCGCATGGTGCCTGGTGCTGGCGTCCAGCCCGGCCGTCCTGGCGCAGGATATGACGGCGAAGGCTCTGATAGATCGTGCGCAGATCCAGGACCTTGTCACGCATTACTATTATAATTTTGGCCGAGACAAGCCCGAGAACTTTTCGGATTTCTATGCCGACGACGCCGAGCTGATCCTTGGCGCCACTCACTTCAAGGGCAAGGACGGCATCGCGAAGGCATACTCACGCGCCGGCGCCAACCCTGCCGCCCAGAAGCCCTATTCGTTCAACGTGACAATCGGCAACCCGCTCATCGTCGTGCACGGCAATACGGCGACGTCGCAGCTGATATTCACCGAGTTCCTGATGGACAAGCAGGGCGACGTACCGCGGATCAGGACGCAGGGCAGAGAATATGCCACCTTCGTCAAGGTCAATGGTCAATGGCGCTACAAGACGCGCCAGATCATGGGCGGCAACGAGCCGCCGCAAGGCTGGAAGGAGTAGGGCGGCCACACCTGGGATACGCGTTATGTCCACCCCAGGCATCTCGATCAGGCGGGAATCCCGCGGCGATATTCCGGCGATAGGCCGAGTCACGACCGCGGCCTTCCTTGCCGCTCCTCACTCCAGTCACACCGAGGAATTCATTGTCGATGCGCTCAGGAAGGCCGGGAAACTCGCAGTTTCGACGGTTGCGACGCACGATTACGAGGTGATAGGACATGTCGCAGCGTCGCCCGTCACAATCTCCGGCACAGAGGCCAGTTGGTACGGGTTAGGGCCGGTCTCAGTACTGCCAAGCTACCAGCGCCGTGGCATCGGCAGCGCCTTGGTGATGGACGCCCTGCTGGCGCTTTCGAGCAGCGGTGCTGCCGGTTGTGTCGTTCTGGGTGCCCCGGCGTTTTATGAACGCTTCGGTTTCAAGGCGAATGAAGCCCTGGTACTTCCCGGAGTGTCTCCCGAGAACTTCCTGGCGGTCAGCTTCGACAGCTCAACGCCCCGAGGCATCGTCGCCTACCACGATGCCTTCCAGGCGCGTGCCACCGCGCAACTCGGACGCGATCTCAATGATTGAGCTACTGTCTAATTCCGCCTTTCCACGCCGCTGGTGGCATTGGGTCATTGTGGCGCTGGCCGCGGAAGTTCTGTGGTTCTGCTTCATGTATCCGCTGGTCCCAAGGACTGTGCCCGCCGCGGCCTTTGAAGCGCTTCTGCCTCTGCCCATGCTTGGCTATATTTACCTTGCGGTGCAGTTTTTATTGTGGATTTCTGGGCGGAATTGGTCGCGTTGGACCAAGCGACTGCTCAGCACTGCCATTGCCCTGAGTGTCGTTGCCGCGGGTATCTGGATGATTGACTGGGCCGTGATTCATACTTCAGCCGAGTTCGGATACCAGTTGCTGCGCAGGCTTTGAACCAGGGCAACTGCGGGAGTGGGCCCGCGCTGCAGTGAAGGCACCTCATGACACCAGACACTTTAAAGGCGCCTGCGGGCTGCTCGGATCGACCCTCATCAGGAAACACTTTGATGCGTAAACCGGCTTGCCTTGCCGTTTCATTTGTTGCACTGACCGCCTGTACCCGCTCGATCACGGTGCCGCTCCCCCAGCAAACCGTGACGGTCATGGCCTACGCGGACGGCAAGGTGGTCCAGCGGTGCGGCATCAGGCCAGGCTCGGAGAAGTTCAGCAAGCTCAGCCGGCTGCTGCAACAAAACTCAGGCGGCTGGCACAAGCGCTACACCAACTATCAGCCCTCGATCATGGTGGTGGATGGCGATGTCAGCCTGTACTTCATGAGCGACTCGGTGGTCGTGAACTACAGCGAGGGCGAGTTCTCCCGTGGCATCTCTGCTGAGGCCTACCAGTTTCTGAACTGCAAGACGCCTTAGATTACGGGTCAAGTTTGCGCACGAACTGATAGAGCTTCGCGTCGCGGTCCGGCGCCTGATCATTGGGTCCCAGGAACTCCATCATGGGCTTGCCCGATTTCGCATTCTCGGCAATCACTTTGAGCGCCACCAGCAACGGCGTCGCCAGCACAATGCCGGCCACGCCCCAGAAAAGCCCGCCGAACCACAGTGCGAGGAAGATCAGCAGCGGGTTGACCTCCAGACGCCGTCCAACCAGCAGCGGCTGGGCAACCTGGCCTTCGATGGTTGCGATGAGCACGTAGGTCGCGGCGACACCCACGATCTGCCCCAGGGTGTTGAACGACACCACCGCCACCAGCGTAATGACACTCACGGTGGTAATCGCACCGGCATAGGGAATGTAGTTGACCAGGGCGGCGAGCGCACCCCACAGATAGGGCGTCGGCATCCCCCACGCCCACATGGCCAGGCTCGTGATCACACCCAAGCCGATATTGATGAACGTCGTCGTGAGATAGAAACGTCCGAGTTCGACGCGAACCTTCTCGATGATCATCAGCACATGATGGGCATCGAGATCATCCACAAAGGCCGCCGTCATCCTGGCCAGCATGGGCGGCCCGCCGGTGAGCAGGAACAGGGTCACGATGATGAAGGTCAGCAGGCTGGCGATGATCGGCCCACTGGCATCGATGAGGAGACCGGGTCCACTCGGGGAGGCCACGGCGACAATCGGGGCGGCACTGGGCTTGTTGCTGGGTCCCAGCGTGCTGGCGTTGATCCGCAGGGCATCAAGGTGACCGATGAAGCGGGTGAGGGGACGCGCCTTGTGCTTGAACAGCGCGATCGTTTCGGGGCTCTTTGCCAGCCAGGTCTGGGCCGGCGTCCGCAGCATCGTGACGGACCCACCAATCAATGTCAGGGTCAACACCAGAATGAGCGCCGCGCTCACGGAGCGCGGTACCCGATGCCGGTGCAGGGCTTCCACCGGGCCCGACAGCACCAGCCCCATGAGCAGTGCCAGCCCTACCGGAATGAAGGCGGTATGGGCCACATACAGGAGCACGCCCACCACCGAGTAGATGAACGTCTTCGCAGCCGCGCGCCCCCAGCGACTGGACTGGACTAGAACGGGTGGATTGAGCATAAAACCCAAGGCGAACCGCGGCGGATGACCTGCGGCACGATCATAGCCTCAATCACCAGCCCCGCCAGTTCACCGGCGCCCTGACCTGCAGTCCGACTCCGCTGACGTCTAGTGCACTGCGGCGGCCGGCCGGTTCATCCACTTATCCGCCCAGCCGATGAAGTATTTGAAATTCGGTACATCGGTATGCCCGCCCTCGTGCTGGCGCCAGGCGAGCTGACCGTCCAGCAGGGCCACCCCGATATCCGGCTTCTTGGCATGCTGGTAGTCATCTCCCACCCCCAGGTCGCGCGCCCCGAGCAGGCGGAAGACTTTCCCGGCCGCGACGGTGGCCATGTAGCTGCCCTGCTGGTCGAGCCACAGCGCATCTCCCTGGTCAGGCGATCCGTAGCTGATGAAGGTCAGGCGGGGCGCGCACAGCGCGATAAGCTCCGAGGAGTCCACCGGCAGATCCCCTGCGGTCTTGGCGCCGCCGCGTGCCGCCGCGGCCCCGTACTTGAGGAAATTGCCGGCCATCCAGTGGTATTCGCCGGAGCCCGTGAGTGACTCCACGGCCTCGCCGAAATTGCGCCGGTGCGGCTTGGCGCCACCCTCGCCCGAGGAGCCCACCAGCACCATGGCGAAGCGCTCATCGAAGGCCATGGTGATCAGCGCCGCCTTGCCGTAGCGCGAGACGCCTTCGATGCCCACGTGATGCGCGTCGATATCGGGATCGTGGCTCACGTAGTCGAGGACGCGGCTCGCGCCCCAGGCCCAGGCGCGCAGCGCGCCCCAGTCATCGGGACTGCGCGGCTGGCCTTTATTGACCAGGCCGATGACGCCGCGCCTCAAGCCCGCCCCGTTATCGGCCTGAACGGCGGTGGGATCGATCTGTGCCACGGCCCAGCCGTCGGCCACCAGCTGCGTGATGGGGTCATTCGCCGGTCGCTGCCCGGGGAAGAAGGGCGGCGTGGGAATGGGCTGCCAGGCGGGATGATTCTGCAGTACCTCTCCCAATGCGGGGTTCTCTCGGATCATGGCATCACGCAGCGCGGCATTCATGCGTGCGACATCCGCCGCCGAGGGCGGCACCGGTGCGGGGAAGGGCGGCGTGCCCAGCGCGAACATGATGAGAAGGGGCATGGGGCGGGAGTGATTGACGGGCTTGATGAGCATCACTGGAAAATCGACACTGATGCCCGGGAAGCTCGAATTGTCCAGATGTCCCGTCAGCAGCGTGGCGCTGACAGGAACGCCGCCGAGGCGTTCGCTCTCACTGGCCTTGACCGCGAAGGACACCGCGGGCACGTTGGCCGGTACACGTCCGAGCACCTCGCGCTCGAAGTCCTCGACGATCTGCGGGCGACGCTTGCTGAACCACTGCGCCGCAGTGGTCACCTTGCCGCCATCGTTCATGCGCAGTGGATCCGGATACACGGGATAGGGATTGGCGAGCGACTCGTCGTAGTTGGCATGGTCGGGCGCCTTTTCATCGCCACTGGGGCCCTTGCGCAATTGCGTGATGCCCAGCTGCTGCATCATCTGCTGGTGGTCCGCCTCGCTCTGGCGCGCAATCTCTGCGGGCGCCTGGGCGAACACAGGGGTTGCCCCAATCAGCGCCAGCAGCCCTACAATCCTGATGGAGATGTTTCTCACGAGTTGCCCCCGCCCGTTTCAAAGATGCACCGTACCAGTGTGCCTGGGTCAGGGCACGCACTCCAAAGGGTCCCTGCCCGCCGGACCACTGCGCACCCAAGTATTTGAATTATAAAGAGCTAGGCACCAAGAGGCACAAGAGCGGCCCTGCGAACGGATCTTGCAGCCTCAGTTCTCACCATGCCATTCAAAGCCATCGCGACTGATGAGCGCACTCGATGCGGCCGGGCCCCAGCTGCCGGCCGTATACCCCTTGGGCGCCTCACCGGTCGCGGCCCAGGCCTCGCGAATGGGATCGACCCAGCGCCAGGCGGCATCCAGTTCGTCGCGGCGCATGAACAGGGTGAGGTTGCCCTTCACCACATCCATCAACAGCCGCTCGTAGGCATCCAGCGGCCGCTCCTTGAACGTGCCCGCCAGGTCCAGCGACAGATCCACCGGGCGCAGCTTCATCACCTCGCCCGGAAGCTTGGTCAGGATGGTGAGCGTGATGCTTTCATCTGGCTGCAGTCGGATCACCAGCCGGTTGGGAACATTGATGCCATGCGCGCCTTCGAAGATATGGTGCGGAACATCTTCAAAGGTCACCACGATCTCGGCGCTGCGGTCCTGCATGCGCTTGCCGGTGCGCAGGTAGAACGGCACGCCGGCCCAGCGCCAGGTGTCGATCTCGGCCTTCAGCGCGACAAAGGTCTCGGTCGTGCTGTTGGGCGGTACACCCGGCTCCTGCAGATAGCCCGGCACCGGCTTGCCATCGACCGCGCCCGCGCGGTACTGGCCGCGCACGGTCTTGTGCTGAACATCCTGCTCGGACATGGGCCGCAGGGCATGCAGCACCTTCAGCTTCTCATCGCGCATGGCAGCCGCATCGCTGGTGGCCGGCGGTTCCATGGCGAGTATGCACAACAGCTGCAGCAGGTGATTCTGGACCATGTCGCGCATGGCGCCGGTCTGGTTGTAGAACTCGCCGCGCCCTTCGGCACCGACATGCTCGCCCACCGTGATCTGCACATGACTGATGCGCCCGCGCCGCCACAGAGGCTCGAACAGCATGTTGCCGAAGCGCAGCGCGATCAGGTTCTGCACCGTCTCCTTGCCCAGGTAGTGATCGATGCGATAGATCTGCTGCTCCTCGAAGATCGAGCCGACCAGCTGGTTGATGGCCGCAGCCGAAGCGCGATCCTGACCCAGCGGCTTCTCCAGCACCACGCGCGACTTCGGCGTGACGAGCTTCGCGCGACCCAGGTTTTCGCAGGTCGAGGTGAACAGGTTCGGCGCCATCGACAGGAACACCACCCGCACGCGCTCCTCGCCACCCTTGAGTTTCTCCGCCAGTCGATCGAAGTCCTCCGGCACCGTGGCGTTCACCGGCAGGTAATCCACCAATGCCACGAAAGCCTGCCAGTGTTCGACGGTAAACTCGCCATCGCCCAGATGCGGGCGGCACTTCGCTTCCACCTCACCGATAAAACCTTCGCGCGTATGAGCGCTGCGCGCCACGGCGATGATGCGCGACCCCTTGATGATCTGTCCGGCTCTGACGCGCCGATACAGCGCCGGCATCAGCTTGCGCATGGCAAGATCTCCGGTGCCGCCAAACAGGATCAGGTCGAACGGTTCAAGCTTCTGCATCGTGGTCGCGTCCGTATTGCCGTAGGTATGCAGAATAACGCAGATTTCTTGACAGGAATTGTCCCGCGATGCCAATTTCGTGATATGAGTTGGTGCATTGCATGAGCACTAACGGGGCACCCCTGCATCCGCGTGTGGCGCAGGTCACCGAGCGCATCCGCGAGCGTTCCTGGGCCGAGCGCGACGACTACCTGGCACGCATGGACGCGGCCACCGCGAAGGTGACCAACCGCTCGCGCCTGTCGTGCACGAACCTGGCCCATGGCTTTGCCAGTTCCGACGCCCTCGACAAGCAGGCGATACGGCAGCTGCGCTGGCCGAACGTCGCCATCATCAACTCCTATAACGACATGCTCTCCGCGCATCAGCCGCTGGAACGTTATCCGGTGATACTGCGTGCCGCCGCCCGCGAGGTCGGCGCCACGGCCCAGGTGGCGGGCGGTGTGCCGGCAATGTGTGATGGCATCACGCAAGGCATGCCGGGCATGGAGTTGTCGCTGTTCAGTCGCGATGTCATCGCCATGGCCACGGGAGTCTCGCTGGCGCATGGCATGTTCGATGCCACTTTGTGCCTGGGGGTTTGCGACAAGATCGTTCCCGGTCTTCTGATCGGCGCGCTGGCCTTCGGACACCTGCCCACGATTTTCGTGCCCGGCGGGCCCATGCCTTCAGGCATCGCCAACAAGGACAAGGCGCGCATCCGCAAGCTCTTCGCCGAAGGCAAGGCCGGACGCGAGGAGCTCCTGGAATCCGAAGCCGGCAGCTACCATTCGGCGGGCACCTGCACCTTCTACGGCACCGCCAACAGCAATCAGATGCTGATGGAAGTCATGGGACTGCACCTGCCCGGCAGCGCCTTCATCCCGCCCAACACAGCGCTGCGCGATGCGCTGACAGCCCACGCCGCCAAGCGCGTCGCGCAGATCACGGCCCTCGGCAGCGACCACCGGCCGTTGGCGCGCATCATCGATGAACGTGCCATGGTCAATGCCGTGGTGGGCCTCCTGGCTACCGGCGGCAGCACCAATCACACCCTGCACCTGATCGCGATCGCGCGCGCCGCGGGTCTGGTACTGGACTGGGAGGACTTTCACCAGCTCTCGGAAGTCGTGCCGCTGCTGGCGCGCATCTATCCGAACGGCGCCGCCGATGTGAATCACTTTCATGCCGCCGGCGGCATGGGCTTCCTGGTGCGTGAACTGCTGGATGCCGGACTGATGCATGCGGCGGTGCGCACGGTGGTCGGCGATGGCCTGCGCAGCTATGCCCAGGAGCCATGGCTGTCAGCGCAGGGGCTGGCGTGGCGCGATGCGCCCGCGGTCAGCGGCGACACCGCAGTGCTGCGGCCGGCGAACGATCCCTTCAGTGCCGACGGCGGCCTCAAACTGCTGCGCGGCAACCTCGGCCGCGCGGTCATCAAGACCTCGGCCGTACAGGATGCGCATCGGGTGGTCGAGGCGCCGGCGCGAGTCTTCAATGACCAGGAAGCGGTGCTGGCGGCCTTCCAGGCCCGGGAACTGGACTGCGACGCGGTGGTGGTGGTGCGCTACCAGGGGCCGCGCGCCAATGGCATGCCGGAGCTTCACAAGCTCACGCCGGCGCTGGCGTCCCTGCAGGATCGCGGCTTTCACGTGGCGCTGGTCACCGATGGGCGCATGTCCGGGGCCTCGGGCAATGTTCCCGCCGCCATCCACATCACTCCCGAGGCGGTCGGTGGCGGGCCGCTGGCACGCCTGAAGGACGGGGATGTGATCCGCCTGGACAGCTACACGGGTGTTCTGGAAGCCAAGGTGACCGAGGCCACATTGCATTCACGCACCATCGAGCCGGTTGACCTGAGTAGCAATGACAGCGGCATGGGTCGCGAGCTGTTCAAATTGTTCAGAGCCCACGCCGCCGGTGCCGAGCAGGGTGCGGGCGTTGCGGCTTACAATGGCGAACCATGAAAATCCGTGAGGTCCTGGCGCTGGCGCCGGTGGTTCCCGTGCTCACCGTCGAGCAGGTCGCGCATGCGGCGCCCCTGGCCCGGGCCCTGTATGCGGGTGGGCTCAAAGTGTTGGAGATCACTTTGCGGACCGCCGTGGCCCTCAAGGTCATCGAGGCCATGCGCGTCGCGGTGCCGGAGGCTGTGATTGGCGCAGGCACGCTGGTGCGGCCCGAGGATTTCGCGCGGGCGTCGCAGGTCGGGGCACAGTTCGCAGTGACCCCGGGACTGACCCCGCAGCTGGCCGAGGCCGCGGCCCGTGTCGATTTCCCGCTGCTGCCGGGGATCATCACCCCCGGTGAGATTCTTCAGGCCCTGCACTTCGGCTACGACACCCTGAAGTTTTTCCCGGCCCAGCCGGCCGGGGGCATCCCCATGCTGCAGGCCTTCGCCGGCCCGTTCGCCACGGTGGCCTTCTGCCCCACGGGCGGTATCACCCGCGACAGCGCGCCAGGCTTCCTGAAGCTACCCAATGTGCTGTGCGTGGGGGGGTCCTGGATTGCCCCCAGGGCGCTGGTCGAGAAGGGCGATTGGGCGGGCATCGAGGCCCTGGCCCGGGATGCCGCCGCCTTAAGGCCGTGACACTTTGGTGACACCTTCGCACCCTGGCGGTGGTGAGCTTCCGGCATGCACCGAATCGGCATTGTGGGTGTGTCGTATCGGCATGCAAGTGCCGGCCAGGTGGCGCAATTCGCGGTCGCCAAGGATGCGCTCGCCCACCGCCTGAGCGTGCTGCGCGAGGCGCTGCAGGGCGCCGAAGTGCTGTACCTGTCCACGTGCAACCGCGTTGAGATCATCTACGCCACTTCTGATCCGGCCATCGACCGGCGGCCCGCGGTGTTCAAGGCACTGACGGGGCGTGAACCCATCAATGGCGAAGCTGTTTCGACCCTGCGCGCCTGGACCGGTGAGGCCGCCCTGGAGCATCTGCTGCTGGTCGCCTGCGGCATGGATTCGGCGCAGGCGGGCGAGCAGGAAATCTATGTGCAGCTGCGCGCGGCCTGGCAGGCGGCGCGCGAGGCCCAGGTCAGCGGCCCGCTGCTGGACCGTATCCTGAGTGAGGCCATGAACATGGCCCGCCATGCCCGCCGTATTACCACCCACGATGCGCCCTCGCTGGCGGACCTGGCCGTCGGCCGCGTCGTGCAGCATCTGCAAAGCCCCGCAGCTGCCACCGGACCGGTGGGCCTGGTGGGTGTTTCGCCGATGACGCGCCGCTGCGGCCTGCGGCTGCGCGAACGCGGCATCGCGGTGACCGTCATCAATCGCTCACTGGCTGCCGCCCGGGAGCTGGCGACAGAGCTGGACGGCACGGCGCTGTCTCTGGAAGCATTCCGCGAGGATCCGGCGAGCCTGGGGTGTTCGGCCCTGGTGTGTGCCAGTGGCGCCACCGAGCCTGTCATCGATCGCGCGCTGCTGGTTAAGCTCGCCCACACGCGTCCGCTGCTGATGGATTTTGGCCTGCCGCCCAATGTCGATGTGGATGCGGCGCGGATGCTGGATATCACGCGTGTCGGCATGGATGAACTGGTGCAGACTGCGCGGGACGGCCGGGTCGAGCACCTGTTGCGCCTGGCGCCGGTGCGCGCCGCCATCGATGAACACCTGGCGCGGCTGCGCAGCGAGCTGGCCGCGCGTGCCATCGGACCGCAGCTGGCACGGTTGCGCGATGACTTCGAGCGCATCACTGCCGGGGAAGTCGAGCGCTTGCTGCGGGAGGTGCTGCTGGACCTCGATGAAAATCAGCGCCAGCGATTGACGGGGT
>JBARBG010000126.1:0-3244 GCA_049792815.1 Steroidobacteraceae bacterium | reverse complement strand
TTGAGCGGGCGTTCAATAATCAATTCGAAGAAACGTACCAGCAGCGCACGCCCGTAGCCGCTGTCGGCGATTGCAACGAGACCTGCGGCAATGACGATCAATGCGCCGAGCACCACGGTCGTCCATGCCACCAGTTGCCGGACGAGCCGCGAGTCCTTCATGGCTCATTAATGCATGAATTGGCGTGCCACATAAAGTCGCTGCAGTCCTACCGGGGAATTCGTGCCGACTGCCATTGAATTTCGTGAACGGCAACCATATGGCAGCGCTTCAACTCGGCGGTACGGCGGCCAATATCGCGGCGAGCGCGCTTTTGCTCACGTTTGGAATGGGGGCTTGTTGCCAATCATCCACAGCGAATCCGGCGACCCACCGAATGATGCAGGGCCTTGACCGCCGGCATGAAGCCTGTTCTCTTTGCGGTTGCTGATATGCACTATGGCAGAGGGGCAGCGTGAGCTTGCAGGTCGTTCGCCAGCACCTAGAGAACTCGCCCCTGCGGCTGGTCCAGATTGTGGTCATAGCGCTTTGCGTTGCGATCAACATGCTCGACGGCTTTGACATTCTCGCACTCTCACTGATCTCTCCGACGCTGTCGCGTGAATGGCATCTCGCGAAACATACCCTCGGCCTGTTGTTCAGCGCGGGACTGGTGGGAACGGCCGTCGGGGGCTTCCTGCTCTCGCCAATCGCCGATATCTGGGGGCGACGCACCGCCATCCTGATCAATCTCGTGCTCATGAGCGTCGGCATGACGCTGGCCGCCACGGCTGGGTCCGTCGAGACCCTGGCGGTCCTGCGCTTTTGTACCGGCCTGGGTGTGGGCGCCATGGCCGGCTGTGTGGGCACTCTGGCCTTCGAATATTGCCCGCCCAAGGCCCGTGCCCTGGGCCTGGGTCTGGTAGTCATCGGCTACACGGTGGGAACACTGCTGGGCGGCTACGCCGCACCACCGCTGCTTGCCCATTTCAGCTGGCCCGGGATTTTCGTGTTTGGCGGGCTGTGTTCGGTGGTGCTGCTGATACTGGTCTATTTCCTGCTGCCAGAGTCGCTGGACATCCTGGCCGGCCGCCAGGGTCCGGGGGCACTGGCCGCCATCAACAAGGTGCTGGCGCGACTGCAGGTGCCCGCCCTGAGCGAGATTCCCGCGCCCGTGGCCAAAGAAGGCACCGGCAGTCTCCTGGATCTACTGCGTCGCCCCATCCTGACACGTACGACCCTCATGGGCACGAGCTACCTGCTGTTCATGATGACGGAGTATTTCTTCCTGAACTGGAACAATCAGCTCACCACCGATGCCGGTTTCAGCGATTCACAGGGCATATTCATCACGCGGCTCACCAGCCTGGGTGGCCTGGCGGGCGGAGTGGTCGTGGGTCTGCTCGCGGTTCGAATGCCGATACGCCTGGTCGGGACGCTGGCACTGCTCGCCATGGGGCTCGGTCTCATCGCATTTGGGGCGGCAGCTACCCATCTGCCGCTGGCGCAGGCGGCCGCAGCAGTCGTTGGGTTCGGCATCTTTGGTGCCGCGGTTGCACTCTATGCCACCGGGGCGATCACGTTCCCGGCACGCCTGCGCGCCACCGGCATGGGCGTCGTCATGAGTGCCGGCCGGGTCGGCTCGATCTTCGGTCCCTACACGGCAGGCGTGCTGCTGGACGCGCACCTCAATCGGTTTACCGTGTGCGCCATCCTCGCCGTCCCGGTGGTGCTGTCCATTGGCGCGCTGCTTAAGGTGCCCCTTGCGCCGGTTGACACAAGGGGCCCAATCAGAAGCTCGCCTTGACGCCCACCCTCCAGGTCATGCCATAGGTGTCGAAGTACACCGGGTTGGTCGGATAGCCATTGCCACCCGGCGCGACCGGTGGACTCTTGTTGAGCACATTGTCGAGCGACGCGAACACGCTCACATGTGTGCCGATATCGTAGGATCCCGATAGATTGAGGTAGGTGGCCGAGGCCACCGAATTGTTGCTGATGCTGTTCGGGTTGGTTGTGGTATAGCCCGGGTCACCCGGTGCAATCGGCGAACTAAGAAGCGGAGTGGCAGCCTCAAAGGTACCAGGCCCGATCCACCTGAGCTGCACGGTCCCGGTGAAGGGACCATTGGCATAGGTCGCGAAGAAATTCGACTGCCAGCGCGGCGAAGTATTGAAGCCGCCGAACGCTCCGGTCGGACCCGACTGACCCGCATAATTAATCGGCGGGTTACCGATTCCGGCGTCAATGGTCATGTTGTAAAGCAGCGAAGTCAGAAGCCGGAAATTGAGGTTGCCGTTCAGGTGACTGTTGAGCTCGGGCAGCGGCAGCTTGTAGCTGGTCTCGAAGTCCACGCCCCGTGTCTCGTAATCACCCAGGTTTACGGCCGTGTTGTTGATGGTCGTGACAGTGCTGAAGTCGCCGGGCGTGCCGAAGGTGATGCGACTGCACATCGCTTGGTTGCCTTTTGCGCAAAGTTGCACGATGTTCTGCACACCCAGGCCAAACGGCGGACCCGTAATCGGATCATGAAGATCGATCCGGTACCAGTCCGCCGAGAACTGGAACCGCTCCAGGGGACCCGCCTTCGGTGCAATGACGAATCCGATGGTGCTGGTATCGGCTTTTTCCGGCTTGAGGTCGATATTGCCGCCAGTCAGGGCCGTCACTACCTGAGATTGATTGGTGACGGGATTGACGAAAGAGCCGAAGGGTCCGCCGGACGCCACGTTGTAGGACTCGTACAGCTCGCGGAAGCCTGCCGCGCGGACATCGAGCGAACGCGTGCCACGCAAGCGGAACCAGTCGGTCAAATCCCAGATTGAGCTGAGCTTCCAACTGGGGATGTCATGGGATCTTTCCTGGCCGTCAGTTGCGGCGCCGGTGGTGAGGTTCTCGTTCTGGTTCCTGGTCTCGCGGATCGCACCGTCGAACTCCAGGTACTTGGCGAGCGGAAGATCCTTGAGCACCGGTACGTTGACCTCTCCATAGCCTTCCATCACGGTGATCAATCCCGCGTAGTCGAGCCCGTAGCTCAGGAAGTAGTTGTTATAGAAGGATCCTTGATCCTGCAGGTCGTGGGTGACGTCGGCGGCATCCCGGCGCACTTCCAGACCAAAGGAGGACTTGATCGGACCTGCGCCGAAACCGCTGAACAGTTCGCCACCGACATTGCCGGACAGCACTTCCTCGGTCAGGGTCGAGTATTCCTGCAGAGTGCGGAATGCGTAGGCCAGTGCCGCCGGACTGGCGCTGTTGGCGCCGA
>JBARBG010000125.1:0-58914 GCA_049792815.1 Steroidobacteraceae bacterium | reverse complement strand
GCCCCGTCCCAAAAAGAGCGCGGATTCTACGCAATGAAGCGCTAATTATCTATTGGTTTTCAAGGTTTCAGGCCCCGGGAAACCCCGGCGGCATGCCCCCTTTGAATGCCCCGAGCATACGGCGCAGCTTGCCGCCCTTCATACTCTTCATCATCCGCTGCATGTCCATGAACTGCTTGAGAAGACGGTTGACGTCCTGGACCTGGACCCCCGACCCCTTGGCGATACGCCGGCGCCGTGAGCCATCGATCACGGCCGGCTGGCGCCGTTCACGCGGGGTCATGGAGTTGATGATGGCGATCTGGCGGTGCACCTGCCGGTCCCCGGCATCCGCGGACATCGCGCCCTTCTGGGCGGCGGCACTGGGCAGCTTGTCCAGCAGTGCGCCCATGCCACCCATTTTCTGCAGCTGTTCCAGCTGGCTTTTCAGGTCCGACATGTCGAAGCCCTTGCCCGAAGCCACCTTGCGCGCCAGGCGCTCCGCCTCACCCGCATCGACATTGCGCTGGACCTGTTCGACCAGGGCGACCACATCGCCCATGCCGAGGATCCGTGAGGCCATGCGCTCCGGGTCAAAGGGTGTCAGGGCATCGGTCTTTTCACCCGTTCCCAGGAACACGATGGGCTGACCGGTGATCTGGCGAACCGACAGGGCCGCGCCACCGCGGGCATCGCCATCCGCCTTGGTAAGGATCACGCCCGTGAGGTTCAGTGCCGCGCCGAAGGCCCTGGCGGCGTTCACGGCGTCCTGGCCCGCCATGGCGTCGACCACGAACAGGCGTTCGGTGGGGGAGACGGCGGCGTCGATGTCCCGCACCTCCTGCATCATCGCCTCATCCACATGCAGGCGGCCGGCGGTGTCGACGATGAGGATGTCAAACACGGCACGTCGCGCATGATCCAGCGCGTCCACCGCAATATCGCGCGGCGGGCGGGTGGCGGCGGCCGGGAAGTAGTCCGCCCCCACCTGCTGTGCCAGCCGCTCCAGCTGCAGCATTGCGGCGGGGCGGCGCACATCGGTACTCACCAGCAGCACCCGCTTGCGCTGGGTTTCGATCAGCCAGCGCGCGAGCTTTGCCGCGGAGGTGGTCTTGCCGGCGCCCTGGAGGCCGGCCAGCAGCACCACGATGGGCGGCTGTGCACGCAGGCTGAAACCGGCGCGCGCCCCGCCCATCAGCGCCACCAGCTCCTTGTGGAGAATGCTGACAAAGACCTGGCCCGGGGTGAGGCTCGAGGCGACCTCGGTGCCCAGCGCCTCCTTCTTGACCTGGTCGATGAACTGCTTGATGACCGGGAGCGCTACGTCGGCTTCGAGCAGCGCCACCCGGACCTCCCGCAGCACTTCGGCGACCTTGTCCTCGGTAATGCGGCCGCGCCCGCGCAGGGCATCCACGGTGCGGCTGAGCCGCGATGTCAGGCTGTCGAACATTCAGCCATTATAGGGCAATGAACGACGCCCGAACGCACCTGCTGCTGCTGCTGCTGCTGGGCTTGCTCATGGTCATCGCCTTCTCTTCGGGGACTGAAGTCGCGATGCTGTCGGTGAATCGCTATCGCCTGCGGCACCGGGCCAAGTCCGGACAGCGCGCCGCACGGCTGCTCGAGAAGCTGATGCAGCGCCCGGATGACTGGTTGGGCGTCAATCTCGTCATCCTGGCCGCCGCCAGCGTCTTTGCCTCGCAGGCCGCCACCATTCTCGCGTTGCGTTCAGGGTGGCATCAGGCCGTGCCCCTGGCCGGCGCCATCCTCACCGTCGTCATGATCGTGTTCGGAGAACTTGCGCCGAAGATCTTCGGTGCGACCTACGCCGAGCGTGTCGCCTTGAGTTCCGCCTACATCTACAGCGCACTGGTCGTCGTGGCCCGTCCGGTGCTGTGGGTGACAAGCCGCTGCGCCTATGGCTTCCTGCGCCTTTTCGGGGTAGTGCGGGCCCGCCGCGACACCCAGTCGCTGAGCACCGATGAACTGCGCACCGTGGTCGCCGAAGCCGGTCCGCTGGTGCCCGCGCGGCACCGCCAGATGCTGCTGTCGATCCTTGATCTGGGCGGCATCACGGTCAACGACATCATGATTCCGCGGCAGGAGATCAGCGGCATCGATGCCACGGCGCCCTGGGAAGATATTCTCGACCAGTTGCGTCAGACCCTGCATACCCGGCTGCCGGTGTACGAAGGCGAACTGGACAACATCCTGGGCGTGCTGCACATGAAACGGATCGTGCAGGAGCTGGCGCGCGAAAGCCTCACCCGTGAACGTCTCATCGAGATCGCGCGGGGCCGCGAGCCCTACTTCGTGCCCGCAGGCACATCTGTGACGCTGCAGCTGACCAACTTTCAGCGCAATCAGCGACGCTTCGCCTTCGTGGTCAACGAATACGGAGACATCGACGGCCTGGTGACGCTCGAGGATATCCTGGAGGAAATCGTCGGCGAGTTCACCACCGACGCCGCGACGATCGCGCACAAGGATGTGCACATTGAGAAACCCGGGGTCTTCATTCTCAATGCGAGCGTCACCATCCGCGCCCTGAACCGCGCACTGCAGTGGCACCTGCCGACCGACGGCCCGAAGACCATCAATGGCCTGCTGCTGGAGCAGTTGGAAACCATCCCGCAGACCGGCACGGCGCTGAAGGTCGGCGACTACCTGTTCGAAGTGCTGCAGATTGCCGACAACACCATCCGTACGGTGCGCGCCCAGGTCGGACCCAAGAGCGCTTAGCCGAACGCCAGCTCGACGGCTGCATCCACCCGCGACACGGGAATGACCGTAAGGCCCGCGATGGCTTTGCGCGGCGCATTTTCACGCGCCACGATCACCCGTTCGAATCCCTGTTTCTGGGCTTCTTTCAGCCGCTCTTCGCCATAGGCCACGGGGCGCACTTCACCCGTCAGACCGACTTCGCCAAATACCGCAAGCTGCCGGGGCAACGCCCGATCATTGAGGCTCGAGGCCAGTGCCAGTACCACCGGCAGGTCCCAGCCGGTCTCGCTGATCTGCATGCCGCCGACGACATTGACGAAGACGTCGTGCTCCTGAAGGGACAGGCCGGCATGGCGGTTCATGACCGCCAGCAACATGGCGACGCGATTGGCGTCCAGCCCCTGGGCGATGCGCCGCGGCGCGCCAAAGCGCATGCGGTCCACCAATGCCTGCAATTCAATCAGCAAGGGTCGTCCGCCTTCACGGGTCACCGTCACGATGCTGCCCGCGGCCGGCTCCGGAGCGCGCGCCAGGAAGATCGCGGCCGGGTTGCGAACCTCGGCAAGGCCGCTGCCGGTCATGGCGAAAAATCCCAGTTCGTGGGCCGCCCCGAACCGGTTCTTCACCGCGCGTACAATGCGAAAACGGCTGCCGGCTTCGCTCTCAAAGTACAAGACGGTATCCACCAGATGCTCAAGCAGCCGCGGTCCTGCGATCGCACCCTCCTTGGTGACATGGCCGACGATGATCACCGCGGTGCCCGTCGCCTTGGCGAAGCGCACCAGCGCCGCCGTGCATTCACGCAGCTGCGAGACCGCGCCCGCGCCGGCCGCCACCTCAGCGGATGAGAGAGTCTGGATGGAGTCCACCACCAGCAGCGCTGCACGCGGCGCACCGGCGTATTCGAGAATGGCGGCCAGGTCACTCTCGGCCACCAGGCTCAGCCCCGGTGCCTGCAGCTGCAGGCGCTGGGCACGCAGGCCGATCTGCGCCACGGACTCCTCACCACTGGAGTACAGGACCGGGTGTCCGGTGCTCACCGCCGCCGCGGCCTGCAGCAGCAGCGTCGACTTGCCAATGCCCGGGTCGCCGCCCAGAAGCGTCACCGAACCCGGCACCAACCCGCCTCCCAGCGCCCGGTCGAGCTCCGACAGACCCGTCGACAGCCGCGTGGCGTCGGGCGCAGCCAGTCCAAGTGCCTGTGGCGCAACACCCGGGGCCGCATTGGCCACCGACCGCGGCCGGGGCAGTCCTGGGATGCGGGCGGCATCGCGCCGCACCAGTGTGTTCCATTCGCCACAGCCCGGGCACTGTCCGACCCACTTGGCCGTCTGGCCCTCACAGGCCGTGCAGTAGAACGCGATTGTTGACTTCATTGACACCCGCGATGCCCCAAGAGCACCGGTTTGTGATCAGACACTCGGACTATGTTGCGGACAATGCTAGCTTATGCAACTTCGAGGCGAGCTACGGCCCGGCTCGCGCCGGTCTGCGGCCATAAGAGGAACAGGTCTTGTCGAAGCCTACGGTGCGCAAAGCGTGACTGGCGTCACAGTTATTTACGGGTTTCATGGGGACGCCGGGCGATGAGTCTGCGGAGCAAATTGCGTTTTGTCGGCCAGACC
The DNA here is from genome assembly GCA_049792815.1 of Steroidobacteraceae bacterium. Classification (GTDB taxonomy): domain Bacteria; phylum Pseudomonadota; class Gammaproteobacteria; order Steroidobacterales; family Steroidobacteraceae; genus DAIDKA01. The sequence continues at coordinate 54,586 of JBARBG010000125.1, read as the reverse complement.
GACACCGGCAAGGTCCGGGAGCACAACGAGGACACCATCGCCTTTGATCCGGACATCGGGCTTCTGGTGCTCGCCGACGGCATGGGCGGCTACAACGCAGGCGAGGTCGCCAGCGGCATTGCCGTAAAGACCATCGTCAACCTGGTACGCGAATCGGTCGAGCGCGAAGACCTGCGGATTTCGGATCAGGCCACGGGCATGTCCCGGGCCAGCATCATCCTGCGCGACGCCATACATCGCGCCAACAAGATCATTTACCAAACCGCCCGGGCCCAGCCCCAGTGCGAGGGGATGGGGACGACGGTCGTCAGCGCCCTTATGTTCGACAACAAGATCGCGGTGGCGCACGTGGGTGACTCGCGCATGTACCGCCTGCGGGGTGAAAAGTTCGAACAGGTGACCATGGACCACTCGCTGCTCCAGGAGCTGGTCGACCGGGGGTTTTACTCACCGGAGGAGGCCCAGCGGGCCGCCAACAAGAACTATGTCACCCGTGCCCTGGGGGTCGAGGCGACCGTCGAGGTCGAAATCCAGGAAGTACCCACACAGAAGGGCGACTATTACGTGCTGTGTTCGGATGGCCTGTCCGACATGGTGGAAGATGACGATATTCACTTAACGATCAGCACCTTTGGTGCTAATCTTGAGACTGTCGCTAAGCAGTTGATTCAGTTGACGAATGATAACGGCGGACGTGATAACGTCTCCGTTCTCATGGCACACGTGGCCGAGAACTTCCCGGCGAATAAGGGTGTTCTCGACCGAATCCTGGGCTGGCTGGGCTAATCCTTCGTTAAGAGGCACGCATGGCAAGGTTGATACTGAGCCTGGATAGCCAGGTAATGGCGGAATACAACATGAACAAGGAGCGGTACACGATTGGCCGTCTCCCTGACAATGACATCCGCATCGATAATGGGGCTGTCAGCGGGCATCACTCGCTGATCATCAACATTCTCAATGACTCGTTCCTTGAGGACCTGAACAGCACCAACGGCACCTACGTCAACGGCAAGCTGATCAAGAAGCATGCCCTGCAGCACGGCGATGTCATCACAGTCGGACATCACCAGCTGCGCTTCGCCGAGGATGACGAAGCGCAGGACGAATTCGAAAAGACCATGGTGATACAGCCCTCGCAGCGCCCGGTGGACAAGATCCGCCATGTGCGCGAAGCGGTCACCAATGCGGCACCGGACGTCTCCGCCACGGCATCGCGCAAGGCCTTGGGGAACGGCACCCAGGTCAAGAAGGCCAAATTGCAGGTGCTGTCGGGCGCCTTCGCCGGCCGCGAGCTGGAATTGAACAAGGCACTGACCACTCTGGGGCGCCCCGGAATCCAGGTCGCCGCCATCACCCACCGTCAGGACGGGTATTTCATCGTCCATGTGGACAGCGAAAAGGCCAACGACTTCCCGCTGCTCAATGGCAATCCGATCGGGGCTCAGGCCACCCGGCTCAACGACAACGATGTCATCCAGCTTGCTGGGGTGAAAATGGGGTTCTTCGAGGGCTGAAGGCCCCCTCACCCAGGATGGTTCAGATCGCCTCGTGCGGCACTCGCTGGCGCACTCCGCAGAGCATTTCGTAGGAAATGGTCCCGGCATGGGCGGCGACCTCCTCCACCGGCAGTCCCGGTCCCCACAGCAGGCAGCGTGTGCCGATGTGGGGTTCGGGCAGATCGGTGACATCCACCGCGATCATGTCCATGGACACGCGCCCCACCAGCGGTGCGCGCCGACCGTCGACCAGCACCGGCGAACCGTCCTTCAAGCTGCGCAGCATGCCGTCGCCGTAACCGCCGGCGATGATCGCGATCCGCGAATCCCTGTGGGCGGTCCAGGCGCCCGCGTAGCCCACCGACTCGCCACGCGGCACCCGCCGCAAGCCGATGATGGCCGACTCGAGCGTCATGACCGGCTTCAGTCCCAGCACATCACCGCGCACATCCGCGAACGGTGACACGCCGTACAACGCCAGGCCCGGCCGCACCCAGTCACCCGCGGCATCCTGCCAGCCGAAAATACCGGCCGAATTGCCAATGCTGGTGGCGAGACCCAGCGTGCCGGTGATGGCGCGGAAGCGCTGCACCTGCTCGGGTGTTGTCGGTGCGTCACGTTCATCCGCGCGGGCCAGATGGGTCAGCACCCGAAGCTCGCGCAGCGGCGTCTGCAGCGCGCTCATGCGTGCCAGCGCCGCCGGAAATTCCTCGGGCCTGAAGCCTAACCGATTGATGCCGGAGTCGATCTTCAACCACGCGGTGAAACGGAACGAGCCGCGGAACGCCTCGTGGAGAGCGACCTGCAACGGATCATGCACAACCACCTCGAAGCGATGCACCGCGGCCTCGATCAACTGCTCGGCGTTGAACACGCCCTCGAGCAGGATGATGGGCCGGGTGATACCTGCTTCGCGCAGGATGATGCCTTCTTCGAGTCGGGCCACCGCGAAGGCGTCGGCCTGCGGCAGTCCCACGGCCGTCATGATCAGACCATGACCATAGGCATTCGCCTTCACCACGGCCATGACCTTCGATCCGGGAGCGCGGGCGCGAACAGTCTCCAGATTGGCACGCAGCGCAGCGGTGTCGATCACCGCGCGAATCAGCGGCATCACCGCAGGATGCCCTCGGCGTAGGAGTCGGGCGCGTAGTTTGCGAAGCGTGTGAACTGGCCCTGGAAGGTCAGCAGGAAAGTGCCCGTCTCGCCGTTACGGTGTTTGACCAGCTCGATCTCCGCGATGCCTTTCTTGGTGGTGTTCTTGTCGTACACCTCATCGCGGTAGATGAGCAGAATCATGTCGCTATCTTGTTCAATGGCTCCCGAATTGTGGCTGACGATCCCATCCGCCAACCAATTCGCAGGACCTGGAACGGTCATATCAAAGACCTCTTCTTCTCCCGAAAAGTCGATTGACGTCACCCGGTCCCAGAACACTTCACTTTCACTTGCGGTTGCGATATTTCGATCACCCAGAATCTCGGCATATTCCTTCAGGAGTTCGCGCGACGGCGCGAATCGCACATTCGACACGCCGTATGACCGGCCACGGAGTGCCGCCATTTTCCGGTGAGTGATTCCTTGCAATTTCATCGATGCTCGGACCTGGTCGAACAATTCAACCGGCAGAGTGTCGACATTTGTGTTCGTGTCGCGATCAGCGAGTAAGAGGGCAAGTGCTTCCGCCGGCCGTTCCCGCGGTCCCACGCCACCGACGATGCTGACGAACCGTGCCTGCGCCTCGCCTCCGCTGACATCAACCGTATGGCAGGGGCGGTAGTCTTCGGTGTGGACCGTGCGGATGCGCCCTACGATGCCCAACCGCTGCAGCAGTGCAGCCACGTCGAGTACCAGGCCCATGCTGGAACTTGCAAAGTACACCCGCGGCGCGCCGCGCTGACCCGGCTTGCGCAGTGAAATGGACCCATCCGTGGCCCACAGGTGGCTCAGCAGCACGGCAATCTGGTCATTTGCCAGCGTGAAGACCCCGGCGGGAAGGCGCTTCTCATGCGAGCGCTGACCGAATATCCCGAGTTCCTTCAGCCAGCGTCCAACGCCTGCTGCGTGCCAACGGTTGCCGTTGCCGGTGATGAGAAGTTGCTGCCATAGGCCCCTGCCAGCGTAGCGCCTGACAGTTGAACCGAATGCCGCAGCCGCCTGGGCAACCACCGTGAGATTCCATTCGGAGCCCGATGTATATCGAAGCGGCTGATGTTTCAGGTAGCTGCCATCGCCCACGAGATGTCCCAGCAGCACCAGCCAGTGCTCTGGCCAGCGCTGGCAGTGCTGCGGCTCCGGCGTACGCCGCGCCAGCGCCAGTCTGTCTCCCGCCTGCAGCTGCGAAACTGTCGCCCAACCCTTTCCGGCCAGCAGCCGATGCTCGGTGGTTGCGCGTATCGTGCGCCCGCTCGCCAGTTGCACCCGGTAGACCTTCTTCTTGCCTACGCACCAGACCTTGTCGGAGCGGGCGGCAATCAGCTTGTGCTGTTCATCCAGCGACCAGACCTCGGGTTCCTGGCCCACCAATTCGCGAATCGGGACCCGGCGACCATCGGTCAGGCAGACAAGCGTGTCTCCCGTGACGCATTCACGAAGATCCGACATCACGGGCTTCTTGTGTTCGCGCTGCTCCACGCCGCGATTCAGCTGCGACAGCGCAATTACCGGCACCGCCAATTCCTTGGCGAGAACCTTAAGACCCCGCGATATCTCCGCGATTTCCGTCGCCCGGTTCTCCCTGTTGCCCGGCACCTGCATCAATTGCAGGTAGTCGACGATCACCAGGCCCAAACCGTGCTCACGCTTGAGGCGGCGTGCACGAGCACGCAGATCAGTCGGACTCAGTGCAGGCGTCTCATCGATGAAGATCTTCGCTGCCGACAACTGGCTGGTGGCGCTGGTGATGCGCGCCCAGTCTTCATCGGCAATGCGTCCGGAGCGCAAGCTGCTCAGCGGTACACCGCCGATGGAAGCGAGCATGCGGGTGATGATCTGGTCGGAGGGCATTTCCATGCTGAAGATGGCCACCGGCGCGCGAATGCTGGGATTGATCGCGGCATACTCGGCCATGTTCACGGCGAGTGTGGACTTGCCCATGGAGGGCCGGCCCGCAACGATGACCAGATCGCCGGGTCGAAGGCCGCCGGTCATCTTGTCGAAGTCGGTGAAGCCGGTCGCAAGGCCGCGCATCTTGTCCGGATTGCTATGCCACTCATCGATCTGATCGATGACGGCGGGGAGCAGATCGGCGACCGCACGCGCGCCACCGCCGGCGCGCGCGCCGGCTTCGGCAATCGCGAAAACGCCCTGCTCGGCCTTGTCCACCAGCTCGCGCGCCGTTTCGCCCTCGGTGTTGTAGGCGGACGCGGCGATCTCGGTGCCGGTCTTGATCAGCTGCCGCAGCAGCGAGCGCTCATGAACGATCTCGGCATACGCGCGGACATTGGCCGCGGTCGGTGTATCGCGGGCCAGGGTGCCGAGGTAAGCCAGGCCACCGACATCGGCGGCAAGGCCGTGACGTTCGAGATGCTCGGCGACGGTGACCGCATCCGTGGGCTTCTGGTTGGTGGCCAGAGCCCGGATGGCATCAAAGATGGTGCGGTGATCGGGGCGGTAGAAGTCCCCCGCCTGGACGACGTCAGAAACGCTAAACCAGGCGGCGGCATCAAGCAGCAGGCCGCCGAGCACCGCCTGCTCCGCCTCCAGCGAATGCGGGGGCGTGCGGACGTCTGCGGCCTCACGGTCGGAATCGCGGCGCGATTTGGCTATTTGAGCCACTGTACTGCGCGACCCCCCGTGCGGTTACTCCTCAGGGACGATGACCACCGGCAGGGCGACATCGACGTCGGCATGCAGATGCAGCTCGACGGCGTACTCGCCGATCATGCGCAGCGGACCGGTCGGCAGGCGCACTTCACTGCGCGCCACCGTGTGACCCGCCTTGGTGGCGGCTTCTGCGATATCGCTGGTGCCAATGGAGCCGAAGAGTTTGCCTTCGGTTCCCGCCTTGGCGGCGATCGTGAGCTTGAAGTCCTTGAGCTTCTCAGCGCGCCCCTGGGCGTTGGTGAGTTGGTCGGCGGCGTGCTTTTCAAGCTCGACGCGGCGGGCTTCGAAACGGGCGACATTGGCGGCCGTGGCCAGGGTGGCCTTGCCCTTGGGCAGCAGGTAGTTGCGGCCGTAGCCTGACTTGACCTTTACCCGGTCGCCGATGGTGCCAAGGTTGGCAACCTTCTCAAGAAGAATGACATCCATGGCAGCCCTCAGTGCTGATCGGTGTAGGGCAGCAGGGACAGGAAGCGCGCGCGCTTGATCGCTGTGGCGAGCTGGCGCTGATAGAACGACTTCGTGCCCGTGATGCGGCTGGGAACAATCTTGCCGGTCTCAGTGACATAGCCCTTGAGCGTGGCCAGATCCTTGTAGTCGATGGACTCGACATTGTCCGCCGTGAAGCGGCAGAACTTCTTGCGGCGCGAGAAGCGGCTGCCGCCACCGCTACCGCCACTGCTGCCACCGCCGCCGTAGCCACCACCACCGCCGCCGCCGTAGCCGCCGCCACCACCACCGTAGCCGCCGCCACCGCCGCCGTAGCCGCCGCCATCGCGGGAACCGCCGCCACCGTCACGGGAACCACCGCCGTCGCGGGAACCACCGTTGCCACCGATCATGATGCACTCTCCCCGACGGCCGGCAAGTCATCGTCATCCGGACCGGAATCATCGCGGCGCTCACGGCGACCGCCAGCCTCTTCGTCCTCGCCCCGCGCCATCGGCGAGGGCTCTGTGACGGCCTTGTCCATCTGCACAACCAGGTGGCGCAGCACGGCATCGCTGAAGCGGAACGCACCCGTCAGCTCGTTCAGCGTCTTCTGGTCACATTCGATATTGAGCAGCACGTAGTGCGCCTTGTGGACCTTGGCGATCGGGAATGCCAGCTGCCGGCGGCCCCAATCCTCAAAGCGGTGCACGTTGCCATTGCCATTGGCGATCATCGACTTATAGCGTTCGACCATCGCCGGAACCTGTTCGCTCTGGTCAGGATGAACCAGGAACACGATCTCGTAATGCCTCATGAGTCCTCCTTCTGGACTTAAGCCACCCGGTCAAGGCATGCCGGTGTGGCAAGGAGCCGTCCCCATACTTTGGGGGTCGCGCAATATACTGAAACGGCGCGTTGCTCGCAATGAGTAGGACTACTTTTTGCTGCGCTGCCGCACCACCTCGTAGAGCAGCATCCCGGCCGCCACGGACACATTGAGGCTTTCCACCGACCCCAGCTGCGGCAGCCTGACCATATGGTCGCAGGTCTGGCGGGTCAGCTGGCGCAGCCCGGTGCCTTCGGCGCCCATGACCAGCACCGTTCCACCCGTAAAGTCCACTTCGGCCGCTGTTTTAGCGGCGTCGGCATCGGCCCCGGTGACCCACAGGTCGCCTTCCTTCAGCAGCTTCAGGGTCCGAACCAGGTTGGTCACCGTGACCAGCGGCACCGATTCGGCGGCTCCCGCCGCGACCTTGCGCACCACCGGGGTCAGGTGAGCCGCACGGTCCTTGGGCACGACCACGGCCAGGGCGCCGCAGGCATCCGCGCTGCGCAGGCAGGCCCCAAGGTTATGGGGGTCCTGCACACCATCCAGCGCCAGCACCAGCGGGCTGTGAGCGTCCGCGAGCGCGCTAACCAGGTCATCTTCGGACCAGGGCGCCAGCGGCAGAACTTCGGCCGCAACGCCCTGGTGAGTCACCTCGCCCAACGCGTTCTGCAGGGCCTGCGCATCCACCCGCACCACCTTCGTGCCCTGCTCACGCGCCAGCGCCTCGATGGCACGCATCCGCGGATCATCGCGCGTTTCGGCAAGCCTCAACTCCAGGACCCGGTCTGGGTGACGCTTCAGCAGCGACTGCACGGCATGCAGCCCGTAGATCAGCTGCGCACTGCTCATCGGCCGCCCCGGCGCTCCGATCCCTTTGGCTTGCGCCCTTCCTTGCCGTCCTTGGCGTCCTTGGCGTCCTTGGCGTCCAAGGCGGCCCCTTCGGGCACCAGGTCCAGGTCGATCAGGCCTTCGATGGGATTTACGGAGGTGACGATCACGCGCACTTCGGTGCCGATGCGCAGACTGCGGCCACTGCTCACCGCGCGCCAGGCATGGCCGTGGTCCTCCATCAGGTACTCATCATCGCGCAGGTTATCCAGGTGCAGGAGCCCGTCGATCGCGACGTCCATGAGCTGCACGAAGCAGCCGAACTCCACCACGGTGGTGATGAGGCCGCGAAAGGTCTGGCCGATCCGCTCTCGCAGCCAGACACATTTCAGGAAGGTCGAGACGTAGCGATCCGATTCGTCGGCGCGCTTCTCCAGCCGTGACAGCTCTTGACCCTGTAGCGACAGGGCATCCGGGTCGTATTCGACGCCGGTACCGTCGGCTGCGCGGATCAACGCCTTGAGCGTGCGGTGAACCACCAGGTCCGGATAGCGCCGGATCGGAGAGGTGAAATGCCCATACTCCCCCAGCGCCAGGCCGAAGTGTCCGATGTTGGTAGGCTGGTACACGGCCTGCGGCATGGACCGCACGATCAGCGATTCGACGAAGGGCAGTTCCGCGGAACCCTTCAGGCGACGCGTAATGGCCTGGATATCGCGCGGCGCGACGTTTTCGGGGATCTGCGCCTCGATGCCCAGCACGGTGAGGGTCGCCAGCAGCTTGTCCAGCTTCTCCTCTTCGGGCTTGCCATGCACCCGGTACAGCGTCGTGGTCTTGGTCTGGCCGAGCTCGCGTGCCACGGCCACGTTGGCCAGGATCATGCACTCCTCGATCAGTTTGTGGGCATCGACCCGGTCGTGAAGTGTGACCGCATGGATGCGCTGGTTAACGTCAATGTCGAATTCCGCCTCGGGCGCATCGAAATCGAGCGCGCCGCGGGCACGCCGGGCCTTGAGCAGTACGCGGTAAACGTCCACCAGCGGCATGAGCCGTTCCACCAGGACACCCAGCTTCGCCCGCGCCTCGGACTTACCGTCCAGCAGCGCCTCCTGGGCCTGCGTGTAGGTGAGTCGCGCCGCCGAACGCATGACGGCGGGATAGAAGCGAGATGACTTCAGTGCCCCGTGACGGGTGACGATCATGTCGGCTGCGAAACACAGCCTATCAACGTGCGGCGCAAGCGAGCACAGATGATCCGACAGCCCCGGCGGCAGCATCGGTATGACGCGCGTGGGGAAGTACACCGAGGTGCCGCGCCGCAGGGCTTCGCCATCCAGCGCAGTGCCCTGGCGCACGTAATAGCTCACATCTGCGATCGCAACGATGAGCCGGAACCCTTCAGGGTGTGGCTCGGCATACACCGCATCATCGAAGTCGCGCGCGGTTTCACCATCGATGGTGACCAGCGGCAGCGGGCGCAAGTCAATGCGCCGTGCGCTTTCAGTGGCGTCCACCTGGTCACCGTAGGCGTCGGCCTCGGCCGTGACCTCGGCCGGAAAGTCACTGGGCAGATCAAAGCGTGCAATGGCGGACTCCGTCGCCATCTCCACCGGTCGCTCCGGATCAAGGCGCCGCGCCACCTTCGCCACCGGCATCGAGGTGGCCGTGGCATGGCGGACGATGTTGGCGATGACCCAGTCTCCGTCGCGTGCGCCTTGGAGCTCATTCAGCGAGGCAATGCAGCGCAACTGCAGACGGCGGTCGGCGGCGACGATGGCCGCCTGGCGCCCCTGAATCTCGACGGTGCCGAGGAAAGCCTTGACGCCGCGCTCCACGATGTCCAGAACCTCGCCCAGCCAGCGGTTGCTGGAGTCGCGCGCCAGCCGCACGCGTACCCGGTCACCATGCATGACGCCGCGCATCTGGCCCGGCGGCAGGAACACGCTGTCCTTCATGCCCTCCACGCGCACGAAGCCGTATCCCGCGCGATGCGCACTGACGGTACCCTCGGCACTGTCGCCCGCCCGGTACTTCGTGGCACTCGCGCCACGCGCGTCACGATGACCCGCGGCCCTGCTGTCGCTTCTGCCCTGCCGGGTGCCGTGACTGGCGCTGGCGATGGCCTTGGGTTTGCCATGCGGCTTGCGCTTTCCGAACTGTCCTCTGCGGCTGCTCAATCGATGGATTTCCTGTAATGAATTTTTGCTGTCGCCACCTGAGGCGGCGGCGCGCAGAGTCGCACACTCATCATACGGCAGTCACCCGCCGGAGCCTTTGCCGCCGCCGTGATACTTATTTGACAGGTCCCCGGGCCGTGCGTAAATTGCGGCGCTCCCGTGGTCCTATGGTCCCCGGGATGTCCGGCCCCTCGCCCAGGTGGCGGAATTGGTAGACGCACTAGTTTCAGGTACTAGCGGGTAACACCGTGGGGGTTCGAGTCCCTTCCTGGGCACCAGCCGACTGTCCATCGCCGTCCAGGCCCGTCCATCCCCGTCCACCGTTGCCTCGCAACTATTTGTCTCTAAAGTACTTTATAGCCCTTCGGCGTCCATAGCCGTCCACGCGCGTCTATGGCAAGCCCAGTTTGCCTGCGGGTAAATTTGAGGGTAACTTTTGTCTCCGAGCACGAAAGGGACTCGATGTTCAAAGGGCGGTCTCGAAGCTCTGGCGCTGCTACCCACCCGGGACTCGAACGCTTTCGAGGCGCGAGATGGCTTTGACGGACATCGCGATTCGTAAGGCACATGCGCGACAGCGCCCGTATTAGCTCACCGACGGTCGAGGACTGTGCTTGCTGGTACGGCCGAATGGGGCAAAGTGGTGGCGCTACCGTTATCGGTGGCAAGCCGCCGAACGCATGCTCTCCTTCGGTACCTATCCAGATATTCCCCTCATTGAAGCCCGAGAGCGCCTCACCGAGGCGCGACGCAAGCTGACCAAAGGAATTGATCCGGGGGAGGATCGACGTGCTCCAAAGCGCACCGATGAAAGCTTTCAAGCCGTTGCCCAAGGCTACCTCGCAAAGCTCGAGCGTCAGGTTCTACTCAATAAGCGGTCCGCGAACACTCTCAGAAAGGCCCGCTGGGCGTTGCAAACCTACATATACCCGAAGCTCGGGGCACGTCCGATCGGCACCATCACGCCCCAGGAACTGCTACAAGAACTCAAGGCGATCGAAATGCAGGGGATGGCCGAAACCGCCCGTCGAACCAGGCAGCGTTGCGGACAAGTCTTCCGCCACGCCATCGGTTTGGGTCACGCATCGCGCGACATTACGCTTGAACTTCGCGGACTACTGGAGCCTCCCCTAGTGGTCCATCACGCGGCGATCACCGAGTCGGCTGAGGTGGGAGCGCTTCTTCGAGCCATTGAGTCCTACACAGGAAGGGAGTTGACCCGCCACGCGCTGAGACTTTCCACTTTGGTGTTTTTGAGGCGCGGTGAATTGCGCAAAGCACGGTGGTCAGAGATCGACTTTGATAGTGAAGAGTGGCGAGTCACTCCGGCGCACATGAAGCGAAAAATGCAACACATCGTGTCCTTGAGCCGCCAAGCGCTCGTTGTGCTCCAGGAGATCAGGGCCCTCTCCGGCGCCGGCACATTGCTTTTTCCAGCGTTGGGAAATCCGGATCGAACGATGAGTGAAAACACAGTCAATTTGGCCTTAAGGACCCTTGGCTACACCTCATCGCAGATGACCGCGCACGGTTTTCGGAGCATGGCATCCACCTTGCTTAATGAACAAGGTTGGCCCCCGGATGCCATCGAACTTCAGCTTTCTCATGTCGAAGTGGATGAGGTCCGCGGCGCTTATAACTATGCACAGCACCTGCCGACACGACGACAGATGATGCAGGTGTGGGCTGACTACCTCGATAAACTTCGTTCGGGGCACGTCATTAGACCGGATTCGTACGTCAAGAAGACTCAGCAAGCGGGCACGCAAACGTTTCAAGCTTCCCCGCAAAGGTAAATGCTTTTACCCGGAGATGAGGAGCTCTTACGTGTGTGCACCAATCCCAACAAGCGTGCGCGGACGCCATTCACGCGGCGGGGGGTCACAGGTTCAAGCCCTGTACCGCCCACCACTAGAAAACAAGCACTTTGCGCTTAATCCACTCATCTCCGAAAGGCACCGTACGGTTGGCCCCACGTGGAGGAACTGCTGTCCTTGCGATCAGATATCAAGGCGGCAAGTCAACTTCTTGACCAGGGCTGGGTCCCGGTGCGAGAAGACGCTGCTCTTGCCCGTATCGAGTTTTGCGATCTCAGTCATGTCCGCGTCGCTTAATTAAAGGTCGAAAATATAGAGATTCTCGACCATCCTCTCGTTGCGCGCGGGCGCCTAACAGTGTGAAGGCCGCAAGCTATTCCTTCGTAGGCTAATCCTGGCACGTGAAGTTCGTCGCCAGTTCAGGATCACCACTTCCGGCGTATTGCGCGTGCTTCGGATAGGCGCACAGCGGTCGGCTGCGCCCCGGATATGCCGTACCGGTCGCTGTGACTTGATCGGGCGCTCGATTGTTTTCTACCCAATCGACAATGGCCGACAACATATCGAAATGATCCAGCGTGGCGGTGCCGCCGCCGCAATGGCCCATGCCGGGCACCAGGAACAGGCGGCTCCAGTTGCTGACGGGACCTGGCTTGTCGCTCGCTGTGAGGCTCTCGTAGTAGCGCTGCGTGTCCAGAGCCGAGAACCACGGGTCACTCATGCCATGATAGAAAATCAGCTTGCCGCCGTGGCCGCTGAAGGAGGAGAGGTTGTTCCAGGCATCGGTGTCACCGGCCATTTCCTGGGCGTTGTGCGCAACTGCCGCTTCCTGATCCACATTCATCTGCGTGCTGGTCGGAGCAGGGCCAACCGGGCTTAAGCCGCCGGAGAGCAGTCCGGGAATGCCCGGACCCTTGAAGCCAATGCCCGTGTCGTAGGGAAACCCGGGGTAGACCTTGATGCCGCCCGAAGTGATCGGCCCGGCAAAGCCGCGCTCTATGGCCTGTACCTGCGCCTGGGACAAGCAGCCGTCCGCCTTCGCGCCCTTACACTGCAGGACTCGAGGATCAAAGTGACAGCCCCGGGTATTGAAGATCATGCCGTCCTTGGCCCCATCCAGTGCATCGCAGGCCTGCAGCAGTCCGTCCACGACCAGCTTGCGGTCGGAATCCGACAGCGCCTGGGCCGTGAGGGGATGACCCTGCGTGTCCTTGGGAGCGGCCGCATTCAACGCAACGCTGATCCAGCTCGTGGCAAGGTTTGAATAGCTGGTCCGCATCGCGGGCGATCCGGCCACAATGCCGTCAAACTCCCCGGGATACCGCTGGGCAGAAATCATCGCCTCGCGACCGCCCGTTGAGCAACCCACGAAGTAGCTGTGGGCTATCGCATGACGGTAATGGGCTGCTACCAGCGGCCGCGCGACTGCCATCACCTTGCCGATCGACTGGTACAGAAAATCCAGCAGTGCCTGCTGATCGACGAAGAAGGATGAATCAAAGACCGAACCTTCGTGCCCCGAGTCGCTGGTGACCACGGCAAAGCCACGAGCCAGGGCAGATGTGTCTCCTGCAGCAACTCCACCGATGGGTGGCTGGACAGAGCCATTCAGTCCACCCCCGCCCTGATACAGCAGGCGGCCATTCCAGTTTGCCGGCATCGCCACCGCAAACCGGATGCCATAGGACTTGCCGTCGGGACCCGTGTGTGCACCGATAATGCCATCGACCCGGCAATGCGCGGGCGCATGCAGTGGAACCGGTGGGGCACCCGGCGGCGCGGGGATTGTCCCCTCAGGGACCTCCCGCGCCTTCTCGATCGTGGTGGCCGGAGCCGAGAACTTCCGCAAGTCTGCGCAGGGATTTGCCGCCCGAGCGCAGTTGCACAGGACAGCGGCGGCAAGCGCCAGCGCGCTGGCTCTGAGCAGATGATGCATAGCGGCTCCATTGCCTTGGTACTGAAGGCTTGATCATTGGAGTGTACTGGAAGCAATTGGTTTGGATGACCTGATGCCGGCTAGCTGCGATATTCCTTACGGGCCAAAGAAGAAAATGGCCACTCCGCGACCATCCCCCGTACAGTCATTTGCACATGACGTTCCACCATCGGGCGCCGGGAGCCACCGTTTGGTTCGCCCCAGGTCACCGCAAGCTTGGTACCTGGACGTGCCCACTCCTCATTGACTACGGCAAGACAGACCCACGCCGAGTCTGGGGCGAGGAAGGATACATAGGTGGACACGCCTACCCGATCCCCTTTCTCATTGAGCACCTCGTCGTAAGGGTAACTTGCATAGTGCGCCAGAGGCGTGTCCATGAATTTTCCATTACGCCCCGGGTTCATTTGGCTGCGGCCAACATTTGCCACATCATCAGGGTTCCAGACAATTGAGACCTTACGCCGATGCGTCTCCTTAGCCATCTTCTCAAGAACCTCTCGTCCTACGAAATCGTGATCGAACTGGACGAGCCGTCCGTAATCAAGATCCCAAGGGGAGAAGTAGTAGTCTTCAATCCGATTGGAGACAAAGCTGCCGCCGAGGGAAGCCGTGCCCTCGTAGCTGCTCGCCGCCAACCATTCCCGATAAGGCCGCATATACTCTCCGGAGTAGATGGCGGGGAGAGGACAGGGGATCCAGCCGGAGTCGACGACGCTTGAACCATAGGCGCGGCCTCCAACGGGGCGAATATCAAATTCCTCCCCGGCCTTCAGGATTGCCGCTCTGACCTCGGCCGTGTGCTCGCTCGGGCCCCATACCTCTCCGCCGGGAGCGCCGCCCATGCCGTGTCTTAGGAACCGGCATTCGCAGCCCGCGACAGTGAATTTCCCCATTTGGAATAGCTTCAGAGACCCGAAGCCTGTTCCATTCAGTTTTTCAATTACCTTCCAGGCGTGAGGTCCCTGGATCTGGTAGCGGAAGGTTTTCCGCGGCCCGGGGTTGTTGACTGCCCGTTCATCTCTCTTGGTCAAGATGTCGAATTTGCCGATCTGCGCGTTATACTCGAGCCAGTTTGCAACGGTCGGGCGCCCCACGATATTGAGCTCGTGATCCGACAACCCTACCAGGATCATATCGCCGATCAGATATCCCGACGGTGCACAGGCGATGTACTGCTTGGCCTTGCCGGGTCCGAATTTTGCGAAACTGTTCGCGCCGAACTGTGCGATGAACCGATAGGCGTCCGGTCCCTCGATGTAAAGATCCGTCATGTGCAACGACAGGTCCAGCAGCGCCACGCCCTCTCGCCACGCTCGCTGCTCGTCACGCCAGTTGGAGAACTCAGACTTCACCGGAAACGCATACGGTCCGGTCTGGGAATTGCGCAACATCTTCAGGGCGCCACCTGCATGAGCTATGCGGCTCTCCAGAGAGTCAGCGGTCATTTACATACCTTCAGTAGATTTCAATTTCAAACTCGCCGTCGGACCCATGCGGATGATTAGGGCATGCCTAGTTCGTCTTCCTAAGCCGGGATTCTCTGCACGCGAGGCGGACGCTTCAATGCAGATTGCGCCTCAACGTTATTTGCCACTCGCGCGGCGCACCCACATATGCGACCTGCGTTTGGGCAGGATCACTGGCAATGCTGTTGCCATTTAGCGAGGTGAAATAGTACTTATCGAAAAGATTGGTGGCTGCGAGTGAGAACTCCCACAGATCATCCTTGTCGCGATACGTGACCCTGACATTGGTAAGACCGTATGGAGGAATTCGGTTCAGCGCTTGGTTCTGTGGGGAGGCATACTCAACGCTCTGATACACCCAGTCAGCTCGCGGAGTAATTGACCCGCCATTTCCGAGATTGAGCGCGTACTGCACGCCGGCATCGAATTTCCATCGCGGCGTAAACGGTGGCTGGTCTGTCTGCGGAATCCCCGCGGCAGGATCCAAGTAGTCGTAGTGGAAGTCTGTGAGGCTCCCGGAGGCGTTAAATGAAAGTCCTCCAAAGCGGACCTCCGACTCCAACTCCATGCCCTTGATGGTGGCAGTGCCCACGTTCGCCGGTAGGTAGCAGTTCTGCGGTGCGCCCGCAGGGACGTACTGCGGACAGTAGCCTAAAGTCAATTGCATGTTATTGACCTTGTTGTAATACACGTCCGCGTTTACGCGCACATGATGATCTAACAGATCCGCTTTCTCTCCCACTTCATACGAGTCCACCGTTTCGGGCTGGAAGGGCACGATCTGTTCGACATAGTAAGGCCGGGGATTGACGCCCCCTCCCTTGTAGCCGGTGGCGAACTCAAAATACGTGTGAACATCATCGGTTAGTTCGTAGTCAGCCGTTGCACGATAATCCGTGCGGGTGCTTGTGAAGGGAGGCGCGACGACATTCAAAGCAGTGATGGATGTCTCGATGCCGACGGATGCAGCGGCGGGGCTCTCGTCTTGCGCAAACCCCGGCGGAGCAGCTCGCTCGTAGATGTATCGTTTGTAATCGGCGGTGTACCGAAGGCCGCCCGATAAAGTCAGGCGCTCAAACGGGTGATACTGCAGGTTGCCGAACCCGGCCTTCGAATTGGCGTGTACGGGATCATTGAAGAGGAAGTCAAGCGGCACGAAGAAGGGAACACCCCCTGGCGCTGCCGTCGCTCCATCGAGCCCAACTCTTCCCCCTTGGATCGCGTTGGAGTCGAAATAGTAGCCACCCACAGTCCACTCGACCGGTCCTGCGTTCCCGTTCAGCCGCAGCTCCTGGCTATATTGAGTGTAGTCAATCACCCAGTGGTTCTCTGCGAGCGACAATGGAGAGGGTGTGGCATCCACAATCGAGCTTTGGGTCAGATGTCGCCCGGCGCTGATGGAGGTGAGACTTAGTCCGTCCACCAGTTGTATGGTGAGATTATTCGAAAGACCCCAAACATTGAGACTATTCACCGGGTCATAGGCGTACTGTCCCGGAGTCCCCGCCAAGCCGGTGTAGGTTGCAAAATTGTAGTAGCTGCCGGATGGCACGGCGAAATTCGCCGCAACGTTTGGAATGCCCGCCAGAAGGTTGTAGCCCGGCCCGTAAATTGTGCCCTGCTGTAGGAGGACGGACGCCGGGGGACCGGAACGATCGATCGTCGTATCAAAGGAAAGCGTATCGTCGATCTTGTCAGTGGGTAAGTAACGTGCCGCCACGCGAAGTCCCGTGACATTTGTGCCGCCGTCGGCGCCGATTTGACACGCAGCGAAACCTTCTTGACCAACTGATCCGGGAACGAAGTTAAGACCGGTTCCGCCCGGCGAGAAGGGGCCGACCGCACCAGCGTTGAAGTTCTGAACGGGCGGTTGTCCGGTCAAGCACTGGTAGTCGTATCGCTTGACGTAACCATCCTGGTAGTCGCCCATTCCAGAGACTCGCAGGAACAGTTTATCGGGAATCAGCGTCCAGTCGTCCCCGCCTCGAAATTGCCGCCGATCGAAAGCTCCGTATGTGGCCTCAAGATAGCCTCCGCCGCTTCCATCCGGCGCCTTGGAGAACAGCTTGATCGCGCCCCCTTCGGAGTTCTTGCCGGCCAAAGTTCCCTGAGGTCCACGCAGTACCTCGACGCGATCCAGATCCAGGAGTTGAAGTAGCGATCCATAGATGGTCCCGAAGTAGACGTCATCGACATAGACACCAACGCCAGGTTCTACCGCTAAGTTGAAATCTGTCTGTCCAAGTCCGCGAATACTGATCAACGGTGTCTGTGACCCGCCCAGGCTTCCGACGGTAAAAGTCACGCTCGGTATGCGGTTAGTGACGTCCGCGATGTTCTGAGAGCCTTGCGCTTCCATGGTCTCAGCACTGACTGCACTGATAGCCAGAGGCGTTGCCTGCAGGTTCTCCCGGCGGAACTGCGCCGTGACCACAACTTCCTGAAGTTGGGTCTCGTCGGTCGCCGGGGTTTGCGCCGCGCCCGAAGCGCTTGTTTCCTGCGCCTCGACGTGAGCTGCAGTTACTGCCATGAGCGCCAAAACAGGCCATTGGATACGGGCGAGTCGCGCGCGAGTCGCCAAGGACGTGTGATAAGACGTCATTTCCCCCTCCTCAAGAATCAGCTGACGTTGTTAGAAAGGTCTTGGGCGCCGATTCAATGCGCGCAAATATAGGACTTGGGGTAATATGAATAAATGGCACTTCATGCATCCTGTTCATGCACAATATTCATAGCCAAAACCTGGATTTGAACCTCCTGGCGCTGTTTCACGCGGTTTTCATCGAAAAAAGCGTGACGGTGGCTGCCAAGCACCTGGGGATGTCGCAGTCGGCCGCGAGCCACGGACTAGCCAGACTGCGTAAAACCTTCAATGACCAGCTGTTCGTACGCAGCGGACTTGCCATTACACCGACTTTGCGCGCGCAGGAGCTGTTCGATCCGATCCGGGAAATAATCGATAAACTCCAGGGACAAGTACTGCCATCGGTCGAATTTGATCCGACGAAATCGATCCGGGAGTTTCGGATCGGGGCTTCGGATGCTGGCGAGATCGTGGTGCTGCCTGCCCTGATTCGAAAGTTCGCAAATGAGTCGACGGGTTGCACCGTAAAGGCCGTCCGGCTCGACGGCGTGGACCCAGCCGCCGCGCTTGAAGAAGGGACTATTGAGCTTGCCGTTGGAAGCCTACCGCAGCGGCCGCAACACCTGTACGAGCAGGTGCTCTATCACCATGACTACACGGTGATCTGTTCGTCAAACCATCCTCGGCTCAAAAAGCGGATGTCATTGGATGACTACTTGCGCGAAGGGCACATCGTGGTTGCTGCCGGAACCGACCGGCACCTGATGTCGACGGCGCTGGCCCCGCGGAGGCTTAAACGCAAGGTCATCACAAGTGTGGGGGGCTTCCTCGGCCTGCCGTGGTTGCTGGAGGGATCGCCGTGGATTGCGACTGTTCCCACACACGTCGCTCGCGCTTTTGTCGAACCCTTTTCCATCCGTTGTTTTAAGCTTCCGATTGATGTTGATCCGTATCCCATTACCAGTCATTGGCATCCGCGCTCTCATCATGATCCGGGTCATCGTTGGCTACGCCATGTTGTCTTCGAATTGATGCGCCGCTATCCGGACCTTTCACCTTGATGCCGCCATTTGAGCCGGACACAGCCGCCTAAATAAGGACTAGGAAAGTTCACTCATGACTAGCGCCATTTTGGGTCTCCTCTATCCCGGTGATATGGGGACTTCCGTGGGCTTGGCCGCACAGAGCAATGGCGCACGAGTAGTGTGGGCTACCGAAGGGCGCAGCTTAGCTACGGTGCAGCGTGCCACGGCCGCTGGGTTCGAACCGTTGCCGGATCTGGGGTCGGTCGTCGCCCGCTCCCACGTAATCGTCTCGGTGTGTCCGCCGCATGGCGCAGAGGCACTGGCCCAAGAAGTCGTCGCGGCGGGATTCCGGGGCCTCTATATCGATGCCAATGCCATCTGCCCAGAGCGGGCACGCCGCATCGCGGCACTGGTCACCACGGCCGGCGGACGCTTCGTCGATGGAGGCATCATCGGCAATCCGCCGCGCGGGCCGGGCGAGACACGACTTTATCTCTCCGGCCCCGATGCCGGACAGGCGGCCGCACTGTTCCGTGGAACACTGCAGGAACCCATCGTGGTGGGGCCGGAGCCCGGCACGGCATCAGCGCTCAAGATGGCCTATGCGGCGTGGAACAAGGGCCAGATCGCGCTCCGGCTCGCAGTGGTCGCCCTTGCGCGGATGCAAGGAGTGGAAGGGGCCTTCACAGCGGAATGGGCACGCTCGCGGCCTGGTCTCATGGAGCGCATCCGCGCCGACGCTGTCCGTGTCTCAGAAAAGGCTTGGCGCTGGACCGGCGAGATGAAGGAGATCGCGTCAACATTTGAAAGTGCGGGCCTGCCCCGCGGCTTCCACGAAGCCTCGGGCGCGATCTACGAGTTCCTGACGCGCTTCAAAGATGGCGAGCCGCCGAACTTCGATACAGTGATGGCAGCGATGCTGGAACGATAGTTACAGGGATATCCGCGCAGTGTTCATAACGGAAATTGCGGTATAGGCTCGCCACGATCACAAGAACAGGAAGCGGCCAACCGTACCGGAGGGGACAAACATGAAGACCGTCGCTACGTTGTGCCTGATTCTGCTGTCCTTAGCCGCCTTGGCGGCTACCAGCCCGAAGTCACCGCCGCCCACCCCACCCGCCTGTGACCGCGAGTGCCTGCGCGGCACGGCTGCCCAGGTGCTCTACGCTCTAATCGACCACGACTCGAGCAAGCTGCCGGTGGCCGCCAATCTGCGTGTCACGAGGACGCCTTCGAAAAACGGCTCGCCCAGATCCACCTAGTCAACACTGTGACCAGTGCGCGATATCGTGGGGGTTCATACAGTGATGGCGCGGTCCGCTTGCTGGACGACCGGGATTTCGATGGACGTTTCGACCTCGGCAGCCATTCTGCCGAGATGCCAATGATCGCTGTCTTTAAAATGTAGTCATCACGCATGACCAGTTGTTGTCGTCCAGCGGCGGCATCGGGTTCCGAACCTTGACGATAACTTCCGGGTCACGCCCTGGCGCTCAGACGCGAGTGAGTACCACCACCGGAATTTGCCGGTCGGTCTTGGCCTGGTAATCCTCGTACGGTGCGTAGATTTCGACCATCCTCGGCCACAATACAGCCCGTTCTGCCGCCTCTGCGGTGTGCGCCAGCGCCGTGAACTTGTCGCCCTTCACCTGAACCCGCACTTTAGGGTCTGACTGCAGGTTCAGATACCAGGCGGGATGGGTGGGCGCGCCGCCTTTAGAGGCGACAACGACGTAGTCCGGACCGGACTGCCCAAAGATCAGCGGCAGGGTGCGAGTGCTGCCCGACCTGCGGCCGATGGTGGTCAGCAGCAGTGTGGGGACCATACCCTTGCCCCCGCCAAAGCTCGCGTCCCAAAGATATCCGTCGACACCATCGGTGGCGATGTAGCGCGCCACATGGTTCTTGATCCAATCCGGAAGTTCCCGCGCCTTGTTCGACTCAGTCATGGCAGCTCCAGGTTCATGTCAGCCAATCGGACTAGCCCAAATACGATAACTCCGCGCCGATAGTAATGCGACCCGGCCCTCAGCTCCCCGCGATGGCAAGTGCATCGGCCGCCTGCAGCACCTCCAGCGCTAGTCGTAGGCGATCTTCGGTGCTGTTCATGAGGGTCTCGGCGGCGAAGAATCTGATCGCCGCCGTCGCCGCGGGCGGGGCCGCATCGGACCGGTCGATGACAAAACCATCAAGGAATTCCGCGTAGCGCCGCGCGACGGCGGCCGCGCTGACCTCGAGACCAAGCTCGGCCATCATCTTTGCCGCGGGTCCCTTGATCGCCTTACCGCCAATGATGGGCGTGACCGCAATGACCGGTGCGCTGGCGCGCTCGAGGGCGGCGCGGATGCCCGGCACGGCGAGAATGGGCTCAACGCTGACGAACGGGTTGGAGGGACAGATGATAACGGCACGCAGGCCCGGACGCTGCAGCGCTGCCAGCGCGTCCGGCTGCGCCCGAGCGACTTCAATGCCTGAGAACGCAAACCCCCGCACCGCCGGTCGACACTGCCGGTGCACGAAGTATTCCTGGAAGTCCAGCCATCCTTCGGACGTGAGTACGCGCGTGCGCACGGGATCCTCACTCATCGGCAGTATGCGGGCCCCGATGCCCAGGGTCCGGCTCAAATGAGCGGTCACCGCACTCAGTGTCGCCCCCTCGGCCAGGCGCCACGTGCGCTCGACGTGCAGGGCGACATCACGGTCCCCGAGCTGGAACCAGCTCGCACCCTTGAGTTCCGTTAGTGCCTCCATGAATGCCCAGGTCTCATTGCGCCTGCCCCAGCCCCGGACCGGATCGGCGAGGCCAGCCAGGGCGTACAGGACCGAGTCCAGATCCGGGCAGATGTAGAGGCCGAGATGACGGAAGTCATCGCCAGTGTTGACGACGACCGTCAGTTCCTGCGGCGGCAGTGCCATCGTCAGGCCATGGGCGAGCTTGGCGCCGCCCACCCCGCCGCACAACGCAACGACGTGACCGCTCAACGGAACAGATCCTCACCCGGCGGCCGCAGCAGCGCCGCTGCCGGTCGGTGGGGAGTGCACGCGGAAAGGCCACGAATCAAGATCACCGGGCGTCCCTCGTCTGACTGCCCCATCAAGATGGAGGCCGCCGCCGCGATCTCATCGGCATGACCCACGATCGTCACGCGCAGGGAGCGCCCGAAGAGATCATTTTGGCCTCGCAGATCGAGCGTCGGCGCCAAGCCAGCGCAACCGATCGCCACACCCACCGTCCCCACGCGCCAGGGTCGGCCGAAGCTGTCGGCGATGATGACAGCGGCCTCGACACCACTCAGTGCATACAGCCTTTCCCGCAGCCGCATGGCGCTGGCGTCGGGATCCACGGGCAGCAGCAAGGCGCAGTCGGCGTCGGGACTGGCGACGTTGGACTGGTCAATACCGGCATTGGCCATGATCAGTCCGAGGTGGTGCTCAACAATCAATACGTCGGGCGCGGCGCGGACGATGCGACGCGACTCGCGCAATATCAGCTCGACCAGTCGTGGATCCTTTTGCACCAGGTTGGCAAGCTCCAGTGCCTTCTCACCCGGTGTGACTGAGGCAAGCTCGATCAGCCGGCCTTCCGCCTTCGATATGACCTTCTGAGCGAATACCAGCACATCATCGGGACGAAGCTGCAGGCCACCCCGTTCAAGGGCTTCAACCGTAAAAGCGGCGAGATCATCGCCGGGGGCAACGTGCGGAAAGTCGGGCAGCGCCATCAGGTGCACTTGGGATGCGGCAGTCATCGTTCTGCTCCATCACGGGACGGCTCAACCAAATGTCGCGCGCAATCGCGGCAGTACCTGCTCAGCATACAGATTTAAGAAGCGCACTTGGTCAAGACCTGGAGCATGGAATACCAGGTGCCGAAAGCCCATTTCCACGTACGGTCGGATTTGCTCCAGATGTTCGTCCGGATCCGTCGACACGAGCCACCGCTGCGCCGCGCGCTCGATCGGCACGGCGGCGGCCAGACGCTCCATTTCGAGCGGATCCTCGACGGAGCTCTTCTCCTCGGCGGAAAGCGCCAGCGCTGCCCACAGGCGCGTGTCCTGCAGCGCGCGCTGTCGCTCGCTGCCGAACGACACCTTCATTTCGATCATCATGTCCAGATCCGCGGGCGTGCGACCGGATGCCTCGACACCCGCCGCCACGCTGGGCAGCAGCGTATCTTGGTACAGCTGCGGCGCCTTGCCGCTGGTGCAGATGAACCCGTCGGCAAATTGCCCGGCGTACCGAGCCATGACCGGGCCTGCCCCTGCCACGTAGATCGGCGGCAGGCTCAGCGGCAAATCGTAGATCGTCGCACTTTCGGTCCGGTAAAACTGGCCGCGGAAGCTCAGTCGCTGCTCGCTCCAAAGCTTGCGGATCAGTTCCACTGCCTCCTTGAGCCGCGCAGTGCGCTCCTTCGGTTCGGGCCACGGAAGGCCCGTCGCGGGCACTTCATTCAGCGACTCGCCGGTGCCCACTCCCAGGATCACCCGTTCCGGAAACAGGGTCGCCAGAGTCGCGAAGGCTTGGGCAATGACGGACGGGTGATAGCGAAAGGTGGGCGTGAGCACACTCGTCCCCATGAGTATGCGGGTGGTGCGCGCGCCGAGAGCGCCCAGCCACGCCAGGGAAAACGGCGCGTGACCGTCATGATGGCGCCAAGGTTGGAAGTGATCACTGATGAATACGGAATCAAAGCCAAGCCTTTCGGCGAGGATGGAACACCCGAGGAGCTCATTGGGGCCGAACTGCTCCGCGGATGCCTTGTACCCCAGTCGTAACATGGATCAGCTCACGGCCACACGTAATTCACCGTACAGCGTGGTGCGCTCGCGGGCTGGGCGTCCGATCTTTCGTGCCACGGACTGAAGCTGCGCGGCATCGAGTTCCTGCCCGTGGGCGCCACCGGCGGCGCGCGTGATCGATTCGTTCATGAGTGTTCCGCCCAAGTCGTTGGCACCGGCCTGCAGACAGCGTGCGGCGCCGTCGGCGCCCATCTTCACCCAGGAGGTCTGGATATTCGAGATCTGCAGATGCAACACCAGCCTCGAGACGGCGTGCATCAGCACCGCCTCCCGCAGCGTGGGACCTGAACGCGTGCGTCCCTTGCGCCATAGGGGTGCTTCCATGTGTACGTAGCCCAGCGGGACGAACTCGGTAATCCCCCCCGTGCGTGCCTGCAGGCTTCGCAGGTGGTGCAGATGCCGGGCCCAGTGAATGGGCTGCTCGACATGTCCGTACATGATCGTCGCGGTGCTGCGCAGACCCACCGCGTGCGCCGTGCCAATGACGTCCAGCCACTCATCGGTGCTCAGCTTGTCCGGGCAGATGATGGCACGGATACCGTCGTCGAGAATTTCGGCCGCAGTACCCGGCAGCGTCGACAGTCCCGCCTGCTGCAGGCGCTCCAGATAGGTAGTAAGTGACAGATTGAGGGTACGCGCGCCATGCTGGATTTCCAGGGGCGAGAAGGCATGCACGTGCATGGTCGGCACGGCGCTCTTCACGGCGCGAACAATGTCCAGGTAGGTCTCACCCGTGAAGCTCGGATGGATTCCACCTTGCAGGCACACTTCGGTAGCGCCCGCGGTGGCGGCCTCCGCCGTACGTCGCATGACTTCCTGCAGATCGAGGTTGTAGGCCGGGCCGCGAAGATCGGCCGCTCCGCGGCCCTTGGAGAACGCGCAAAAGCCGCAATGATATTTGCAAATGTTGGTGTAGTTGATGTTGCGGTTGACTACGTAGGTGACTGTGTCGCCGATCACGTCGTGGCGCAGCCGGTCGGCGGCGCCGATCACCGCATCCAGATCGCGCCCCTCGACACTGAAGAGGTGCACGATATCTGCTTCGCTCAATTCCCGGCCCGCGCACGCCGCCTCGAGCAGCGCGCGTGTCCGCCGGCTCGCACCGATGCGCTGCCGCCGCGGCGCTGGTGGCAGCTGGCAAGCGGCACCGGCGTGCCAGCCGTCCGGTCGCGCAAATCCGCGGCCATCGCTCAGGCGCCGGATGCGCGGCGTGATGGCGGCATCCGTCCAGGCTTCCGGGTGCGCTGCATAGCGTGGCCCCAGCGCCAGTCGCTCCACCAGGTCACGACCGGCGGCAGCGGTCGAACGGGCCAAATCCTCCAGATGCGGCCAAGGGGACTCCGGATTCACATGATCGGGCGTGACTGGCGAAACGCCGCCCCAATCGTTAATGCCGGCGCGAACCAGTGCGCCAAGTTCGTTGGGTTGCAGATTGGGAGGCGCCTGGATCGACATCTCCGGACCGAACAGCAGCCGTGCCACGGCAATTGTCCAAAGCTGCTCCTCCAGCGCCGGCTCGGCGGCGGCCGCCATCCGCGTGCCGGGTTTGGGCCGGAAATTCTGAATGATGAGCTCCTGCAGGTGGCCGTGAGCATCGTGCAGTTCGCGAAGTACCAGCAGAGAATCAAGCCGCTCCTGACGCGTCTCACCGATACCGATCAGCAGTCCCGTGGTCATCGGGATGCGACATTCGCCGGCAGCCTGCAGTGTCGCCACGCGCCTCGCCGGTGATTTGTCAGGAGAGCCGAAGTGCGGACCGCCACGCTCGCACAGACGCTGCGACGCACTTTCGAGCATCAGTCCCATCGATGCACTCACAGGGCGCAGCCGTTGCAACTGCCCGGCGTCCATGACACCTGGGTTCAGATGGGGCAGTAGTCCGGTCTGCTCTAGCACTAACCGCGCCATGCGCTCCAGATAGTCCAGTGTGCTGGCAGCGCCCATCTCCCGAAGGGCCTCGCGGGCAACGCGGTAACGTGCTTCCGGCCGGTCGCCGAGCGTAAACAGAGCTTCCTTGCACTGCGCCGCCTGGCCTGCGCGCGCAATTGCCAGGACTTCATCGGCGGTGAGATAGGGGCTGTTGAGACTGCGCGGTGCCTTGGCAAAGGTGCAGTAGTGGCACACGTCGCGGCACAGCTGCGTGAGAGGAATGAACACCTTGCGTGAATAACTGACGCTTTCGCCGAATCCGGCGAGCGCGAGCGATTCGGCGGCCGGCATGAGCTGCGCGGCGCGCGCGGCAATCAATGCAATGGCCTGTGTCGCGTCGGGTCGCCGGCCGGCCTCGACGGTGCGAAGTATCGCGCTCAGGCTTGGAGGCGCGTGCGCCATACTGACTCCTGGAGGTTTCGGACATCATCCGGCGAGTCCACATCGAACTCCAAGCCGGGACATTGCAGCACCTGAGGAATGAGACCCATGTTGAGCGCCTGCTCGAGGTGCAGCCGCCGGCTCTCCGGTCCGAACCGGAACCAAAACGGGTGCGGCGAGCGGATATACAGCGCATTCGTGCCTACGCCGGCGGCATCCGGTGCTATCGCGAACCCACCGCTGCGGCCAGACCGAACCAGCTCATCGATATCCTCTGCAGTGACAAGCGGAAGATCCGCGGGCAACACCACCACTTCCTGGCATCCGAATTCTTGCAGCGTCAGATGGGCAGCCGACAGTGAGCCATTCAAGCCACCCCCGGTGTCGGCCAGAACCGGAATATCAGCGCAAATGCGGTCGCGCTCGGGGCTGACAATGAGGATCTGGCGCACCATGCGTGCATTGCGTGCGGCAGCGATCACGGTATCAAGCATGCTGCGCACCAGCTGCAGACGCTGTGCTGGCGCCAGAACCTCCGCCAGGCGGCTTTTGCATTGCGCCCTTCGCTTGATTGCAATCAAGGCGCAAATCATTCGCAAGCCCCCCCCGTGCCCGGCGCAAGGAGCTCAAGCACACGCTCATCGGCCCGGCCCTCAGCACCGATAGCCTGTACGCACACATGATCGGCGCCCGCCTGCCAGTGCGCCTGAATGCGGGCCCGGATGACTCCTTCGTCGCCCCAGGCGACCACGGCGTCGATCAAACGATCGGAACCCCCGGCGGAAAAGTCCGCATCGGCGAAGCCAAGCCGACGCCAGTTGTAGACATAGTTCGGCAACCCCAGGTAGAGCGCAAGAAATTGGCGCGCGAGCGCCCGCGCGCGGGACGGATCAGTTTCAAGGATCACGCCTTGCTCGACGCACAGCAGTTTTGAAGGGCCGAGCAGTGTCCGCGCCTGCGCGGTGTGCTCGGGCGGAACATTGTAGGGGTGCGCACCATCGGCCTCCGCGCCGGAGAGTGCGAGCATCTTCGGTCCGAGCGCCGCCAGAACGGTTTGCGGCGCTTTTGTGGGTGCCACGGACCGATAAGGCGCGGCCTTCATGCCGCGCAGATAAGCCTGCATGGTGGCGACAGGTTTTCCATAGCTATGCTGCCGCACGCCCTCCACCAAGGGCACGTGTGAGACGCCCAGTCCGAGCAGAAACCGGCCTGCAGACTGTTCATTTAGACCTTTCTGCGCCGCGGCGGCCGAGACCGGGTCGCGGGCATAGATGTTGGCGATACCGCTGGCGATGGTCAGCCGCGTGGTGTTCGCCAGCAACCATGCGCAGGCGGAAAACACCTCACGACCGACCGCCTCCGGGACCCACAGCGCACCGTAGCCCCAGGCTTCCACGCGCTTGACAAAAGCGGCCGCCTCCGCCGCTGCGAGATGATCGATTCCTGCCCAGACACCGAGCGATGTCAGCCGCATCGGACGCTCCTGCTTGGCGACATCCTCATATTAGCCGCAAATTGCCGGGCAGGGGCACTGACTAACCGCGTGAACATTGCTCAGTAGACCCGAGCGTCTACTCGCACCCGCATGCTCACCCTGCCGACCTCACGCGCTCGGCAAATCGCCGACAGAAGGCGGGAAATTCGTCTAGTGACCGAATATATTGCGACGGCTTCGCTATGATCACAGTGGCGCCGGATCGTACGTTAGCCGGTATTTGCTTACAGGCTTTGTCAAGATCGGCGAGATCGTCGGTTCCTTTGAAAGAACCCATGATGCCGCCCATGACCTCGAAGCCTTTTGGGTCTCGTCCGGCCGCGGTTAGCGCATCGCGAATCTGGTCCCATTCTCCGGGAGCCATTGGGCCACCGGGTGCGTAGCCGCTGCCGTATTTTACCACCCTGCGAAGTGCCGCCGCGTGCAGATGCGCGCCAGTGGGCCACAAACGCGGCCCACCAGGGGTGTAGGGCTTCGGCTCCACATAGACCTCGTCGAACTTATAGAATTCGCCCGCGTGGCTTGCCGGACCCTCACGCCAGCACTTTTGCCAGACTTCATACTGTTCATCGAGCATCTTGCCGCGTCTGTGAAAGTCCTTTCCTAAGGCGGCATATTCTTCTTCGCCCCAGCTTACCGTTGGCAAAACCACCAGTCTTCCCTTGGACAGGAGGTCCAGCGTGGCCAGATCCTTCGCAACCTGCAGTGGATGACGCAGTACAGGCAAGATGGCGCCGGCAAACAGCCTTACACGCGTTGTCGCGGCGGCTATGGCACCGAGCATGACCATTGACGAGGGGTGAGCCGTCGTGGGTGGTTGATTGTTCGGCGCATCGAACTCCCGCGGGTTGGTTTTTGCCCCGCCCGATTCGGAGTTTCGTCCGAGCACAATGTGTTCGCTCAGCATTACCCCGTCGATGCCTTCCGCCTCGGCCACCTGTGCCGCATGTACCAGTGATCGCAAATCCCGGGGGTTGAAAAGGTCCCAGTTCTCCGTCAACAAAAGCAATGGTTCCAAGGCCATGTGATTGCACTCCAGTTTGCATTGTGACCGGTTCTACGCGTGGCCGCTTCGTCGCGGAAAGGCGAGCCCTTCTTACCGGCGAAGCGTCGATCTGAGGCGATATGATCGTGATCGCTATCTTCGTTGCAGCCCCAAGGCCTTGAAAATCAGCCGATCAAAGGCACGGTCCGGCACAATTCTCCCTACCATCCAGATTTTATCCAGCGGATAGCGCGTGCGCGGCTTGGGTGCCTCAATCGCATGGAGCACGGCAGCCGTCACTCTGTCGGCAGGCGGCGCTGCCTGTTCTTGAGCGTGGATGGAGCGATCGAACTGTTCCAGCCATGGCACGTAATCCGTCTGTGCGTAGCGCTCTTCAACTTTTTCGGCGAGCCGTTTCTCACCAAGCCGCGATCGCACCATTCCAGGCTCGATGGCCGATACTTCGATACCGTACAGTGACAGCTCGCGACGCAGTCCTTGCGTCAGAGCTTCTACAGCATGTTTCGAGGCCGAGTAGGCGCCCAAGAATGGGACGGTAATCGCCCCAGAGACCGACCCAATGTTCACTACGCGTCCTGGCGGTCCGACGCGCCCACGCTGCGCGCCCAGGTACGGCAAGAACGCCTGGGTGACCGCCAAGAGTCCGAATACATTGACCTCAAACACGCGGCGAACTTGCGCCAACGGCTGATGCATCAGCGGGCCGCCCAGATTGATGCCTGCGTTGTTAATCAGTGCTTTTAGATATCTTCCGCCCAGGATCGATTGCACCTGCTTTACAACTGCAGAAATTGCAGCTGAATCAGTCACATCCAAAAGCAAAGGCTGAAAAGTATCCGGCCACTTTTGCCGCAATTCTGCAGCGTCTTCACTTCGCCGAACGCTGCCCAGCACCTGGTACCCGCGCCTCAGCAGGTCTTCGGCGATCGCCTGACCGATACCACTTGAAACACCGGTGATCAGGACGACCGGTCTGGATTCTGAAGTCGCTGCCGTAGTGCTCATGTTGCTGCTGCCTGTCATATACGACGCCCGGCGTCGCGCCAATAGGGCTCGCGCAAGTCCTTCTTCAGCACCTTGCCAGCTGGACTGCGCGGCAATGTTTTCACGAAATCAACGCTCTTGGGTGCCTTGACCGATCCCAGCTTCGCTTTGCACAACGCGATAAGTTCTTCGGCGTTCGGCTCGCAACCAGGCTTTAGCTCCACTACGGCTTTGACGGCTTCTCCCCACTGCGCATCCGGCACCCCGATGACTGCGCAATCAAGCACCGATGAGTGCTTCCACAGCACCTGCTCCACCTCGCCCGGAAACACATTGAAGCCGCCGGTGATGATCAAATCCCGCTTGCGATCCGTGATGTGCAGGAAGCCCTCGGTATCCAGGTAGCCCACATCCCCTGTATGCAACCAGCCATCGACAATCGTCTCAGCCGTCTTTTCTGGTTGTTTGTAATATCCCTTCATGACGATTTCGCCTCGAACGCAGATCTCTCCAGAGACGCCGCGAGGCAGCGATTGGCCATTGTCGTCCCTGATGGTGAGCGCATTGAGCACGGACGGCAGCCCGCAGGAGCTGAGTCGCTCGTCGCTGGCAATCTTGCCGTCGACGAAGTGATCGCCCGGCCGTAGGCAGGAGATGCCCCCAGGAGCTTCGCTTTGTCCATAGCCTTGAAAGAGGATCGGACCAAACACGGTCAGCGCCTGCTTAAGCCTTTCAACTGACATAGGCGCCGCCCCGTACATGAGATAGCGGAGCGAGGACAGGTCGCGTTTGCCTAAGTCGGGAGTCTCAAGCAGGCGGTAGATCACCGTTGGCGGCAGAAAAAACTCCGTAACCCGATGCTTTTCGACCGCATCCAGCAGGGCCACCGGATCCGGCTTAGTCAGCACAACCACAGTACCGCCACGCGCGCTGCACGGAATGCTCAGGAAGCCGGCCGTGTGCGTCATCGGAGCGGCCGCAAGATTCACGATCGGCTGCTGCGGCGGGTAATAGTTATTGATAATCGAATTGGCCATCGAGACAGCGATGTTTCGATGGGTCGTCATCACGCCCTTGGGCCGTCCAGTGGTGCCGCCGGTGGGCACGAGCGCTGCCAGCTGTTCCGACTGAGGCACCACCGCCGGAGCAGTGCGAGACCTGTCGCCGCTCCAGGAAGGCAGAGATTTCGCCCAAGTGACTTCCCCGTCGATGCAGACCAGGGTCTTGAGCCTCGGGCAGGCAACGCGCAGCTTCCCAACGAGAGGCGCAAACGCTTTCTGAAAGAACAGCACGTCGACATCGAAGTCACTGAGCAGCACCTGCTGTTCCTCTTCGCTGCTACGTGGGTTGACGGGTACCCACGCGAGCGCCGCCCGCCAAAGGCCTAGCACACACATCCACGACACCGGGTGATTGGCTGACAACACGGCCACCTTGCTCTCGGCAGGTAGACCCAGACTCAGCAGCGCGTGCGCAATCTGACAGCTGATCGAGTATGCCTCCGCGAAAGTCCAACGCTCTTCGCCCATGACGTAGGCGATTGCCTGCGGATTGAGGGCATGGCCGCGATCAAAAAAGTCCGCCATCGCCATGTCAGTTTCACCCTCTACTGAGATTACGGTTGACTCGCTCGATGGTCGCGGGCAGATCCAGCTCCACCTCCCGAGTCTGCTTGAGGGCCAGCATGGCCTTAAAGCCCTCGGCCATCTCCGTAGCCTTTGCTGCCTCCCGAAACCCGTCGTTCTCGACCGCCAGCCCTGCAAAGAGCCATTCACCTGACGCCTCGAAAACCTTCTTAAATACCTCACGGTGCATCGCATGCACGGCCGCAGAACGGCCGGCCAGGACCTTTGACAACCGGTCGACATACGCATTCAGCTCAGCGACCGGCAGCGCCCGATTGACTAATCCGTAGCGCTCCATCTCTTCACCATTGAAGTCACGGCCACTCAATAGGAATTCCATGGCGCGTCCCGGCCCCGCCATCATGGCAATGCGCGTCGTACCACCACCGCAAGCCAGGAATCCACCACTTGCCTCAGGCGAGCAGAATTGTGAATCCAAAGTCGCAAAGCGCATGGTCAGTCCCAGTATGAACTCAAGCCCACCGCCCCGACATCGTCCGGCCACCTTGGCAATAGTGACCTGTGGCAGGGCTTGCCACGACAAGGCCAGCGCCTGCACAGCGTTGATGTCGGGATACTTGCTTCCGCTGGAAGGGTCCGCAGCAGCGGTAGCGACATCGACCAGATCGACGTGTGCGATGAAGAATTCCGGATTGGCGCTATCCAGAATGACGACCCGCGTCTCTCGATCAACGACAAGCTCGCCGCCGAGCTGAAACAGCTCCCCGATCATCTTGAAGCTGAGAAGATTGACGGGTGGATTGTTCAAAGTGACGTGCAAAATCGCGCCGTCACGCTTCAGCGAAAAGGTTGAATAACTCACCGGAGAATCCTCACTCTGTGGTCGAATACTGGCATTGCGGGATCAGACGATTTGCTCGAGTTTGATCGAAGCATAGCCATAGCTCTTTAGCGCCCCGATCAATTCACGATGGCCAAACACCTCGCTCGGAGAACGCAGCCCGGTCAATCGCGGGACCTCGCTCGCCAGGCGGCAGGCAGCGTAGGCCTGAAGCGCCCCGGTCGTGAGATAGCCGCCAGTGCTGAAAATGGTGCTCTTCATTGCGACGTTGTTGCCGGTTGCAAGACAAATGTCGATGGAGCGGTGCACCTGACGCGACTCTCGAGGTGGCTGTGCCGGCGCAACTGACTTGGCCAGGTGATCGAGCAACGGATACAGTTTGTCCGCTGGAATCCACTGCAACTGCACCTTGTGCAGGCGCTCCAATTCAAGTTCCTTCTTGTGCAGCTCCTGATTCCACATGGCAACATCCGATTTGCAGTTACGGACCCGGCCATCACGTCGAAACCAAAGCGGATTGGGGGATCCGCCCCAGTTGGAAGTCATGAGAACCTCTCCCGACGGCGTGCAGACCTTTCCGACTTCTATGTTCGGATAGCGCACCAGCTGGCGGTCCTTCAGGTAGTAGCTGTCGCGGCCGACTGCATCGAATATGGTCTGCGCCGATGCGACTGTGGGCACAGCCGTACCGATCGAATGCAGACGCAATGAATCCACGCCCGGCGTCTCCAGACAGTGTCGCGCGCCGATTTCACTGATGGCGAACATGTACGCCACCGAGGGGATCATCACCAGACCCGCTTTGACGAAATCCGCGGCGAACCGCTCCTCCAGTTGCAAAATGGAGTGCTGCTCCGCCGTCGTATCCAAATAGTGTAGACCTTCGTGCAGGCATGCCTCACCCACTTCGAGGTTGTAGCGCGCAAAAGGTCCCACGGTGTTGCAGACCACCTTGCGGCCCGCGAACAACTTGCGCAGCGCGGTCACCGAGTGCTCCACCTCCGCGATTTGGTATCGCGCACTCTCAACACCGGGAACAAGGCGCAATGATTCCTCGACCCGCTGCCGATTTCGGCCCGCGGCGATGAATGGCACGCCCAATTCGCGCAGGTGCTCCATCACCAGGCGGCCCGTATAGCCGCTAGCGCCATAAACCACAACCGGATAATCAGTACTCAAGGCAATGCCCTCACAAAACTGGTCGGTGACTTCTGTCGATGACTGGAGAAGAGGTGCGTGGTTCGCGAAAAGACGAAACATTCCGACGCGCGAACGTCCAGCCGATCTGCGACAGCAAGCCGCTGTCAATCTCGGCCATATGCAACAGGCTGGCGTGCGCGGGGGTGCAATCCCACTTGATCCGGCTCAGCGAGACCCTCCATGCTTCATCCCCAGCCCCACCTTGAAGTTATTACTGCGCTAGCTGGAAGAACCGTCCTACCCACCCGGATACGGTCCACTGTCCGTCGAAACTAAGGCCTTGGGTTGACCCGCGCCCCCCCAAGAAGGAGTGGGTGGTGGACCCTAAAACCGCCGAAGATCTATATGCGCCAGGGGTAGCGCATGTTTCAAGGCAAAGTCGTAGCCATTACCGGGCCACGCTAACGCACCGGTCGTTCACGGGCCTCGGATTGAGCGCGCTGGACGCCGGGCTGGCGTTGCATGGAAGCAATATCGCGCCAACGGCAGAAGCCATTGACGAGGCGGCGTGCTGCATCGGTACGATTGAGGTTCTGGTCGACAATACGGGCTCGATTTGGCCGCCGGCGGTCGCAACAGTCGACGCCGTCGATGCCCCAAGGGAACGACTGTCGCTGACGATTCCGCGTTGGGCCGGCGTGGCATCATGGAGGAGACCTGCACTGGTGTTCCTAAGCGAGGTAGGTCGCCACATCAGCGAAGAATGCCGCGTCGTCGGAGGAGCAATTTCCGCATGAGCAAACTTGGTTTGTCCGGCTACACGCCCGAGCTCTGGTTAAGGAATTATCGCCCAGGCCATGGCGGAAATCTTGAATTGCCGCCCATGAGTCTGCTGGACCTCTTCGAGGCGGCCAGAAGCCTGAACGAGGACCAGCCTGCGTTGATGTACTTTGACGACTCGCTGAGTTACGACCAACTCGACGAAATGAGCGGAACGCTTGCGGCACATCTTCTGCGCAACGGCTTTGCGACCGGTGACCGTTTGGCCATCTGCATGCAAAACATGCCCCAGTTCGTTATCGCCGCCCTGGCGGCCTGGAAGGCAGGTGGGATCGTGGTCCCAATCAGTCCCATGAACCAGGTACGGGAGATAAACGCCGTTATCGAGGACTGCCGGCCACACACCCTGCTCTGTCTCGACATTCTTTATGATGACGTCATCTCGCGGGCCGAATCGGTGAAACGACTGGGCGTCTCAGTGATTGTCACTGGCGCGCAGTTCCTGCAAGCCGGTATTGACCAGCGAGTTTTGCCCGATCCGGCCCTGTCGCGGCGAACGCGGGATTGCATTGATCTTCCGCAGATACTTGAAGCGCGCACGACCTTGACGACTCCTGCGCCGGTGCAGCCAGACGACCTTGCCTTTCTGGTCTACACCTCGGGAACAACCGGAGTTCCGAAAGCGGCGCTGATCTCGCACGGCAATGCTTCAGTCAATGCGCGATGCATTGCGGCCTGGTACGACTTCCAGCCCCAAGCTGGCCCGGTTCTGGCCATTGCGCCTTTGTTTCACGTAACCGGATTGGTCGGGCACATGGCCCTTTCCTGGGCCATGTCTTCACCGCTTATCCTCATGTATCGCTTCGAGGCCTCTGTTGTCATTGACACGATCCGCGCGCGCCATCCTATCTTTATGGTCGGGGCAATAACGGCCTACAATGCGCTGATTCACCACCCGAACGCCTCGGCCAATCTGTTTGACAGCTTTCACGTCCTGGTCTCCGGTGGCGCGCCGATTTCCCCGTCCATCATTGACGAGATCCTTGCCAAGACGGGCCACTATGTTCATAACGGCTACGGCCTGACGGAGACCAGCGCCGGTGTGATTTGTGTACCCTACGGCACGAAGGCACCGGTTGATCACGCAAGCGGGGCGTTATCAATTGGAGTTCCGGCGTTCGACGTACATGCGTGGATCGCAGACGATGCAGGCGCGCCCGTTGCGATAGGCCAGATCGGCGAGATAGTCATCAGCGGTCCTGCGGTTGCACGTGGCTATTGGAACAAACCCGAGGAATCCGCGTCCAGCATGCGGCCCGACGGGTTCCGGACGGGGGACATCGGCTTCGTCGACGCCAACGGCTGGTTCTATGTGGTTGACCGCAAGAAGGACATGATCAACTGTTCGGGCTACAAAGTCTGGCCGCGTGAGGTGGAAGACGTGATCGTGAGCCATCCGGCGATCTACGAGGCATCGGTGATTGGCATTCCTGATCCCTATCGCACCGAGAGTGTCTGCGCCGTGATCAGTTTGCATGCCGACGTCTCACTTGACCTGGAAAACCTGAAGCAGTGGTGCCAGGATCGCCTCGCCGTTTACAAGCGCCCGCGTGAGTACGTCATTCTCGACGCCTTACCGAAAACTCCCACGGGCAAGGTACTTAAGCGCGAACTCAGAGTGATGCTCGCCCATCGCGCGCAAGCAGGCGCCTGAGCCGGGCCACCTCAGCCTCACATTGTTCAAGATAGCGTGTGCGCCGGCCTCGTGCCGAACACAGGGGTTGGAATGCCTTCCATACGCGCCTTGAGTTGCAGGGCTAGAAACTGCGAGTAGTGACGCGACAAATGCAGATTGCCGCCGTGGCACCAGAATGCCTCCTGGCGCGTCGGCTTCCAGAGGTTGCGCATCTCACCCTCCCACGGGCCCGGGTCCCCACGCGTGCCCGAACCAAGGCCGCCGACCGGGCCCACCTTGTCGGCAACTGCCTTGCCAATGATCTGCGCGGCCCATAGGTGCATTGAACCATAGCCCGTTGCGAATACGATCAGGTCGGCCGGCAGTTCGCTACCGTCGGTCAAAACAACTGAGCTCGCCTTGATGCGTTCGATGCCAACTCCGCTCTTCAGCTTGACGCTGCCGTTGATCAGGAGTTCGCTGCCACCGGTATCGATGTAGTAGCCGCCGCCGCGTCGCAGTGCCTTGAGATAGATACCCGAACCGTCATCGCCGAAATCCAGCATAAAGCCGACCTTCTCCAGCTGCGCATAGAATTCGGCATCGAGCCGCTTCAGCTCCTCGTATAGGGGGATGTGCTGCGCCGGCAGAATTTTGTACGGCGTCGAGGCCATGATAAGGTCTGCCTTATCGGTCGTGATGCCGGCTTTTAACGCGGCCTCGGAGTACAGCCGATCGAGGGTCAGCGGTCCCAGCGAGGAGATGCGCCCCACGAGCGTCGAGCTGCGCTGGACCATCGTTACGTCGGCGCCTTCTTCCCACAGCGCTACACAGATATCGTGTGACGAGGTGTTGGAGCCAATCACCACCGCTTTCTTGCCCTTGTAGCCGTCGGGCCCCGGGTGCTGGCTGCTGTGTTGCAAGTCGCCCTTAAATGTGTCCATGCCTGGCACCGATGGCATGTTAGGAAAGCCCGCAGCACCAGTGGCGAAAACCAGCTGACGCGACCGCAACGTAATGGGCTTGCCATTTCTCACGACCTCGACCGTCCACTCCTTCTTCGAGTCGTCGTAGCGCGCGCTCCTGCATTCGGTGCTGCCCCAGTAGTTCAGCTCCATCACCTTCGTGTACATCTCGAGCCAATCGCCAATCTTGTCCTTCGGACTGAGTACCGGCCAGTGTTCGGGAAAGGGAATGTATGGCAAGTGGTCGTACCACACCGGGTCGTGCAGAAACAGGCTCTTGTAACGCTTGCGCCAAGAATCGCCGGGCCGTGCATTTTTCTCGACGATGATGGTCGGCACATTCAGCTGCCGCAACCTCGCCCCGAGCGCAATGCCACCCTGCCCGCCACCGACAATGAGGACGTAGGGCTGGGTCGTGAACCCGAGTTCGGCCTCCTCGTCCTGACGCCTTTGCAGCCAAGTCTTGCGGCCACCGGGGTAGGCGCTGAGTTCTGCGCCCAAATCGCGCGTCACGCTCTTGTGTTCCTCGTGACCCTTGAGCTCCTGCATGGTGGTCAGCAGCGTCCATGCCTTACTGTCTCTCAGCCGTAGCTGACCATAGCCCCGTGCCACGCCTGTCTCGAAGCGGAACCAGGCTTCCGTCACGCCGTCGATCTCGTGAGCTTCACCGTCAAGCTGCCAGCCTGAGGGCTTGGCCGGAATAACCGCGCGCTCAATTAATTGTCGCACTTCCGGGTTGCCCTCGGCGGTCATGATATTCCAGCTGAACGACACCAGATCACGCCAGTAGCTGTCATCGGCAAATAGCGCCGCGGCTCCGGCAGCGTCTCCTCGACCCAGTGTCGCGGCGAGCGCTGACAGCCATTCTGAGGCACGCTTTGTCGGAGTTCCGTCCTTCACTGCTATCTCCTTCACCCGCCTTAGAGGTGCCGAGGTCGAGTCGGCAACCGAATAGCAGTCACCCGGACTCACACTATTATTGATTACGATTGACCTCACGCTAGCGCCAGCCGCTACATTGCTCACCCCTCTCAACAGGGGGGCTGGGCTGAGAGGCTGTCATTCGCAAACGGTTCTGAGTTCTGCCCTGATGTGCGCCGTCAGCGGGGGGCAAATGACACCGTCCCAACATCCACGATCGCCTGGCCCCCGTCGGCGAGCAGCACTGCACCTGTCACGTAAGAGGACGCATCAGTGGCCAGGAATTCCACGCACCGGGCGATCTCTTCCGGGCGCCCCATTCGATTGATGGGATTGAACTGGACCAGCAGGGCACGCGCCGCGTCATGCGTTATGCCGCGCTCCTTGGAGAGCATCTGCAGCAAGGGATCCAACATGGGTGTATCAACCCAGCCGGGACACACTGCGTTGACCCGAATACCTTGGGGACCACCATCTCTCGCCATTGCCTTGGTGAGCGCCAGTAATCCGGCCTTTGCGGTGCCGTAGACCGCACTGTTTCTCGCGGCAAATAGCGCGCCAATCGAGGATATGTTGACGACAGCGCCACCGCCTCGCGCCCGTAGATGCGGCAGAACTGCCCTCATCACCAAGCGCGTGCCGTTGAGGTTAATGTCCATGACCGAGGCCCAGTCTGCGTCGCTGATCTGTTCAATGTCGCCGATAACAGCAATTCCTGCATTGTTGACGACGATATCCAGTCCACCGAATTCCTTGACCAGGCGTTGGACCGAGCTTTGCACGGTCGCTGCATCGGTTACGTCACCGGGTAACGATAGCGCGCCGATTTCCTTCGCCAACTCTCTCAGCGGAACTTCCCGACGACCGGTTATGCCGACCTTGGCACCCTGCGCTGCAAACCGTCGTGCAACGGCATCGCCAATGCCAGATCCTGCTCCGGTAACCAATACCACCTTGCCAGTCAATTCGCTCATTGCATGCCCCTTGGTAACGGCTGACGTGCGATGCCTTGTGCCCGGGCGGCACGAGCTTCCACCGCCGCACCCTAGCTCCGATCGGTGCGCAACTCACCCCTCATGGTCGGGGGGGCGCAGCTATTTAGGCCACATCCTCGCCGTAATCTCGGTCCGGATGATCGGTCGCACCCTGCTTCCAGTAACCGCGCGTTGTCAGCCACTCCCGTGGCAGCGCCAGCTCCACCAGCAGGTGCCGGCGGATCCGGCGCATGGCCTCGGCCTCGCACGCGACGTAGACGCATCCTGGTCCCGCCGGCGGCCGGAAAGCGGCCACAGCGCCCGTCAGTTCCAAGCCGGCGGCCACGACCGAACCCTGGCCCACGATGGGATGTGCACGGTGAAGCCACCCAATACTCACGTTGCGACGGGCTGCGGCTATCCCAAACTCATCCGCCGCATCGTTCACCTCGATCAGCACCTGCGTGTACAGGCTGTCGGGAATGCCCTCCAGGACACTCGCAATGGCGGGAATCGCCGATTCATCCCCGGCGATGAGCAACCACTGGGCTTGCGCATCAAGTTGATAGGAGCGTCCCGGGCCGGCAATCACCATGGGCTGTCCGACCCGCGCCTGCGCTGCCCAGGTCGAACCGGGTCCCTCGCCGTGCAACACGAAGTCAACGGTTAATTCGCATCGGGCTGCATCGAAGTGCCGCGGAGTGTAGGTCCGTGAGATCGGGCGTTCGCCCCCTGCAGGAGGTGGACCAAGGATCAGTTTGATGTGTGCTGCTGGACCATTCCACACAAACTTTTCGAGTTCCTGCCCGGAGAATATGATGCGCAACATGCGTGGGGTCAGTTGTTGAATGCTCTGGACGCTACAGGCGAAGCGAGGTCGGTTAGGGCGTCGTACGGGAGCAGGACCCGGTGAATTCATGATTACCTCAGGGTACGTGGGTGGCCGTGGCAGCGAGGGGATGGCGGAGAGCTGCAGCTGGCGCCAAGGCCTCATCAGTCCAGATGCGGGTGGTGTCGATTCTGCCGGTGAGTAACAGCGTGCCATTAAGGTCCGTCCCATTCATCGCGAATACATCGTACAGGGCTTCAAAGGACCGCTGATTGCCGCTACGGGCCATGAGCTGCTGCAGCGTGTCCGCGTGGGTAATGCTATCGGCCACGCGCCGGACGGCGACATCTCGCGTGCCCGCGACGATCATGATCTGATTATTGGAGGGCCCCGCGAACGTCGCGAAATAGCCGACATCATGATAGGTCTGCTCGCCGGGCTCTGGCAGCACCGCCTGGCTGATGTACTGCTTGCGGGAGGTGCGATCGACCAGCACGTCGAAAGAGTCCCCTATCTCGAAGCGCGAACCTCTGAACACCAGGTCGTTGAGCATACCCATGCCGCTCAAATAGCCGATGTAGATGATATCGGAAGACTTGAGCATCTCGCTTGTCAGCTCGGAGGCCATCACCACACGAATCCGAGGATTGGCCTCGACAGTCAGGGGCAGCAGCTCCTGGAGCGCATACGCCGCCGAG
This sequence comes from Steroidobacteraceae bacterium, assembly GCA_049792815.1. Classification (GTDB taxonomy): domain Bacteria; phylum Pseudomonadota; class Gammaproteobacteria; order Steroidobacterales; family Steroidobacteraceae; genus DAIDKA01. Next base: position 15,162 of record JBARBG010000125.1, on the reverse strand, counting down.
GTCGGCAAGTAATTCAAATGCATCTCCTGGTAGCGATCCGCAAATTTTGGATGCAATCTCAGATACTGATCAAGGTCGCTTGCGGAGTTGATCGAGAACTCGCGCACGAGGCGCTGCACCTCCATGTTCCTGTCTGTTTCCGCAAATATGTAGTAATCACCGAGCACGACGCACAGCGGTCGTCTCGAGTCGAGCAGGCGCGACCACACCGAACTGGCGCGCATCGGGTTCGCGGGCGCGGCGCGGCGGGAATGCCAGACCAGGCCGCCGGCGAGTATCACATTGAACAGGAGTGAGGCGATGAATACTGGCAGGATCCACCGACGTGGCGCTCGCGCCGCCGACGCCTTCAACATCGCTATGATTCCTGCGCCCGAAGCCGGCGCTGACAGCTCGCTGGGGTCCCCGAGTGCACCGACGCGGCGGTCTTGAATCACAATCCGATAAACGCCTCGCGGGATGACAAGCTGAAGGAAATCGCCTTGACCGGGCCCGCTGTAGAATTTCTCCAGCTTGCGCCGCAGCTTATAGACGTACACCCGAACCATGGGGTCCTGAGCTACGTCGAAGCCCGTGTCCTTGCCGAATACCTCGATGGCCACCTCGGTTTCCTTCGGGCTCCGGCCGGTGGTCGAGCACTCCAAGAGGAAATCAAACAGCCTCCGGATATGCCGTGAGCGGCCCAGCCCACCAGCCAGGCGAATCCGGCTTGCAAGCGACTGCAATGACCCAAGATCGGACATGATTGAAGGATTAGGCTGTGCGCTCAGAAAAGCCAGCTTGGGACAATTGCACGGGCATGCCCGACCTGCGCCTGGTCGGTATTGGCGGGCGGCGCGGGAGTCGGACCGAAGTGGCAGATCGTTGCTTGCCTTGGGACGGGGACGCGACGAACGGCCTTGAATGAGGCTAGACGAATCCGATCCAGCGACCCAGGCCTACGACGATGACCCAGATGGCCAATGAAATACCGCCAGCCACCTTCGCGGCCAGGGGCGGCTTGGCGGGTGCTCGGTCCCACTGGGCTACCGATCGGAACGCGCCGTGATGAAAGAACGCCATATTGATCGCCGCGAGCAACAACATGCACATCTTGACATCGAATTGCCAGATACCCGTGTAGCGGACCGCCGAAGAACTGAACAGCAAACTGCCGGTAATCAGGGCGCAAACGAAGGCGATCCATGTCCACGGCAGTACTTCGTCCGTCAGCTCTTTCACCGAACGCTTCCGCGAGGCGATATTCAGCAGACGCAGGTCCACGACCATGATCGATCCCACGACGAGCACCAATGCCAGAACATGCATGGTTTCGATCGTTGGGAACAGCCATGTTGACTCGCGGACGGCGGTGCCCAAAGGCGTAGCCTCCAGGGCCTGCAACAATTGTTTGATCATGCGCTAAGGCAAGTGCGCAACAGCGAGCGTACCGGTGGCACCGTCTTTTCCCATAGAACACTGTCTCTGGTCACTTTGTACTTGGCGGTGTACAACTCAAGTCTTACCCCAACCCTCTTGCTGATAGAGGCGGGTAAGCAGATAGCCGTAATGCATCAGCAGTAGGTTGTTCTCACCATCCTCAATCTGCATGGCGCGGGCATCACGCAGCAACTTCTCCATGGGATATTCGCACGTGAGACCAACTCCGCCAAAGAGCTGCAGCGAATCATTGACGACCGTGAACATCTCGCCGCAGCAGTAGGCCTTGCCCGATGCCGTAAAGTACGGGTGCGGGCGGGAAGAGCAGCGCGTGTAGTGAGCCACGTGTCGCGCCATGGCCCGAATGGCCTCGACCTTATTGCCCAGCACACCAATCCGGTATTGGGTCAGCTGCAGATCCGCCAGAAGCGCCCCACCCTGTTTGCGTTGATTCACATACGCCAGCGCCAGCTCGAAGGCCGAACGGGCGAGTCCACAGGCTATGTGGCTCATTGCAGTGCCGGCAATGGCCCACGCGTGTGCGTGTTTGAAGTCGTAGTCGTCACGAGTAGCAATAGCGAAACGTCGCGGAACGCGCACGTTATCGAAAAAAATCTCACCCTGCGGAAGAGTGCGCTTGCCCAACTTTTCCAACGGCTTGCCGCGAGATATTCCCTTCAGGTCAAGAGGCACAATGATGTTACACCCGAAGGTGTTGCCTTCGGGGTCGAAGAAACCCTCTCCATAGTCTGCGACGATATCCATGAGCGCCACTTCGGCGACCGGACCGTTGGATATCCACGCAGAACTTTGCCCATTGATGATTATTTCATCACCACGAAACGTAGCCTGAAGATTCCCCTTATTTCCCGTTGACCCTGGATACCGTTCGGCAGGGTAAAGGGTCAGCCCGTCCGAGCCGCGCTCTGGCTGCGTCGCGCACCAGCAGCCGAGCTTGCCGTGACACAGATCAATCAGCTCTTTGTTGGCGCTGGCGCGAGCCATGATCAATGGCAGGTCCTTAACGCCTCCCGTGACGGTCAAACCGGCATCACCCCAGGCGAGCTCTTCAATCGTGATTCCCTCGAGCCTGGCTGCCTGATCAGGCGGCAGTTCACTGAGGTCTTCACCACCTAGGCCCAGCTTCGCGAATTCCGTATGGAATTGCCAAAATGGCGAGCCTTTTTGGTAAGCCACGGACGCCGGTAGCCGATCTAGTTCTCGCGCAATCGGGCGCATGACTTCCAGTGCGAAACGATGTAGCGCCCGCTGTGCGACGAGCTCGTGTTCGGTTAGTCCGACGTCAAATCCGGAAAGTCCGACGACTGGAAGTGGGATTTCCCTGTGAGCGATATCGTTCATTGGCATTCCGTGGCGGTCGGCCATCTGCTAGTGCTTGAAGAGGTTGACAGTCACGACAGCTTCCTCATATCCGACGGAGCCACCGCCATTTTCCTGGATGGCAACTTTTGCACCCTCAACCTGACGGAGACCCGCTTCGCCGCGCAGCTGCGTAACGAGTTCATGAATCTGCGCCAGTCCCGTGGCTCCAATCGGATGTCCCTTGCATTCGAGCCCCCCAGAGGGGTTGACCGGGATGCGGCCGCCGATGCTGAGCTCTCCCGCCTCTGCTGCGGGCCCGGCACCACCCATCGGCGTCAGTCCTAAGAACTCGACCGCCATGACCTCGCCCATGGCCGTGGCGTCATGCACTTCGGCGACTGCTACGTCTTCGCTGCCAATGCCTGCCTGTTCGTACGCTATCTGCGCCGCTCGACGACTGACGGCCTTCTCAAAAGCGTCGGCCGCCCGCTGGGTAGCCGTGGCTATGGCCGTGGCGGCGACCGTGATGGCACGCTTATGGTTGCCATTCAGCCGCTTCAATCCGGCGGCTGAACAGACGACCACCGCAGCGGCTCCGTCGGTTAGAGGGGCACACATCGGAAGTGTGAGCGGGTAGGTAATGGGATCCGCCGCGAGTACTTGCTCAATGGTGTATGGGTCCCGGTACTGGGCAAAGCGATTGTGCACGGAGTGCACATGATTCTTAGCGCATACGGCCGCGATTTGTCGCTGAGTCGTACCGAAAGTCTTCATCCAATACCGGCACATCGCCGCGTAAATCGCCATGAAGCGGCTGTAGGGCCGTTTCGACTCGCTGCCTTCAGGAACCTCAATGCCTGCACCCAGCGCCAGCAGTCGTGCCGCGTTTTCATCTGCTTTGAGCACATCCCAGCCGCCTTCGAACATCGCCATCGCGCGCGCCTTGTCCTCAATGTTCATTTTCTCCGCGCCCAGGACCAGTGCGACATCACAAGCCCCGGCGCGCAATGCCTGGACAGCCAGCTGGAATGCGCTCGTTCCTGACGCACAGGCGTTCTCTATGTTCCAAATCGGCAACGCGCCAAATCCAAGCTTCGAGAGCAGTACTTGACCCGGGATGGCATTCTGACCCTGCAACGATCCCTGTGTGACGCCCGAATAGAAAACCTGCCCGATGTGGTCGATTTCAGCGCCAGCGTCCTTCATTGCTAAATCCAAGGCCTCTTGGCCGAGCGACTCCAAGGAGCGCTCACGATGCTTGCTGAACCGGGTCATGCCGACGCCGACTACATAGATAGGTGCGCCCATCCGGAAATAGCCCCCTGGAGCAAGATGGCAGACTGAAAATCACCGACTCTCGCGGTACTATCGGCCAAGACCAGGTGGCGACGTCCCCCCTTCGACGGGTGGGGGCCGCAGGCTCGCGCCGCAGTACAGTGCCCCCTTGTTGCCGCCCACCGGAGCGACACATGTTCAGGGGCAAGGTTGTCGTTATTACGGGGGCCGGTTCCGGTATTGGCCAGGCCCTTGCTGTGCAATTGGGAAGCCGCGGGGCGCATTTGGCCCTGGTCGACATCAGCCGGACTGGGCTTGCGGCCACCGTCGCGAACCTGCCATCCGGCTGTCGAGTAATGACGTATCCGCTCGATGTCGCCTCGCGGGAGGCGGTGTTTGGACTTGGCGATGCGGTGAAACGCGACTTCGGCGCGGCACACTACCTATTCAATAATGCCGGAACCTCAATTTTGGCTTCATTCGAACATACGTCCATTGCCGAAATCGAGAAGGTTCTCGCAATCAACCTCTGGGGCGTTATTTATGGGACCAAGGCATTTCTTCCCATCATGCTGGCCCAACGAGAAGGCTGCATCGTAAACATCTCAAGTGTCCTGGGCTTGCTTGCCGCACCTTGCCACGCCGCGTACGTCATGTCCAAGTTTGCGGTTCGCGGTCTCACTGAGACACTGTGGACTGAACTTGAAGGTACGGGGGTCCGCGCTGTCGTGGTTCATCCGGGAGGAATCAATACCAGCATCGCGGAGAACTCCCCGGTTGCGGAGCATGAGACTGAGCTCGAGCGGCACGTAGCGGCGGTGGCGCGTCAGTTGCTAGTCACTTCGCCCGACAGATGTGCCAAGCTGATTCTTTCGGGTCTTGCAACGGGCAAGCGACGTCTGTTGGTTGGCAGCGGGGCACGATTCAGTTACTGGTTGGCGCGCTTACTTCCGACGGGTTATGTCGGACTGATGCGACGGCACTATTCAATGAGGACGCGCTGAGATGTCAATCGCAAGGCGTAACGGTCACAAAGGAACGAGAAGATGGCTGAGCTAAGTGGTGCCGTGGTTCTGGTGACCGGAGGCGGAATGGGCCTGGGGGAAGCGATCACACGCCGCGCAGTGGCCGCCGGTGCACGTGTCGCACTCTTAGATCGCAATCTGGTTGCAGCAGAAGGGGTTGCGAGCAAGTTGCCGGGGGTGCGCGCCTACCAAGTCGATGTCACTGTCCTCAAGGACATGGAGCGTGTCTGCGCTCAGGTCGTCGCCGATTTCGGGAAACTCGACGGTGCCGTCAATAACGCGGGGATCGGCGGAGATTTGGGTGCGGTGCTCGAATGCACACCAGAAAATTGGAGTCGAGTCATCGATATCAATTTAACCGGCGTGTTCAACAGTCTTCGTGCCGAGTTACCTCATCTGTTATCCGCCGGCGGTAGCTCAATCGTGAACGTCGCCTCCATGGCTGGCCTGTTGTCTGACTATAACCATCCGGCCTATACGGCATCGAAGCACGGAGTGGTGGGGCTGACAAAATCAGTCGCGCTCGACTATGGCGCGCAGGGCATTCGCTGCAATGCCCTGTGCCCGAGTTTCGTCAAGACGCCCATGACCCTCGCCGGGATACCCGACCCAAAGGTCTGGGAAGAGATCGGCCGGCTGCACCCGATAGGACGGCTGGTTACGGCTGAGGAAGTGGCGGAAGTTGCGACATTTCTATTGAGTTCGCGTTCAGGCGGAATGACTGGCAGCGCGCATCTGGTGGATGGTGGCATCGCCGCGCATTAGCCTGCTGCGCATCAGAACTTCCCGCGGCCTTGCGCATCGACGTTGCGATTATTGTCCAAGCACACGTACTCCTCGATTCGTAAATCGGGCCGGTAGTGATATGTGTAGGACTTAATCCACGACTTTTCGAAGACGTCCGGATCCATCAGGGTCATATCGTCAACTAGCGTGTCCGGAGCCGTTTGATGAAACCGTTCGACGATTCTCGTCTTGCGGCTGTGAGGCATTTCCATATGTCTTAAATAGGACACATCCGGGCGAATTCCCACGGTGTCCACGACTAACGTATCCCCCTCCCAGTGGCCTATGGAATGGCCAGTGTAGGTGTCTTCCAGCTCATCGGCCGCAGGATGATTCTTTAGATCCATCCAGATGCGACGCGTTGCAGCCTGATATTCACTGGTTAGTGCGATGATCTTGGGTGTTTGCAAAACCTCCATTCCGTAGATCATGACCATCATTTTCGGCATCCCTGGAGGGAAACACGCTGCGGGTTTATCAGGCAGTTCCTCTCCATTTCTCGCCCTGGCAAGGAGGCCCTCGAATTGCTCCTTATAGGGGGATTTCATCTCTGGCATGGTCGGATCCAATTGGGCTGTGTTGGAAGCGACGCCACCCGGGCGCCCTTCCACTCCTGAAGGGCCGTGATAGCCCTCAAGAAGTCCACCGACGGGCACCCAGAAGCCAGTCCAATTTGGCCTTCCGCTCGAAAGTCTCGCCGGCTTTGGGCCTGCACTATGCTTCGAGCCGTCCAGCGCAATATCGGGCGCACTCGCGTCACTCGCGCTTGCCGACAGTACAGGCAATCCACCCAATAGGAGCAATCCTGCGCTAACGACAACCAAAGCGGCAATGATCGCCCTCACCACTTACCTCCACCGATCCTTCCTGGCCGGCTACAACCTTGACTAATTCGACCGCGAATCCTGGAAAAGCAGCGCCACGCGATCAAGGCATAAAGCGCCCCAACCTACCAACAGGAACCCAAGCAAGCCCATCACATATCGTCGGGAGGGCACGGATCCTGCCTCTGGTGCGGTTACACTCGCACTTAAAGCGACCTACACAGGGTCGGCCACGTGCAGCAGTAGCTTGCCGGGATTCTTGACCCCATACATGGTTGGAAGCAGCTGGGGCGCCCGCTCGAAGCCTTCGACGACCTCCTCGTTCACCCGCAGCTTGCCCTCCTGCACCCACTTGGCCAACGCGGCGATTCCCGCGCTGAACTGGTCATGGTAGAAGGGAAGCAGAAATCCTTGCACGGTGAGTTGACGGGCGCAGATTTGCATGTAGTTGCTGGGCCCCTGCACTATCGACTCGTTGTAACCGGACGAAAGGGCGCCGCAAATCAGGATTCGACCCCGGGGCGCCATGTGCAGCAAAATCGTATCGAGAATTTCGCCACCCACATTGTCGAAATACCTATCGACTCCCTTCGGGCACAGCTCAGTGAGACGCCGCGAAAGATCTTCGCCCTTGTAGTCGATTGCTGCATCGTATCCGGTATTCTCGACCAGCCATTTACATTTCTCGCTTCCTCCGGCTATGCCGATGACCTTGGCGGCGCCCAGCGCCTTGCAGATGTCACCTGCGAACAAGCCGGTCGCCCCGCCCGCGGACGATATGACCACCGTATCGCCCGATTGGACCTTCAAACCATCGGTGACACCGAAATACGCCGTGAGGCCGTTCACCCCGAAAACGCTGAGATTCCAGGTCACAGGGTAATCAGCCCGCGGCAACACCCGTAACGGCATCAGACGATTGGCGGGAGACAGTGAGTAGTCCTCCCACGTCATGAGTCCTTCGACAAGATCGCCCGGCTTGTAAGCGGGGTCTTTTGAGAGGATCACCTGCGCAATGCCTCCCGTGAGCATCGGCGTGCCCAATTCAATAGGCGGCAGATAGCCGGCACCTTTCTTCGTCAGCCACAACCGTTGCGCCGCGTCGTACCCGAAATAAAGTGTGCGCAGAACGACTCCGCCCTCCTGTGGTGTCGGGACTGGTCCATCGACGCAAGCAAAGTCGCTCGCCCTGACGAGGCCGTCAGGCCTGCGCGACACAAGCCATCGGCGGTTGATAGGCTCCATCGTCAACATGTCTCCTGAGGCGGGTCATTCGGTTTCGAAGCCCGCTCTCATGTCACAACTTCACTCCAACGGTAACGCCGTAGGTCCGCGGCGCATCCATGGCCACCGAGGTACTATCCGTCTGGATACTCCCACTCTGGTATGCCTGGGTGTTGCCAAGGTTGGCGCCCCAAATGCGCACATAGCTGCGGTCGCTGGCAGTACTGAACTGCACTGAGGCCCCCACCATGGAGAATGCCTTCTGGCTGAACTCATGACCCACACTGAAGAAATAGCCACTGTTGTAACTATAGTTGGCGGCCCACTCGAGGGTACCGGAGCCGAGATGGAACTTATAGCTCGGGACCAATGCGGCCGTGAAGTTCGGCGCCAGAGGCAGGGAGTTTCCCTTGGCATTTGAGAAATAGGAGTAGTACGCCACTCCAGGGCCCTGGGGACATACGAGCGGCGGATTCACATGGGCGGCGTCGCATGCGCCCAAGAACTGCGCAGTCGGGAAATCGCCGAACGCCGAGTGCAAGCCTTCAAGGTTACCGCTGATGTTGAAATCACGCGTCACCTGAACTTCCAAATCCGCGTCGACTCCGTAAAGTTTGGCCGATGGACCGTTATAGATGGTCGGCGGCCCACCGAGGAAGGACTGAACCTGGATGTTCGTGTAGTCGTAGTAGAAGCCAGACAGATTGAGAGAAACCTTTCTGTCGAAGAAACGCAGCTTCGTGCCGATCTCAGAGGCACCGAGCTTCTCATCCTTGAATGGCGCGTTGTTGATCTGAACCGGGTTGAATCCGCCGGACTTGGTACCTTCGTTGTATGAAACGTAGACCATGGCGTCGCTCGTGAATTTATGTGCGAGCGATACGCGCGCCGAGAGGGAACCGTCGCTGAATGATGGCAGCGTCTCGACCGAATTGGGGACGATGTTGATAAACGCCCCGCCCGGTCCGATTGGAAGGCCGCTATTATTGAACGACCCGGTCATCGAGTGGTTGTCAAATGAGTAGCGCACACCTCCAGTGAGGGTGGTTCCGGTCAGGATTTCGTAACTCGCCTGAAAATAAGGGGCGACCGAACTCGTAGTGATCCTCGAATCCGTGACCCCGCTGAGGAATGGCGCGTTATCCGCCGCCAGGTTCCCGGCCGTTATCGGTTGATGGTTGATGTCCAGAGCGTGATAGTAAAAGACGCCAGTGGTCCACTTCAGATTGCTGTCACCGTTCGACGCGAGCTGAAGCTCATCCGTCCACTGTTGATCTTGGGTAAACCAGTAGAAGTGATCGTCATCATAGGGCGGGGCAGCGCGGTCGCCGACGAAGTTCACCAAATCGAAACGGGTGTCGCGATACGCCAGCGTGTTGCTCAAGGTCGCAAAGTCGAAATCGTGGGTCAAGCGCGCCGTCAAGCCCCACGCTTCGCTCAGATCATGTGCATCCGCGGTATTTGAGTTCCAGCCTGATACAGTTGACGTGTAGGTAGGCGCAACCACGGTGCCCACTATCGGGCGAAAGTCGAAAAACCCCAAGTCGCTGTGATATTCATAGTCACCCATGAGCGTCAGGGCGGTGCCGGATCCCAGATCAAAGTTCCACTTGTTGCGGGCCAGGATCTCGGAATTCAACTTATAGGTCGGGTTGCCTGTCGCCTCGTTGGTGCCCCACCCCTCGCCGGCTCCGGTGGAAGAAACCGCCAGATTGGTGCTGACACTGGCGCTCACCGGCAAATTGATATAGGTGCTGCCGCTGACGGTTTGGTAATTGGCGTAACCGACTTCTAAATCGATTTCCGGTGTCTGATCAGGATTGCGAGTTTGGACCTGTACCAAGCCACCCGTCGTGTTTCGTCCGAAGAGCGTGCCTTGAGGGCCCTTCAGCACTTCGATGTCGGCGACATCGCTCAGCTTAAGCAACGCTGGGGATGTGGCGCCGATATAGATACCGTCGACATATAGCGCAACGGAGTTTTCCAGCCCGGGGGATCCCACTTGGCTGCCGACGCCGCGGATGTGTGGCGACGTAAACGCGATTTCACCGGGGCCGGTATAGCCCGAGACAATGGTGCTCAGGCCTTCCAGTGTGGTGACATTTGCGGCCGCCAAGGTCTCCGTGCTCACCGCAGTGACGGTAACTGGCACGTCGTGCAGGTTTTCCGACCGGCGCTCCGCTGTGACAGTCACTTCCTGGAGGGCATCATCGCCAGATGATGCCGCAGTCGATGGTGTCGTACTCGCATCCGCAGCCAGCGCGCTTGTGCTTATTGCCCACGGAATCGACAACACCAGCACTCCAAGTACCGTGCTCACTTTTTTGTAGATGATCATTGTTCCCCCATATGAGTTATTTCTGTTCGATCTCCCAGCGGCACCCAAATTAAAGCCCCAATCTAGGTTCCCAAGAGATGAGTCGTGCGGTGGAGCACGCGGCAACTCGTTCTAAAATTTGGCACGCCCTTGGTCATCGACGTTGCGATTGTTGTCAAGACAGACGTACTCTTCCAATCTCAAATCAGGTCGATAGTGATAGGTGTACGACTTCACCCAAGGCTTCACAAAGACGTCTGGATCCAGCACCGTCAGATCATCCACGAGAACATCTGGCGCCGTCTGGTGAAACCGCTCGACGATTCGCGCATGCGCTCCATGTGCTAGGGGTACCTGCGAGAAATATGGCACGTCAGTTCTTATGCCGACAGTGTCTACGACCAGGGTATTACCCTCCCAGTGCCCAATAGAGTGACCTGTGTAGGTGTCATCCAACTCCTCGGCCGGGGGATGCTCCTTCAGGTCCATCCAGATCCGTCGAGAGGCGGCCTGCCATTCACTGGTAATTGCAATGATCTTTGGTGTCTGTAGGACCTCCATCCCGTACACCATAATCATCATCTGCGGCATTCCTGGAGGAAAGCACAGAGCGACTTTGTCGGGCAGCGACTGCCCGCTCTTTGATTTCGCGAGCAGCTTCGCAAGCTGCTCCTTGTACGGCGACTTCATCGCTGGTGCACTCGGATCGGCATGTGGGGTGTTAACGCTCAGCCCACCTGGAACACCGTCCAAACCATTAAGGCCACGGTAGGCATCCAACAATCCGCCCACCGGCACCCAAAATCCCGTCCAGTTGGGTTTTCCGTCCGCGAGTCTTGCAGGAAGCGGGCCCGCGGCATGTCCCTTTGTGGTCGGCGGGGCGCTTGACTCGGCGGTCCCGCCCGCAGCCATTGCGACGCCACCCACTGCGAGCAGCCATACGGCGATGGCAGCCGCTGTTGCGTGGGCCGCTCTCATCGAGTCCCACCACCAATCGTATTGCCGTTCTCGTCCGTCAGGCTTATCAATGCCCCGCCCTTTGATCCATCGCGCATTGGATTGAATACCACGGTCACCTTTTCACCAGGTTTCACGGTGTTGCGCTTCCAGCCCTGGCGCCCAAGAACATTCGGGCTCAGAGCCTCAAGCTGCCACTCCTCCACCGCGCCATTGGCTCCCTGTACGGTAAGGAACAGCCAGCAGTGTGGATTTGTCCACTGAAACTCTTTGACGACCCCTGCCACTGTAGTCTTGCGCGTGCCATCGAACGCCGCGAACGAATGATGGGCCCACACTGTTTCGGCGGTCACCCACGAAAGCAGTGCTACCCCGATACAAATGCCTGTCCTCTTTCTCACACGGACTCCTGTAGATCCCGCCGCGCATCACGCGCACATTTTCTTTGTTCCGCTGCTCGCCCGCCTGATGAAGGCGCAAACAAACCTCACCGCACGTTCGACTCATCGTGGGTAGACAATAGGTCGTCATTGATGTCCGGAAGACAAAACGCCTCTTCAGGGTCCGTATCGTCGTGCCGGTACCAGTACTTCGTATTCACCCACTCTCCCACCCAATTGTCGGGATCTGTCATGGTGAACGTGTCCTCAAGAATGTTGCCGTGGTCCTTGAGCTTGATGCGCTCGATAATCTTTAGTTTCGGGCCGACTGGGATACCGGTCATGATCCAATGATGCTTGGGCTGCAAATTGGTGGTCTCGACGACAAGTGTGTCCCCCTCGAAATGCCCAATACTGTCTCCAGAGTAGCTCGCGGGTTTGATGTCGGGATCCGCATGTGACCGGCCATCGATATAGATCCACCGGATCTCATGCTTGAGCATCTGGGTCATGATGATGACCGTGGGCAATTGAATGGTTTGGTTCGGCCACACGCGTGTCATCGATTCTGGCATGCCGGCCGGCCAGCATTGTCCTTCATCATTCTTGTAGTTCTTTCCGGTGGCATTTGCCGCTTTGGACGCGTCGTAAATCGCCTGGGCGGCCGGCGTAAGTTTTGGCAGTGGCAAGTATGCGAATACGCCGTTGTTCCCATTCATTGCGGGACTGAACATCCAGTTGCCCGTTAGATCAAAGGCTGGCTTTGGGCGCTTCTTCGCAAGATTCTCCGCCGAGAGCGCGCCAGGCGCCTCACCTGGCACCTTCACGCTTTTGGGGATGGCCGGCAACGCCTCTTCCGCTCGCAGCTGCTGTGGCAGTCCCGCTATCAGAAGCACGACGCCCATACACGCCACCGCGTTTGATCGCCGGCGCCGGCTCACAGTCACCCTTTCACTTCCACAATTCATTAGTCCGCCCTCTATCCAAGGTGGCCCTGAGGTCACTTTTAGTAATTTTGGATCTCAAGCGCGTTGGCCTGGAGCACGGTACCGTCAGCAAGTATTGCCCTCATCAGGCTTGCACCTGGACGCCCATCGCGGATGGGATGCCCTACCAGGGTCACGGTATCACCGGGCTTGAGCGTAGATTTTCTCCAGCCCTTCATCACCAGACCGCGAACGGAGGCTGCTTCGAAGTACCAGTCGGTCGTGCGCCCATCCTTGTCGATGGTCGTAATGATGATGCTGCAGTGTGGATTCTCGAACTTGAACTGCCTGACAGCGCCCTTGATAGTTATTTCCTTGGTTGTGTCAAAGGCGGCATATGAATGATGCGCAATGGCAACACCCGTGAAGACGACGAGCGTTCCAACAAATGCACAAAAATGTCTAGTAACTGAATGCATCCCGCTCTCCGCGTCATTGAGGACTGCCCGTGTGCATTAACGGCACGCGCGGCCGTACCACACTGCGCAAGCACGCACGTCTTGCGTTTCGGCAATGGCAGGATGGTAGCGGAGCTTGAGGTCGCAATCTTCGGCGCCGCGGAAGTAGTCTTCGGTGACGCGGAAGTGCGAATGAAACTCCGGGCTAGTCGGCTCTCGCCACTCGCCTTGCGAACCCGGGCGCGACGTGTAATATCGCCGGCGCAAGCAGCCGCAGGCGGCGCGGAGAGGCGATGGAACACAATAAAGACAAACAATACCAGCGTCGGCTGACATGGATCCTAAGTATCACGTTCGGCATAGTGCTGTTTGATCGCAACGCCGCCAATTTCCTGGCGCCGCTCATCGCGGTGGATTTCCATCTCAACTACACCCAAGTGGGGATATTGTCATCGGGCCTGGCGCTAACCTGGGCGATCTCCGGCATGGCCGGCGGCGTCATTTCTGATCGGATCGGGCGGCGCAAGCTACCGCTCCTGATTTGCGTCACGTTGTTTTCCTTGTGCTCCGTCCTTTCCGGCATGGCGTACTCGTTTGGCACATTGCTGGCATCCAGATTGCTCATGGGTGTAGCGGAGGGGCCTATACTCCCAATATCCCACTCCATGATCGCCGAACAGTCCTCTTTGGAGGAGCGCGGGCACAACATGGGCGTGATGCAGAACGCCGGAAGCGCTCTTTTGGGCTCTTTTGTCGCTCCAATTGTCCTCGTGCCCATCGCGCAGGCGGTCAGTTGGCACGGCGCGCTTTATCTCGCAGCGCTGCCCGGCATCGTCATGGCGGTCGTTGTCTGGCGGGGTGTGCGTGAACCGAAGTCCGAGCCGTCACCGTTGCCATCAACGTCGAAGGGGGCCCGCATCAGCATTGGCCAGCTGCTGCAGTATCGTAACTTTGTCCTGTGCTTGGCGGCAACCGTTGCGCTCGTCGCTTTTGTCATTATTGGCTGGGTCTTTCTGCCCCAGTACTACACGCAGACCCTCGGGTTCTCCCCTGGAACCATGAGCCGCATGATGGGTCTTCTTGGACTGTCGTCCGCGGCTTTTGCGTTTGTGGTTCCGCGCTTGTCCGACCGCTTCGGAAGACGGCCCGTCATTGTTGCGGCCTGTTTCATGGGGCTGTTTGTCCCAGTTTCATTACTGACCCTGCGCGGCCCACCGGTCTTACTGGGTTGCTTGGTTTTTCTGGGCGCCTCGGTCGCGGGGGCCATGCCCCTCCTGATGGGTACCGTTCCATCCGAAACCGTTCCGCCGCGCATGCACGCTACCGCGATTGCGATGGTGATGGGCGTTGGCGAAATCTTCGGTGGAGTTCTGGGGCCGACCTTGTCCGGCATGGCCGCGGACCGGTGGGGTCTGACTGCACCGCTCTGGATCGTCGCCGCGTGCACGATCTCCGCCGGACTGCTGGCTTTAGGATTGGTGGAAACTGCCCCGCGAATCGTCAACCGCAATTTGGGGCGCCTCGTTGCGAGCTCCAGCGCTCTACCCTGACGGACGGCACCCCCCGGCATTAGGCTCGACGCAATTGTTGGATTCAGGCGGCCCAGCCCGCCTTGACCTCGACGGCAGCAGCCGCGTTCGTCACGATGAAGCGGCGTGTGTTTGGACAGTTGCATAAGATCACCTCATCGCGGGCTGGCAAGCCGGGAGGTCAATCGATTCACTCCTGCCAGAATCTTTGCAAGCTCCGCGGAACCCACGTCCTCCTCGATCTGCCGATAGATCATCTCCGACTCGATTCCTATCGACTGGAAATGCCGCCGGCCAGTGGCTGTCAGGGTGACAACTAGTCGGCGCGAGTCAGCTAGCGAGGGCGTAGACACCAGGATGCCCCCCTCCTGCAGTGCGCGCAGAATCCGACTGAGGCTCGCCGGCAGAATGCAGCTTGCCGCTGCGAGCTCCGAAGCATCGCAGCGACTGCGCTCGGCAAGCACGCGAATGACGCGCCACTGCTGCTCGGTGAACCCGTTGCGCTGCAACAGAGGGCGAAATCGGCCCATTACCGCCTCGCGTGCTCTCAGCAATGCAATCGTCAGCGATCGCTCAAGAGGTCGCAGCGGAGTTCCGGGCAACTGACGTTGAGCAGACATCGAGAATCCCTTGGCGGTCTTGGTTTCAGAAAGTTAACATGTTAACCTTCTTTGCTCAATCACGATCGCGGTCGTTTGAGGAAGTGCACATGACAAGCT
>JBARBG010000124.1:0-1655 GCA_049792815.1 Steroidobacteraceae bacterium | reverse complement strand
ATCTGATCGTGGACTGCGTGAAGCGCCTCGGCAGCACGGCGGTGGCGATCACCCACGACATGGCGAGCGCACGGTGCATCGGCGACCGGGCCGCCATGATCAACAAGGGCCGCATCGTCTGGGAGGGCCCGGCGACGGCGCTGATGGACAGCGGCAACGAGGTGGTGGACCAGTTTACCCATGGCCGCCACGAGGGGCCGATCAAGATGGAGCTGCGGCGGTGATCAGGGCGATTCGGTTCTGAAGGGACGTGACGATGGGGGCTAGCGGCTGGGCTGCCAGCTGATTCAAGATGTAGTGTGAATCGGGTTGAAAGGTTCGCAGATGCCGTTGTTGGCGGGTGAGGCTGGCAGTCTTTGGCACGCTCTTGCGTCGGTTCCGGATCATCGGCGCGCCGAGGGGAAGCGGTATCCGCTGGCGAGCCTGCTGCTGATTGCTGTTGCCGCGCTGCTATCGGGCCGACGTGACCAGCTGGGGATCGTGCGCTGGGGCCGCCGTCTGAGGCGCGATGCGCTGGCGAGCATTGGGATCAGTCGCGATCGGGTTCCTGCGCCCTCGGTGTGGTGCGAGTTGTTTAAGGGATTGGATGTCGTTGCCCTGGAACGCGCACTCGGCAACTGGGTGCGTGGTGAGCAAGCAGCCGGCCACGTGGCGATTGACGGCAAGCGGCTGCGCGGGAGTGCCACGACGCAGTCTGCTGGCGTTCATCTGCTGGCGGCGTTCAGCGCCTCCTTGCAAGGGGTGATCGGCCAGTTGGCGGTCGCACCGGATGCCAACGAGATCACGGCGGCGTTGCAACTGCTGAAGACGCTGCCGCTTGAGGGGGTCATTATCACTGGGGACGCCATTTTCACCCAGAAGGAGATATGCCGCGTCATCACCGATGGCGGCGGGGATTACTTCTTCACCGTCAAGGACAACCAGCCGGCGCTGAAAGCGGACATTGCCTTGGCCTTCGGGCCGGATTCCCCCCTCTGCAGTATGGTCGCCGGCGCCTGACCTGCGGGGCACCGAGACGATCGAGAAAGGCCATGGCCGGATTGAGACCCGCCGGCTGGAAGTCACTGCCACGCTGGCCAAGCACCTGAAGCCGTCATGGTCCGGTCTGGCTCAGGTCTGCCGGATCACGCGCGAGCGTATTGTGCACGGCAAGGCCAGCATTGAGACGGTTTACGCCATAACCAGTCTGACCGCAGACCAAGCAGGGCCGGAACGTCTACTCGCGTTATCGCGCGAGCATTGGGGTATCGAGAATAAATTACACTACGTCCGCGATGTCACCTGCCGCGAGGATCAGGCGCGAACCAACGCTGGCCACGCCCCGCAGGCACTCGCCGCCTTGCGCAACACCGCGCTGACCGTCCTGCGGCGCCTCGGCTTCAAGCCGGTCGAAGGCTTCGAACACTTCGCCGAGCACCGCAACGCCGCCATCGACACCCTCACCGGCAAGAGAACCGAATGACCCTGCACAATCACGCGCCCCCCATTGCGACACCCAAAATGTTCAGCGGGGCTGGTGGTGCGCCCCCGGGGTGCGCCGCGCTCTTGCTCTATCCGCCGCGCCGGGCGGCGAGGCGGGGGCGCTCGATGTCCGGCAGGAACCAGGTGAGCAGGCCGAGCACCGGCAGCCAGGCGGCGATTTTGTACACCAGGTC
>JBARBG010000123.1:0-1517 GCA_049792815.1 Steroidobacteraceae bacterium | reverse complement strand
GGCCGCGCATCACGAAGATCATCTGATGCAGCACCTGGTGCAGGTGCGGATCGATCTTCCAATGATGCCGCGCGCTGCGCGCCTCGATGGACTCCACGTGCAGCATGGGACCGGCCAGGCGCCGCGGTGCCTCGCCGTAGAGGAAGTAGGTGGGTATGTGCCGGTGGGTGGCGTGCCGGGCCATCGAGCCATGCTAGGGCCAAAGGTTTAGAAAAGTCCAATTATGCGCCGGGTTCTGACAGGTTCCGCGACGCTCACCGAAGCAGAATCAGGCGGGAAAATGAGGGTAAGTCATATGATCGGCACTTCGGACAGCCTGTGGCGAAGTACCAGGAAAGTACAAGTACTGGCCAACACATGCGCAATACCCAAGTAGCGATCATCGGCGCCGGCCCCTCCGGGCTGCTGCTGGGACAACTGCTGCACCGTGCCGGCATCGATGCGGTGGTCATCGAGCGCCAGTCCGCCGCGCATGTGCTCGGGCGCATCCGCGCCGGCGTACTCGAACAGGTCACCGCGGAACTTCTGACCGAGGCAGGCGTCGGCGCGCGCATGCACCGGGAAGGACTGGTCCACGAAGGCTTTGAGTTGCTGGTCAATGGCGCGCGGCAGCGCATCGACCTGCATCGGCTCACCGGCGGCGCAACGGTCCTGGTTTATGGCCAGACCGAAATCACCCGCGACCTGATGCAGGCCCGCAGCGATGCGGGCCTTCTGACCGTGTACGAAGCCGAGGACGTCGCCATCGGTGACTTCGCGACCGAGCACCCCTTTGTGACCTACCGCCACGGGGGGCGGGAGCACCGCATCGAGTGTGAATACATCGCCGGGTGCGACGGCTTTCGCGGCGTATGCCGTCGCAGCGTGCCGCGCGCCGCCTGCCGGGAATACGAGATGGTGTATCCCTTCGGCTGGCTGGGACTGCTCACCGACACGCCGCCCCTGCAGGATGAACTGCTCTATGTGAACAACCCGCGCGGCTTCGCGCTGTGCTCGATGCGCAACCCCGCCCGCAGCCGCTACTACCTGCAGGTTCCCGCCGACGCTTCGCTCGCCGCCTGGAGTGATGAGGCGTTCTGGCAGGAACTGCGCCAGCGCCTGGATGAGCAGGGACGCTCGCAACTGGTCACAGGGCCTTCGATTGAGAAGAGCATCGCGCCCCTGCGCAGCTTCGTCGTCGAGCCATTGCGCTTCGGCCGCCTGTTCCTGGCCGGCGACGCGGCGCATATCGTGCCGCCCACCGGCGCCAAGGGCCTGAATCTCGCGGCCAGCGATGTGCGCTTCCTGGCCGGCGCCCTGATCGAGCACTACCGGGAACACAGCAGCGCCGGTCTGGATGGCTACTCACAGACCTGCCTGCGCCGCGTCTGGCGCGCCGAACGCTTCACCTGGTGGTTTACGTCCCTGATGCACCGCATGTCCGATGAGGGAGAAATTGCGGCCAGGCTGCGACAGGCCGACCTCGACTACCTGCTGCACTCGGAAGCCGCCATGCGCACGCTGGCCGAAAACTACGT
>JBARBG010000122.1:0-53818 GCA_049792815.1 Steroidobacteraceae bacterium | reverse complement strand
CGGCTTTATCCGAGAAGCTGAGTTTGCCCTTGACGGTCAAACCGTGCAGCGGCGGCGAACTCACGTCGAGGACCACGTCCTTGCCACTTTCGATGGTGACTTCGTCGCCTGCGCGGGGCACCTGCCGATCCGGCCAGGTGGCAGGATCAGACCAGAGGGTCTGCTTGATCGCCGGCGTCTTCCCTTCTTCGGCCTGCACGACTGCGAATCCGCTGCCGAGGAGCACTAATGGAAGGAGCGAGACAACAAGGAATGAGCGATTATTTTTGCTCATGACATCAACCCCCCTGTACTTGAATATGCCCCGGTACTCGTGCCGCACAGGAAAGCCCGGCTGTCCCGAGTATGACGCCGCATGATGCGACGCTGTCGCGGTCGGCGCAATTGGCAATTGCGCAGTCAACTGGGAAAAAAGCAATTTCCCGATATTTAAGACTACCCTGGCGCCGGTGTGGAGTCCTCCTCAGGAGAAAACTCATTCACATTTCGGTACTTACGTCGCTCGCGGCCGGCAGTAAGTGATACCGGGTGGATATGCTCACCGGCCAGTCCGACGCACACCGATGCGTGCGTGACCGCTGGGTTCATTCAAGGAGGGGTTCATGAGAAATAGGTTCAGCCATGCAGCACTGTCCGCAGCTCTAGCTCTCGGCGCGTTGTGCGCAACGACCGCCTTTGCACAGGCTCCGGGATCGGCACCACCCACCGGCAGCGTGGCGGTGGCCAACCCGACCTATACGGCGATCCTGATGGAAGTGGACGTGAATCGTCCCGCGGCGCAAGTCTGGAAGCGCGTAGGAAAGTTCTGCGACATCGGTGAGTGGCTGCAGTTTCCCTGCACGATCACGTATGGCAAGGACGGCGAAGTCGGCGCCGTACGCTCCATCGGCCGCGAGGTCCTGGTGGGAAAGACGGACCTCTCGTACACCTATACGCAGCCGGTGACGGCGACCACCTCGAAGCTCTACTACACGCTGATGTGGGACAACTCGACACTGGCGGATGATGCTGCTCGCGAACTGGACAAGGCTCAGCGCCGACAGATGTTTGAAGGCGCGCTCAAGAACATGAAGATTCTTGCTGAAGGCGGCACGTTGCCGCCGCGGGCTCCTCGCGGCGGTGGTCCGGGCGGTGGACAGCCCAAGTAGTCGAGGTCGGGAGTTCGATCAATTCTGACTTAGAAAGATCTCTCGCCGCAAAAAGCCCCGCCAATCTCGTGCCGGGGCTTGTCCCACACCGACATGCGAGTCGGCGACTTCGGCGCATTCGGTGGTCAGGTGGTCTGGCGCCTTGAGTTCGCTTCCGCTACTGCGCCTTGCGAAGCCGCTCGAAGTACCGATCGAGCACCTTTACCCGCTCAAGAATTGGATAGGTGCGCGCGCCCGGCGTGGCATCGAAGACCATGACCTGCTGATTCTGGTCCGTGAAGGCGGGCCACTGCGGCAGGCCCGGCCCATTGGGATCGCCGGTCTTCGCAAAATTCACGTCATAGGAGCTCATCATGTCGGACAAGGCCAGGTCTTCCTTGCGAGGCGTGCCACGGGTCGCCAGCGTCTGGAAATGGAAGGGGACATCGCTCCCATGACCCGAGCCTTCGGCCTGCGGGCCGTGGTTGTCGTAGTAGTAGTTGAACACCTTGCCCTTGCCTTGCTGTGATTGCTCCCGGGCCCAGGTCCACATGTTCCAGTCGAACTGTGTGTCGTTGCGCACATGGCGGGCGGCGCTGCGGGCTTCAGCATCGGTCGCATGCGGGTAGGCGCCTAATACGGCTTCGGCCTGCACGCCGAACTGCCGTTGGGCCTGTGTTTCGAATTCGGCTGGTGTAACTGACTTGGGGCCGCCGAAGACGAGGGTTTCATCCGAGGTATCGCCGAGCAGTACCGGCGTGTCGTTGAATCTGCCCTGCTGATAGAGGGTGTAGGGATCAGCGGGCAGGACATACCCGTCAGCAACGGGCCGGAATGCCAGTCCGCCACCGGTTGCGGCCTGGATGGCATCCGCGCTTAAGCTACGTGCCTCGGCGATGCTCTTCACGCCCAGCCTGGAGAGGAAGGTCGCACCGTTTTCCTCTGCCAGTTTGAGTGACGGGATACTCAGGCCAGACGCTCCCTCCGATGTGGTCTGCAGCGGGGCGAAGGAACTGCCACTCATCGCGATGACGCGCTGGAATAGTCCCTTGCCAAGCGGGCTGGCCGCCAGAATGCTTACCGCCCCGGAGCCGGCCGAGTGTCCGAAGACCGTGACGTTGTGTGAGTCGCCGCCAAAGGCGGCAATATTCTTCTGTACCCACTTCAGGCCTGTTACCAGGTCCTGGATGCCATAGCTACCTGAGCCGCGTCCGCTCTCGCGGCTAAGTTCAGGATGGGCCAAGAAGCCATAGGGTCCGAGCCGATACGCAAGGCTCACCAGGACCACGCCCTTGCGGGCGTAGCCCGAGCCGTCATACATCCCGATACTGGTGGAGCCGCCCACGTATCCGCCGCCATGAATCCAGACGATGACGGGAAGCCTGTCGCGGGCCGATGGTGCCGGCGTCCAAACGTTCAGGTACAGGCAATCTTCGCTGACCGGGGCGGTGTTGCCCTGCGAATTCGGCGCCTGCATGCAGGCATGCGCAAAGGCATCGGCGGGCTTCACCCCGCGCCACGGCCGCACCTGCGCCGGCGCCTTCCAGCGCAGCGCACCCACGGGTGGCGCGGCAAACGGAATGCCCTTGAAAATCGAAATGCCATTCTCGGTAGTGCCGCTGACCTCGCCCCCCGTGACACGGGCTCGGTTAATCTGTGCGTGGGCCGCCTGAACACACAGTGTGGCCAGAATCACCCATAAAATGCTGCGCATATATCCCTCGTTCCGGTTGCCAACGTCCCAATTCGCCGGCAGCGCCTCGGCCAGCCGCAATCGTTATACCGGAGTGGCGGCCAGTCTGTCGCTTCGTTGCCGCCCTGCACAAAATTCTCCGCTGGAGTTAATGTTCCCGGCGCGGTAGCCGCGGACTTGCTTTGTCAACGATTCGCGCGACATGCTAGCGCCAGGTGCAGAGGGGGGATGGCAACATGAAATATGCAGTTTGGCTCGTGCGGCTTTGGTATGCGGCCTGGATGATTCCAGCCGGTCTCGAGCACTTCATTCACATCTTCCCGCAGCCGGGGTACTACACCACGCGAGTTCTGGCTCACGAGATGCTGTTTGCCCTCCTTCACAGCCACCTGTTCGACGTCGTCAAGGGCGTGGAACTGATCACCGGTATCGCCGTCCTTCTGGGCTTGTTTACCCCCCTCATGCTGCTCGTGTGCATGCCCGTCGCGATCTGCGTGTTCTGGTGGGACGCGCCGCTTTCGATGTGGAACTATGGCAGTGTCCTGGCGGGCGGAAGGGTGTTGGCCAGCGATGTGCTCCTGTGTGTGGCATTCATCGGCTGCTATCGTGCGATGTTCCCTCTGCGCCCAATGACGCCGACAATGCCGCAGCTCGTACTGGTCGGTCGGACGATTTTCGGGGCCTGGATGCTGATCAACGGCCTCAACTACTGCTTCTTGTCGCTGTGGGCGGTGCCAACTGGCCATCAACCGCTATCCATTGAGCTGATGGGCGCTTTTGTTCACTCGGGTTTGTTGACCTTTGCCATGTTGGCCCAACTGGTCGCGGGCGCGTTTCTCCTCACCGGCGTCTTCGCGCCGGCGGCGCTGTGCGTCGTGATGCCGACGTCGACCTGTGCCCTTTACTGGGCGCTGCTCGAGCATGAGCCGCTCCCATTGCTGCTGGCGCTCGTGGCCTTTGCCCTGAACGGCCTGCTGATGCTGGCCCACCTCGATTACTACAAGGGAGCGTTGCAGCGCAGCGCCTTGACGCTGGGTGAATCCGGTCAGGCTACAACCTGGGATACTCTGTTCGTGCACTCCAAAGGCCGCACCCCGCGCGAACACTTCATCGGCGCGCTGATTCCGCTCGCGATCGTGGTGTGGTGGTACGCGCAGGCCAGTCCGAACGTCTACCCGCAGTGGAGTCTGTTGGTACTGCTGTTCCCCGCCAGCGTCCTGCTGGCCCGCAGACTGCACGATATGGGGCACAGCGGATGGCTGCTGCTCGTCCCGGCAGCCCTGACGATTGCCGCCATGATGATCTGGGATAAGCGGCTCGACTTGGGCGCTCAGCTCAACCTTGCCGTGCCACTCGCCGCGCTCATCGTCTTCGTCGGATTTGCCCTCTGGGGTTGCATTGGCAAGGGCAAATCGGAAGCCAACGCATTCGGGCCGCCGGCAATGGCGTAGTCGTTGAGCCGCGACTACTGTCCGGATCCCTTGGGGGCGCCTGTCGGAGCGAGTGAGCGAAATCCGACTTCGAGGCCCTTTTGGGTCTTGAACCAGACGATGAATCCACCGTCTCTTCCATCACGGCGCGGCGCAATGAGCAACTGAATGTGGTCGCCCGGTTGCACCGCGCCTTTGACATATCCTGCGCGGTAAAAGTTACTGGCGCTGTGTCCTTCGAAATCGATATCGCGCGTGCCTTTTTCGTCGGCCAGGGTGACCAGCGCGTGCGTATGCGGATTCATGACTTCAAATGTCTTGACGGTCCCTTCTATGGTGATGGTCTTCGCAAAGTCAAAGGGAGCAGCCGAGTGGTGAGCCTGCGCCAAATGACTGAAGATCAATGCGGCGGATGCCAGGACGAACAGGCCGGACCCGGCAAGTCGGTGGATGTTGGATTTCATTTCTGCGTCTCCTCCCAGGCTTTATAGACGTCACTCATCTTTGCGTCGGCCGGCTTGCCGGCGTGAAGCTGCTCTCTGCGTGCTTTCAGTAGATTCAGCCAGAATTCATCCGGACAGCGGTAGGTGAACAGGAATCCATCGGGTACATAGGCAAACTTCCTATCCACCGTGACGGGAGTGGTGTAGTACACCGGATCCGTCATGCTCATGGAATAGCTGAGGAACTTGACGCCCTTGGCGTCCGTTCCGAGCGCGAACTTTTCCGTGATGTGGGCTTGATCGCTGTGGGGATGAGACTGGTCCTCACCATCGAGGAGATTATCCGTGTCCACCACCAGCGTCTGGCCTTCCCAATGCCCCACGGAGTAACCCTGCCGACTCGGAATCCGTTTCTCCTCGGGAATGCCGCGCTTGCCCAGAAAGACTCTGCGGGTCTCCCCTTCCACTTCGTAAATGATGGTCAGTTGATCCCCTTTCTGGATGAACTCAAGGGGATAGCCGCCGGCCGACTCCATCATCATGGGCATGCCGTAGTCGACGCAGTAGGCCGCAGAGTTGGCCCGCTCGGGACCCAGCAACTGCTTGTATTCATCGTTACGGCGCTTACCCTCCGGCGTGAAGGGCAGAGGTGCCATGGAGCGACGGCCACCGCCGCCTGGAGGAGCCCTTCCACCCGGCTCAACATAGGTGCTCCAAACGCCCGTAAAGTCCGGAAGCGCCGTGGCGGCCCGCGCGGTAGCACTTAGCACGGCAATTGTGAAACCGGCCAGTGCCACCGCCCAAATGCTCGGCAACGGAAATTGTCGCGATCGACGTATCATTGGTATGTCCCCCTTGCCTTAGGTACGCGGGCCGTTTGCGCCGCCGGCCGGGCGGGGTGCATTCGGGTCCGCGGCGCCGCGGATCATACCGCCATCGTCATTGGCCTGCGGCCCGGGAATCGGCGTCAGAGTGTGTACCGCGCGGATCTTGCTGTCGATATAGCGGAAGGTATGGCTGTCCGGGGACTCGGCCCGTCCGCCGAACCTGCAGAAAACGTTTATGACGCCCAACTCCTCGTCGATCACGTAGTCGCGATGGGTGATGTAGAGAACGCCCGCCGGAATGCCGACCTCGCAACTCGCATGCGGATCGCCCTTGGCATTGGTATAGGCGCCCCCCTCGAGCCGCGCGCAGGGCGTACCCCAGGGGATGTCGGTGAACTTGTCGGCGAAGGCGTCCAGGTAGGCATTGGCACCGCGGATCATCTCCTTGGGCTCGGTCAGCTGATACTTGTACAGCGGCGACCAATCCTCCTTGGTCGTGTACTTGAGGTATGAGTTGGCATTGAACAGCCAGTGACCCTGCTTGGTGACGAGGCTGTCGACACGGATGATCTTCCCATTGTGCGCATAGAGCCGCGTGCCGATGACATAGGGCACAGGTCCGGTCACGATGACCTCGGTGAAGGTCTTGCAGCGCTTGTCATCATGGAAGCTCATGGCGTGGGCGACCTTTAGCGGCTTCGCCCACATGCCTGCGCCGGGATCCACGTCCTTGCCGTTCTCCAGATAGTGGGCCTTGGGATCCATCGGCAGTCCTGCGAGGCTGCCCTTGCCCTGCGCCTCGATATAGGCGGCGGTGAGCTGCTTCAGCTCATCACGGGTGCAGCTGGGGTGATCCTGCAGGGGCGCATAGGGGCTGGGCGGCGGACCCGCGGCGCCTTGCTGTTGCGCGAGGGCCGGCGCTGCGAAGCAGGCCAGCAGCACGGCGAAAAGCGCTTTCTTCATCATTTTCTTTCCCCCTGGTCTTTTGAATTTTCTGTGCGAACTCAGCGGACGTCCTGAATGTCCTCGGACATCGCCTGCTCATAAGTGGACCAACCCGACGGCGTGCCGAACGGCGCCTTCTGGAACATGGCCTCGATGCGGCGGATCTTGCCTTTCTCAATCTTGAAGAGCTCGCTCATCTGCCACGTCCAGTTGATGTTGTGATGATCGAAGAAGCCGAAGGCGAAGACGATGCCGCGCTCGCGGTCCACGGCGACATAGCGGCGGTCGCGAATGCGGCTCACGACGCCCTTGAGGGCCTTCTCGAACTGCTCCTTGCAGCCCATGCGCCTGGGCGCCGAGGCGTCCTTGGGGCCGGCCGTAATCATGCCGTTTTCATGGCGCAGACAATCGTCGGTGAACGGATAGTAGCCCTTGCCGTCATTGGGGGCCATGCCGGTGAAATAGTAGTTGGCGGTGCGGATCAGGTCCGCGCGGCTCATCCGCTCAGCTGGCGGGATCACTTCAGCAAAGATCGGGTCCGGCGCGCCCATCGCCTCGACCGCCTCGCCTGCGGGCGGGAAGCGCGGGGGCGCCGCCGCCGGGGCAGCACCGAGCTGCACATCGGGGCGAATGGAGAGCTGCTCGATCTCGGTGATCTTGCCCTTGCGGATCTTCAGGCGCAGCACGAGCCCCACCGTGGTCGGTTTGGCGGCCCCCTGCGTCGAGGCGCGGCCGGCGATCTGCACGGTGCCGAAGAAGGCGACCTGCTGGGTCTCGATGTCCGGCACGTAGAATTTGTAGTTGCCGATGCCGGTCATGTCAAACCACAGGCCCTCCCCGCCCAGCGGCAGGTGAATGCCGTTCTCGGTGAACTTGACCTCGCGGGCAAACAGCGCCGGATCGACGTTGTGCGCCTTCATGGCTTCGAGATAATGGTTCACCCAGCCTTCCAGGCAGGCGCGCTGACACGGATTGGCCATCGGGTCCGGCGGCGCGGCGGCGGATTGCGCCGCTGCGGGCGCGGTCATCAATGCGGCGGCAGCCAGCGTGGCGGCGGCCAAAACACACCGGACGAAAGTCTTCATAGCGTTCCCCCTCCCTTCGAATCAATGATTTGTCCGGCTTTTTGCCGCCGGATCAACGCACCTGCAACGCTCTCATTATTAGGCAAAGCCGGCGGCCGCTCCAGCTCTACCGCTAAACAGAAAGCCGCCCGGGGCAATGGTAAACTCGGCGGGCGAAGGAGCAACCATGAACCTCAAGAATCTGATCGAGATTTTGGTGGCAGGGGCCGCGACGGCTGCTCTGAGCGGGTTTGCGAGCGCGGCCACGCCGCAGCACACCGAGGACACGGCGCAGGAGGCCGCTAGAGAGCTGGCCGTCGCACGCAACGCCTGGCTTGAATGCGTCCGAGCCGCCATACCGCGGCTCGATCATCCTGAATCCACCTCGGAGGCTGTCGCGCATGCCGCCATGAATAGCTGCAGAGATCAGTACGCGGACATGGTGCGGGCACTGTCGCGCACGTTCGCGCCAAGCTGCGGTGTGGACTCGGATTGCACACGCGACGCCCTCGCGAAAGCCCAGGGCGACGCCACGCGGGCGGCTACCGACGAGGTCGTGACCGCGAGGATACGAGTCGCGGGTGCGCGAGTCCTCGAGTGTCAGTAAACCGACCTCATGAGCGTCCCACGCTCGCGCCCAGGCTCACGAGAAGCTCGTCGAGTTGCTCGAACGTCTCGCTCGTGCCACCGGTACTCCCGGAGGCAATGGCACCGTCGAGAGCTTCCTTCGAGGGATAGAGGTCGTGCATGACCAGCAACGTCTGGCCGCCTGTTTCCTCGAACGTTATCGTGGTGACCTGCCCGCTGTCGCCGCCTTCTTCATTGGTCCAGATGAGGCGCGAGTGCGGTGTCACCTGGAGGTACCGACCGAAGAACTCCATCGGATCCGGGGCGGCTGGGTGGCTGAACACGAGACGGTACGTGCCCCCGACACGAACGTCCATTTCGCATGAAAGCAAGGTCAGGCCAAACGACTTCGGTGCCCACCACCGCCTGAACAGCTCGGGCTTGGTCCACGCCTCGAACACGATGCGCGCCGGGGCGCTCAAGGTTCGCTTAACGACCAGCTCTCGCTCGGACATCCGTTCCACTGTCGTGCTGTACTTCATGGGGTAGGCTCACATTCTTTTCTTGCGTCCATCGACTCTGTCCTTCCCTTTCAGTTCCTCGACAACTTTGTCCAGCTCATCGAAGCGTGCGTCCCAGAGCTGACGATACGTCTGCATCCATGCCGCCTCTTCCGTAAGGCGGTGCAGGCCGAGCTTGCAGGTCCGCACGCGCCCGACCTTCTCCGTAGTAACGAGCCCAGCCAGCTCCAACACGCCGACATGCTTCTTCATGCCCGTAAGGGTCATGTGGAACTTCTCGGCAAGGTCCGTGATCGACGCGTCTGCGTGGCCAAGCTGCTCCAGAACGCCGCGTCGGGTGGCATCCGAGAGCGCGGCGAACGAGGCGTCGAAGCGGGTCGTAGTATACTGAACCATATGGTTCAGTATGAACCACGTCGCGGCGGCACGCAAGGCAGGCCGAGCGCGCCGCGTTGCCGGGCGCTAACATTGCCTCCAGCATGACAATGAGCGGCATGGGCTCATTGCGCACGGGGTGGGACAATGAAAGTGCCTTACGCGAAAAAGTGGCAGCAGGAAACAGAGGCTCTGAGGAAGATAGCACTCGACTGTGAACTGGCCGAGGAGTTGAAATGGGGCAAGCCCTGCTTCACCTACCAGCAAAAGAACGTGGTCATCATCATCCCGTTAAAGGACGTGTGTGCGCTCACTTTCTTCAAGGGCGCTTTGCTGAAGGACCCAAAGCACCTGCTCCAAAAGATTGGCGCTGCACAGGCGGGCCGTTGGATCAAGTTCACGTCTTGCACAGGAATTTCCGCACTGCAGCCCACCCTACGGAAGTACATCGACGAAGCCATCAAGGTCGAGAAGTCGGGAAAGAAGGTTCCTCTAAGAAAGCCTTCTGACTACGTGATTCCCGAGGAGCTGAAGGTGCGGCTGAAAGCGTTACCGGAACTCAAGGCGGCATTCGAAGCCCTGACGCCGGGACGAAGAAAGTCGTACATCTTTCACATCTCGGGCGCGAAGCAACCCAAGACCCGGGCAGCGCGGGTTGAGAAGTGTGTGCCAACGATCTTAAATGGCCGGGGGTTCAACGAGTTCACACGGTGATCGCTTGTATGCGCACAGAAATCCGAGTCTCCCAGTTACTGCTGATTCTGATCGCCGTCGCGTGCGCAATTGGGCAACGCGGCGTGGCCGACGCCTCGCCCATCGAGCGCGCCGACCAGCCGATGGCACGGACCGATGCGAATTCCCTCAAAGCGCACGAGCAACTCATGGCGAAGCGCACGCAGGGCAAAATCGATGTCTACTTCCTGGGCGATTCGATCACGAGGCGCTGGGGTACCAGCGACCATCAATATGCCGATTACCTCAGGAACTGGAACGAGAACTTCAAAGGTTGGAACGCAGCCGACTTTGGCTGGGGTGCGGACAAGACGCAGAACATGCTCTGGCGCCTGGAGCAAGGCGAACTTGACGGCGTGAACCCCAAGGTCATTGTGCTCATGGCGGGTACCAATAACGTTGGGAAAATTTCACCCGCCAATGACACGGATGCTCGCGCTGCCGAGACGGTTCGCGGCGTAGCGGCCGTGCTGAAAGAGCTGCGCACCCGCGCACCGCAAGCGACGATCGTGCTCATGGGGATCACGCCGCGCAACGATAACATCCAGGTCATGCCGATCATCGATGCCGCCAACCGGGGTATCGCACAGTTGGCCGACGGCAAAAGGATTCGCTACCGCAACATCAACGCGCAACTGACCGACGCTCATGGGCTGCTACAGCCGGGAATGACCAGCGATGGGCTGCATCTCACTGCGAAAGGCTACCAACTGTGGGCCGATGCCCTAAAACCGATACTGGTTGAGCGGCTAGGCCCCAAGGCACAGGACGATCGGGCGCCGCCACCGAGCGGTGATCCCTCCGCGGCAAACTAGGCGGTGGCCGATGAGCCGCGGCCGCAGTGCCAGGACTTCAGTCGTAAGTGCGCGGAATCGGCCCCGTGCTCACGACCAGCTTCTGAAGTACGACGTCATCGTCTATCCGCCAAATCTTGACTGTGTGCTTCCCGGCACTGACGCTGGCAAATGCCGTCTGCAACATCCTGGCGTTGTCCTCGACGGCACGAGTCCAGTCGCGCTGTTCCTGCAAGGTGGCGGCAGTAGTCGCGGGCGAGAGCCGATCTATGAGGGCCTGCATGGGGGCGTTATCGATTGAAACGCCGATGCGCAGGGTTCCGCGACCCGTCGTATCGAGGGTCGGCACCAGGAAAAGCTGGACCGTCAGGTCACCCGCTTGGCGAAGGGTCACGTCATATTCAAGGCGCACCGCATCTCGTTCAGTCGTTGAGATCTGGCCCTGCGGAAACGCCGTAACCGCCCCCATCGTTCGACCGAGGTTTGGGATCACTTTCCACTTAAGGCCTTGGCCCCCACGAGCTCGGGTGTAACGGGGTGCCTCAATGGTAACCACGTCATTCCTCAGTGCAGGGGTTGCATCGTATGCAGCAAAGACAATCGGTTTCACAGTTTCCTTGGACGCAACCCGTTTCACTGCGGGCATGGCCTGGATTTCGGGTTGCTGCCAGCCTGTGTAGCCAATATGCGTCTGGGACATCATGCCGTCCCACTTGCTGCCGTTCACCCGATGGTAGGCATCCGTGAGCACCTGGTCGCGTCCGAATCTGTCGATTGCCTGATCGGCAAAGGTGTTGGCCCGTGGATCCCCACTGGCAGCGAGTCGCCGGTTCCAGGCCACGGCATAGTAGAGGTGGTACAGATTCGACATGGCCGCGATCGGATACTCCACCAGCTGCAGATACGGCGCCAGTTGATCTGTCGTCAGCGTGGCCTTTGTTTTGAGCATATCGCGCTCGAGTGCCTCCCACTCGGCGACGATCGCACCGAATTCGCCCCCGTCCAACTGCCTGCCAACGCCTTCGCCGAGCCGGAAGCTGTCCGCGTCGACGAGCTCCGGTTTTCTGCGTGCGGCGAGTTTGGAGTAGCGGGTGATCATGTCGCCGATGGCGGCCGCCTGGGATGGCCCAAACACCGAGCGGGCCCATTCCGTCGGATAACGCTCGAGCGCCTCGAGCGTCATGCTCTCGGGGTTCCACGCCTGAGTCAGGAAGAAACTCAATGGATATTCCAGTGGCTTGATATCGCCTACGTTGACAATCCACAGCGCTTTGGCACCCCGGGCATAAGCGAGATCCATCTGCTGCCAGCTTTTCTCGACTTGAACGGTGTCTACCCACTTATAGTTGCGTGGTGCGCCGACGTAATCGAAATGATAGTAGACCCCATATCCGCCACTGCGGCCCAGATTGCCCGTCGGCAAGCGTCGGATCTGGCCCCAGTTGTCATCGGCGAAGAGCAGCGTGACATCATCGGGCACCTGCATCCCGTGATCGTAGTAATCCTGCACTTCCTTGTAGAGCGCCCATACCTGCGGCGTCTGCTCAGCAGGTTTGCCCGTTACCTCGGCAATGATTTTGCGTTGGTCGGCGACGATGGTTTCCAGCAATCCTGTGGCGTTGCTTTGCGCCATCGCCTCATCACCGTCGCCGCGCATTCCGACGGTCACCACGCTTTCGAACGCCTGGCCATTTCCCTTTGACATCATGCGCTCGATGCCGCCTCGCCAGAAAGTGCGCAGGTTCGTTGCGTTTTGCGCGTAGTCCCACTTGCCTCCCGTGACACCCTGATCCGTGTTTCGATGCCACTCATCCTGCGCTCGGGTCATGGGCTCATGATGCGAGGTCCCCATCACCACGCCCATGGCGTCGGCGATGATTTTGTTCTGCGGGTCATCGTCATTGAAGGCCTTCGGCGCCCACATCGCCGGCCACAGGTAATTTCCCTTCAGGCGCAGCAGCAGCTCAAACACGTGCTCGTACACTTTGGCGTTTATTCCGCCAAAATGCTTGACCGCCCAGGTGCTGAAAGACGGATCCTCGTCGTTGATGAAGAATCCGCGGTACTTCACCTTCGGTGCGTCGGCGTACCTTCCGGCAGTGATGAATACATTGGGTTGACGGTGCACCGGCACGTCTGCAAACCAATACCAAGGTGAGACCCCAATCTTCTCGGACAGGTCGTAGGTGCCAAAGACAGCTCCGCGCCGGTCGGCGCCCACGATGATCAAGGCCTCTCTGACCCTCGGAAAAGGATGTTCGACGACAATGCGCTCGAAAGCCTCCCATCGACCCAGGATGGGCGTCACTTTTAGCTTGCCGGTGCTGATTAACCTGTCGATGACCGCACTTCGGCCGGGCACGCCAATGATCACAAGATCACCGCTCGCCTGTGTGAGATCGTCAACACGTATGGCGCCGTGCCCACTGACGCGCTGCAGGTCAGCCGCGAAACTGTCCGCTACATGATGAACCGCGGGGTCGGCTGAGCTATCGGCGTAGACCGCTGCAGGGCGGCCGGCGCGAATGAGAGGAAAGCTTCCACTACCGTCTTTGGTGCAAACCGAACCTGGCGCGTCACAGGCATAGGATGTTGCAGCAATGAAGAAGAAGCTTAACGTTGCGACCGCCGTTGCACGCCACACTTTGGTCACCCTTATTCGAACATGCGCAGCGGTCGCTCCGCGATTTTCTTGCCAAACACCATAAAGGTTTGTGAACCCGGCTGGTAGGGCATCCACTTGGGCGTCCCCTTCCCGTTCGGGTTGCCGGTCGTCGCGAAGTTGATCCAATAGGCCGAGGCGACGGTCGCGAGCCTGCGGTCAGCCTGCGTCCACGGGCGATTCAGCAGCCGCAGATTGTCGAACACATACGGCAACTCGCCCGAATGAAACGCCCCGAACTCCGGGTGCTCGGGCCACGGAATAGCCTGCTTGAAGTAATACGCGTACGCGACGCCGCTGCCAGCGGCAGCTCGCTGCCCAAGCACCTGGTCAATGCCGGCAATACTCAGCTTACGCAGCTCGATTGCGCGAGTCGCGCTGTACCCCGCAAATGCGCTCCCTTCGTCCGCCGTGGTCCCGATGATCATCGGAACGTCGTTCTGCTGATGTTTGGCGTAGATCGTCTCGGCGTCCTCCGGCAGCAACCATCCGTCGACATCCGGACCGAACCGCAGTGGCGGGCCGTGGCCCTCGGGCGGCGAAAGCAGCCGCAGTGCATCCACGGCACGAAGCTCGGCGATGGACCTTGCCCCATACGCAGCAGAGAATTTCTCGCCGATCTTTTCCAGGTCTTCGCGACTTTGGGTCATCGCCTTGACGGACGAAACGCCGAAAGCGGCCAGTGCACCCGGCCCACTCTGCACGATTGCTGACCGGAAGAGTCCCTTGGCCAACGGCGAAGCTGTCAGGAGGTATACAGACATCGCGCCCGCAGATTGACCGAATACGGTGACTCGCTTGGGGTCGCCGCCGAATGCTGCAATGTTGTCCTTCACCCAATGTAGGGCCGCAACCTGATCGAGCAGGCCGTAGTTTCCCGAGGCGTGGTGGGCCGACTCGCGCGTCAGATCCGGGTGTGCCAGAAAGCCAAGCACGCCAACCCGATAGTTCATTTCGACGATCACGGCTCCCTGGTGCGCGAGCGCCGCGCCGTCATAGATCGAAACTGCGATCGATCCCTCGTTGAATCCACCGCCATAGATGTAGACCAACACTGGAAGCGGTGCGCCCGCATTCCCCTTCGGGGCCCAGACATTCAGGAATAGGCAGTCTTCGCTCACCGCTCCCTGGTGCATGTATTCAGAAGTCCACGGCAAATGACTGCCGGCCACCGGTTGCACGCAGGCCGGCACGGCCGCGAGCGGCTCGCGAACGCCAGCCCACTGCGCGGGCGGCTGTGGCTCTCGCCAGCGCAAAGCCCCCGTTGGCGGCGCGGCAAACGGGATGCCCCGGTAGAGCGCCACATCGGGAACGCCCTGCGCAGGTAACCCGGCAATGCTGCCAGCAGCGGTGGTGACGACGGGAGGGGACTGCGCCGCAGCGGCCTCCGGCGTGCCACCGAGACCCCATGCCAATGCTGAAACCAACAGGGCAAGGAGACCGGGGTAGATTCTGGAGTAAGACTGCATGGTATGACCGACAACTCCCGGATTGTGCATCTGGCAGGGCACACCTTTACACGAAGCAGGCATGTACTTCTCCAGCATTGGAACCTCCGCCAATTAATGAACAGGCGCCCTTGCGGTGAGCGCTTCGTAGAAATTCTGCACGAAGGACCGGGCGTCCTGATGGTCACAGGACCGGTGCGGGTCGCATAGATCCCCGTAATAGTCCTTCCATGGGCTTAGAACATCCCTCTTCAGAATCTCGTCCAATGTCCTGCCGGCGCGAACCTGAAGCTGGATCGCGTTCTGCATGCCCTCGAGAACTTGCAGCGAGTGACGGACGTCGCTCATGGAGGCTTGGGCGCCGTGGCCCGGGATGACCTTTGCGTCTGCTGGAATCAACTCTATGATTTTTCGCAACTCGTCCAGGACCCCTGCCATGGACCCGCCCTCCGTCCTGGATGGCCCCGGCAGGCTGGAAGCGACAAACCCACTTCCGATAAAGGCATCACCGGTTGCAACGACGTTGGCTTTCGTGAAATAGACCATGGCGTCGCCGTCGGTGTGGCCAGCGGGGAGTTTGATGATTCGGATCTCCTCGTCGTCGAAGTACAGCGTCAGTTCGCTATCGAAGGTCACGGTGGGTAAACCCGTTCCCGGGCGCGGGCTGCAATACGACCGGGGGGCTGCCAGCCTCTCACGAACACTGCGATGCGCAATGACTGTGGCGCCCTCCCGCTGAAATGCTGCATTGCCCGAGGTGTGATCTGCGTGGCAGTGAGTGTCGATGAGGTACCGGACTGGCTTGTCAGAGAGTTTCTTCAGCGCCGCGAGGACCATCTGATGCCACGGTGCTACTTTCGCGTCCACCAGCAACAGGCCGTCGCTGCCAACCAAGACCGCGATATTGGAGCCACCGTCAGAGTCGCTGGTACCTCGATCAAGCATGTACATGTTGCCTGCCACCCGGTGGCTGCCGAACTCGCCCTTCGGACTGACCCGTTCCTGAGAGCAGGCTGCACCGCAGCCAGCCACACCGAGAATCGCGATCAGGGCAATCAGCGCAGTACGCATCGGCTACCTCGTACGCATGAATTAGCCTCTCATGAGGCTGTTTACGCAGCTCGCCCAGCTCGCATCAGACGCAAATCTGTATAAATATTTTGACACTAAGTAATATATTTTATATATTACGTCCGAGATACCGGACATTGAGGGCATCATGTCATTCCGCGAGAAGAGCACCTGGATCACCTTCGTTCTGCTGCTGGTCGTGTTCGGCTATTACTTCGTCAGCGTGGCCTGGCAGCTGATCCATCCGGTACATCCGCACACAAACTTCTTCATGCTGTTCTTCGTACTGTTGCTCGTCATCGTCGTGATGGCAGCCGTGCTGCACGTGATTGCCACCATGCGCTCGCCGGCCGACGCGAAAACGCCCGCTGACGAGCGCGAACGGCTCATCGCCCTGAAGGCCAAGCGTCCCGCCTTCTTCGTGCTGTTGATCGCTGCATTTCTATCGGTTGGCGTCGCACATTTGGGAGTTGGCGTGTGGCCAATGCTCAATGCCATGCTGTTCGCCATATGGCTCGGCGAGTTGACGAACTACGGTGCCCAGCTCTACTTCTACCGTCGCGAAACCTGAAGGATGGCTATCACCAACAACATCCGAAGACTGCGCTTCGAGCATGGTGAGATGACGCAGCAGGCACTCGCCGAGCGTATCGGCGTGACGCGTCAGACCGTCAATGCCATCGAGGCGAATAAATATTCCCCATCCCTCGAAACAGCCTTCCGTATCGCCGCTGTGTTCGCGGTTGCGCTCGAAGACGTATTCCAGCACAGCCCGTCCCAAGAACGCCGCTGAATCGGATATTTGTTCCTCCACGCCGTCGGCGCACAATAGCGGGACTATAAGTTCGCAGGCTCGAGGGGGAGATCATGTCGAAGCTTTCGCTGGGCGCGGCCCTCATCGCCGCGGTCCTTGCCATGAACATGGCCGGGGCGCAGATCAAGTCAGCCGCCATTACCGGTGGCCAGGTGGATGGGGTCATCAGCGATGGTATCGCCGCATACAAGGGAATTCCCTTTGCGGCCCCACCCATCGGCGAACTGCGGTGGAAGGCGCCGCAACCCGTGATGGCCTGGGAGGGCACCCGCAAAGCAGACGCTTACGGGCCCAGCTGCATGCAGGATTCGAATTTTGTGAAGCTCTTCGGTGCTCCGCCGGCCATCAGCGAGGACTGTCTGTATCTGAATATCTGGACCCCGGCAAAAAGTGCCACGGAGAAGTTGCCGGTCATGGTGTGGATCTACGGTGGCGGCTTCGTCGGTGGCATGACGAGCATCCCGGCATACGATGGCACGCACCTGGCGCAGCAGGGAGTGGTACTGGTCAGTGTCGCCTATCGCCTCGGCGTATTCGGATTTCTCGCGCACCCCGGCCTCAGTCATGAGACCGGCGGGGCTTCCGGAAACTACGGGCTCCTTGATCAGATCGCCGGCCTCAAATGGGTCAAGGCCAATATCGCCGCCTTCGGGGGTGACCCGTCCCGGGTCACGATATTCGGCGAGTCGGCCGGCGGGCTGTCGGTCAGCATGCTGGCGGCCTCGCCGCGTGCCCGGGGTCTCTTTCACGGCGTGATCTCCGAAAGCGGCGGAAGCTTTGGTCCGCCCCGCTACAGCAACGAGGGCGGTGAGACTGTGCCACCTCTGAAGGTGGCCGAGGCTTCCGGGAAGGCGTTTTTGGACAAGCTCGGTGCCCATGACATCAAGGCCGCGCGCGCGCTGCCGGCCGAAGTCATTCAAAAGGCGCTGGGCCCCGGCCTGCAGGGCGGGTTCTGGCCGGTATTCGATGGGCGTGTCCTGCCGGGCGACCAGTACAAGCTCTACTCGGCCGGACATTTCAATGATACCAACGTGCTGATCGGAACCAACTCCGATGAGGGGAGCCTGTTCGTAACGCGGACTGTGACACCCGCTGCATTTGAAGAGCAGGTGCGCCAGGGCTATGGCGCACGAGCCAACGTCATTCTCGCCGCCTCCCCGCACACTACCGCGGCCGAGGCGACGCGTGCCGCGAGGAATCTCGCCCGCGATTCCACATTTGCCTGGCACACCTGGGCGTGGGCACTGCTGCAATCAGAAAAAGGCAAGGGCAAGGCCTACCTGTACTACTTCGATCACCGCACGCCGCGCACACCCAATGGCTCGGGCCACGGCTCGGAGATCGGCTACGTGTTCCGCAACCTGGGAGGTGCCGGGTCAGGGCCTGCCGGAATCCAGGGCCCGCCCACCGCCGAGGATGCGGCAATTTCCGATCTGCTCAGCGGCTACTGGGTGAATTTCGCAAAGACCGGCAATCCCAATGGTCCTGGGCTTCCGCAGTGGCCCGCCTTCTCGCCGTCCGCGCAACAGGTGCTATTTGCCGACCAGCACCCTAGCGCGCGTCCGGTACCGAACATGACCGAGCTCAAGGCCCTGGACGACTACTACGCCTGGCGCAGGTCGCAGAACTGAGGCAATCAGTCTCTGCAGCTGAAATTCGCGGCCAGTTCGCTGTTGCCGCTGCCGCCGTACTGGGCGTGCTGCGGATAGGGGCACAGCGGACGGCTGCGTCCCGGAAAGGACCGGCCGGTGGCCACGACCTGCGCCGGCGCCTGTCCCTGCTCGACCCATTCGACAATCGCCGTCAGCATGTCGAAATGATCAAGCGTAGCCTCGCCACCCCCACAATGACCCATGCCCGGAACCAGGAACAGACGGCTCCAGCTGCTGATTTGTCCCGGTCCATTGTCGGCCCCGAGGCGCTGGTAGTAGTCCACGGTATCGAGTGCCGAAAACCACGGATCGCTCATGCCATGGAAAAAAATCAGCTTGCCGCCATGGCCATTGAATGAGCTGAGGTTGGTCCAGGCATTGGTGTCACCGGCCATCTCGACGGCATTGTGTGCGCTGGCCGCGAGCGCCTCGACATCCAAGGCCGCGCCAGAAGGCGGAGCGGCTACGGGAATCGTGCCGCCGCTCAGCAGTCCGGGGATGCCAGCGCCGCGGAAGCCAATGCCGGTGTCGTAGGCATAGCCCGGATAGACCTGGCGGCCGGATTCGGTGCGCGGACCCGCGAAGGCCTTCTTGATCGCCTGCACCTGCGCGCCCGTCAGGCAGCTGTCGGCCTTCTCAGCCTTGCACTGGAGGATCTGGGGATCGAAGTTGCAGCCGCGAGTATCGAAGATCATGCCGTCCTGCACCCCATCGAGGGCGTCGCAGCTTTTGAGCAGGCTCGCGACGACCAGCTTGCGGTCGCTGTCCGAGAGGGCCTGCGCAGTCTGATAGCGACCCTGCGCGTCCTTGGGCGCTGCCGAATTGAAGGCAGCCGTGACCCAGGCGAGCGCCAGGTTGGAGTAATTGGTGCGCATGGCCGGCGAACCGGCCACGATCCCGTCAAACTCATTCGGGTAGCGCTGTGCGGAAATCATGGCCTCACGGCCACCGGTCGAACAGCCGACAAAGTAGCTGTGAGCCGCACCTTTTCCATAGTGCGCCACGACGAGCGGCCGTGCGACGGCCATCACCTTGCCGATGGACTGGTTGAGGAAGTCGAGCGCCGCCTGCTGATCGGCGAAGAAGCTTGAATCGAACACCGATCCCTCGTGCCCGGAGTCGCTGCTGACGACGGCGAAGCCACGGGCCAGAGCGGGCGTGTCGCCGGCAGCCGTCGCGCCCACCGGGGCCTGCACGGAGCCATTCAGGCCGCCGCCACCCTGGTAGAGCAGACGTCCGTTCCACTTCTCGGGCATGGCGAGAGCGAAGCGGATGCCGTAGGCCTTGCCATCACGCCCCGTGTGCGCACCGATCACGCCGTCGACGCGGCAGTTCGCGGGCAACTGCCCGGTCATGGGCGGCGCACCGGGCGCCGCCGGTATGGGTCCGCTCGGAACCTCCGTTGCCGCCGTGATTTTTGCCGAGGCGCCGGGCAGCGCGGCTTTCATGAGTTCAACACAGCCCGTAGCGGCGTTCGCGGCCGCCGCGGTCCCCAGCAGTAAGGCCGCGCAGGCCGCGACAGTTGCCATGCGGATGTTCATCATTCCCCCTTGTGTCGTGCCGGTCACAGTTCCGAAGCGCTGTGCTTCTTTGCCCTGCAGCGTGCTGCCTAGCATGCGGCACCGTCAAACCGGCATCGATCAGGAGGATTATGATGAAAGCTTGCAGAAAGAACAGGGCGCCCGCGATATCGGCGCTGGCCGTCGCCGCGACGATCGCCGGATGCGTCGTCGCTCCGCCACCGCCCCCCGCGCCGGCTCCGCAGGCGCGCCATCCCGCGTACCTGCACGCGCTGACGGACCTGCGCGCGGCACGCTGGCTGATCGAACATCGCCCGGGTGATTGGGCCCAGACCGGCGATGAAATGGAGGCGGTACGGCGCATCGATGCGGCCATCAATGAGATCAGGCACGCCTCAATCGATGATGGCAAGAATCTCGTCGATCATCCGCCGCTGGATGAGCGTCCGGACCATCGTGGCCGCATCCATGAAGCCGTGGAGTATCTGCGCAAGGCGCGCGCCGATGTCTCCGGCGCCGAAAGCAACGGTTTCGCCAATGGCCTGAGGG
Organism: Steroidobacteraceae bacterium; assembly: GCA_049792815.1. Lineage (GTDB taxonomy): Bacteria > Pseudomonadota > Gammaproteobacteria > Steroidobacterales > Steroidobacteraceae > DAIDKA01. The sequence continues at coordinate 33,584 of JBARBG010000122.1, read as the reverse complement.
AGCGCGCCATCGGCCACATCGACGGCGCCATCAACGCGGCCCGGCGCGTATTTACGGATTGATGCCGGCCTCGTGGCGGGGGAGCCGGGCCTGAGCGCCCGGTTCCCTTCGCGTCCTGCAGGTCTCGAACATGCAACGCGGTGTGTACCGCTTGAGGCCAAGAAGGTTCAAGGCCATCCAATTCGAGGCAAAAGGTCGCATGGTCAGGAATAGACACCCTCGGCACAGCGGTGGAAATTGGCACGACTCGTGGTCCAACAGTACAATCCACAGCTTGCATTCAGTCGCCTGTCTGTTGGGGCACACGATGGGGACCTTCCAGGTTGGACCCGCACACACAGCAAATCGATGGCCCCGACTCCGACTTTGACTCTCGCGAGTTCTACGCCCGCAAAGCATCTTCGTACGATGCCGAGATGGACTCGCCGTCCACGCGCAAGGTCCGCCTGCAAGTAAAGGATCTCGTAAGCCGATACAGTCAGGACGGTGGCGCCGTGCTCGATTTCGGCTGCGGAACAGGCGGCGACGTGGCCAGCTTTCTTGAACAAGGCCGTCGCGTCCTCGCATACGATTCCTCATCCGAGATGCTTGCGCAGCTGCGCAGCCGCTACCGTGAGGCAGTTCGTGAGCGCACTGTCATACCGCTTGGCGGCGAGCTGACAGACCTGTACGCGCAGCTAGCGCACTTTGATCCGATACGTGCTGTTGTCGCAAATTTCGGCGTGATTAATCATCTGCCGCATCTTGGGGCTTTCGCTGATCTGGTGTCGCAAAGGCTCACAGCCCTTCAGGTGGTCGTTCTGGGCGTCCACAATCCGCTCTATCTTCCGGATATGGGCTCGCGTTGGTGGTGGCGCGGACTGTGGGCAGGCCGCCGCGAGGGCGTCATTCTGTGCGAAGGCACTGTCGTAAGAACGCGACGCTACTTCATGCGCACGCTCATCCAAACGTTGTCGCCGCTCTTCCAATTACGTGCGGCGTACGGCCTATGTGCCCCCATGCGTCTGCTGGCTTTCGAGCGGGTTGCTTGATTCGCTCAACGCTGCGCGACTTGTTTCACGGCGTCGAGCTTCGGTATTTACCGATTGCGATGCCTCCTCCAGAGCTGTTTCAGGTCAAGACATTCCTGGTTGATGGCGACCGCGACTTGGAAGTCACTGGTCTTGACATGCCAGCCTCCCTTGTTCCCCTGGTGATCGGCCTTCGCGAATCCGCGGTGTGGCCATATGGCCAATCCAGGCACTGGCGCTTTGAAGTCAGAACGCCGCAAGGACTGACCCTCGGATCGATGACATTGGTACCGGCAGGACGGATCAGCCTTGGAGGCGTGTTCATCCGCTTATTCAGGCCGCAGGATGGACTTAGTACCTGCGTCACCGGCAGCAAACGCATGTGGCGCTACCTTCTAGCCTGGCGGCGAGCGCGGGTAAAAAAAGGGGCGCCCGGACTTGCAGTGACTTTCGCGGATCTTCGGGCGCTGGACGTGTACTACCAGAGGCCCAGGCCGGTGTGGTTGGTCACGGTGCCGCACCTGGGAGGCTTCAATATTTTTCCCATGGATCTTCTCGATTCCATTGATGGCCCTGAGCGACTATTCCTGGCACTTCGTTCCACGAGTCCCTCGATTCCATTCTTGCGGCAGCGCTGCTCGATCGCACTGTCTGCCGTGGCTGCCGACCTGAAGCCGGTAATCTATGCCCTGGGAAGTCACCACCGTGCCGCATACAACCCGGACGCACCCTTGCCATTTGAAACGGTGAAATCAGCCACCGGAGGCCTGGCCGTTCCGGTGCCGGCGTTCATCATATCGGAATGGCGCATACAGGATTGCATCGAGGTGGGCTCACACACATGCTTCATCGCGGATCGTGTAAATGAGACGGTCCAAGGTACTGGATCGCAGCTGGCTCATATCAGCGAGCTGCTGGCAATTCGGCTTGCGGCAATGGGTACGCCACTGCGTACTGTGTGACGGACGATCAGGACATTCCTACGAAGACACCGGGCGCACGGGCTCGCCGCCCGATTCCTTGAATGCGACCGCACGATGCGGGTACAAGGGGCGCCGCTTCAGTGCAAGCGCCGGCTTCTCGATCAGGCTCCAGGATGCGTATGCCAGCGCGATGCTCAGGATCAGAGAAAATGACATTGCCGCGAAGCCCGCGAGCAGACCAGTAAGGAGCAGGATGTTCATGACCGGACGATGGTAGATGTATAAGCCATACGACACATCGTTCTTGCGCAACAACCGCTCACTCAGCGTTGGAACGGTGAAGGCCGCCGAAAACGTCACCAACACCAAGCCTAGAAAAAGGAGCGGCTGAATAAAATCCCCCAGTCCCCAGTTCAAGAATCGGCTGGTCAAGGTGGCAAGCACACCATACGTCGCCACGATATAGATGAAGCGACCTGCGAACCAGTACCGCAGCACATCGCAATTGCGTTGCGCGATTATTCCGACGAGGAACATGTACAGCCAAGGGACGAACAGCTGGTAGGAGATCCGTGGCCAGCGATGGCCACCTCCTATGCCCAGATTTTTTGCAGTCCAAACTTCGCTCAAGAGAAGGCCTAGCGCGATGGCAGCGCCGAGCATGCAGTTCGACCGCCATCGCGGTGCGCGCGCCAGACCCAAAACCGAGTAGATGACAGGTACCAGCACGTAGAACTGAAGTTCTACGGTAATCGTCCAGAGGCTTGGGTTCAGCGACCATATGGGCGCGTGCGCCATGAAGGATGCATTGTAGAATTGACCGAAGGTCAGTTGCGCGATGGTCCATACGATGAATTTCGCCGGCGGTATGTCGCGGCCGGTGAAAAACCCGCCCAGCCAGATTGCACCAAGGGAGACAATGAAGCACACCACCAATGCTGGATAGATGCGCAAGCAGCGATTTCGCGCATAGTCGCGCCAATCCGGATTGGTCTCGAATGACTTGCTGATCAGGAATCCGCTGATGAAAAAGAAGACGGGCACCCCGGGAAACAGGGAAACCAGCGAAGTCAGGTACCTTATGCCGCTGGCAGCGCCAAATGCTCCAGTGCCGTGGATATACGCCACCTGCAGCGCGGCCGCCAACCGAATCAGATCGAAGTTGTTGCTCTGTGGCGAAGTCACTGCTGAACCATTGGCCATGTTATCCACGCTTCCTGGCACTCACCGCTTCTTCATGTAAATGAGGAAGTGATCGCCCATGTCGCGCAGCAGCGGCCAGCCGGCCACCCGCCGGTCGATTTGCCACAGGCGTTCGTGCCAGCGCGGATGCCGCTCGCGCACCCATGTCAGATAAGGGGGCGGCGCAAACAGACACAGGCCGCGATATCCCTGAAGCTGAAAAAATGGTTTGAAGGCGCGGTAGAATTGCAACGGCGTGAAGTAGTTGGACCAGATGGTGTGCTGGTTCATGGCCACCGGGACTGGGGAGCGCGAGAACCGCACCGCAACGCGGGGCCAGCGACGCTGGAGCGCATAGTGTGCGATTTCCCACGGACAGATGCGGCCGATGACTGAAAACACCAGCATGCCGTCCGGTTTGAGCAACCGTGCGCATTCGCGTGCCGTGTCGGCAAGGGACGGGACGCAGTTGAGCGGACCAAGATTGGAGTAAGCCCCGTCAAAGCATGCAGAGGCGGTGAGCTTTTCAAGCTCATGCGCTCCTATGTTCGCACAGGTAACCTGCGCCGATACATTCTTCTGCGCCGCGCGCACTATGGTTCTGCGCACCATTTTCGAGGACCAGTCGGTTGCAGTGACCGCATGGCCGCATTGCGCCATGCGAATGGCATCCAGGCCCGTCCCGCAGCCGAGGTCGAGCAGTCGGCTCGGGGTGGTGAACACCGCATCCAGCGACCGCCACATCTGCGCGCGCATCTCCTGGATCAGCGGATTGTTGCCCCGCGAGCCATCATAGTCGGCCGCAACGCTATCGAACGCGTCGCGGGTCTCGTTCAAATGCTGGCGCAGACTCACGCTGGCACCAGGCGGGCATAGAGCTGCTGCACAAGGCTCGCCGTATGGTCTGCGTCCTCATGCACCGCCCGCAGCGCGGCCGCCTCCGCGATGCGGACCCGAAGCGGGTCGTCCTCCAGCAGCCTCGCCACGGCAGCGGCGATCGCCTGGTAGTCGCCGACCGGAACGGCGACCGCGGCTGCCGGTGCCCACTCGGTGAAATGACCGACCCCAGTACCGACTGTGGGAACGCCAACCACCGCCGCCTCCAGCAATACCAGCGGCCCGGTCTCGTAGCAGGATGAATGGATCATCAGATCCGCGGCCTCGATCAGCGGTCGCAGCTGTCGCTGCGTCAGAAAGCCATGAAATCGTACATACGAAGCCAGTTCCAGTTCCGTCGCCAGTGTGTTGATGCGCCCGCCGAGGATGTCCTCGCCCACGATGTCCATGTGAAATCGAAGGCCGGAGCGTGCCAGCACGGCGAGCGCCCTGAGAAGAGTGGTCTGATCCTTGACGCGATTGAGGCTGGCGACATGGATCAATCTGGGAAGTCGCTCGCATGAGCGGGGCCTGGGGGCACGCGGTGGCCATCTGCCGAGGTCAACACCCAGCGGGACGCGTTGCGCGGAAAATCCCAGCTCGGCCAGCCTCCGGATGACGGGCGCGCTCGCCGCCGTTATCGCAGAGGCCCTGCGCAATACCCAGGACTCACGCAGGCGGCCACGCCAGGTGCACATGCCACCGAAGTCCACTTCCGGCAGCGCAACCACTTCGCCACCGGCGATATGGATCAGACTCGGCAGGCCCAGCAACTTGGCTGCGATGACTGCTATCAGGCCGCAGTTTCCGGACCAGATTGCGTGAATGAGATCGAACCGGCGATCGCGATGCAGAGCCAAGATGGCGCGAATCGCGCGCGGGCGAGTATGGCGTACCCCAATGTTGTGAATGACGGCACCTGATAATTGCCATTGCCCCGGATCTGGCTCCTGGCGCAGCACGAATACCTGTACGTCATTGAGCCGCGAGAGACGTTCGATCAGGGCCAGCAGCGCCGGGATCACCCGTACTTCGCCCGAGCGGTCGACTCCCCCCGGTATTACAAGGGCCACTCGCATCAGCCGCGGCCATGGCCGGCACGAGCGCTGCCATTGCTCTTGAGCAGAGCCTCGATGGCATCCACGGTGTCATTCGGATGGCTGCCGCGGAGCAAAGTGAACACCGGGAGGGATTCGACCTTGCGGATGAATGAGTCCCATTCAGGTCGCCCTGCCGCATAGGGTTGGTTCAACGTCAGCGCGGAGCGGATCTGGGATGTCGGCAAGGGTCGCAGGAGAGACTGTCGGCCGGCCTTGCGGGCGGAGAGAAAAACTACGGCCTTCAGGTGCAGCGGAGTCGCGGCCAGACTAAACGATCCGCGGCGCAGATCCACTTCGAACTTCCGAACGCCGCTTCTGCGCCGGATGAGCGGTGAACTGCGTATCTGCGTGCAGACGCTGGAACGCCTCAGCCATTGCAGTGAGTTCCGACAGACGTGCAGGTAGTTTGCGACCCCGGTCGCAACCAGCTTTTCGGGGGCGACAAATACGGCATCCTCGGCGAGGAAATCCATCCCGCGCAGCAGGCAGTGAAGGGCCGCCGTGGACTTCCCGGAACCGCTTGGGCCCATCAGGAGGACACCGTCGCGTCCGCGGCCGATACAGGCCGCGTGCAGAGGAACCAGACCCTGCACGCGGGCCGCCAGCATGAATACCGCGAACTCGAGGTACTCATAACGCGCGTGGTACGGATGCCGCAGCATCGCCGCGCTCAACGTAACCAGCCCGGCGCGCTCGGCAGGGGAGACGATCGCAAAGCTGGACGCGTCGTTAGCGGCGCACAGGTAGCCGGGGCCGGCGATCATCGCCCCGGCGGCCGGCTGCGCTTGGCGGCCTGGCGCCGCGCCCGGCAGCAACACCAGCTTGACCCGGATCCGGGGAGGATCGGCGTGCAGTCGCTGCACCGGTAATCCGCCATAGGCAGCCTTGACCAGCTCCCCCAGCGCTGGTGCGTGGCACTCGAAGTGAAAGTCCGCGCCCAACAGCTGCAATCGCCGGGTCCCAATGCTCCTGGCCTTCTCGGCGAACGGATCAGCCACGATATCGGTACCGACGCGATTCACTGCGGGAGTCCGATCCAGGAATGCAAAAACGAGGGCATTGTGACTCCGGGGCAGCAATCGCCGTGTCCGGGAACGCGGAGGTCGAGGTCCCGATTGGGTAGGTGCTCTCTGCGGCGCTTTCGGTTTTATCGCGCCGCAAAAATATTTGCCCGCAAACCGCTGTACGGATTGAACTGGTTGCGACTGCGACGGTACTGACACTCCAGGTGTCGCTTTGCGAGGTCAGCCCGTGCCTGCTTGTGCCGATCGCCGGCGGTCGATTCAGCGGTTGCCGCTGGTGACATTGTACGTAACCGAACGCTGCAACTCCCGCTGTCGCAGCTGTGATTACTGGCGCCACGGACACCTCGACATCAGCCTGGAATCGGTCAGTCGCCGCCTTCCCCAGCTCTTGGAGTTGGGTACGAAGATCGTCGTGCTGTCCGGCGGGGAGCCCCTGGTCCATCCTGACTGGGCGGCAATTGCGGACTGTCTGCGCGCCAACGGCATGCAGGTATGGTTGCTGACCGCCGGCCTCGCGCTGGCCAAGCACGCACGCCGCGCCGCAGCTCTGTTCGACTCCATCACCGTCTCCATGGACGGTACCGACCGCGCTACCTATGCCGCCATCCGTGGCTTGGACGCATTCGAGTATGTCTGTGGCGGCGTGCGCGCTACGGCGGGCCACGGTACAGCTCCAACCCTAAGGGTGACCCTGCAGCGTGGCAACTTCCACCAGCTCGGACGATTTGTCGATCTCGGCAGAGAACTCGGTGCGCGCGCGGTCTCCTTTCTCGCCGTCGATGTGGCGAATTCGAATGCATTTGGGCGCGATCGGCAGTTCGCCGCGGATCTGGCTCTGCGCTCGGAGGAACTGCCGAAGTTTTCGGAACTGCTGGATTCCTTGGAGCGCACTCATGCGGACGACTTCCGCTCCGGATTCATTGCCGAGTCGCCGCAGAAGTTGCGCCGGATACTTCAGTACTTCAGTGCCGTGAACGGTATCGGAAGCTTTCCCCCCGTGCGCTGCAACGCCCCGGAGTTCTCGTCGGTTATCGGAGCGGATGGACAGGTGAAGCCGTGCTTCTTCATTCCGGCGCCCCGGTCAAGCGGATCGACCGATGACTTCATCGGGATGCTGAACAGCCCCGAAATGCTGGACCTGCGAGAGGACATCAGGGCCGGCCGGCGTGATGAGTGCCAGGCCTGCGTCTGTTCAATGTGGCGAGAGCCGGCCTTGGCGTGACAGCCGGCGACTCAATGGCGATGGCGGCAAACACCCGCGCGGCATATGAGCGCTGGGCGCCCCTGTACCCACCCTTGCCTCACAATCCACTGATGCGGGCGGAGCAGAGTGCCATGTTGGATCTGTTGCCGGACGTGCGCGGCCGGCGTGTCCTGGATCTCGCTTGCGGCAGCGGCCGCTATTCACGGCTGCTCAGGGAGCGCCACGCCGCGCAAGTCGTCGCTGTGGATGACTGCGCTGCGATGCTCGCCCAGGTTTCAGGGGCGGACCGGGTGCGGGGCACGATGATGTCACTGCCGTTTGTGAGCACTGCCTTCGACGTCGTGGTGTGCGGCTTGGCTATCGGTCACGCCGTCGACATTGCGCCGTGGATGTCGGAAGTGGCACGGGTGCTGAAGACCGGCGGCCTGCTGCTGTATTCAGACTTCCATCCCGCCGCGGCTCGGGCCGGATTGCCGCGCTCGTTCAAGGATCAGGAGAACCGCCAGGTGACTGTCCCGCACTCACGCCACGAGCTCGCCGATCAGTTGCAGGCCGCCGCGTCCGCCAATCTCACTGTGGATGCCGTATGCGAAGTGCGCGCCGGCATCGAACTCAAGGAGGCGTTTTCGCAATCGGCCGACTTCTATGGGCGCTGGCATGGCCTGCCGCTGGTGCTGATCCTGCGCGCTCGGAAGTGACGGCGATGCAGGGGCGTGGCGGCAATGGTGTGACATTCGTCAATGGGGTGATCGATGGCCAGCTGTCCACGCTGCGGATCTGTGGATCTCGTATTACCGATCTTCATGATGCGCCCCATGCCGGGGACCGGGTGGTCGATCTTGAAGGGGACCGCTTACTACCCGGCCTGATCAATGCCCACGACCACCTGCAACTCAACAGCCTGCCGCCGCTGGAGTTTAGTTCGAGCTATCGGCATGTCAGGGAGTGGATCGCCGATATCAATGAGCGGCGCCGCGCCGATCCCCGGTTTGAATCTCAGGTTAATGTTCCGCGCGCGACCCGCCTCGCGGTCGGGGGCATCAAGAATCTGCTGAGCGGCGTGACCTCGGTCGCCCATCATGATCCGCTGTACTCGTGCCTGATGGATCCGGATTTTCCGACGGCGGTTGTAGCGCAGTACGGTTGGTCACACTCGCTGTATATCGACGGTGATGTCGCCGTGGGCAACGCCTACCGACAGACCCCGGCAGCATGGCCGTGGATAATCCACGCGGCCGAAGGAGTTGACGAAGAAGCGGCGACGGAATGGGAGCGCCTTGAGAGACTCGGTTGCGTAGCGGGCAATACGCGGGTCGTGCATGGCGTCGCCCTCGATACGGCGGCGCGGATGCGCCTCGCGGCGGCGGGCGCCGGACTGATCTGGTGTCCCTCCTCCAATCTACGCCTGTTCGGCAAGACAATTAAGGTAACGACCCTCGCTCAACTCGGCCAGGTTGCGTTGGGCACAGACTCGCGCTTGAGCGGTTCGCGTGATCTGCTTGAAGAGTTGGGCCTCGCCGCAAAGATCGAAGGGCTCAACGAGCCTGCACTGGAGGCGCTGGTGACTTCCGGCGCCGCGCGCCTGCTGGGGCTGGCGGACCGGGGCTCGCTGCGGTCCGGCCTGCGCGCCGATATCGTGGTTCTGCGCCGTGGCGTTCGGTTGACACACGCCACCCGCACCGATCTGCGGCTGGTATTGCGCGACGGTCGTCCGCGCTACGGTGACATGGACCTGGCACGCACCGTTGAGCCGGCGGTGCACTGGCGCAGTATTCGCCTGGACGGATTTCGGAAAGCACTCGACCCGGTCATTGCCGGGATGCTGGAGGAGCGCGGGGCCATCGAGCCGGGCCTCGAACTGTCGGCAGCCACGTGGGCAGTGGCATGACTCAACTGCCGCGCCTGCTACTGGTCAATCCGCGCATCACTTCGCGGCGTAGCGCCCGCTTTCCCCTGTCGCTCCTGAAGCTGGCGGGTGCTTTGCAGAGCCGCTATGCCTGTCGCATCGTCGACGGCAATGTCGATGGCAGCTATCTGCAGACAACCCGTCGGCTACTGGGCGCGGAGCAGTTCACGGCCGTGGGTGTGACGGTGATGGGCGGCCCACAGGTGCGTAGCGCCATCGAGGTATCAACCATCATTCGGCAGGCAGCACCCGCAACGCCCATCATTTGGGGAGGCTACTTTCCAACGCTCTATCCGGACACCGCCTTGAACGCTCCTTATGTGGATTATGCCGTGCGCGCCGTAGGGGAATCGGCATTGGTGGAACTGCTGGACGCGATTCGCGCCGGCGATGAGGCCGCCTTGGAATCGGTGCGGGGCATTGCGTGGAAGCGCGGGGGTCGGTTGGTACGCAATCCGGACCGCCACATGGAAGTACGCGGCCAGGAGGCGCCGCTGCCATATGATCTGCTGGGTGATCCGCGCATCTACCTCGCCAGGACATTTCTCGGGCGACGTACGGCGGCACACCAGGCTTCAGTCGGGTGTCGATTCCGTTGTACCTTCTGCGGAGTCGCGGCGATGTTCCGCGGCGCGACAGGCTTGCCTCCGGCGCTGCGTCTGGAGCGCGAGCTGACCTGGCTGAAGGATGATCTCGGTGCGGATTCCATCCAGTATTTCGATCACAACTTCTTCGATCGCGAAAAGGACATGGTGCCGCTGCTCGAGGTCCTGGCCCGGGTGCAGCTGCCCTGGTGGTGCTATGCACGGGCGGATGCATTGCTGGGGCTCTCGGCAAGTTCATGGGCATTGGTGCGCAAGAGTCGGCTGCGCATGGCCTACATCGGCGCGGAGTCCCCCAACGATGCGATGCTCAAGAGTATCCGCAAGGGAACCACGGCGGACCAGACTCTGGCTGTGGCCGACCTGTGCCGCCGGCAGGGCGTGATTCCGGAGCTGTCGTTCATGGTGGCGCCGCCCGTGGACACGGAGAATGAAACCGAACGCACATTTGAATTCATTCGCGAGGTCAAACGGATCAATCCGCTGGCCGAAATTATCGTCTACATCTATACGCCGCTGCCGCCGTCCGCGCTGCCGGAGAATTCACGCGCACGGGCTGCTGTCCCCCTCGACCTCACCGGTGAACCGTTGCGTTTCCCCTCATCACCCGAGGAATGGACCCGGCAACAATGGGTCGACTACGCCTGCCACGCCGACGCACCGTGGCTGAATGATCGCCTGCGGATGCGGATCAGGAGCTTTGTCACGGTACTGGGTTGCCGCTTCCCGACCGTGCAGGATGTCCGCGCTCCGGCCTGGTCGAAGCTGACATTGCGCGCGCTCGCCTCGTGGCGATATCGCTTCCGGCGCTATGACCAGCCGTGGGAGCTCGATTTGTCCAGGAAGCTGATCCGGCTCGCTGAACCACGCGTCAGCGGCATCTAACCGCGACGCACCGTGAGAGCCTTGCAAATTGTCCAACTGGGAGTTCTGCTCGACCCGCAACGGTCGCCGTCGCAGATGTTGGTCGATTGGTGGCCGCTGGTGGACACCGCCGAGATGGTGGCACACGCGGGCGCGCAGGTGACTGTCATTCAGGCTAGCAGGGTGGCAGAAACCGTGCGCCTGCGCGATGTGACCTATCATTTTCTGGTGCCGGACGCCAGGCGCACCCTGACTGCCTCGGAGGGCTTTGCGCGCCTGATCAGGCAGCTGGCGCCCGATGTCTTTCACGTGCACGGTCTGGGTTTTCCGCGGGAGGTCGTTGACCTCGCCGGATTGACGCCCACCACGCCCATTTTCCTCCAGGATCATGCCGATGGTGTACCCAGAATCTGGCGCCGCCGACTGCGCCGCAAGGCGTATGCGGCGGCGGCCGGGATCTCATTTTGCGCGCTGAGCCAGGCCGAACCATTCGCACGGGCGCGAATGCTCGATGCCAGCACACAGCTCTTCGAAATTGCTGAATGTTCAAGCCGCTTCACTCCCGGGGATCAGGAGTCCGCGCGCCGGATCACCGGGGTGTTCGGCGACCCGGCGGTCCTGTGGGTGGGTCATCTGAATGCCAACAAGGATCCACTCACCGTCCTCGCAGGTCTCAGCCGGGTGCTGGAGCACTTGCCTGATCTGCAATTATGGTGCTGCTTCGGACAGGCACCGTTGCTGGTCGATGTTCAGCGTCACCTTGCGGCTGATTCGCGCCTACGCGACAAAGTGCATCTGCTGGGAAAGGTGCCCCACGAACGCATCGAGCAGCTGATGCGTGCCGCCGACCTTTTCGTCTCGGGCAGTCATCGCGAGGGTAGTGGATTCTCGGTGATCGAGGCCCTCGCGTGCGCCCTGCCAGCGGTCATCACCAGCATCCCCTCGTTCCGGGCCCTGACGGCGCAGGGCAAGGTGGGCGCCTTGTGGAAGTGCGATGACGCCGCCGCCCTAAGCGAAGCGATATTGTCAGTCGCACGGCAGTCCCGAAGTGAAGCGCGTGCTGCGGCCAGGCGACAGTTCGACCAGGAGCTCTCGTTCGATGCTGTGGGAAGGAAGTTCCTGGCGGCCTACGAGGAGCTGTTCAGGCGCGGCACTCACCCTCCCGCGCGATGAGACTCTGCCAGGACCGGCGCAACTGCTGGCGGGCGGGCTCGTGGTCGCCGATACCGGCGCTGGACTGCAGCTTGACCTGTTCGTGCAGCAGGTCACGCACGGTCCGATAGAACTCCGACCCGTACGTTCCCTGGAACATCATGGCCAGATCGTTGCTGTCCTGCCAATGGGTCTTGGTGCCCAGCTGTGTCTTGACCTGCTCGTAGAAAGCGGTGCCCGGCAAGGGATACGACACGCTGATGCCGACATCATCGGGCGCGGCCGTATCAATGAGCTCGCGGGTCGCCAGGATGTCCTCAAGCTGCTCCCCGAGATAGCCGAGCTGGATGAAGAATCCTACGCGAATGCCTTCCGCCTTCAGGCGCGCTCGGGCCGTGTGAATTTCGGCCACCTGCACCCCCTTGTTCATGGCATCCAGGACCTTCTGACTGCCGCTCTCGGCACCCAGCCACGCCTCCTGGCAGCCCGCCTCGCGCAGCGCCGCCGCCATCGCCGGACTGATCAGGTCCGCGCGCGTCTGGATGGTGAAGGGCACGGCGCCGCCGCCCGCGCTGGCCGCACGCGCGAAGGCCTGCACCCAGTCAGCGCGGAAGCCGAAAATGTCATCGGCAAACCAGATATGGTCGGGCGCGAAGTGCCGTTTAACGTGCAGCATTTCCTCAGCGACCGCGGCTGGTGCACGCTGCAGATAGCGATTGCCCCAGATTGGTTTTGCGCACCAGGCACAGCGGAATGAGCAGCCACGCGAGGCGGCCATGTTCATGCTGAAGTAGCCGTGGGCGGCCTGCCAGGTGCGCCGGTAGCTCCCCATGTCGATGAGATCCCAGGCCGGCCGTTCGGGCTCGCTGGTATCGACCCGGCGTGCGGAGGGCCGTGCGCGCCCGGCATTACGGCCGCCGCGTGCAATGCCGTCAATGCCTGACACGAGCTGCTCACGCTCAAGCGTCGGGTCGGCGTCAAGACGCTGCAGCAGTTGTCGCAAGGCCTCGAGCCCCTCGCCGCTGAGCACGACATCCGCACCGGCGCCGAGGTACGGCTCGGGCGTATCGCTGGCATCGGATCCCGCCACGATGACGCGTGCGCCGCGATCCCGGGCCGCGCGGATCATGGCGCAGGCGGCGCGCCGCATGGCGCCCAGGCACATCTTGCTCAGGAAGTTGAAATTGTCCTCGTAGATGAGCAGCAGTTGCGGTGACTGCTCACGCAGGCAGCGGGCGTAGTCCTCCAGACCGTCGGCCAGCATGGCGTCAAAGAGCGCCACCTGATGACCCTGCCGCCGCAGCATCCCGGCCACCTGCAGCGTCGCAAGCGGCGGATAGGGCTTGGCGCGCCGGACTTGCTTGGGATCGAACCGCAGGAAGTAGGAATGAGCAACCAGAACAGACAGCATCAGGAAACCCACGCGCTACCAGGCCCTTACATTGAGTACCCGTGGCCGGGAGGAAGGTTCAGGCCGGCGGAGTGTGCAGGGCCAACTCCACGATATACATGGAAGCCTGCCGCGGGGGCCTGGCCAATAGCCACCGGATCACCCGGCGCCCGTGTGGCATATGCGACCAGGGGTACTGAACCTGCCATTGCTCGGCGGCTGCGACCTCGCGCCCGGCAAGCAGTTCGGGGTCCGGCAGTAGGCGCTGGCGGAGATAGCGCAGGCGCTCGCCAGGCGATCTGCACCAGGCAATGGCCGGAAAGGCGGCTATCGCCAGCGAAGCAAACGACAGCTGCGACAGGTTGGCCTGGTGGCACAGGCGTCGCAGGGACCATGGGCAGGCCAGACCAAAGGTATTGAGCACGTGTTGAGGTACCAAACCGGGTTGATACCGATTGAGCATATTGAGGGGCGGGAATGCCCACCAGAAGGCCTTGGGAGACGGGCTCATGCTCAGCACCTGCTGCCACTGTTTCGCGTTCATGGTTGCCGCGAGCAGCGCGATGTCGTGCAGGTGGATGAGCCGGAACGCGCGATTGCACAGATTGCCGGCGGCGTGCAGGAGCAGATGCAGCAGCAGGGCGTTTGTGCAGCGATAGGGATTGATCCCCGGCTGCGCGTGCTCGGGAAAGACCAGCTGCGTAATGTCAGGCTCACTGACGGCCAGGCGGTCCACGATCCGCGTATGCAGCTCGACTTTGACCGGATAGGCCTCGTGCTCGCCAAGCGGAAGCGCCGCAGTACCTTTGCAAGCCCCCACAACTGCGGCGGACGGTGCTGGTTCGAACAAATCGTGTTTCCAGGCCGTCGCGGTTTGCACATAGCCCGCCGACGCCAGGACTTGTGCGGCGAGCCGTGCATCGGCCGGCCGGACCAGCAGGTCGATGTCTGCCATGGGCCGCTCGCCGGGTGAATACACGCCAAGGCCATGCAGCGCTGCGCCCTTGAGCGCGACGACGGCGAGGCCCTCGGCGGCGGCACGCACCCCGATCTCCTGCAGCAATGCTGTGATGTGCCGGTGCCTGAGCAGCGTCTGTTGGCTCTGTTGCGCTACGAACGACTGCCAACTCTGCGGGCCCGACCAGCGCAAGGTGCGCGCGAGCAGCGGCGTGACTCCGTGAAGAACCGCCGCGGCGCGCGCCATCCGCCACTCAAAGTCGCTCCAGGACGGCGCGTGCAACTGAGGCTCGACCAGTTCGGCGGCAAAGCGCTCGGTGGCCTGGGTCAGGGCAAGCTCGATGATTTTCGGGGATGGCCGCATGGTCCCCGGTAGGTACCGCGTGGCCCCGGGGACGGTTCTATCCGCGTGCTAAACCTGTGCGCGCACCCAGCGGATGATATCCGCCTTGCCCATCGCCCCTGCCTGACGTGAAATTTCGCGCCCCGATTTGAAGAGCATCAAAGTGGGAATGCTGCGGATGCCGAATTCGCCGGCGACGTTCTGCGCAGCGTCGGTATTGAGCTTTGCCAGACGTACGTTGGGTTCCAGCTCTGTAGCGGCCTGGGCGTACTGTGGCGCCATCGCGCGACAGGGGCCACACCACGCCGCCCAGAAGTCCACGACCACCGGAATGTCGTTACGATCGACATGGCGGCGAAAATTGTCGCCCGTGAGTTCGATGGGATGACCCGTGAACAGCGGCTGATGGCACTGTCCACAATTCGGTGCCTCGCCGAGCCGTGCGGTCGGAATCCGGTTGATCGTGTCGCAGTGCGCGCACACGATATGCTGTGTATCGGTCATGCAGCGAGCTTTGGGGCGCGCCGCCTGATTTCAAGGCGAGCCCTTGGGCGGCATGTCTGGCCGTGCAACCAGGGTGCAGGTCGCCGGCACCGGCCCGGCAGGTGTTTCAAGTTGTACGGCGTCACCGGCCGATTTCCCCGTGCAGGCGGCATCGGCTGGCGGATTGGGGGCGCCCCGGGAGCGACTGCCACCACTGACTCCGCCACTGACGCTGACTCCGCCACTGCCACTGGCCCCGCCACTGCCACGAACACCTTCACTACTACTGCTGTTGCCACTGCTGTTGACACTGCTGTTGCCACCGAAGAAACCGAAGAAGCCACCGTCGTCGTCGAGAAACTGCAGCGATCGCTGGAAGCGGATCACGTCGCCCGATTCCTCAGTGGGGTTGGGGGGCAAAGCCTGGGCGACCAATGTATAGAGATGTTTATTGACGAAGAAAATGGCGACGCCTGAGCGACTACCGTCACTGGCGTCGAGGCTCAATTGGCGTCCGAAGGCCCGCTTGATGCGCGCACCGGTAGCCGCGGTCACTTTGCCCGATGCGCCCAACAACCTCTCGGTCGCGAAGATGGTGGTGAGTGCGTCGTCATTGGTGCTCGAATAATTCACGATGCTCAGTGAGTAGATGACGCGGTCCTGTCGAACCTCGTAACGCGTCATCGGCAGTGACACGCCGGTGGCATTCTTGATCCGGCTCGTCTTCACCGTAGGTACACCGGGAAACTGGATGGTGAACCCTGGATCAGGATAGGTGTACGCCGTCCATTCCTGGGCGACGGCCGCGCCCGGCAGCAGCAGCCCCACTATCAGCATCGTAACTAGTCCATTCATAGAGCTGACCATTCTCATATCGGTCGAATCGACCACAGCGGATACGCTAAGGAGCATAGCAAGGTTGGCAAACCCGCTACAGCATGCGAACAGGCCGTCATCGGGCAGCCTCTATAAGCAGCGCATCACCGCGTCCCGAACATGGTGCATACCGCCGGAGGCATCTTGCATTTGTCCGTTCACGAAGAATCCCGGGGTCCCCCGTACCTGACTTCGGGCCGCGCCATCCATGTGTTCACGGATGCGCTGACGATAGATCTCATCATTGAGCGACGCATCGAACGAGGCAAGATCCAGGCCGAGTAGGGTGGCATAGTGATCAAGTGCGCTACGCTTCAGAGGTGCCCCTGGCTCCAGAAGGCGGTCGTGCATCTCCCAGAACCTGCCTTGCGCCCCCGCCGCTTCCGCAGCCTCCGCCGCCATGAGCGCATGCGGGTGCGCACTCTCGATCGGGTAGTGTCGGAAGACGAGGCGAACGGCACCCGGGTGAGCCTCGAGCAGCATCCGCACGGCAGGTTCCGCGCTGCGACAAATTGGGCATTCAAAGTCACCGTATTCAACAACCGTGACCCGCGCCTGCGGATCACCGCGAACGTGGTCCGAGGAATTCACGGGAACTGACAGATCGTGGCCGAAGTGCTGGGGCATATCGTTCTCCGGTAGTTCGCCACGTTCCAAAATGCGGCGGCCAAGCATTATATCGCTAGATCAATCACGACGACCGTGCGCACCGCCTCTCAGTGGAACTCGAGGGGCACACGGGTCGACTCGACTATGAACTTGACGGCAAGGTCATGAGCATCACCCACACCAGCGTTCCCCGCCCGATCGGTGGGCGCGGGGTTAGCTTTTCTGCAAAAGGTTCGCTCAGCCCCTTGGATCCAGGTACTTGGCCTCAAACATGACGTACACGCTGAACCCCGGGTCCGGCTCGAAGAAACGCGAGTTCGCGTCGTTGACGATGACCGAGCCCACATAGGCCTTGTTGAACAGGTTCTCGATGCGCACGGACTCGCTGGTCTGCCAGCCGGCGCCATTCTGTTTCTGCAAGAAGCCGGCACGCAGGTTCTCGGTCCAGTAACCACCGGCATAACCGGTGTTGCGGTCATCCGCATAGATGCGTGAGCGCACGAGAGTCTCCGCCGTGGCAAAGAAACCCGTGGCCGGATAGCGCCAGGTCAGTCCCGCGTAGAGAACATTCTGCGGAACGGCCGGCAGGACATTGCCGGCCGGAATGACATCGGAGGCGCAGGGTGTTCCGGCGCATCCGGCGTACGCATCCGCCACGACCGCCTTAAGGTAAGTGTAGGCCACGCGCGTCTCGAGGTTGCCCGGAAGGTCCGCGGTCACGCCAAGCTCGGCGCCTTCGCGCTGCGTCGCGCCGATGTTCTCGTATACCGAGCGGCCACCCGAATTTTGCAGGACGCCCAGTTCGTCTTCGGTGCGAATGAAGAACAGCGCCGAATCGACCCGGAAGTTGTCCCCGCGTGTCTTCACGCCCACTTCGTAGTCACTGCTGCGTGCCGGCTGCAGGCCGAAGTTCAGGCCCGGAAGATTGCCATTGATGGAGCGGTACGCCAGCTCGTTCAGGGTCGGTGTCTCAAAGCCGCGACCGAACGACACATAGGTACTCAAGTCCTTGGTGACCTCATAGCTCACGCCGGCAACGGGATTGGTGGCCGAATAGCGCGTGCCGCTCAAGGGCAGGGCGCCACTGACGGACAGATGGCTGTGGTCGGTAATATTCACGACGCTATTGCGAACGCCCGCCGTTGCATGCAGCTGCTGAGTCAGATCCCACTGCGCCTGGAAGTATTCATCCAGGTCATGTACCAGGTTGGTTTCGTAGCGGCGCAGTGCGCCCTCGACGCCGAGGTCGGTGCCAATGTAGTTGAGGTAGCCGCGACGGTGCTCATCCAGATCGTCATAGCTGATGCCGGCCGTCGTGGTGAGCGTGGTGCCCCAGAACTCGCGGTGGTCGCTCAAGTGCACGTCGGTGCCACTGTAGCCGCGCGCCAGGTCGATGACGCCGCCCGGACTGGTCGACGCGGCCTGCGTAGCCAGCGGAATCGACTGGAACTGGGTGGTCTGGCGGTGGCCGCTGTAGAGCATCGCGACGAGGCTGTCGTTGTCACCGAATTCGCGCTCGTACGTCAGTCCCAGCTGCTCCTGGGCGAGGGACTTGCGGGTGTTGAACATGTTGGCGCCGGTGCCGGCCTGGATCGGACTGGAAAGCAGCTGTGCGCTTGTCAGGCCCATTGGATCCTGGACGAACGGCGTCTCGATGGCGTTTGCGATGAAGGTCAGCTGCGACACATCGTCGAGCTTCACGCGCACCTTGCTGTTCAGAAGATTGCGCTGGGCTTCGCTGTGCCGACGGTAACCATCGGTCTGGAAGTGTGAGACATCCATGACGTAGTTGACCGGGCCTGAGTCACCGCCGACCAGCGTCGAGTAGCGCTGCGTATTCAATGAACCGTATTCAATCGTGGAGCCGAGCGCAAATCCCGGCGGGCCGTTCTCGGTGAAGATGGCGATGACGCCACCGGAGGAATTTCCATACAGCGCCGAGAATGGTCCGCGCAGCACTTCGATGTGATCAGCGGAACCTAAGTCAAACTGGGAGAACTGCCCCTGGCCATCCGGCATGGTGCCCGGTATGCCATCCGAATACAGGCGCACGCCGCGCACGCCGAAACTGGAGCGTGCGCCGAAGCCGCGCGAGGAGACCTGCAGGTCCTGCGCGTAGTTCTGACGGCTCTGCACCGACACGCCGGGTACGGTGTCGAGGCTTTCGGACAGGTTGACCTGGGATTGGCCCTCGTGAATCGCGGCGCTGTTGATGCGGTCCACGGACATCGGCAGGTTGAAGGTCTTCTGCGAAATCCTTGTCGCGGTCACGACCACAGTTTCCAGCTTCTGGTTCAGCAACGATGGGTCATCGGCAGCCGTCGCTACCGCGGCGCCTGCCACTGCACATATGCTGATCAACATCCCTGTCCAGTGCCGGCGCATTCTTGATTTTCCTTAGGTCGGCGACCTGAAAGCCAGGCTGCGCCAGAATGAGGACTCGGACACATTGGTGCAATACAGATAAAAGCTAAAAACCGCCGTTTGGATACAATGTCGGGGTGCAGCACGACGCAGTAATGACTCCCGGGAAACAAAGCTTCCGCGCTGGCGGTCTGTTCGTCATTTCGGCGCCCTCGGGCGCCGGCAAGACCTCGCTGGTGAAGGCGCTGCTGGAACGCAATCCCGCGCTCACCGTCTCCGTTTCTCACACCACGCGCCCGAAGCGGCCGAACGAGGTCGAGGGGCGCGAGTATTGGTTCGTCACAACCGCGCAGTTTGAGGAGCGCCTGGCGCGCGGTGAGTTCCTGGAACACGCCCGGGTGTTTGATAATTTCTATGGCACCGGGCGGGCGACCGTCGAAGCGCTGCTCGGCGCGGGGCGGGATGTCATCCTCGAAATCGACTGGCAGGGGGCGCGCCAGGTGCGCCAGTCCGCGCCCGGCTGCACCACCATTTTCATTCTGCCGCCCTCACGCGCCGCCCTCGAGGAGCGGCTGCGCAACCGGCAGACGGATTCGGACGCCGTGATCGCGCGACGGCTGCAGGACGCCGTCGGCGACATGTCCCATTACCGCGAGTTCGGCTACGTGGTCGTCAATGACCATTTCGACACTGCCTGCGCGGAGCTTGAAAGCATCCTGGCGGGCCGCGGCCAGGCGCTCGCCAGTGATCGCCCGGAGCTCGAACCGCTGCTGAACGACCTGCTCGGGGCGCCGTGAAGCCGTTCTGGCCAAAGCGGGTCCGGTTGCCGTAGACTTCTGAACCTCTACCCGCCCGTTGCGGCGGTTATCACCAAAGTCAGCAGGATATGGCCCGAATCACCGTCGAAGACTGTCTCCAGAACGTAGATAACCTGTTCCAGCTGGTACTGCTGGCGTCCCAGCGTGCCCGGCGGCTGGCCAATGGCGCCGAACCCACCGTGGCCTGGGAAAACGACAAGCCCACGGTTGTGGCCCTGCGTGAAATCGCCGAAGGCTCGATCACGGCCGAGATGCTGCGCGAGCCTGAACCGCCGCCGGTCGAGGCCGCCATGCCGGACGCCGAATCCATGGCCTTCCGTGCCCCCCAGTTCGGTCTTGGAGACTGACTCCGAGGCGTGACCTATGGACTATGCGTCTTCGCTCCTGGGACTGATCCCCGGTGCAAGGCGCGCCACGCCGGGGCTTAAGGATCTGCTGGCCACGGTGGGCACCTACCTGCCGCCCGAGCAGGTGGAGCGGATCCGGGAGGCTGCCGAGTTTGGCGCCTCGGCGCACAAGGGGCAGACCCGCCTCAGCGGCGAACCCTACATCGCCCACCCGGTGGCCGCGGCGGCGATTCTCGCCGACCTGCACCTCGACACCGATACCATCATCGCCGCCATCCTCCATGACGTCATCGAGGACACGCCCACCCCGAAGGACCAGCTGGCCCAGCGCTTCGGTGCGGACGTCGCCGAGATCGTCGACGGCGTCACCAAGCTCGACCAGATCAAGTTCAAGAGCCGCGAGGAGGCGCAGGCGGAGAGCTTCCGCAAAATGCTGCTCGCCATGGTGCGTGACCTGCGCGTGGTGCTGGTCAAGCTCGCCGACCGCACGCACAACATGCGCACCATCGAGGCCATGGCCGTTGGCCGGCGCCGCGCCATCGCCCGCGAGACCCTTGAAATCTATGCGCCCATCGCCGAACGCCTCGGCCTGTACGACCTGAAACTGGAACTGGAGGACTTGGGGTTCGCGGCGCTTTATCCGCAGCGCTATCGGGTCCTGGAGCGTGCGCTCAAGCGCGCCCGCGGCAACCAGAAGGAGTTCCTGAAGAAGATCGAGCAGCAGCTGACGGCGGCGCTGATGAAGAATGAGATCGTGCCGCGGGTCGCCGCGCGCGAGAAGCACCTGTACAGCATCTACCGCAAGATGCGGCGCAAACGCTCGACGCTCAACGAAATCGTGGATGTCTATGGGTTGCGCATCGTGGTCGACAAGGCCGACACCTGCTATCGCGCCTTGGGCAGCGTACACAGCGTCTTCAAGCCCATGCCGGGTCGCTTCAAGGATTACATCGCGATTCCGCGGGTGAATGGCTACCAGTCGCTGCACACGACGCTGTTCGGCCCCAATGGTGTGCCCATCGAAGTTCAGATCCGCACCGAGGACATGAACAGCGTGGCCCAGAGCGGCATCGCCGCGCATTGGCGATACAAGACCGGCGAAAGCGTCGGCTCTTCACAGCAGGAACGGGCGCGCGAATGGCTGTCGCGGCTGGTGGAACTGCAGGATGGCGGCGGCAGCTCCGAGGAGTTCCTGGAGAGCGTCAAGGTCGACCTGTTCCCGGACAAGGTGTACGTCTTCACGCCCAAAGGCGAAATCCTGCGCCTGCCCAGCGGCGCCACCGTGGTCGACTTCGCCTACTCGGTGCATACCGACATCGGCAATCGCTGTGTCGCAGCCAAAGTGGATCGCCGCCTGACGCCACTGCGCACGGTGCTGCGCAATGGCCAGACCGTCGAGATCATCACCGCGAAGGGCGCGATGCCCAACCCCTCATGGGTAAACTTCGTGGTCACCGCCAAGGCGCGCAACGCCATCCGCCATTACCTGAAAGGCCTGCGGCGCTCCGAGGCCATTGCCTTAGGGAAGCGTCTGCTGAACCAGTCGCTTGGGGAGTTCCATCTTGCGCTGGAGGATGTGACACCGGCACTGATGCAGGCCGCCGTCGCCGAGGTCGGCATGAAGGATCTCGACGAGCTGTTCGAGCGCATCGGCATGGGCGAGCGGCTGGCGCCGCTGGTGGCCCGCCGGCTGCTGCCCGCGGCACCACAGGAAGGCGGTGAGGTCGCAGCACCCGGCGCCATGGCCATCGCGGGAACCGAGGGCCTGCTGGTCACCTATGCGCGCTGTTGTTTCCCCATACCCAACGACCCGGTCATCGCCTTCCTGTCCAGCGGCCGCGGCGTGGTGGTGCACCGCGAGGCCTGCGTCAACGTCGAGGACTACCGCAAGCACCCCGAGAAATGGCTGCCGGTCTCCTGGCAGGCGACCCCGGACCGGGTCTTCAGCTCGCAGATCCGGGTCGATGTCCCCAACCGCATGGGCATACTCGCGGCCGTGGCGGCGGCGATTGCCGCCACCGAAACCAATATCGAACGGGTCTCGGTGGAGGAGCGCGAGTCGGAGACCTCGGTCCTGGACTTCGAACTGCGGGTGCGCGACCGCGCGCAGCTCGCCGCCGTCATCCGTACCATCCGCCGCATGCCTGACATACTGCGCGTCACGCGCACACTGGCGGCCCATTCACGCAAAAGGCCGGAAGAGAAACAATGACCCACACCATCATCCATACCGACAGCGCACCCAAGGCCATCGGCACCTACTCGCAGGCGGTGCGTGTGGGCAAGACGGTGTACGTTTCGGGGCAGATACCCCTGGATCCGCGCACCGGCGAACTGGTGAGCGGGGATATCGAAGCGGAAATCCACCGCGCCTTCGACAACCTGCTCGCCATCGTGACGGCCGCGGATGGCACCTTCTCGCAGGTGGCCAAGGTCACCGTATTCCTGACCGACCTGGTGCACTTCTCCAAGGTCAACGAGATCATGGCGACCTATTTCCGCAAGCCCTATCCGGCGCGGGCCGCCGTAGGCGTCGCGCAGTTGCCGCGAGGCGCGCGCGTGGAAATCGAGTGCATCCTCTGCCTTGACTGAAACTGCCGAACAGCGCCCAGTCACGGCGCTCAGGGGCGTCGGCGCCGCGCTGGCCGAGCGCCTCGCAAGAATCGGCATCACCCAGGTGCAGGATCTGCTTTTTCTGCTGCCGACCCGCTACGAGGATCGCACCCGGATAGTGCCGCTGGGGGGGCTGACGCCGGGTGAGCACGCCGTGGTGGAAGGGGAAATCCAGCTCACCGAGGTGACCTACCGGCGACGCCGCCAGCTGCTGTGCCGGATCAGTGACGGCTCAGGATTCCTGACCCTGCGGTTTTTCTACTTCACGAATGCGCAGCAGAACGCCATGACACGCGGCCTGCGTTTGCGCTGCTATGGGGAAGTGCGCCGGGGTCCGCTCGGCCTTGAGATGGTGCACCCTGAATATCGCCGGGCGAACCGCGAATCAGAAGCGCTCGAGGAGTCCCTGACCCCGATGTATCCGGCCACCGAGGGCCTGACACAGCCGCGACTGCGCATGCTGATCGCGCAGGCGCTGGGTGACCGCGGCGCGATTGCCGTGCGCGACTGGCTGCCTGCCGATGTGCAGCGCTCCTTGAAACTGCCGGCGCTGCGCGATGCGCTGGAGCTGCTGCACCGGCCGCCCCGGGAGCAGGATCACGCCCAGCTTCTGACCGGGCATCACCCGGCGCAGCGCCGGCTCGCCTTCGAGGAACTGCTGGCGCACCAGTTGAGCCTGCGGCTGCGCAAGCTGCGCACGGCGGCCGACCCTGGCCTGCCGCTTGATGACGGGGCAGGCCTGGCGGCGCGGCTGCTCGCGGCTCTGCCGTTCCAACTCACCGGCGCGCAACAGCGCGCCCGTGCTGAAATCGACGCCGACCTCGTTGGACGGCATCCGATGCTGCGGCTGTTGCAAGGCGACGTCGGCTGCGGCAAAACCGTGGTCGCCGCGCTGGCGGCCGCCCGCGCCGTCGGCAGCGGTCAGCAAGTGGCGCTGATGGCACCGACGGAACTCTTGGCCGAGCAGCATTGGCGCAACTTCAGCGCCTGGTTCCACGATCTGAACCTGCCGGTGGCGCTGCTCACGGGCTCACAGCCCGCACGCACCCGGCGCAGCGCCGAGGAGGCGATTGCCTCAGCAGAGATCCAGATTGTTGTAGGAACCCATGCATTGTTTCAAAAGGGAATCAATTTTGCGAAGTTGGCGCTGATCATCGTAGACGAGCAGCACCGCTTCGGCGTCGAGCAGCGCATGACGCTGCAGGAGAAGGGCCGCGCCGCCGGAGTAATGCCCCACCAGCTGATCATGACGGCGACTCCGATCCCGCGCACCCTCGCCATGACGGCCTACGCGGACCTGGACATCTCGGTCATCGATGAGCTGCCGCCGGGTCGCACGCCGGTGGTGACCGTGGTGATGGCGGACAACCGCCGGCACGAGGTGGTCGAACGCATCCTCCTGGCCTGTCGCGCCGGGCGCCAGGCCTACTGGGTGTGTCCACTGATTGATGAGTCCGAGGAGCTGCGCTACCAGGCGGCGGAGGAAACGGCCGCAGCGTTGCGCGAGGCACTGCCGGAACTGACGGTGGAGCTGGTGCATGGACGACAACCCGCCGCCCGTAAGGAAGCAACCATGGCGGCCTTCAAGGCCAATCGTGTGCAGCTTCTGGTCGCCACGACGGTGATCGAGGTGGGGGTCGACGTTCCCAATGCAACGCTCATGGTCATTGAGAACGCCGAACGCATGGGACTGGCACAGCTGCACCAGCTGCGTGGCCGCGTGGGTCGCGGCGCGGCCGCCTCGACCTGCGTGCTGCTGTATCGCGCACCGCTGTCGAAGCTGGCGCGCGCGCGGCTGCATGCGATCCGCGAAACCACCGACGGCTTCGAGATAGCACGCCGCGACCTGGAGTTGCGCGGACCCGGAGAGCTCCTGGGCACCCGTCAGACCGGCCTTGCACAGCTGCGCGTCGCGGACCTGGCGCGGGATACCGATCTGCTGCCGCTGGTCCAGAAGACCGCCGAGCTGATGCTGCGCGATTATCCGGATAACATTACACCGCTGACCACACGCTGGATCGGTGAGGGTGAACGTTACGGAACCGTTGGCTGAAGACCTTGCTGCGAACCCGCTGGGCCTTGCGCCGCGACGCAGGGCGGCGCCGCTCGCCTATCGCCTGGGTCGCAGGCTTCACGAATACGCGCTGCTGGCGCGGTTCGATCGTCCCATCGGCATCTGGCTGCTGCTGTGGCCGGTGCTGTGGGCGCTGTGGATAGCAGGCGCCGGTCGTCCTGCGCCGCGGGCGCTCGTGGTGTTCGTGCTCGGGGTGTTCGCCATGCGCGCCGCCGGCTGTGTCATCAACGATCTGGCCGACCGCAATATCGATCCGCGGATACGTCGCACGCGACAGCGACCGCTCGCCGCGCGTCGCGTCACGCCGCACGAGGCCCTGGCGCTGTTCGTGCTGCTGTCCGCGGCAGCACTGTGGCTGGTGCTGCACCTGAATGCGCTCACGTTCCGCCTGTCCCTGGTCGGCGCCGCACTCACCGTCAGCTATCCCTTCGTGAAGCGTTACTTTCCGCTGCCGCAGCTGTATCTGGGCATCTCATTCGGCGGCTGGGGCGTGCCCATGGCATTTGCCGCCCAGCTCGGCCAGGTGCCGCGCATCGCCTGGCTGGTGTTCATGGCCGCGGTGGTCTGGGCGGTGATCTACGACACGCTGTATGCCATGGTGGACCGCGAGGATGACCTGAAGGTCGGCGTGCACTCCACGGCCATCGCCTTCGCCGACATGGACCGGGTCATGATCGGCGTCCTGCAGGTGCTGATGCTGGCGGCGCTGACCCTGGTGGGCCGCACCCTGCATTTTGGCACCTGGTTCTACGGCGGCCTGGTCGTGGCCGCTGCAACCTTCATCTACCAGCAGTGGCTGATCCGCGGTCGCGATCCGCAGGCGAGCGCGGAGGCCTTCCTCAACAACAACTACACCGGTGTCGCCATATTCGCCGGCATCCTGCTGCAGTATCTCTACGGTTTTCCTCAATAAATACAATTGGTTGTGACTGAGCTACCCCAGCTCTTGCGTAACTGATATTTCTGTATATACTGTGCATACTCATATGCACAGCTACATCTCCATCTCCCAGGCCGACCGGCGGCCCATGTATCTGCAGATCATCGAGCAGATCCGCCATCGGATTGCCATCGGGGACTGGAAGCCCGGGGATGAGCTGCCGTCGATCCGAGCGCTCGCGGTCGCCACCCAGGTGAGCGTGATCACGGTGAAACGGGCCTATCTGGAGCTCGAACGAGAAGGCGTGATCGTCACGCGGCAGGGCAAAGCCTCGTTCGTGGCGGAGAACGTGGACTTGGGCAGCCAGCTGCGCCGCGAGGAGCTCGACCAGCACCTCGCCGCGGCGGCGCAAATCGGGCGCGAACTGGCGCTCACGCCCGAGGAACTGATGGAGCGGATGCGCCGGCAGTTGGCGGAGGGCGAAGAGCAGTCATGACCGATCTTGCAATCGAAGTCGAAGGTGTCTCCAAGGCGTATCGCTTCTTCGCGCTCAACGATGTGAGCCTGACGCTGCCCTGCGGACAGATCATGGGCCTCGTTGGCCCCAATGGCGCCGGCAAGTCGACGCTCATCCGGATCCTGATGTCGCTGATACACCAGGATCGCGGCGAAGTGCGAGTGCTCGGCCACGCCATGCCGGAAGAGCAGGTGGCCGCCAAGTGGCAGGTCGGCTACGTCTCCGAAGACATGCGCCTGTACGGCTTCGGAACTCTCGGCTGGCACATGAAGTTTGTCGCCTCCATCTATCCCAGCTGGGACGCGCCGTACGCACAGACCCTGCTCAAGCGCTTCAATCTGCGCACCGAGCAGCAGATCCGGCACCTCTCCCATGGGGAACGCGCCAAGGCGACCCTGCTGCTGATGCTCGCGCGGCGGCCGCGGCTGCTGCTGCTGGATGAACCCACCACCGGGTTCGACCCGGTCGCGCGCCACGAGATGCTCATCGAACTGATGGACGTGCTGCGTGATGAGCGCCGCGCCATCCTCTTTTCCTCGCACAACACCCAGGACGTCGAGCAGATCTCCGATCAGATCACCTTCATCGACCGCGGCCGCATTATCGATTCCTCCGACAAGGAGACCTTCCTCGAGCGCTGGCGGCGGCTGAAGCTCGAGGTGCCCGGCGGCGTCCGCCTGCCCACCCTGCCCGGCGTCGTCGACCTTGAAGTCAGCGGCCACCTCGCGACCGTGACGACCAATGCACACTCCGAGGAGTTCGTGCGCGCGTACGTGAACGCCGGCGCCACGGTCCACGAGATGCAACGCATGACCCTCGAGGAGATCTTCGTCGCCAACGTCATGGCGAGCCGCAAGGAGCGCGCATCATGAGCCGATCCGTAATCACGCGCCTGGTACTGAAAGACTTCTACCTGCAGTGGCCGCTGCTCGGAGGCGCGCTCCTGCTCGGATTCGCGATGCTCGCGCTTGCGTTGTTCGGCGGTGGCCCGATCACCTTCTACGTCGGCAGTGTGTCCTTCATCTGCGTCCTGATCCTGCTCAATGTTTTCCTCATCGGTGCCACAGTTGCTCAGGAGAAGAAAGACAAGGTGATGCTGTTCGTGCTGAGCCTGCCGATCTCCACCACCCAGTATGCGGTGGCCAAGCTGGTTTCATGCCTGCTCGCGTTCCTGATCCCGTTCTGCCTGCTGGGTGGCGCCGCCGTGCTGGTGCTGGCCCATGCGGGGGTGCCACACGGCCTCATTCCGCTGACCCTCGCCGTGATGATGTATGCGTGCCTGTACTTCTGCATCTTCCTGAGCGTCGCGCTTAGCGGGGATTCGGTGCTCTGGAACACGTTGGTGATGATCGCCGGCAATATTCTGCTCAGCTTTCTTATTTCGTGGCTCCTGAGTCGCCCGTCAGTGGCGAATGCCGCGAAAGGGTCGGTGATCGTGTGGTCTCCGGAGATCCTCGCCTCGCTCACCGTTGAGATTCTGGGAAGCCTGCTGGCCCTCGCGGCAGCGCTGGTAGTCATTCTTCGCAAGAAAGACTTTGTGTAAGGAAGCCATCATGTCCACCCAAGAACGCCTGCACGCACTCGACGCCGTTCGCGCCTTCGCGCTCCTCTCGGGGATCGTGTTGCACGCCACGATGTCGTTCTTCCTGCCCATCCCGGCACACGATGTCTCGCAGAGCGCCGCGCTCAACGTCGTGTTCTTCCTGATCCACACCTGGCGCATGACGACCTTCTTCATCGTCGCGGGGCTGTTCGCGCGGCTCGTGATCGCGCGTCGCGGCACCCGCGGCTTCATCGCCGATCGCGCCAAGCGGATTCTGGCACCGCTGCTGGTGGGCTGGATCATTCTGGCACCGCTCACCCTCGCGGCACTGATCTGGGGGGTCACGCGCACTGCGGCTCCGGCAATGGCGGCTGCGGTTGCACATCCCGCTCCCGCCGCGACACCGGCGGGCGCCTTCCCGCTGGTGCATCTATGGTTCCTGTACTACCTGTGCATCTTCTACCTCGGGTTGCTCGTGGTTCGCGGCGTCTCCCTCAAGATTGATGCAGCCGACCGCCTGGGCCGGGTGCTGGACCGCGGCGCGCGCGCACTGTTGAGCAGCTATGCCGCACCCGTGGTTTTCGCCGCGCCAATATTTGCGGTGCTCGGCTTCGACCAGCGGATCGCCTTCCTCGGTGGCATTCCCACGCCCGACAGCAGCCTGATCCCGCAAGTACCGGCGCTGGTGGGGTTCGGCACGGCGTTCGTGGTCGGCTGGCTGCTGCATCGCCAGCTCGATCTGCTCACTGAGCTGCGTAAGCGGTGGCTCGTGCAGCTCGCAATCGGTCTCGCACTGAGCATTGCCTGCCAGACCGTGCCCGGCATCAAGCTCGGCACCACGGCGCCGTGGTTTGGGCACCTGCTCAGTTCTTCAACCCCGATCTATGCCGCCTGTTATCTGCTGTCGGCCTGGTACTGGAGCTTCGGCATCATCGGCGCCGCGCTGCGCTTCTGCGACGGCGAGAGTGCGGTGCGCCGCTACCTGGCGGACTCCTCGTACTGGCTGTATCTCGCGCACATGCCGCTGGTGTTTTTCCTGGCCGCGGCGTTCGCGAAGGTGCCTTGGCACTGGGCCATCAAGTTCCCCCTGATCCTGGCGATCACGATGACGGTGCTGCTCGCGAGCTACCACTATCTGGTGCGGCCGACCTGGATCGGCGAGATCCTGAATGGACGCAAATATCCGCGGGCCAAGCGCGCGGCCGTGCAGGATCGAGCAGCGGTCGTCCCCGCCCGGGAGACTGCGCCGGCGACCTTCGACGCTCAGCCGCTCGCGCAGCTCATCGGCGCTCGCAAGTCCTACGGCAAGAGCCCGGCGCTCGATGGCGTCGCGATCGAGGTGCGCCGGGGCGAGCTGCTGGCCCTGCTGGGGCCCAACGGCGCCGGCAAGTCCACGGCGATCTCATTGTGGCTGGGCCTGCTGCAGGCCGACGCCGGGCAGGTGAGCCTGATGGGACGCTCGCCGCTCGAGGTCGACAGTCGCCGCGAGATCGGGGTGATGATGCAGGAGGTC
Organism: Steroidobacteraceae bacterium; assembly: GCA_049792815.1. GTDB lineage: Bacteria > Pseudomonadota > Gammaproteobacteria > Steroidobacterales > Steroidobacteraceae > DAIDKA01. The sequence goes on along the minus strand of JBARBG010000122.1, from coordinate 4,413 downwards.
GCCCTCGAGCCCTTGTTGAGCGTGCGCGAACTCGTGGAGCTGGCCGCAAGCTACTACCCGCGGCCGCTGGGTGTTCAGGAGACCCTCGAGCTGACCGGGACGACCTCTCTCGCCGCCCAGCGTTACATGAAGTTGTCGGCCGGTCAGAAACGCCAGGCACAGTTTGCGATGGCGGTCGTGGGACGGCCCAAGCTTCTGTTCCTCGATGAGCCGACCGTTGGCCTCGACGTGCAGGCGCGCGCACACATGTGGCGCGCGATCCGGCAGCTGATCGCCGGCGGCTGTTCGGTGGTGCTCACGACGCATTACCTGGAGGAAGCCGAGGCGTTGGCCGATCGCGTCGTGGTACTCGCCAAGGGCCGGGTGATCGCCTCGGGCAGCGTCGCGGAGATTCGCTCCGTCGTCAGCCGCACCCACATCAGTTGTGTCGGCACGCTCACGCCTGAGGATGTTCGGCTCTGGCCGGGCGTGATCGAAGCTGTCCAGGAGGCGCACAAGCTCGTCATCACGGCCGTCGATGCCGAGTCCGTGGTGCGCCGCCTGCTCGCCTCCGATGCGAATGTGCACCAGCTCGAAGTGCGTCAGGCGGACCTCGCGGATGCCTTCACCGAACTCACCAAACAAGCGGCCTAGGAGAGATTATGAACACGTTAGTCACCACCCTGCCGGTTGCAGCGGCCGAACCGCTGATGCCGCTGCGCCGCCTGTTGCGCGCGTACCTGAGCGAATCGCGGTCGCAGTTCATCCAGGCATTGCGTGCCCCGGCGTTCGCGTTCCCCTTTCTGCTGCTGCCAGTGCCGTTGTATCTGTTCTTCGGCGTCGTGATGACCAGTGGCTCCAAGGAGATCGCGGCCCACCCGGAATACATGAACTATTCGTTTTCGGCCTGGTGCTGCATGGCCGTCATGGGACCTGCGATCTTCGGGGTCGGATGCGGCCTGGCGCTGGAGCGCGATGCCAACCTGCTCAAGCTCAAGCGGGCGCTGCCGCTGCCGACCGGCTCCTACCTGTTGGCGAAGATACTCATGGCGCTGGCCTTCGCGGCAATCTCCGTTGGCCTCGTGACCATCGCCGCGCTCGCGGCCGGCAAACTGACCTTGGCGCCGGGCGCGCTGCTCGCCATGGACACCGTGTTGATCCTCGGCGCCATTCCGTTCTGCGCCATCGGGCTTTTCATCGGCGCCTTCGCGAGCGGCAGTGCCTCGCCCGCCTATGCGAATCTCATCTATCTGCCCGGCCTGTGGCTGTCGGGAATGTTTTTCCCGCTGCCCAAGGCCATGCAGGCGTGGTCCGTCATCTGGCCTGTTTTTCACCTGAACATGACGGCCATCGCGGCGGGCGGCATGAAGGTGCCGGTGAGCCCCCTCTTGACGAGTGCGGTTCTGGTGGGCATCTCCGTACTGTTCGGCGGCTTGGCGTTACGGCGTCTGGCGCGGACCGGGTGAGTGTGTGAGTGTCGGCGACGGCGAACACTTGTTCACCGCGCGGCTGCACCTGCGGCCGCCGATCGCGACCGACGCCGAGGCGATCATTGCGATTGTCGGTGATTGGGAGGTCGCGCGACGACTGAGTCGTGTCCCCCATCCCTACGGTTACGCGGACTTTCGTTTCTTTCTCGAGCAGATCGTGGTGAACGAGCCGACCTGGGCCATCGTCCTGCGAGAGACTAACGAGCTTGCCGGCGCCATCGGCATGGCCCCGCACCGCGACGGCGAAAGCGCCGAGCTGGGCTACTACATAGCGCGTTCGCACTGGGGCCAGGGCCTTGCTACCGAAGCCGGCCAGGCCATTGTGCGCCTGGGGATTGAAGAGATCGGATACCCCAGACTCACCTCGGGCTATCACGCCGACAACCCCGCTTCAGGCCGAGTCCTGGCAAAACTCGGCTTCAGGCACGTCGGCTTCTCGAATCGGGAGTGCCTCGCCGAGGGCAAGGACAAACCGTCGATCACCGTCGAACGGGTTGCCGGGTCCTAGGTCGCGCTCCCCGCCGGCAGCTGATCCCCGGGCACCCAGAAGCCATGGATCTGACCGGCGATGCGGTACGGCAGCTTCACGGTCGCCACCGGGCCGTCTTCAAGATGCTGCGTATCCACCAGCACCAGGTCGGCACGCCCGCCATCGCGCGGGTGTGAGGCCACGCCAATCAGGTAGCCGTCGCCCTCCGGGGCGCCCTTGCGGCGCGGCACGAAGCACATCTCCGCCAGGTTCGCCTCGTGCCCCAGTGAGAAGAATCTGGCCGTGCGGGTCATGTGATCGAACATGGCCCAGCGGCTGCCTACGGTTGGATCGCTGCTCAGCAGGAAGCCGTAGCGGTAGGGCACCGTGTGGTAGCGATCATCCTGGCGCGACAGCGCTCCGCTGACGCCGACGTAGAGGTTCTCGATCTCGTAAGTAGTTTGCTTGCGGTTGGCAAGATTCACGCTGTAGCGCATGACGCGGCCGGCGGCCTTCACGGGATCAAACTTCTCGTGCAGCTGCGGGAAGAAGGGGAACTGGTTGGAATCCGCGCCATCGACGTCGAAGTAGACCTTTTCGCCCTCGTTCCACGCGCCCATGGTGTGCGTGGCCATGTAGCCGGGGCCCTTGAACCAGCGCAGATCGGTGCCGTCACCGCCGCGGCGCATGATTCCCAGCCACGTCGGCAGCGTGGAGTCCCAGGCAAAGTGCGGACCGGCGTTCTTGATGATGTCCATGTTCGTGGCCATGGGGCTGACGTAGAAAATCACGTACTTCTGCGTCACCCCGAAGTCATGGATCATTCCGGCATACGGTACTTTCACCCACGCCGACCAGTTCACCGCGCCTTTCGGGTCGGCCGAAAACACGAAGATGTCGTCCGTGGCCAGGCCCTTCGCCTCGTAGCCGAAGGCGACCAGCTCGCCGGTGTGCGGGTCGATCTTGGGGTGCGCGGTGAAGGTCTGCCCCTTCAGGCCGCCATTGAAGGTGTAGTAGTCATCGATGGTTTCAAGGGTGTGCGGATTGAGCGCCACGGGCGGGCTGTCCTCCTTCATCGCCAGCAGCAGATTGTGGTGGTAGAAGATCTGCGTGTTGGCGGTGCCGCGGCTCAAGCCCTTGACGCTCGGATCGTCGGTGGTCGGATTGCGGTACATGCCGAACAGCGAGCGGCGCGCCGCATGCTGCGCCTTGTAGCGCTGGGTGCGCGCATAGCGGCTGCGGAAATCCACGTGGCCGTCCTTGATGCGGAAGGCGCCGATCATGCCCTCGCCGTCGAACGGGATGTCATGCGCGTAGATATCGGGCTTCGGGTACTGCGGATCGGGCCCAACGCGGAAGAAGGTGCCGTCCAGATCCTTCGGCAGCGTGCCTTCGACTTCGCAGTCGTACAGGTCATTTTCGGACCGGTAGACGGCGCCCATCGCACTGCCGCCGCCGCCGAAGCCGACGCGATCCTTGGGGAAGAGCACCTCGGCCTGCGCACTGGCCGGCAGTACCAGGCCGCCGACGCCCACCGCGGCACCCGCGCCGGCACCGGCCACCGCACCCATGAAACTGCGACGGCTCAAGGAACCTGGGGAGCGGGTCTCTTCGCTGCTGGGTGGCTTGCGGCTCATGTCGGGCTTCCTCGTGAAGGAAAAACCCGCGAATCATACTCCGGACCCATGGTCAAAAAACAGGCCTTTATCCCTTGACAGCAAGTAAGAACTTAGGGAGAATGCAGCCATAGGAGATTTCCCCATGGCCAAGCCCAAATACACCTTTGCTCAGTTCCAGACCCAGTACCCCGATGATGGGGCCTGCCTGCTGGCGATCCTCCAGAGGCGCTATGGGAATGTGGACGCCTGCCCGAACTGCGGTGTGGTCGGAAAATTGACCCGGATTGAGGGTCGCCGTGCCTTTGCCTGCAAAGAGGGCTGCCACATTTATCCGTGCGCCGGGACGGTCTTTGAGCACTCCCCAACGAACCTGACTAAATGGTTCCACGCCATGTATCTGATGACCGCCACTCGCAATGGGGTCTCAGGGAAGGAACTGGAGCGTCAACTAGGTGTTACCTACAAGTGCGCTTGGCGCATTGGACATCAATTGCGCCTGCTGATGGCCGCCAGGGATAAGGCGACCACGCCGGAAAAGCTGAGCGGCCACGTTGAAATCGACGAGACCTATGTTGGCGGTCGCCACAAAGGCAAACACGCCCCGCGCGCCGCTGGAAAAACCGTGGTTATGGGGCTCGTACAGCGTGGTGGCGCATTCAAGGGACACATCGTGCCGGATGCCAAGAAAAAGTCCTTGTTGCCGCATATCTTCGCGGATGTGCAGGTCGGCTCAACGGTTAGCACGGATCAGTTACAGAGCTCCAAGAAACTCAGCGAACTCGGCTACAACCACGGCGTCGTTCGCCATGACCGGGAAGAATGGGTCAATGGCATTCACGGCACCAACAGGATCGAG
>JBARBG010000121.1:0-8698 GCA_049792815.1 Steroidobacteraceae bacterium | reverse complement strand
GGCCGAAGCCGCACCGCCGAGAGGTGTGCCCGCGGCGTCAAAGGTCGCCGCGCCGGCCAGGTCAACCTCCTTCGAGGCGCCGCCGGCGAATGATTCTGATACGGCAAAGCCGGAGGCAGCGCCGTGGAACCCGCCGCCGGTATCGCCAGGACGCGTGGCGCCGGTAGCCGCGGACGATGGGGCGCCGGGACTCTAGCCCGCGCGCGCCGCCGTAGCGGTGGCGACCGAAGAGTAGGATTCCATCATCAGGCCGGTACCGCCGCGCGACACGTGCGCGACGACGGCAGTGCGTCGATGCAGCTTGGTCACTGCGCCGAGATTGATGGCGAACACCAGTTCCACGTTCTGGCCCTTGCGCAGTCCGAGGTTGGTCGTTTGAATGAAGACCCCGGTGGCACTTAAGTTCACCGCGCGACACAGCCGCCGCCCGGTTCCCGGCAGGGTGATGTAAACGGTGGTGCGGGCGCGATGCCGGGTGTGCAGTCGACGTTCCAAGATCCCTAAACTCCGAGTTCGGATTATTGCTGTTGTGCTGCGTCGCCTTGGCAGTATGCCAGTCCAGACCTTCTCCTCGCGGGCGACTCAACATTAATCGCCTTGCCGTTTCGTGGCAATCTCTGTGCCATTTGCCGCTACGGTATGGCTTGACTACCGGGCGCTCCCGGGTACCTTGTCAGCCTGGCATTACGTCCAATGCAGCTCGAGGTGCCTATGAGCCTGATTGTCGTCCTGATCGTCGTCGTGTTGCTCATCCTGTTCCTGGTCTCGACCTACAACGGACTGGTGACTGCCCGCAATGCGTTCAAGAACGCCTTTGCGCAGATCGATGTACAGCTCACCCGACGCTACGACCTGATCCCCAACCTGGTGGAAATCGCCAAGGGATACATGAAGCACGAGCGCGAGACGCTCGAGGCGGTCATCCAGGCGCGCAACGGTGCCGTTTCGGGTCTGAAGGCGGCCGCCGCCAACCCCGCCAATGCTGCTGCCGTGCAGCAATTATCGGGCGCCGAGGCCCAGCTCGGTGGGGCACTGGGCCGGCTGTTTGCCCTTTCCGAGGCCTACCCGGACCTGAAGGCCAACCAGAGCATGATGCAGCTGTCCGAGGAGCTGACCTCCACGGAAAACAAGGTGGCGTTCGCCCGCCAGGCCTACAACGACTCGGTGATGAGCTACAACAATCACCGCGAAGTGTTCCCGGCCAGCATGGTCGCCAACATGTTCGGCTTCCAGCCCGCCCAGCAGCTGGATGTGGCCAAGCCCGAAGCTCGCGAGGCCCCCAAGGTGAGCTTCACCTGACAGGCACGCCGAGCGCTCAAGGCCAAGCCGTGGATTTCTACGCCTATCAGGCCGCTGCGCGTCGCAGCTCGCGACTGTTCGTTTTGATGTTCATCGCGGCGGTGGCCGTGCTGGTCATCGCCCTGGACGCCGTGATCTTTACGGTACTGGCCGCGCGCAGTTCCGCCTACTCCTCCTATGGCGCCCAGTACGGCACGCAGCCCATGGGCCCGCTCGAGTTTGCGATGCGCAACCCGGACGCGCTGTTCGTGGTGTCGCTGCTCATCATCGGCGTCATTGGACTGGCGAGCCTGTTCAAATCGGCGCAGCTGCGCGGTGGCGGCGCCGTGGTCGCACAGTCCCTGGGCGGCGTCCGGGTCGAGCGCGACACCACCGATCCAGCCCGCAAGCGGCTGCGCAATATCATCGAGGAGATGGCGATTGCCTCGGGAGTGCCGGTGCCCGAGATCTATGTGCTGGAGCAGGAGCCGGCCATTAACGCCTTTGCGGCGGGGCACACGCCGGCCAATGCCTGCATCACCGTGACCCAGGGCGCCATCGATCATCTGAACCGTGACGAGCTGCAGGGCGTCATCGGTCACGAGTTCTCGCACATCCTCAACGGCGACATGCGGCTGAATATTCAGCTCATGGGCGCCATCTTCGGCCTGCTGGTCATCGCCATCATTGGTCGGCTGGTGTTCAACTTCGCGCCGCGCGGCGGCGGCGATCGCGACCGTCGTGGCGGGGCCATGGGCTGGGTTGCCGTGGGCCTGGCCGCCATGGTTCTCGGCTACCTGGGACTGCTCGCCGGACGCATGCTGCAGGCTGCGGTGTCGCGCCAGCGCGAGCGCCTTGCCGATGCTTCGGCGGTACAGTTCACGCGCAGCACCGAGGGCCTGAAGGGCGCGCTGATGAAGATCGCGGCGCTCGAGGAAGGCTCGAAGTTCGTCGCCGCGGATGCCGAGCAGGTGGCGCACATGCTGTTCGCGCCAGGCCTGGATCGGATCTTCGCCACGCATCCGCCGCTCCTGGAGCGCATCCGGGAACTGGATCCGCATTTCGACCCGGCTGAACTGCAGGCGCTGATCGCCCGCGGCGTGCCCAGTTCGGACAGCCCGGCGACTGCGGCTCCCGCGGCGCCACGACCGGTGCTGGCGGCAGTTGCCGGCGCCAGCGGCTTCGCCGCCGATGCCGGGACCATTGCCGCACAGGTGGGCCGCCCGCAGCCCGCGAACGTGGATCAGGCGCAGGCCACGCGCGAGCAGATTCCACCGGTGCTGCGGAATTTCTCCGACACCGGCGCCCACGCGCGCTCCATGGTCCTGGCGCTGCTGCTGAGCCGCGACCCCGCGATCCGCGATGCCCAGGCGCAGCGTATCGCGCAGGAATACGGCGGCGCCGAACTCAATGTCGTGAACACCGCGATCGCGGCGGCGGGAACGCTTGCGCCCATGGTGCGCCTGCCGGCGCTGCTGCAGTTGTTTCCGACGCTGCGGCGTCTGCCGCTGGCCGAACGTCAGCGCCTCAACCGCCTGGTCATGGATCTCATCCACATTGACGCCGCCATCGATGTGTTTGAGTTCTGTCTGGCAAAACTTCTGGAGACCATGCTCAATGATGCCGCCGGCAATGCCTCGCCCTATGGGGCGCTCACGCTGGAGAATGCCGTTGAGCCGGTGCATGTCATGTTCTGCACGCTGGCACGCTGTGGCAGTGATGATGAACAGGAAATCCGCGCCGCCTATGCGGCCGGCATCAGCGGCGTGCTGGCCCGCTATCCGGACTATGCGACATATGATGACTGGCCGCAGCGCACCAGTGCGGCCTTGAGCGCGCTTGATCAGTTGCAGCTGCCGGCCAAGCAGAAACTGATCGAAGGCCTGGTGCGCACCATCGCCAGTGACGGCCAGCTCAAAGTCGAGGAATCGGAGCTGCTGCGCACGACCTGTGCGCTGGTTCACTGTCCGATGCCAATTCTGCACTAGGCGCTTGCTCTGATAACTCTACCTATGTAGGGTTATTGCATGACCCGCATCCGCCGCCCCTCCGACCAGGCCCTCACGGTGCTCGCCGCGCTCGCGGCGCAGCCGAAGGCATGGCGCCATGGCTACGACCTGGCCGTGGAAACCGCACTCAAATCCGGCACGCTGTACCCGATCCTGATGCGCCTGGAGGAGCGTTCGCTGCTGCAGGCGCAATGGGAGGACCCGGGACAGGGCCGCGCGCCGCGCCACCAGTACCGGCTCACGACGCAGGGTTTGCGCTGGGCCCGGGAACAGCTGGCAGCGACCGCAAGTACGGCGATGCCGCATAGTGTGCGTTCATGAGACGCATTACCGCAGCGCTCCTGTGGGCCGCGGCCCGCCTCATGCCGCGCCGACAGCAGGACTGGTCGCGGGCGATGCGTGGGGAGCTTCAGGGACTTGCACCTGGCCAGAGGCTGGAATGGGCGTTTGGCTGCCTCATCGCGGCCCTGATCAGGAGGATCGAATCCATGAAGACCGGAAGTTTGCAGATTTCGCGCTGGGTGCTGGTGCCGGAGATGCTGCTGTGTTTCCTGCCCCTGACGCTGGCATTCGTCGGCAGCCTTTACGAGGTGTTGGACATCGCGCGGCTGGATGCCACCCACCTTCACAAGTACTACCTGGCCACTGCCACCGGCTGGCTATTCCTTATATCAACGCCGCTGGTGGTGCTGGCGACGGCCATCGGTGGGCCGGTGTCACTGGCCGTGACCGCCTGGTACGTGGGACGGCGCCGCGGACTGCGCGCCCGCTGGCTGTGGCAATCGATGGTGGTGGCGCCGCTGCTGATGGGCCTGGGGCTGATCACGCTGCGCCTCAGCAATGGCGGCCTCGCGGCCTTCGCGCCCAATCAGGTCGATGCCTTCGACTTCTATGGTGGGGTGATCATGCTCTCGGCGCTGCCGGCGCTGGGCGCCGTGCATCTGCGCGGCCTGTCGGCTAACGCGGCGGCGCCGGCAGCACATCCAGCGCCAGGAAACCGCTGATTTCGCGCCCGAAGCGCTTGATGTCGATCAGGAATGAATCATGCCCTTCGATGCAGTCGAGCGGCGCGTAATGGGTGTCGATGCCGGCAGTCGTGAAGGCGGCCGCCAGCGCGGCCTGTTCGGCGATTGAGAACAGCATGTCGGATTCGACACCGATGATCAGCGCGCGCTCCACGCCGGAGCGCTTCAGCACCAGCGGCAGGCTCGCGCCATGCTCGCCCAGGTCAAAGCGATCCATGGCGCGCGACAGATACAGGTAGCAGTTGGGATCGAAGGCGCGCACGAAGCGTCGCGCGTGCAGCTCCAGGTAGCCCTGCACCGCGAATTCCGGGCCGAAGGGACTGGCATCGCGCATCTCCGGCGGTGCCGGCGTGCGGCCGAAGCGCTCGACCCATTCGGCGGCCGACCGGTAGGTCATCATGCCGAGCTTGCGGGCGATTCGCATGCCGGTTTCCGGCGGTTGCTCGGCGGTGTACTGGCCGGCTTTGAAGTCCGGGTCGCGCAGAATGGCCTCGCGCTGAATGGAGCGCAGCGCGATGGCGAAGGGCGTGGCGGCCGCGGTACCGGAGATGCTGATCAGGTTGCGCGCCGCCGCCGGAAACAAGGCGGCATAGGCCAGGACCACCATGCCCCCGAGCGATGGCCCCACCACCGTGTGTGCGCGCTCGACGCCTAAGGACTTCAGTGTTTCGTAGCCCCCGCGGGCGATGTCCTCCACCGACAGGTCCGGAAAGGTGATGCGGTAGGGCTTGCCGGTTGCGGGATTGAGTGACAAGGGGCTCGTGGAGCCGAAGGCACTGCCCAGCGAGTTCACGCACACCACGAACAACCGGCTGGTGTCGATGGCGAGGCGCGGTCCGATGATGCCTTCCCACCACCCCGGCGCCGGGTTGGCGTCCGAGGAGCGGGCATGGGCCGGGGGTGACAACCCCGTGAAGAGCAGTACGGCATTGTCTCGTTGCTGATTCAATTCCCCCCAGGTCTCATAGGCAATGCACGCCTGGTGCAACACTCCGCCCCGATACAGGGGAAAAGGGTCGGGCATGGCGGCGAACTTGCGGGCATCGTAGGCCGAGCCGGTGTCGGCACCCGAGGAGTCCGCAGGCCGCGAGAGTTCAGGGCTCGGGGTCGCCACCGTCACTGATTCCTTCGAATAAAGGCGTGGAGAGATAGCGCTCGCCGGTGTCCGGCAACATCGCGAGAATCACCGCGCCCGGGGGCGCCTCGGCGGCCACTTTGAGTGCGGCCGAGATGGTGGCGCCGGAGGAAATGCCGCAGAAAATGCCCTCGCGGGAACCCAGGGCGCGTGCCTGAGCGATGGCGTCGGTGTCCGACACGGTGACGATGCGATGGGCCACTTCGCGGTTGAGGACACTGGGCAGGAAGTCGGGCGTCCAGCCCTGGATCTTGTGCGGGCTGAAAGGCTTGCCCGAGAGCATGGCCGCATTCTCCGGCTCGGCCGCGATGATCTGGGTTTCCGGGCGCGCCACGCGCAGCATTTCACCGACGCCGGTCAAGGTCCCCCCGGTGCCCCAGCCGCTGACAAAGTAATCCAAACGTCTGCCGGCGAAATCGGAGAGGATTTCCGCGGCCGTGGTATTGCGGTGATAGGCCGGGTTGGCCGGACTGTCGAACTGGCGCGCCAGGTACCAGCCATGCTTTTGTGCCAGTTCCTGTGCCTTCGTGACCATGCCCTGGCCACGCTCGGCGGCGGCCGTGAGAATGACCTTCGCGCCCAGCATGCGCATGACGCGGCGGCGCTCGACCGAAAACGATTCCACCATGACCGCGACGAAGGGGTAGCCCTTGGCCGCGCACACCATGGCCAGCGCAATCCCGGTATTGCCCGAGGTGGCTTCGATCACGGTCTGGCCGGGCTTGAGCACGCCGCGGGCCTCGGCGTCCTCGATCAGCGCAATCGCCAGCCGATCCTTGACCGAGGAGAGCGGATTGAAAAACTCGCACTTGGCATACAGCGTCACATGCGACGGGGCGACCCGCTGGATGCGCACAATGGGGGTGCGGCCGATTGTTCCCAGAATGCTGTCGTAGATCATGCGGCTACCTCGGTTAGGCTAGTATTCGCTCAGTACCCGGCCCTTGGGGGCCGCAATAGTGCCACGCCCCATCGGCGGTGGCTAAGAACCGATCTCTTAGTGCTAAGACTTCAAAAACTGCTGGCCGGGGGCGGCCATGGATCGCGCCGCGCCATTGAGGAGTGGATCCGTGCCGGGCGGGTCACCGTCAACGGCAGGACCGCCCAGCTTGGCGATCGCGCGCAGCCTGGCGATGATATCCGCCTCGACGGCAAGCCCCTGGCGACCGAGCTCGCCCAGTCGCACGTCGTCCTGGCCTATAACAAGCCGCCGGGCGAGGTGACCACCCGCAGTGATCCGCAAGGCCGACCCACTGTATTCGAGCGCCTGCCGCCCCCGCCACAGGGCCGCTGGATCGTTGTCGGACGGCTGGACTTCATGACCTCGGGCCTGCTGTTGTTCACCACCGATGGCGAGCTGGCGCATCGCCTGATGCATCCTTCGGCGCAGGTCGATCGCGAGTACCTGGTGCGCTCGCGAGACATTCTCACTGCCGGCCAGCTGCGGCTGCTGCAGTCGGGCGTGATGCTGGAGGATGGCATGGCCAGTTTCGACAGCATCAGCCAGACGCGTATCGAGGGCACTCACGCCTGGTATCGGGTCGTGCTGCGCGAAGGTCGCAATCGTGAAGTGCGCCGCCTGTGGCAGGCAGTGGGCAGCGAGATCAGCCGTCTGTTGCGCATTCGCTATGGCCCGGTGCAATTGCCGCGCGAGCTCGCCGCCGGGCACTGGCAAATGCTGGACCCGGCGCTGCATGCACAGTTGGCGCAGGTGGGAAGCAAGGCCACCAAAATGAGCGGCCCGGGCGCGGGCAGCGCTGAAGCCCCAGTCTGGCAGGCCGCGCGCGAACGGCGCCGCGTGACGCCAGTGCGGCCCGTCATACGGCGGCCCGGTCGGGGCAAGACATGAGCGAGGCGGTGATGCCGGTGCTGTGGGGCAACGCGCGCCTGCTGCTCTGTGATTCGGCCATGAGCCGTATCGCGGCGGGCGCCATCGTCACGCGCGGCGAGCATATCGACTGGGTCGGTCGCGAGGCGGATCTGCCAGCGCCGCTCCTGGCGCAGTGCGGTACCCGCCATGATCTGGGCGGGGCCTGGGTGACGCCCGGACTCATCGACTGTCACACGCACCTGGTCTTCGCCAGCACTCGCGCCAGCGAATATGCGCAGCGCTTGCGCGGCATCTCGTATGAAGACATTGCGCGCCAGGGCGGCGGCATCCTGAATACGGTCATGGCGACGCGCGCCGCCAGCGAGCAGCAGCTGTTCGATGCCAGCGCGCCGCGGCTGGCGGCCCTGCGGGACGAGGGCGTGACCACGGTCGAGATCAAGTCAGGCTATGGCCTGACCTTGGCCGATGAGCGTCGGATGCTCCGTGTTGCCCGGCGCCTGGGCGAATCCTTCGGGGTGCGGGTGCACACCTGTCTGCTGGCGGCGCATGCAGTGCCGCCCGAGTTCAATGGCCGCGCCGCCGATTACATCGACACCATCGCCCGGCAGTGGCTGCCGCAGCTGTTGGGCGAAGGACTGGTCGATTCGGTTGATATATTCTGCGAAAACATCGGCTTCAGTGCCGATCAGGCGCTCATCTTGCTAGATGTGGCGACCAAGCTCGGGCTGCCGGTGAAAATGCATGCCGAACAGCTTTCGAATATCGGCGGCAGCCAGCTCGCGGCCCGCTTCCATGCACTGTCCTGCGACCACCTTGAATTCACGAGCCCGGCGGACGCCTCGCTGCTGGCGGCGGCGGGCACGGTGGCGGTGCTGCTGCCGGTCGCCTTTTACGGACTGCGCGAAGTCAGAACACCGCCAATTGCAGCCTTTCGCGGCGCCGGCACGCGCATGGCCGTTGCCACCGACTGCAATCCCGGCTCCGCGCCCGGCGCCTCCATATTATTGGCGATGAGCATGGCCACCCGCTTCTTCGGACTCACGCCCGAGGAGGTCCTGGCAGGGGTGACCGACCATGCTGCCCGGGCCCTGGGCCTGGCAGGACGGGCCGGCACGCTCGCGCCCGCCGCGGCCGCGGACTTCGTCGTCTGGGCCATTGAGCAGCCCGAGGAGCTCGGGTACTGGGTGGGCTTCAATCCCTGCCGCGCGGTAGTGCGCGCGGGCCGTTTGGCTGCCGGGCAGCTCTCTGGCGCCCAGAAAATTTAGCTGTCCCGCGCATTGACACCCCCACCCTTGGAAATCAGAATACGCGGCTCGTTTTCGCGGAGGGGTACCCAAGCGGCCAACGGGAGCAGACTGTAAATCTGCCGGCTTACGCCTTCGTAGGTTCGAATCCTACCCCCTCCACCAAGACGGGGCTG
>JBARBG010000120.1:0-33201 GCA_049792815.1 Steroidobacteraceae bacterium | reverse complement strand
GGCTTGCGGCATGGATATCGGGGGCGGCTTGGGCTCCCGGCGCGGCCGGGCCGACTTCCGGCGCCACGTGGCGCGGCACCGGCTTCACCTCATTGATGGCGTTGACTTCCTGTTCGAGCTGTTCGCGGAACTGGCGGGCCATGTGCCGCGCGCGTCCCACCCAGCGTCCCACCTGCTGCACCAGACCGGGGAGTTTCTTCGGCCCCAGAACCACCAGGGCCAATCCAAAGATGATCGCCAGCTCGGAAAAGCTGAAGTCCAGAAAGCCGCGTTGCCGAAGCAGCGCGGCAGGCGCTCGCGGCGACCTACGCACCGGGCTTGCCGCTCCCGCGTTCCCGCTCGGCCACAACTTCCGGGAACTCCGCGTCGGGCAAGGTTCCGCCAGGCGGACGCGGCGGCTCGGGCGGCTTCAGTCCCTTGCGAAAACCCCTGACCGCGGCGCCCAGGTCGGACCCGGCACTGCGCACCTTGCTGGCGCCAAACACCAGCAGCAGTACTACAACGATGATCAGAATCTCGAACATAGCTTCGAATGATAGGGCAAATGCGGGCGCCGGCACAGTAAACTTCTCTGTCAAATTCAACGACTTCCGGGTGCCGCGGCGGCATGGGTTTCGAGCCAGAAGGTCACAGGCCCATCGTTCGTAAGGCTCACCTGCATGTCGGCTCCGAACTCACCACAGGCAACCTCGGGGTGCCTGGCGCGCGCCTGGGTCAGCAGGTAGTCGAAGAGCTGCCGGGCGCGCTCGGGGGTGGCCGCGGTGCTGAAGCCCGGGCGGGTGCCGGAGCGTGTATCGGCGGCCAGCGTGAACTGCGACACCAGCAGCAGGCCGCCTTTCACGGCCCGCAGATCCTTGTTCATGCGACCCTGATCGTCGGCAAAAATGCGATAGCTGAGCAACCGCTCGAGCAGACGCTCGGCATCGGACTCGGTATCCTCAGGCTGCACGCCGATGAAGGCGAGCACGCCCTGGTGTATGGCGCCGGTGACTTCGGTTCGCACGCGCACTTCGGCCTGCGTGACACGTTGAATCAGTGCGATCATGGGTGGTAATTATGCGGGCGAATCCTTAAGATTCGGGGCCGTTTTGCGCAAGGTGGTGGGTATGGTTTCTTGGATCCGCTTGGGGCTCGTTTCGGTCTTCGCTGCGGTGTGCATGCTCGCGGGAACGTCCGCTTTGGCCCAGGCAGGCGATCCGGTGCATGGCAAGGCCATCTCGTACACCTGCCTGGGATGTCACGGGGTCGCCGGCTATCGCAATGCCTACCCGAACTACAGCGTGCCGAAGCTCGTCGGCCAGCATCCCGAATACCTCATCGCGGCCCTGCAGGAATACAAGGCTGACCAGCGCTCGCATTTCACCATGCATGCGCAGGCCTCAAGACTGACCGACCAGGATATGGCAGACATCGCCGCGTTCTTCGCCGGCACCGTGCTGCAGCCCGGCCCGGTGCCCGCCAACGCCCCGCCGGCCCCCGCAGCCGTGGCCGTGTGCGCCGCCTGTCATGGCGCCACCGGCATCAGCGTCGTCCCGAACTACCCCATCCTGGCCGGCCAGTATCCGGATTACCTGCGGCGTGAAATCGCCGAGTACAAGGATGGCGGCCGCAAGAATCCCATCATGTCCGCCATGTCGGCGACCATCAAGGACTCCGATGTCGACGCCCTGGCAGAATATTTCAGCAAGATGCGGCCGGCATTGGGCACGCTGGACCGGCCCATCTCCATCATCACCGCCGGCCGCTGAACGCGCGCCCTACGGCGCGAGTTTCTTCAGGAACTGGGCCACCGTCGCCAGCCAGGCATTCTGGTTGGCGACATGCCGGATGTCGTGAGCCTCGTCGCGCGCCGTCACATACCAGGCCTCGCCGCCCCGGGCCCTGATTCCAGCGACTATCTGGCCGGCCTGCTGCACCTGTGACGGCGTGTCCAGAAGGCCCTGGAAGACCAGCACCGGTTTGCGGATCTCCGCCAGGCTTTTGATCGCGAGAGTCGCGTCGCCATCGACGATGATGCCGCCGCTTAAGCGGTCTCCGTAGGTGGTCAGCATGGCCAGCGCCATGAAACCGCCATAGGACTGGCCCATGACCGCAACATGGGCACGGTCGAGGTCCTTTTGCATGCCCACCCACACCAGCAGCGCGCCAAGATCGCGCACCGCATCTTCGCGGCCCGACCCATTGTCCAGGCCGGCGAAGGACTTGCCGTAGCCGGTCGAGCCGCGGATGTTCGGCGCGATGACCACGTAACCGAGCTGGTTTACGACGAACTGGATGAATGCGTCATAGCCCGGGCGGAACTGCCCGGCGGGTCCATCGTGAATATCGATGAGAACCGGATGCGTCCCCGGCGTGGTCGGGCGGTACACAAACGCCGGGATCATGCGCTGGCCTGACTTGACCTTATCCCAGGTCGGGTACTGCACCGCCTCGGCCGGCACAAAGGTCTGCGGATCCACTGCGCCTAGTTCGCTGCGTGTCCAGCGGGTGAGCTGATTGCGCCCCGGCTCGTAGACATAGACGTCCGCGGGCGAACGGGGTCCTTCGGCGCCGAAGGCGAGAAGGTGGCCGGTGTGCTCGAAATGCAGGCCGGTGATCCGCCCTTCAGGAAGACCTGCCGGTGTGAGTTCGAGCTTCGACTGGTTATCCAGAACCGTCAGACGATCACGGCCGTCGTCGTTGGCCACATACGCCAGATAGCGGCCGTCCGCGCCAACCTGGAAATCGACGATGTCCCAGGGAATGGCGGCGGTCACTTCGCGGGCCTGATGGGTCACCGGATCCAGGTAACGCAGTTGCGCGAAGTCGCCGTCATCCACCGAGCTGATGTAAATCCCGTGCCCATCCGCCGCAAAACGGGCATGACGGATGCCCAGATGCTTGCCGCCGGCCTCGGCGGGCAGCACTGACCCGGTGTTCACATCGCCAATGAACAGATTGCTTTCATCGTTGCTGCCCGGCTGCCACAGCAGCAGCTTCTGGCCGTCCGCGGACCAGTCCAGCGGGAACCAGGGATGTTCACGGCCGGCCACCACCAGATGCGGCGCAGTCCCCGCGCCCACATCTGACATATAGATGTCGGTGGTGATGCCATCACGGTCGTTGCCCGTGAAAACGATATGCCGGCCATCGGGGGACCAGAGCGGGCTGCCGTGGCGGCCGTTGCCGCTGCTCAACATGCGGGCGCTGTGGCTGGCGAAGCTGTAGTAGAAGAGCTGCGGCAGACCATCGGCCTCATGCTCCTGGAGGAAGGCAAACCCGTCTGCCAAACCGGCAGGCGCGGCCAGGACCTTGGTGATCGGATCCGGATACCAGGTCAGCTGTTCGCGCATGCCCAGCGGCGCGATGACCCGGTGTACCTGAGACGTGTCGCCGAAGCGCGTGCTCACCAGCAGGCTGTTATCCGGGAGCCAGGCGAGGAAGGACGCATCGCGCCCTTCCAGGTAGTCGGCAAGATGCGCGCCCAGTTTCGGGTCAAGGGCGGGCACGCCGTCGAATATCAGCGCGCCCCGGGATTGTGCCGGCAGGCCCTGCACCGGCAAGGGCATCTGCGGCGTGTCGGCGCCCGCCGACAGCGGCGCGTAGACGCCGGCGCCAAGCCCCAATGCCACCAGCCACGCGAGCGGCCGCGTCGCGGCCAGGGAATTTCTCATGAAAAGTCGTGTGTCAAAGAAGGTATCGAGCAGCCGCTATCCTGCCTGATACGATCGCTTACATGACAGCCCATTTCACACCTGCGCGCCTGACCCGCCACCCGGATGGCATTACGGCGGTGGACACCGAGTACATCAGGCCTGGGCTCGCCGCGGCGCACATCATCCAGCACCGCGGGGGTGCCGCGTTCGTGGACGTGGGGACTAACTACTCCGTGCCCCACCTGCTGGCGGCGCTGCAGGAACTGGCGATCAGCCCGGAGGATGTGGACTATGTTTTCATCACCCATGTCCATCTGGACCACGCGGGCGGCGCCGGCCTGCTGCTGCAGTCGTTGCCGGCGGCGAGGCTCGTCGTCCATCCGCGCGGCGCGCCGCACCTCATCGATCCGGCGAAGCTCATCGCCGCCTCCATGACCGTCTACGGGGCGGATCTCTACCGGGAACTGTACGGAGAGCTGATTCCCGTCCCCGCCAGCCGTGTGATCACCACCGAGGACGGTCAGTATTTCGACCTGCGCGGCAGGTCCTTCCAGCTGCTGCACACCCCGGGTCATGCGCTTCATCACTACTGCCTGGTGGACCTTGCGCATCGCAATCTGTTCACCGGCGACACCTTCGGCCTGTCCTATCGCGAGCTCGATACCGCCCAGGGCGCCTTCGGGGTGCCGACCACCACCCCTTCGCAGTTTGATCCGGTGCAGTTGATCGCCTCCATTGACCGCCTGATGGCGACCGAGCCGCGCGCTGCCTACCTCATGCACTACAGCCGCGTGACCGGCCTGCCGGCCATTGCCGCATCGCTCAAGGCGCAGATTCCGGAACTGGCCGCCATGGCTCTGCGCCATGCCGACGCCGCCGACCCCTACGCGGCGATATACGCGGACATGCGGGCGCTGTGGATAAGGCTTGCCACCCGTCATGGGCTTGCCGAACCTGCGGCCTGCGTGGATGAATACCTTTCCAAGGACCTTGACCTGAATACCCAGGGCCTCATTTCCTGGCTGCAACGGCAGCGAAGGTAGGATATGTCCATCCCTCCCCCAGGGCAGCGTCTGCGCGATGCGCTCGAACAGGAGCATCCGCTGCAGGTCGCCGGCACCATCAGCGCCTATGCCGCAATGCTCGCGGCCCGCGCCGGATTTCGCGCCATTTATCTCTCCGGCGCGGGCGTTGCGAACAGCGCCTTCGGCCTGCCCGATCTGGGCATCACCACCCTCAACGATGTGAGCGAAGAGGTCAGGCGCATCACGGCGGCCTGCGATCTGCCGCTGCTGGTCGATGCCGACACCGGTTTTGGCGGCGCCTTCAATATTGCACGCACCTGCCGCGAACTGGCGCGGGCCGGCGCCGCCGGACTGCACCTTGAGGATCAGGTGCAGAGCAAGCGCTGCGGTCACCGGCCGGGCAAGCAGCTGGTGGCAGCCGGGGAGATGTGCGACCGGCTGAAGGCCGCGCTCGATGCGCGTGCCGACCGCTCCTTCGTGATCATGGCGCGCACCGATGCGCATGCCGTTGAAGGCCTCACAGGCGCCATCGCGCGCGCGCAAGCCTATGTGGCGGCGGGCGCCGACATGATATTCGCCGAGGCCATGACCACACTGGCTGAGTACCGCCAGTTCACCGCGGCGCTACCGGTGCCGGTGCTGGCCAACATCACCGAGTTCGGCCGCACGCCACTGTTCACCGCGGAGGAGCTCGGCCAGGTCGGAGTGCGGCTGGCGCTGTATCCGCTTTCTGCATTCAGGGCCATGAGCAAGGCGGCGCAGGAGGTGTACCACGGCATTCGCCACGATGGCACGCAGCGCGCGCTCATCGCGCGCATGCAGACGCGCGAGGAGCTCTACAGCGTGCTGGGCTACCACGCCTACGAGGAACGGCTGGACCGGCTGTTCGGCAGCAATCCGCCACAGGAGTAGAGAATGAGCGAAGCGTCCGGCGCATTGCGTCCGAAAAAATCCGTCGCCCTGGCCGGCGTAACGGCCGGGTCCACGGCGCTGTGCACCGTGGGCCAGACCGGTAACGATCTGCATTATCGCGGCTACGACATTCTGGACCTGGCGCGCGAAGCCTCCTTCGAGGAGGTTGCCTACCTGCTGATACACGGTGAACTGCCCAATGCCGCGACGCTGGCCAGTTATCGCGCCAAGCTCAAATCACTGCGCGGACTGTCGCGCACGGTGCGCGGGGCCCTCGAGGTGCTGCCGCCGGCAGCGCATCCCATGGATGTACTGCGCACCGGCGTCTCCGCCATGGGCTGTGCGCTGCCCGAACCTCCCGCGCATGGCGTCAGCACCGCCCGTGAGATCGCCGATCAACTGGTCGCATCACTGGGCTCGATGCTCACGTACTGGTACCACTTCAGCCGCAGCGGCCGGCGCATCACCGTCGAAACCGACGATGAATCGGTGGCTGGACACTTCCTGCATCTGCTGCATGAGCGCGCGCCGCCGGCATCCTGGGTGAAAGCCCTGAATACTTCGCTCATTCTGTACGCCGAGCACGAGTTCAATGCCTCGACTTTTACCGCGCGTGTGATCGCGAGCACCGGCTCGGACCTCTACTCCTGCCTGGTCGGTGGCATTGGTGCACTGCGCGGGCCCAAGCATGGCGGTGCCAACGAAGTCGCGCTGGAGATCCAGCAGCGCTACGCGAATCCGGAAGCCGCGGAAGCGGACATCCTGGCGCGGCTCGCGGCCCGCGAAGTCATCATCGGCTTCGGTCACCCGGTCTACACCATCGGCGATCCGCGCCACCCCGTCGCCAAGGAAGTGGCGCTGCAGCTGTCCCATGAGTACGGCGACAGCACGCTCTATGACATCGCCGATCGCATCGAGTCGGTGCTGTGGCAGCAGAAGCGGCTGTTCCCGAATGTCGACTGGTTCTCCGCCGTTCTCTACCACCTGCTGGAAATCCCGGTGTCCATGTTTACGCCGCTGTTCGTGATGTCGCGCACCACCGGCTGGTCGGCCCATGTCATGGAACAGCGCGACAACGGCAAGATCGTGCGCCCCGCCGCCGAATACGTAGGTCCCGCTCCCCGCGCCTACGTGCCGCTCAACAAGCGCCGGTGAAGTGATGTCAGCATTTGACCCAAAGCGCGCGCAGCGCTCCGCGCCCGACGCGGTGCTCACGCAGATCGCAAGCTTCGTGAGCACGCCGCCGCCGGTGTCGTCGCTGGCGTTTGAGACCGCGCGGCATTGTCTGATGGATACCCTGGCCTGCGGCCTCTTGGCGCTGAAAGTTCCGGCCTGTGCGCGCCTGATCGCCCCGGTGGTACCGGGCGCGGTGATGCCGGGCGGCGCGCGGGTCCCCGGTACCTCCCTGGAGCTTGATCCCGTGCAAGGGGCCTTCGCCATCGGCGCCATGGTGCGTTGGCTGGATTTCAACGACACCTGGCTGGCAGCTGAATGGGGACACCCGTCGGATAATCTCGGCGGCGTGCTGGCCGTCGCGGACTACCTGTCACGCCAGGCCCTGATGCAGGCGCGCGCTCCTCTTACCGTGGCGGACGTGCTCACGGCGATGGTCCGCGCCCATGAAATCCAGGGCGTACTGGCGCTCACCAACAGTTTCAACCGCGTGGGCCTGGACCATGTGCTGCTGGTGCGTGTGGCCACGACGGCGGTCGTGACCGCGATGCTGGGCGGCTCGCAGGCGCAGGTCTGCAACGCGGTATCAAACGCCTGGGCTGACGGCGGCGCCCTGCGCACCTACCGTCACGCGCCCAATACCGGATCACGCAAGAGCTGGGCGGCTGGCGATGCGACCAGCCGCGGCGTTCGCCATGCCCTCATGGCGCTGGCGGGGGAGATGGGCTATCCCACCGTGCTGAGCGCGCCACGCTGGGGATTCCAGGAGGTGCTGTTCGCCGGCCAGTCGGTGTCGGTGTTCCAGCCCTTCGGCAGCTACGTGATGGAAAACATCCTGTTCAAGATTTCCTGGCCGGCGGAATTCCACGCGCAAACCGCCGTGGAATGCGCCATGGCCCTGCATGGCGCCGTTCGCGACCGCCTGGACAGCATCGATCGCATCGTGATCGAGACCCAGGAACCCGGCGTGCGCATCATTGACAAGACCGGTCCGTTGGCCAATCCCGCCGATCGCGACCATTGCATCCAGTACATGGTGGCGGTGCCGCTGATCTTCGGCCGACTCATCGCCGCGGACTATGAGGACGACGTGGCGGCCGATCCGCGCATCGACAAGCTGCGCGGCCTGATGCAGGTTCGCGAGAACGCGGGTTTCACCCAGGATTATTACGATCCGGAGCGCCGCTTCATCGGCAATGCCGTGCAGGTGTTCTTCAAGGACGGCAGCGCCACGCCGCGCGTGCAGGTTGATTTCCCCGTCGGGCACCGGCGCAGGCGCGCGGAAGGCCAGCCGCTGATGGTCGCCAAATTTGAAAGTGCCGTGAACGCGCACTATCCACCAGGCCAGGCCGCACGCGTGGTGGCGTTGTTTGCCGATGCTGCGCGGCTCACGGCCCTCACCGTCAATGACTTCATGGCAGAACTGGTCAGCAATGGGCGATGAGCATGCGGCGCTGGTGGCCGGCGCCCGGCAGCTGCAGGTCGATCTCGACGACGGTACGGCGCAGTCCCTGCTGCGGCTGCTGGATGAGCTGACCCGCTGGAACGGCGCCTACAACCTCACCGCCATCACCGAGCGTGAACAGATGCTCACGCATCATCTGCTGGACAGCCTGTCCGTGGCGCCCTTTGTGCAGGGCAGCACCCTGGCGGATGTGGGCACGGGCGCCGGCTTTCCAGGCCTGCCGCTGGCACTGATCGCCCCGCGCCGGCGCTGTGTGCTGATCGATTCGAACGGCAAGAAGCAGCGCTTCGTGGCCCACGCGGCTCGGACCCTGGGGCTCAAGAACGTCGAGGCGCTGCATGCACGAATGGAGGAACTGCGGCCGGCGCAGGCTTTCGATACGGTCGTGGCGCGGGCCTGCGCGGCCCTGCCGCAGTTGCTGGCCTGGGTCGGGCCCCTGTGCGGCCCGGGGACCCGGGTGCTGGCCATGAAGGGCAGGGTCCCCGAGGAGGAAATTGCGGCCGTTGCGGCGCCCTGGCGGATTGAACCGCCGGTGCCGCTGCAGGTGCCCGGATTGAACGAGGAACGCCATCTCATCATCGCCACCTTGTAGACTTACGGTATGAAGCGAGTCATCGCCATTGCCAATCAGAAAGGCGGGGTCGGCAAGACCACGACCGCGGTTAATCTCGCGGCTTCACTGGCGGCAACGCGGCGCCGGGTGCTGCTGATCGACATCGATCCGCAGGGCAATGCCACCATGGGTTGCGGCGTCGACAAATCGCAGTTGACGCAGGGCACCTGTGAAGTCCTGATGGGTGAAGCGGACATCCGCTCCGCGCTGGTCCCCATCGAGCCGGCAGGCTTTACACTGCTGCCCACCAATCAGGATCTGACGGTGGCGGAAGTGCGGCTGCTGTCGCTGATCGCGGGCCGGGAAATGAAGCTGCGCGCGGCCCTGAAACCGATCCGCGAAGAGTTTGACGTCATCCTCATCGACTGTCCGCCGGCGCTGAATCTGCTCACCGTCAACGCCCTGGTCGCGGCCGACAGCGTGCTCATCCCCATGCAATGCGAGTACTACGCCCTGGAGGGGCTCACCGGGCTGCTGGCGACGGTGGAACAGATTCGCGCGGCCGTGAATCCTGCGCTGGAGATCGAGGGGTTGCTGCGCACCATGTTCGACCCGCGCAACAACCTGTCCAACGAGGTCGGTGCGCAGCTCATCATGCATTTTCCCGACAAGGTGTTCCGCACCATCATTCCGCGCAATGTGCGCCTCGCCGAGGCGCCCTCGTTCGGCAAGCCGGCGCTGCTGCATGACAAGGAGTCGCGCGGCGCGCTCGCCTACCTGGCCCTCGCCGGGGAAATGATACGGCGCGATGACGAGCCGCCGACGCCACCTACCGCCCCTGGCCCTCAGGGTCTGCAGTAGGCGGGCATGACTACTAAGAAGCCCAGCCTCGGCCGTAGCCTCAATGCCCTGATGGGCGGCCCTGATACCCAAAATCTTGCCGCGGCCATGCCGGCGCCACCGGCGAACACCGCCCTCGGCGACCGTCTGACCCGCCTGCCTCTGGACATTCTGCAGCGTGGCCGTTACCAGCCACGCTCCCACATGGACCCTGAAAGCCTCGATGAGCTGGCGGCCTCGATCCGCTCCCAGGGCGTGGTTCAACCCATCGTCGTGCGTCCCATCGAGGCCACGACCCCCTCCGGTGGCCAGCGTTACGAGATAATCGCCGGTGAACGGCGCTGGCGCGCCGCGCAGCTCGCCGGGCTTGCCGACATTCCGGCCATCGTGCGCGACGTACCCGATGAGACCGCCATTTCCGTCTCGCTCATCGAGAACATCCAGCGCGAGGACTTGAATCCGCTGGAGGAGGCGCGGGCGCTGGAGCGCCTGATCAGCGAATTCAGCATGACCCACCAGCGGTGCGCCGAGGCCGTCGGGCGCTCCCGCGCCGCCGTCAGCAACCTGCTGCGGCTGCTAGACCTGGCGCCCGAGGTCTGCGAGCAGCTGGAAGCCAGGGCTCTGGAGATGGGTCATGCCCGTGCCCTGCTGGGCCTGACCACCCGCCGCCAGCAGGTCGAGGTGGCCGCGCTGGTTGCGAAAAAGGGGCTGTCGGTACGCGAGACCGAGGCCATCGTCCGGCGCATGTCCCAGTCGGGAACCGGCAAGGCCAGTGCCGACGTCGTCCCGGCCGCGGATCCTGACGTAAAGCGCCTGGAACAGGATCTGTCCGAGAAGCTCGGCGCCCGCGTGGCCATCCAACACGGCCGCTCGGGCAAGGGCAAACTGGTGGTCAGCTACAACACATTGGATGAGCTGGACGGCATTCTCGCCCACATCCGTTAAATCGGTCGCAGTCGCGCCCCAATTTGTAGCGTTTTCCTGCCGGCATATCTATAATTCGCCGCCGTCATGGTCCGCCCACGTAAGTGGCTGTCGGACAAACAAATCCTGTCGAAGCGGTGTCGCCTGAAATGCACTTGAAATTCCGGTGATCACCCTTGACCTGCCCGGCGCGCGCCGGCTGGCGTTCATGTGCGTGCGCGCACAGTTGGTCGTGACGGTGCTGGCGGCGGCAGTGAGTCTGGTGGTGGCGGGCCCCCGTGCGGGATGGTCGGCGGTGGTCGGCGGCGGCGCCAGCACGCTGGCGAGCATCGCGATGGCAGTGCTGGCATTCGGCCGGTTGTCCGGGTCGAGCGCCGAGCGGATGCTGCTGGCGTTCTTTGTCGGTGAGTTTGCCAAGATCACGGTGGTCATCGTGCTGTTGGTGCTGGCGCTGGTGTTCATGAAAGTGAACCCGGTGGCGATGCTTGCGGCCTATATGGCCACGTTTTTGGTGTACTGGGTGGTACTGGCGCGTGCGCTGTGGTCCGGACGGACTGAAGCCCGTGCCGCATGAGATGGTGAGATGAGCAATTTCGTTCCACAACTGGCAGAACAGACTCCGAGTTCGACGGAGTACATCGCCCATCATCTGACCTTTCTCACCAACCATTCCGCGCATGGTCTGTTCGATTTTTCGGTGGTGAACCTCGACACCGTGTTCTTTTCGGTGCTGCTGGCCGTGGTGTTTGGCGGGACCTTCTATGCGGTGGCGCGCAAGGCCACCACCGGCGTGCCCGGCAAACTGCAGAACTTCATCGAGTTCGTCGTCGAAACGGTCGACGCGCAGGTCAAGGGCGTCTACCAGGGCGACAGCAAGCTGATCGCGCCGCTGGCGCTGACCATCTTCTGCTGGGTGTTCCTGTTCAACGCCATGGACGATCTGCCGGTGGACCTGCTGCCCAAGGCGGCCCCACTGCTGGGGCTGGGCCACCTGCGCATCGTGCCCAGCACCGATCTCAACATGACTTTTGCCATGTCACTCACGGTATTCATCCTCATCCTGTTCTACAGCGTGAAAATGAAGGGCCTCGGCGGTTTCCTGGGCGAACTGGCCATGCACCCGTTCCCCACCAGCGGCAAGAACGCGAACATCGTGGTGCGCATCCTGTGCATTCCGTTCAATCTGATACTCGAACTGCCCTCGTTCCTCGCCCGACCGGTGTCGCTGTCGCTGCGTCTCTACGGCAACATGTATGCGGGCGAGATGGTGTTCGTGCTGATCGCGCTGCTGACGCTCTCGGCCGGGTACACGGCGCTGTACTCGCTGTCAGGCTGGGGCTTTATCCTGGGCTCCATCGTTCTGGGCGTGGCCTGGTCGATCTATCACATCCTGGTGATCCTGCTGCAGGCCTTCATTTTCATGATGCTCACCATCGTCTACCTGTCGCAGGCGTCCGAGCATCATTAGTCCGTTTCTATCTGGAGAGTTGAATGGAAAACATTGCACACATTGAGGCCATGACGGTGCTGGCAGTCGGCATCATCTTCGGCCTGGGCGCCCTCGGCACGGCGATCGGCTTCGGCATCCTGGGTGGCCGCTTCCTGGAAGGCATGGCCCGCCAGCCCGAGCTGGCACCGGCGCTGCTGGTGAGAATGTTCCTGGTGGCCGCGTTTCTGGACGCCGTGGCGTTCATCGGCATCGGCTTCGCGCTGTACTTCACGTTCGCCAACCCGTTTGTGGATGCCCTGCAGAAGGCAGCCGCCGCGGCGGCGCACTAAGAGCAGCGATATCAGGAGACGAGGGTGAATTTCAACCTGACGCTCATCATTCAGATGCTCGTCTTTGCGATCCTCATATGGTTCGTGATGCGCTTCGTGTGGCCGATGATACTGGGCGCCATGGACGAGCGGTCGCGCAAGATCGCTCTGGGGCTGGAAGCCGCCGATCAGGGACAGCAGTCCCTGGCGCAGGCGCAGGTCAAGTCCGATGAGGTCATCCGCGAGGCCCGCGAGCGCGCGACGCACATCATCGATCAGGCACAGAAGCGCGCCCATGAACTGGTCGAGCAGGCCAAGGGCCAGGCGAACGACGAAGCCACACGCATAGCGGCCTCGGCCCAGTCGCAGATCGAGCTGGAAGCCACCCGCGCGCGCGAATCGCTGCGCAAGGATGTGGCCGCGCTCGCCATCAGCGCCGCCTCCAAGGTGCTGGAACGCGAAATCGACGCCAAGACGCATGCCGAGCTGCTCAACAAGCTCGCTACGCAGATCTAGAGCATGGCGGACAAGACGACCATCGCCCGCCCCTACGCCAAAGCGGCTTTCGCCGAGGCGCGTGGCGACAGCATGTTGGACGCCTGGTCCGGCGCGCTGCATACGGCCGCGGCCGTGGTGGGCGATCCGCGGGTGCATTCCCTGCTCGGTGACCCGCACGTGACCACGGCGCAGCTGTCACAGCTGGTCCTGGACATCGCCGGCGCGGGCCTCGGCGCGCACGGCCGCAACTTTGTGCAGGCACTGGCCGAGGCGCAGCGCCTGGATTGTCTGCCGGAAATCGCGGCGCTGTTTGACAGCTACAAGGACGAAGCCGAAGGCATCGCCGATGTCACCGTGACTTCGGCCGTGGCGCTGGCTGAGAAACAGCAGCAGTCCCTGGCCGCGGCACTGTCCCGGCGTCTGAAGCGCGAGGTGCGCCTGCACTGCACGACCGACCCAGAACTTCTCGGCGGCGCCGTGGTGCGCTCCGGTGACCTGGTCATCGATGGCTCGGTACGCGGGCGCCTGGAGCGCATCGCCAATGAACTAAAGGAATCCTAAACATGGCCATCAAGGCAACCGAGATCAGCGATCTCATCAAGCAGCGCATCGAGAATTTCAAGGGCGTCACCGAGGCGCGCAATGTCGGCACCATCGTGTCCGTCACTGACGGCATCGTGCGCGTGCACGGCCTGGCCGATGCGCGCTACGGCGAAATGCTCGAGTTCCCGGGCAACACCTTTGGGCTCGCGCTGAACCTGGAGCAGGACTCGGTGGGCTCGGTGGTGCTGGGCGACTACAAGCATCTGGGTGAGGGCGACACCGTCAAGACGACGGGCCGCATTCTCGAAGTGCCGGTGGGGCCGGAACTTCTGGGCCGCGTCGTGGATGCGCTGGGCGCCCCGATCGACGGCAAGGGTCCGATCAATGCCAAGCAGACCGCGCCCATCGAGCGCGTCGCCCCGGGCGTGATCTACCGCAAGTCCGTATCACAGCCAGTGCAGACCGGATACAAGTCCGTGGACTCGATGGTGCCGATCGGCCGCGGCCAGCGCGAGCTGATCATAGGCGATCGCCAGACCGGCAAGACCGCGATGGCGATCGACACCATCATCAATCAGAAGTCCTCCGGCATTAAGTGCGTCTATGTCGCCATCGGCCAGAAGCAGTCGACGATCGCGAACGTGGTGCGCAAGCTCGAGGAACACGGGGCCCTGAAGCACACCATCGTGGTGGCGGCCTCGGCCTCGACCCCGGCCGCCATGCAGTACATCTCCGCGTACTCCGGCGTCACCATGGGCGAGTACTTCATGGACAACGGCCAGGACGCGCTGATCATTTACGATGATCTGTCCAAGCAGGCCGTGGCGTATCGCCAGATCTCGCTGCTGCTGCGCCGTCCCCCGGGCCGCGAAGCCTTTCCCGGCGATGTCTTCTATCTGCACTCCCGCCTGCTCGAGCGCAGCGCGCGAGTCAACGAAGAGTACGTGGAGATGGTCAGCAAGGGCGCCGTCAAGGGCAAGACCGGCTCGCTGACCGGGCTGCCGATCATTGAAACCCAAGCTGGCGACGTCACGGCCTTCGTGCCGACCAACGTGATTTCGATCACCGACGGCCAGATCTTCCTGGAAACCGACCTCTTCAACGCCGGCATCCGCCCGGCCATGAACGCCGGCATCTCGGTGTCACGCGTGGGTGGTGCGGCGCAGACCGACATCATCAAGCGCTTAGGCGGCGGCATCCGCCTGGCGCTGGCGCAGTACCGGGAACTGGCGGCGTTCTCGCAGTTCGCTTCGGATCTTGACGAGTCGACCCGCAGGCAGCTGGAACGCGGCCAGCGCACCACCGAGGTGATGAAGCAGAAGCAGTACGAGCCGCAGTCGGTCGCGGAAATGGCGCTGTCGATCTATGCCGTCAATAACGGTTACATGGACAAGGTCGAGATCAAGAAGATCGTCGCCTTTGAGGCGGCCCTGCAGGGCTTCGCGAATACCAGCCATAAGGCTTCACTGGATGCCATCAACGCCAAGCCGGTACTCAAGGAACATGAGGCGACGCTGAAGAAGATCGTCGAAGACTTCCTGGCCAACGGCAGCTACTGAAGAAGACTCGAGCATGCCCGGCACCAAGGAAATCCGTACCAAGATCGCGAGTGTCAAGAGCACTCAAAAGATCACCAAGGCCATGCAGATGGTGGCCACCAGCAAGATGCGTCGCGCGCAGGACCGCATGAAGCTGGCGCGCCCGTATGCGGAAAAAATGCGTACCGTGATTGGCCATCTGAACGAGGCCAATCCGGATTTCCGCCACCCGTTTCTGATGGAGCGCGAGCCGAAGTCGGTGGGGTTCATCCTCATCTCGACCGATCGCGGACTCGCCGGCGGACTCAACGCGAACCTGTTCAAGCAGGTGCTGCTGCAGATGCGCGAGTGGCAGAACAAGGGCGCACAGGTAAGCCTGGCCATCGTGGGCACCAAGGGCATCGCCTTCTTCCGCCGCTTGGCCACGCCCATACTCGGCAGCGTCTCGGGCCTTGGCGATCGTCCGCATATCAAGGATCTGATCGGCACCATCAAGGTCATGCTCGATGCCTACCGCGAAGGCAAGATCGACCGCCTGTACCTCGCCAATGCGAAATTCGTGAACACGATGACGCAGCAGCCAAGCGTCACGCAGCTGCTGCCGGTCACGGCGGTCGATAACCAGGGACTTCCGGAGCACTGGGACTACCTCTACGAACCCGACGCGGCCGCAATCCTCGAAGGACTGCTGATGCGCTACATCGAGTCGCAGGTGTACCAGGGAGTCGTGGAAAACGTCGCCTCGGAGATGGCCGCCCGCATGGTCGCCATGAAGGCCGCCACCGATAACGCCGGCAAGATCATCCAGGACCTGCAACTCGTTTACAACAAGGCCCGCCAGGCTGCGATCACCAAGGAACTTTCGGAGATCGTCGGCGGCGCCGCGGCCGTTTAAGGACAAAGCATGACCACTATTGCTGAAGGCAAGATCACCCAGATCATCGGCGCCGTCATCGACGTCGAGTTCCCGCGCGAAAACATCCCGCAGGTGTACGAAGCGCTCAAGCTCACCGACACCGACCTGACCCTGGAAGTGCAGCAGCAGCTGGGCGACGGGGTGGTGCGCACCATCGCCATGGGTGCATCCGAAGGCCTCAAGCGCGGTCTGCCCGTGCGCTCCACCGGCGGGCCGATCTCGGTACCCGTGGGCAAGGCCACCCTGGGCCGCATCATGGACGTGCTGGGTCGCCCCCAGGACAACCGCGGCCCCGTGGACTCACCGCACCATCTGCCGATTCACCGTCCGCCACCGTCATTCGAGAGCCAAGCGGGCGGTCAGGACCTGTTGGTCACCGGCATCAAGGTCATCGACCTGCTGGTACCCTTCGCCAAGGGCGGCAAGGTCGGTCTGTTCGGCGGCGCAGGCGTGGGCAAGACCGTGAACATGCTCGAGCTGATCAACAACATCGCCAAGCAGTACAGTGGCCTGTCGGTATTTGCCGGCGTGGGTGAGCGCACCCGCGAGGGCAACGACTTCTATCACGAGATGATCGAGTCGGGCGTCATCGACAAGGACACGCTGTCCAACTCCAAGGTTGCGATGGTCTACGGCCAGATGAACGAGCCGCCGGGCAACCGCCTGCGCGTCGCGCTCACCGGCCTCACCATGGCCGAATATTTCCGGGACGAAGTGCGCGAGGACGGCACCAAGGGCCGCGACGTGCTGTTCTTCGTCGACAATATCTACCGCTACACCCTGGCCGGGACTGAAGTATCGGCATTGCTGGGGCGCATGCCGTCGGCGGTGGGCTACCAGCCCACGCTGGCCGAGGAAATGGGCGTGCTGCAGGAGCGCATCACCTCCACCAAGACCGGATCCATCACTTCCATCCAGGCGGTGTACGTGCCCGCGGATGACCTGACCGACCCCTCACCCGCCACCACCTTCGCCCACTTGGACGCCACGGTGGTGCTGTCGCGGCAGATTGCGTCCCTCGGCATCTATCCGGCGGTGGATCCTCTGGATTCGACCAGCCGGCAGCTGGATCCGCTGGTCGTCGGTGAGGAGCACTACAACACCGCGCGCGGCGTGCAGGCCGTGCTGCAGCGCTACAAGGAATTGCAGGACATCATCGCCATCCTCGGCATGGACGAGCTGTCGGCCGAGGACAAGCAGGTCGTATACCGCGCGCGCAAGGTGAGAAATTTCCTCTCGCAGCCCTTCAACGTCGCCAAGGTCTTCACCGGCCAGGACGGCAAGATCGTGCCGCTGAAAGACACCATCCGTGGTTTCCAGGGCATCCTCAGCGGCGAGTACGACCACCTGCCCGAACAGGCCTTCTACATGGTCGGGTCCATCGACGAAGCCGTGGAAAAGGCCAAGAAGCTGCAGTAATGGCCACCCACACAATCAAGGTCGAGATCGTCAGCGCGGAGGGGGAGATCTTCTCCGGCGAAGCGACCATGGTGATAGCTCCGGGCAGCCAGGGGGACCTCGGCATCACCCCGCGGCACGCACCGCTCCTGACCCTGCTCAGGGCCGGCGAAGTACGGGTGCAGACTCCCGATGGCGCAGAGCAGGTGTTCTACGTCGGCGGCGGTGCGCTGGAAATCCAGCCCAGCGTGGTGACCGTCCTGGCCGATACCGCCCTGCGCGCCAAGGATCTCGACGAGTCCGCGGCATTGGCTGCGAAGCAGCGCGCCGAGGAGGCCTTGAAGGATCGCGCCGGGGCGATCGATCAGGCCGAGGCGCTGGCCGAACTGGTCCGCGTCGCCGCGCAGCTGAAAATCATCGAACGCCTGCGCAAGATCCGCGGCTAGGCTGCGGTCGCGGTAAGCTCACCGCCATGGGACGAGTCACCATTGGCTGCCTGCTCCTGTGCCTGGCCGGTGCAAGCCTTGCGGCACCGTCCCAACGCCAGACCCTGATGGGTGCTGTAGCCCGGATGGACCGCGGCAATGCGGCCGCCGGGGATGTCTACTTCGTGGGCTTCGCTGGCTTTGGTGAGCAGATGGTATTCCGCAAGGAGGCCGAACTGGCACAGCAGGTCTTTGGCGCGCGCTACGCCACCGGCAACCGCTCACTGCTGCTGGTCAATGACATCCACGACCGGCGCACCTACCCGCTGGCGACCTTCGATAACCTGCGCACCGCCGTGAACGCCATCGGTCGGCGGATGCACCCGGACCGGGACACTCTGGTGCTGATGCTCACCTCCCACGGCAACGACGAGGACGGCATCGCCATCACCAACGGCAAGATGCCCGAAGATGCCCTCTCGCCACAGGATGTGCGCAAGATCCTGAACGAGTCCCACATTCGCTGGCGTGTCATCATCGTATCGGCCTGTTACTCCGGCATCTTCATTCCGGTCCTGCGAGACGATTCGACACTGATCATGACGGCGGCCGACTCATATCACAGCTCGTTCGGCTGTGACGACACGCGTGATCTGACGTATTTCGGCGAGGCACTGCTCAAGGACGCGTTGCCGCGCGCCTGTTCACTGAATCAGGCGTATACCGACACGGCGCGCATCATCCGCCAGCGCGAGACTGATGAAGGTGACATCCATTCCAATCCGAAGCTGTATGTCGGACCGCGCCTGCAGGCCCGGCTGCTACAGCTCGACGCAGCGGCGGCCCGCAGTTGCAGCGGGCCGCCATCGCAATCAACGGCACGACATTGAGGCCAAAAGTGGCGACCCAGAAAACCGCTCGATCCCGCCCGATCCCCAAGGCGCGTCCCACCAAGCGGGCGCCCCCGGCCGCGCCGCCTTTGGTGGTCATCATCCTGGCCGCCGGCGCCGGCACGCGCATGAAGTCGAGACTGCCCAAAGCGCTGCAGACACTGGCCGGCAGACCGCTGTTGCAATATGTGCTGGACACGGCCCACAGCCTGAACCCGGCCGCCATCCACGTCGTGTACGGACATGGAGGCGAAGCGGTGCCCAAGGCCTTCGCCCACGAGACCGTATCCTGGGTAATTCAGGCCGAACAGCTGGGCACGGGACATGCCGTGGCGCAGGTCGCGCCACTGTTGTCGGCGCCGCAGCGGGTACTGATCCTGTACGGCGACGCCCCATTCATCACGAAGGAAACCCTGGAGTCGCTGTTGCAGGCGGCCGGGCCTGACGCCGTCGGACTGCTGACCGTAAACGCCAATAACCCCACCGGATACGGACGGGTGCTGCGCAATGGGCGCGGCCGGGTGCAGGCCATCGTTGAAGAGAAGGACGCCACGGCGAAGCAGCGCCGCGTCCGCGAATGTAATACCGGCGTCATGACAATGCCCGCCGGCCACCTGACAAAGTGGTTGGGCCGGCTGGATAATCGCAATTCGCAGCGCGAATACTACCTGACCGATGTAGTCGCCCTGGCGGTGCGCGATCGTGTGGCCGTGCAGCCGCTCATTGCACCCGACGAACAGGAAGTGCACGGCATCAATGACCGGATGCAGCTCGCTGCGGCGGAAGGCATCCACCGGGCCCGCCAGACCCGCAAGCTCATGCTTGACGGTGCCACGCTGATCGATCCGGCGCGCGTGGATGTGCGCGGTACAGTAGCTGTCGGACAGGACGTGACGATAGATGTGAACGTGGTTCTGGAGGGCGAGGTCACGCTCGGCGACGGCGTAAGAATCGGTCCCAACTGTCTGATCCGCAATACGCAGATCGCGGCCGGCACCCAGGTGTTCGGCCACTGCTTCATCGATCACGCCACCATCGGGCCGAACTGCAACATCGGTCCGTTCGCGCGCTTCCGGCCGCACAGCGTGCTCGCCGAACGCGTGCATATCGGAAACTTCGTCGAGGTGAAGAACACGCACATCGGGGCCGGATCCAAGTCCAACCACCTGACCTACCTGGGTGATGCCACGGTGGGTGCGGGCGTCAACGTCGGCGCCGGCACCATCACCTGCAACTACGATGGCGCAAACAAATGGCCGACCATAATCGGCGATAAGGCATTCATCGGCTCTGGCAGCATGCTCGTGGCACCCGTGGAGATCGGGGCCGGTGCAACGATAGGCGCCGGATCGACCATCGTCAGCACGGCGCCAGCGGAGCAATTGACGTTGGCACGCAGCCGCCAGGTCTCGATTCCCGGATGGCAGCGGCCCAAGAAGCGCGGAACTTAACGCGCAATGCAATGTCGCTGTAGCACTGCGCCGCTAGTGTGCGGCCTGTACTTTCGTGACGTGATCCGCGAGCTCGACATGACGACCGCAGAGCTGGAAGAGTTGCGCACCCGCCCGATGTAGCAGGCAACACAGGAAGCGCGGTGGACATGCTTTGAAAACACTGTCGCGCAGAGTACTGGGGGAACTCAGGGAGCTGCAGGCGCGTCTGCGAGCGCATTGCGCGAACCGCAATGAGGCCTTGCGAATGTTTGCGGCGAGCCGCAATGCCGCGACCCAGGCTGCACAGCGGGAGTTCTGGCTGGAATTCGCCTGGGCGGACCAGGAGTACCGCGCGGCCGTCAACAAACTAGCGAAATTCTGCCGCGCCCACATGCCGAACAAGACTTAACCCGCGGCGCCGGGCCGCATTCACTTGTCTTTGCCGATGCCCTTGATGCGATCCACCAAAGCAGTCGTGGACTTATTGGGCAGCAAGGGCACCAGGGCAACGCGGCCCCCATACGCTTCCACCACCTCGCGCCCGACAACGTCTTCGACTTTGTAATCCGCGCCCTTCACCAGGATATGGGGACGCACCGCTGCAATGGCCGCCAGCGGAGTGTCCTCATCGAATATGGTCACGGCGTCCACGCAAGCCAGTGCCGCCAGCAGCGCGGCCCGCTCGGTCTGCGGCACGAGCGGCCGTTCGGCCCCTTTCAGGCGCCGCACCGATGCATCACTATTGATCGCCAGTACCAGGATATCTCCGAGCTGCGCGGCGCCGTGCAGCAGGGATAGATGGCCGGCGTGCAGCAGGTCATAACAGCCATTGGTGAAGACGACGCGCTTGCCCGCAATGCGCCACGACGCAGCGCGGGCCGCCAATTCTGCGCGCGACAACACCTTGGCGTCCGGTGAGGCGGTGAGCTCACTGCGGATAGCGTCCGCGGTCACCGCGACGGCGCCGACCTGGCCCACCGAAACACCCGCGGCGGCATTGGCGAGCCGCGCAGCGTCCGCCAGTGATGCCTTGGCAGCCAGCGACAGGGTCAGGACCGCAATTGCGGTATCGCCTGCGCCGGTGACATCGAAAACCGCGCGACGACTGGCCGGGACGCGTGTCGGCGCCCCGGTGGCCGGCACGACCAACATGCCGTGCTCGCTCAGGGTCACCACCATCGAGTTCAGACCCGCGGCAGCAATCAGTGGCCGCGCCGCGGCCGCCACGGACTCGGCATCGGTAGGATCCAGGGACCTCCCGGCCGCCAGTTCCAGTTCGCGCAAGTTCGGTGTAATAGTGGTCGCGCCGCGATAGCGCGCGAAGTCCCGCGACTTGGGATCCACGACCACCGGTGCAGCGCCCGCCCGCGCCGCGATCGGCGCGGTAATCTGCGCAGTAAGCACACCCTTGGCGTAGTCGCTGAGAATCACGGCATCCGGAGAGTACGTGGGCAGCGCTTCAAGCAGCCGTGCGCACAGGTCGGCGTCGCAGGGGCTGGAATCCTCCCAGTCCATGCGCAGCAGCTGCTGGCTGTGTCCGAGCACCCGCAGTTTGCGCGTCGTGCGGCGCCTGTCGGTTCGGACGACGCTGCGGGTATCGATGCCGGAAACCGCGCACAGGCGCAGCAATTCATCGCCCGCTGCGTCGGCACCGATGATGCCTGCCAGACTAACCGTGGCCCCAAGAGCCGCCACCTGCCGCGCCACGTTGGCGGCGCCACCTAGTCGATTCTCAGTCTCGTGCACCCGGACAATGGGCACTGGAGCCTCCGGCGACACCCGGTCCACGGCCCCGCTGACGTATTCATCGAGCATCAGGTCGCCGACCACCCAGACTTTCAAGCCCGAGAAGTTGTCCAGCAGGCTGAGCAGCGGAGCCAGATCGGTTTGTGCAGAGTCAGTCATGCGTAAGTCGATCCTGTAAAGCGCGCGCAAGCTGCGCCAGGTCGTCGAACACGGGCAGCACTTCGCCGCGCTGCTGCAATTCGGCGGATGCGCGCAATCCCTTGCCTGTTCGCACCATCACCACGTTGACACCGGCTGCCCTGGCTGCCTCCACGTCGCGTACGTCATCTCCCACCACCAGGGTCTCGCCTTGCGGAATTCCGGATTCCCGCACGGCAGAGCGGATAAGCCCCGGCGCCGGCTTGCGGCAGTCGCAGTGTGCCTCAGGTGCGTGGCTGCAGATATACAGCGCATCGATGCGGGCCCCAGCGGCCTCAGCCTGAGTGCGCATCGCCGCCAGCACCTGCTCCAGCTGCTGCGGCGACATCAGCCCGCGGCCCACGGCCGATTGATTGCTCGCCACGCTGATGCGTAATCCGAGCCTCGACAGCATCACTAATGCCGGCAGCGACCCGGGCAGCCATTTGAAGTCTTCGGGTCGTAGAACATAGCCGTGGACTGCTGCCTCCTGGTTGAGCACACCATCCCGATCCAGTATCAGATGGCGGATAGGCGCCGGCAACCGAGGCGTCAGGCCCATCAGCGGTAGGGGTCAGGTTGTGACAGGAAGCGCTGCACATAGTCGCGCACCCCTTCCTCCAGACTCATGAACGGCCGCGTGTACCCCATGCTGCGCAGCCGTTCAATGCGCGCCTCGGTGAAATACTGATAGTTGGGCCGGATGGCCATCGGAGTTTCCACAAAGTTGAGGCGCGGCGGGTGGCCCACAGCGGCATACAAGGCGCCAGCGAGTTCCGCAAAGCTGCGGGCCTTGCCCGTGCCCAGGTTAAAGATGCCGCAGACCTTGGGATTGCCGAGCAGCCACTGAAGCACGTGCACGCAATCGGCCACGTACACGAAATCGCGCTGCTGGCCGCCATCGCTGATGCCTTCGCGGTGCGAACGGAAGAGGGTGATGGGCCCGCCGGCGGCAGCGGCGGCATATTTCTGCGCCACGACGCTCTGCATGCCACCCTTGTGATATTCGTTGGGGCCGTAGACATTGAAGAACTTCAAGCCCACCCACTGTGGCGGCGGTGTGCCCAAGGCCACCTCGCGTACCGCCCAACGATCGAACAGCAGCTTGCTCCAGCCATAGGCATTGAGGGGGCGCAGCCGCGCCAGGGCGGCCACGGACCAGTCATCCTCGAAGCCGGCTTCGGCGCTGCCATAGGTGGCTGCCGAAGAAGCAAATATGAAGCGCTTGCCGTGCTGTGCGCACCAGCGCCACAACAGCTGCGACAGCCGGAAATTTGTCTCGACAATCAGATCGGCATCAGTTTCGGTGGTCGAGGAAATGGCCCCCATGTGCACGATGGCATCCAAGGCGTGACCCTGCTGTTTGAGCCAGGACTCGAGCTGCTCCGGGGCGACAAGGTCGCGCAGCTCGAGCTTCCCGATGTTGCGCCATTTGGAACCCGAGCGCAGGCGGTCACAGATCGCCACCGCAACCCCCTGTTCGGCCAGGGCAGCCGCGAGGTTTGAGCCGATAAACCCGGCTCCACCGGTGACCAGAATCATTGTGTGTGAGTCTCCAAATCGACGTAACCGTGCGGCATTTGCCATTATACATAGGAATCAATGGCCTACGCTTCACGACTTAGGGATCTGCGCGCCGTCTTACGAATGTATGAGTTCGCGTCGTTGCTGCGGATTCTGCAACCAATCTGTAGCAGTGAGTGGCTAGCATCAGCCACCCATCGCGGGGCTGTTGCGCGCAGAGCGCTTTACGCAGATCGCCCGCAACCGGCTCGAAAACGCAGCTCTTGAATACAAACAGCGCGCGCAGGAGTTGAAGGTCCGCGCGGTCCAGGACAAGGGCCGCAGCAAGACCGGAACATAAGGCGCCGCCTCCAGCGGCCGCTGCTCGCCGAAGTCGCCGCAGTAATTCGAGTGCTAAGATCCTGGCGCGCCACATTTCTAACACACAGCAACTGGCGATTGGGGACACTGATGGATCGCAACAAGGCACTTGGTGCCCTGATCAACCTGCAGATGGGCTTCCTGAAATCCGCCTGCCTGTATGTGGTGGCGAAGCTCGAAGTCGCGGATCAACTCGCAAACGGCGAGCGCTCCAGCGATGAAATCGCCCGAAAAGCAAAAGCCCATCCAGAATATCTTTATCGGGTCATGCGGCTGCTCGCGAGCGAGGGAGTCTTTGAGGAAAAAGCCGGCCGAGTGTTTGCGCTCACCCCCATGGCTGAGCTGCTGCGGGTCGACACCGAAGGCTCATTTCAGCCGTTCATCGTGTTCAATTCCGAGACCGCGTTCGAAGCCGTGTTGGGTCTTCTGGATGGCGTCGTGGCAGGCCATGTACCGTTCGAGAAAAGGTTCGGCAGGCATGTGTTTGCATGGATGCAGGAGCATCCCGAGCGCGTAGCTCACATGGAGCGCGCCTGGCAGGGTATCCACTGGCCTGAAACGGCTGCAGTTCTGAACGGCTACGACTTTTCCCGCATCGGGCGGCTCGCCGATGTCGGGGGCGGTCATGGCGATGTTCTGATCGGATATTTGGCAGGCGGCGCACAGCGTTCCGGCGTGCTCTTCGATGCGCCTCAGGTCGCGGCGCAGGTCAGCAAGAGAATCTCGGACCTCGGGCTGTCGAAGCGCTGCGATGTGGTCGGCGGGGATTTCTTCAAGGAGATCCCGGTCAGGGCGGACGCCTATTTTCTGCGGCACATTCTGCACGACTGGGATGACGCGGAGTGCGTGAGAATACTCAGGAACATTGCCGCGGTTGCACAGCCGGGGAACCGGGTGCTCATCGCCGAGTGTCTCGTCAAAGGTCCGAATATCTCCGATACCGGCAAGCTGTTCGACATTGAAATGATGCTGTTCCTGACGGGGCGTGAGCGCACCGTTGATGAGTATCGGAAGTTATTGGAGGCGGCCGGCTTTCAGTATTCAGGCGTGACGGCGACGAACTCCATTGTCTCGGTGGTCGAGGGCATCTATCCGGGCTGAGAGGGCCTGCGCACGAAGAACACGCAAGCTACGGCGAAGAGCGAGATGATGGCGCCGCACAGAAAGCCGGCGCGGATGCCGCCCGACAGGGCCTCCATGGGGGCCACCCCACGCGTCGCGAGCGTCGCAGCCCGCGCCGACATCAAGGCCACGAATAACGCAACTCCAGCGGCTCCAGCGGCCTGCTGGAGGGTGCCGATGACAGCGCTGCCATGTGAATACAGGCCTGGTTTCACCGATGACAGGCTAACGGTGAAAAGCGGCGTAAACAGAAAGGCAAAGCCGACACTCATCACCACGTGTCCGGCCAGGATATAGCCGACCCGGGTGTGCGGACCGAGCAGTGTCATCGCCCAGAGCACGACGCTCACCACTATCACGCCGGGAACCAGCAGCCTGATTGGGCCGGCCTTGTCGTATAAGCGCCCAACATGGGGTCCAAGCAATCCCATCAGCAGGCCACCGGGCAGCAGCAACAGGCCAGTCTGCAAGGTACTCAGCCCGAGCACGTTCTGCAGGTAGATGGGCAGCAGGATAATGGTACCGAACAGCGCCATCATCATGCTCGCCATGAGCAGCACCGACACTGTGAAATTGCGCGACGCAAAGGTGCGCAGATCGAGCAGCGGGTAGCCCGTGTCCTGTAGCTTCACCTGCCGGAAAACGAATATCGCCAGGAACACTGCGCCGACCGCACTCCAGATGCCGGCCGTATGCGCACTGGCGCCGGCGACGCCGATATTGCTCAAGCCGTAGACGATGCCGCCGAAGGCGAACCCGGAAAGGACTACCGAAATTGCATCCAGCCGCGCGGTGTGGGGCGTCGTCACATTCACCATGCGGCGCGCGCCCAGCGCCAATGCGCCGAGCGCTATGGGCAGCACCAGCAGGAACATCCAGCGCCAGCTCAGATAGTTGAGGATGACCCCCGAGATGGTGGGGCCTATGGCCGGCGCCACCGATATGACGGTGGTAATGAACCCCATGGTTTTGCCGCGGGACTGCGGCGGCGCCAGAGTCATGGCCGTGGTCATCAGCAGCGGCAACATGATCGCGGTTCCGGATGCCTGGATGATACGGGCGAGCACCAGGATCTCCAGGTTGGAAGCGAGGGCAGCGACCAGAGTCCCCAGGGAGAACAATGACATCGCCCACACAAAGACTGGCCGGGTGTTCAGCCTCTGAAGCAGAAAGCCGGTAACCGGAATGACCACCGACATGGTCAGGAGAAACGCGGTGGTCAGCCATTGCACGGCAGCGGCGGTGACGTTGAGATCGCGCATCAGGCGCGGCAGGGCCACGGCCATGAGCGTCTCGTTCAGAATCACCACAAAGGTCGCGACCAGGAGCAGGTTGATGACCAGCCTGTTGCGTACCACGGTGTCCATGCTCACCGGGGCGGCGATGTCGGGGTTCATGGCGGCGGCGTTTGCGAAATCTTCAGACACGTCTCTACCTGCTGCTCACGCTACGGGACGGTTTTCGAATATACATGCTGGGTCTTGCTGCGCACGTACCCGAGACTCAAATAGAATCCATGGGATTCCGGCCGCACAATGTTTGAGCGCACTACCAGCAACGCCAGGCCGCACTCGGCGGTCCATCGCTCCACGGCATTGACGAGGCCACGCCCAATCCTATGACGGCGTTGTGTACTGTCGACGACCAGGCCTGATATTTCCACCCTCTCCCCGGACTCAAGACTCAGACGTCGCTCGGCAGATATCCACCCGGCGAGGGTTCCCGGCTGAACCTGCGCTACGGCTACAAAGTGGCCAGGTTGCCCGGCCAAAGCCGCGAGTCTCATGGAGATCACGCTTGCCGACGCGGCGTAGCCGAGTTCATTGGCGAGTCTGGCCACTTCGACGGCATCATCGAGCACAGCGCGCCGGATCTGCAGCACCTCACATCCCGTCACTGCAAAGACTTGAGAACATCCTCCGGCACGCCCGAGTCATCAGGCTTGTCCCAGCCGGCTTCGAAGTATTTTTCCCACACCTGCGCCCACGGCCGGCCGTAATAGTCGATGAAATCCGGATCGTTCTTGCTGATCTGCTTGGGCCGGCCGTCCACGTTCTTGATGTTGCTCAGGCACTCGATGAAGGTAAACCGCGCCGTCGCATCATCGGCGGTGGCCCGCCGCAGGAAGCGGTCCTTCACAATTACGGGTTGCA
Organism: Steroidobacteraceae bacterium; assembly: GCA_049792815.1. Lineage (GTDB taxonomy): Bacteria > Pseudomonadota > Gammaproteobacteria > Steroidobacterales > Steroidobacteraceae > DAIDKA01. The sequence goes on along the minus strand of JBARBG010000120.1, from coordinate 6,193 downwards.
GCAGTGCCTCGGGATCATAGAAAACGGCCTCGTCCTCGATGCCGATGAACTTGCCTTCGGCGTCAAGCACCGGCTTGAAGGTCTCCACGGTCTCAAGCTTGCCGCTGTTTTCGAACATCGTATGCTGGGTCCACGCCTGGACATTCGCCGTCCAGGCAACCAGCGTGGTGCCGTCCCAGAACCCGACGGTCTCCCCATACCATTGCGGCACCTTCTGCACGTGTTCCCGGCCGATGAGGACCTGCCGCAGGAAATTATCGGCGATACCGGAAATGAACTGCACCTGATTGACGCTCACGGTCAGCTGAAACTGGTCACCGCGCGAGGGCCACGCCCACCAGCGCGTGAACCCTTCCGGATAGCAGAACTCGGCGTTCCACTGCTTGGAGTTGTTGACGGTCTCGTGGTACAGCATCTGCACGTAGCGCTTCTGGTATTCGGGCGTGAGCAGCGACACGATCGTGGAGGGCTGGTTGATGCCGCCCCAGAACCAGCGTTCCCCGAGCAGGCCCAGGCGCCCGACCAGTGGGGAATTGACGCGGTCGTTGGCGATGAGCCCGGGAACGTCAGTGGCCTTCGGGTCGCGGCGGTAGAAGCCGTCCCAATCGGGCGTGGTCGCCTTGGTGTAGAGCGTCGGGCCGCCGTGGGCCCGGGCCGCGGCCAACAGTGCTTCGTAGTGCGCCTTGGCGGTCTTGTAAGGGTAGGGGCTGACGATGTTCTGCAGCGGGTAGTCGATGCTGCAGTTGCCCCAGGAGGCACTCGTCGGAGGGTTGGCCCCGATACGGCCGGTCTCCCACATGTATTCGACCATCTCGCGCGGCGTGTTGCAGCGGTAATAGCGCGGGTCGGTCCACAGCGCCCTATCCTTGTAGAAATTCTTCGACGTGAACATATCGATGGGCAACGGCTTGGTGCCGGCCGGCGGTCCCACGAAAGGTGGTATGGGCCGCGTCGTGCGCGCTGTCGGGCCAGAGCCTTGAGTCTGGGCGGGAGCCGGCCACGCGACCACGACGAACGTCAGCGTCCCCAACACGGCGCAGAGCGGAGCAAGTGATTTCATGGGGTTTGTCCGGTGGCGGGCTGAGCGGGAGCCGGGCTGCTCGATGGCGCGCCGCCCAGGAAATCGTCGAAATTGCCCACCGGCGCGGGGGCTTCCTTGGCCTGCTGGCCGGTGGTCGTAAATCCGATCACACGGCCGGTGAAGATGATGGCCACCCACAGCGCAATTGACAGTGCGGCGGTCACCCTGCCGATGCCCGGCGCCCGCGGCGCCGCGTCCCAACGGGCCACGGTCTTTCCCGCGGTCAGGTGGAAGGCGACCATGTTGATCCCGGCGCACAGCAGCAGCAGCATCTTTAGCTGGAACGCCGTGTTGTGCGCATACACGCGGGCGTTGGTGGTGAACATCAGTGCGCCGGTCAGCACCGACACCGCGAAGGCACCCCAGGTCAGGCGCAGCAGCTCCGAGGACATCCTGGTGAACGGCCGCTGTCGCGAAGCGAGGCCCAGCACCCGCAGGTCCACGACCACGATGGTTCCGAACACCACGCTAAGCGCCATGACGTGGACGGATTCCAGAAAGGGGAAGTAATAGAGAGAACCGCGAAGACTGTTGGCGACGCCGCTGTCCTCGAGGCTCTTGAGCCAGCTGGTGAAGTCCACGGTGGACTCAGGCCTTGGTCGCGGGCGACAGATGGCCCCAGATATGGTCGTAGGCGATCAGACGGCCCAGGATGATGATGCAGCCCCACAGCACGAAAGTGAGCACCGCTGCCAGGCGCACCGCGGGGCGAGCGCTGATCACGTACTCCCACTGCGACCCATGCTGTCGGACCGACCTCTGGAACGCGACCGAGACCACGGCGAGGACCGCCACGCACAGCATCTTCAGCCAGAACGAGAACGTAATCAGTTCGCGCACCGGCTCGGCCACGATCAGCAGCCCGCCGCTGGCCAGCAGCAGCCACAGCGCACCCGTCAACCAGGGGCCGAAGCGGCGTTGGGTGTCCACGAACGACAGGTCCGTTCCCACCCAGCCCAATACCCGCAGGGCCATCATCAGCCCCGAACCGACGGCGGTTCCGATGCCAACGATGTGCAGGGACTGGATGACCGGCAACGCCCAGGACTCGTGAGTTTGCAGGAACACGCTGGGAACCGTGGCCGACAGCCATACGGCAAGACTGTTCAAGGTGCGCTACCCCCGATTGGACCAGGCGGTCAGAAACTGGCGGCGCCCAGAATTTCGTGGCCCTCGACGGTGTCGCAGGTCTTGCCGGGGACGGGGGGCATCTTCCAGGGACACTTGGCCAGCCCACTGTTGCCGGCCTTGGAGCCGAAATCCTCGCCTTGTCGCAAGGGATTGACCTTGACGCTGATGATGGTGCCGGCCTTCATGGTTTCGGCCGTGATGCCCTGTTCGGCGACGGCCGCGGCGCCCGCCATCTCGATTCCGTAGGCGTGGAGCTTGCCGTCGGCATTCCTCTCAAGCTTGCCGTCGGGTCCAATTAGGTAAATATGCAGCTCGGCGTGGTTCGCCTGGGCCACGTACTGGTACACCACTCCCGTCAGTACCAGCAATTTCGTCTGGTCGTACATCGCGAAGGAGTGGTGCGCGAAGGTCGGGAGGGCGACCAGCGCGGCACTGGCGGCCAGCAGCGCCCGGTTCAGAATCGATCTGCTCTTCACTCACATTCCCCTATGATTCCTGGCCAACCCATTGATCGGCCGCGCTGGTGCGCTATCTTGACGGCTAGTGACCCGGTGTTCAACCGCCCGGTGCAGCGAAGGTGCTTTTGCCGTTCGCAAGGGCTCCGGCCCGGTCAGCTGCGGCCTTGCATATGCCGGGGCAGGCCATCGGATGGCGAGTCCCACTCAGGCGCGTCCTGCATCCAGATGTGGTCGACGGGCGCGGCCTGTGACGGCTCGTCGAGCGTGCACACGGTGACGTCGACTTCGAGGGGACGGCGCTCATTGCGGTAGGTCAGCGGGGTGCCACAGGTGCCGCAGAACGTCCGCAGGACCCCCGGCGAGGACGCGAACTCGCGGGGCGTCGCGCTCGTAAATGCCAGGTCCACGGTTTTGACCGTCAGCCAGGCGACGGCGTGTGCGCCCGATGCACGCCGGCAGGATTCACAGTGGCACAATGTCGGTGGGTACAGCGGCGGCCCGCAGCGATAGTGGATGGCGCCACACAGGCATCGGCCCGACAGGATTTCAGTCATGACTCACCCCGAACCTCTCGTGCAGCGGATTCCCGGCCGGCAGTATGCCTGTCTGGGAATCGTGCTTGGCGTGCTGGCATTGGGGATTGGCCGGTTGGCTGCAGCGGCGGGGCCGGTGGCCACGCCGCCCGCGCAGGCCGCGCCAGCCGAGGCGATCCAGGAGGTAGAAATCACGGGTGAACAGCCCGGTCCACGCCTGTGGCGGGTCAGCAAGGGTGATCATGTGCTGTGGCTGCTGGGCACCCTGGATCCCCTGCCACGCAAGATGATCTGGAAGTCCCGCGAGGTGGAGTCGGTGCTGGGTGAGGTGCAGGCGGTCATTCCCACCAATCCATCGGTCAGCGTCCATGCCAATCCCTTCACCTGGGTTCGTCTTTACTTCCAGTGGCGCGGTGTTCAGGTCATCGACAAGAACGGACACCTGAAGGACGCGCTGCCGCCCAATCTTTATGCGCGCGTCATGACGCTGGTGGATCGCTATGACAGGAGTGATCACCGCATCGAGCGACTCAAACCCATCTTCGCGGCCCTGCGGCTGTATCGCCAGGCGCTCGACTACGAACACCTGGCGGCCGGCAATCAGGCCCAGGACACGGTGCTGAAGCTCGCCCGCCATCACGATGTGCCGATTCGCCAATCCAAGCTCAAGATCGAAGCGCCGCGTGACCTCGTCACACAACTGGGGCAGATCCCCCTGGACGATCAGGTGAGCTGTCTGGAGGCGGTGGTCGAACGCCTGGAGACCGGTGTGGAACCGATGAAGGAAGAGGCACGGGCCTGGTCCCTGGGCGATGTCGCGGCGTTGCGCCGGCTCGAGGTTCCCAAGACCATCGATGTCTGTACTGCCGCCATCTCGACTTCAGCGCAGAGCAAGCAGCTCATCGATGAAGCCAACGCGTCATGGAACCGCGAGGCGGAACTCGCGCTGGCGAACAATCGCTCGACCCTGGCGCTCAAGCCCATTCACGACCTGCTCGGTGCGCAAGGCGTGCTCGCCATGTTCAAGGCCAAGGGCTACCAGGTGGAGGGTCCTTAGACGGTAGGGGCCACCACCTGCAATGGCCGCCAGAGTTTGCCGCGCTTGACCATGATGTAGCCACGGACGGGCTGGCCTTCTTCGATGATCCTGCGCACGGTTGGCGTCGTTGGCCCAATCAGGACGTTGGGATCAATGGTCCCGATTGGCACCTTGGGTCCCGCCGTGGGGGAGACAGTGGGCGGCGGCGACTCCGCTGACAGTGCGGAATCCGGAATGAGTACGACGCCCAGGGTGGCGCTGATGGGCGCCCAATGATCGGCGGCCACGCCGTACGGTCGATCCGGCGCATTGTCGCTGAACGCCAGGGATAGACCGGCGATGGCTACCAGGGCGATGGCGATGCTGATCAGGGACTTCATGATTCGGTCTCCGTTCATTCAGGTTGGCGTGTCTAACTGTCGATCAGCTCCAGCTGCAGCTTGCGCATGGAGGCCAGCTCATGAAGGTCCAGTTCCTGCTCCAGGGCGCGGAACACTTCCTCTTCGACCTCACATTGGCGCCGCATGCGCCACAGCAACTGCCGTTGCAGGCTTATGGCCTCCAGTCGCAGCGCGTCGAGCCCACCGATGGTACGCCCCGGCGCCTGATGATCAATCAGCTCCAGCTGCAGTTCCTGGCGCAGCGCCACCGCCGCGGTGCCGTCTCGTGTCCCCAGGGATACGAGCGCGGAATCGGTCAGCAGCGCACGCACGCGGGCCTTCTCCTGCTCCTGGCGGCCGTCTTGCGGAAAATGCAGCCACCGGATCAGGGGTTCAAGGGTGATGCCCTGTATCACCAGGGTGCCCAGCACTACCGCAAGCGCACTTAAGACCACCAGGTCGCGGTGCGGGAAGGTCTCGGGCAGGGCCAGTGCCGCCGCCAAAGTCACCATGCCGCGCATGCCGCACCAGGAGGCCACGATGCCCTGCTTGATGCTCGGTCCCGGCACCTGATGGTAACGCCGCGCGAGCGGCTGTATGGCTCGGTTATAGAGCATCACCAGCACGATGCGCACCACGACCACGATGGCCAGCACGATTCCGGCAAACGCCAGGTCCTGCCGCAGGTGATCGGCGTCGAGGCTGCGCACGATGCCGCGCGCATCGAGCCCGATGAAGAGGAACGCCAGTACATTCAGTACGAAAACCAGCACCCCCCACACGGCATAGGACTGGATGCGATCCAGGGGCTGCATGGCGCTTTCGCGCAGCGCAAGAGTCATCGCGGCGGCCACCATGGCGAGAATCGCGGACAGTTCGAGCCGCTCGGCCAGCAGCCAGATGCTGAATGCCATGACGAACTGGAACAGAATGCCGCCGAGCGTTCCCACCAGGAACCGCATGACATAGGAGACGACCAAGCCCGCGGCGATCCCCAGCAGCACGCCCCCGGGAATCGCCAGGGCCAATTGCGGCAGTGCCTGCAAGACCCCGCCGCCGTTTTCGACGATCCTGAGGCCGATACCGAAAATCAGCAGCGCGACGGCGTCATTGAGCAGGCTCTCGCCCTTGAGAACCGTGGCCGTGGATCGCGGTAGCTCCGGTCGGTTGAGCATGGCGGCCGCCGCCGCCGCGTCGGGCGGTGAGACTATGGCCCCGAGTACCACCGCCGCCGCAATCGGCAGCCCCCCGAGCACGACGCCGGCCCATGCCACCGCCGCGGTGGTCACCAATACGGCGCCGACTGCCAGAATCAGCAGCGGCACCCAGTAGGTGCGAATCGCCCGTAGCGGAAAGTCGAATGCCGAGTCGAGAATAGCCGGCGCGATGAACAGCGCCAGGGCCAGACTCGGGTCGATGGCGAGGCCGTTCGCCCAGGGCAGCGCGGCCACGGCCACACCGGCCACGGCCAGCATGGTCGGATAGGGAATTCGCAGACGGCGGGAGGCCTGCAGCAGCAGTACCGCCAGCGTCAGCAGGATCAGGATGCTTTGGAACAGTGCCACGGGGGG
>JBARBG010000119.1:0-55574 GCA_049792815.1 Steroidobacteraceae bacterium | reverse complement strand
CCACGACGGCAAGTACGCCAGGTACCAGAACCAGCCAGGCGCTGTGTCCCATGTCGTGCAGACGCCGGGCATGGAGCACGACCCCGGGGAACACCAGCATGAGCATGCACCAATGGGCGGTGAGCCCCTTCACGATGAAGGCGTAGAACGCCGCCACGATGAGCAGCGCAATCAGGGCCGCGACAAACTGGCCGCGCGAGGTGCGGCCGTTGGGGTTCACATACAGGAAGTCAAAGGATCTGCTGGCTGCCGATGCCTCGCCAAGCGTCAGGGCATGCCGCTGTAGCGCACCTTGGTAATGGTCAAGGTAGGCGAGCATCAGCAGGCCGTTCAGGGCAAAGGCAACCACCGCCAGGGCCGACCCGAGCGGCTGGTGATCCAGTATCACCGACCAGTAGAGCGCGCAGGTGCAGATCGGCATCACCACGCACAACGCCAGCGGGACCAGGAATCCGCTGAGGATTAGGGCGCCCGTCACCAGCTGTATGGTCATGGCCACGCCGAGCAGGCCGGAGTGGGACAGGGCGGCCATGAGTTGCATGGCCAGCGGCTCATGCCCGGATGACAGGGTCCAGAGCGGGAAGAAGAAATGATTGATGCCGCTGGCCAGCATCCAGGCGCCGAAGATCAGGCGGCCGATGAGAATCAGCGCCTTCATGACCGTGCCCCCGCAGCCTGGGCCGCGCCCGGCGCCTGGGATAGACCGACGGTCCGCGGCTTCGAACGCAGGGCGAACATCGACTGATAGTTCTTCAGGTGCGCCAGGCACAGCAGCACGTTGCACAGCAGAACCGAGCATCCGTAGATCGCTGCGCGAGACGTCCAGCCCTCCAGCGGCGTGTCCCAGAAGAACACGCAAAACGAGACCGGCATGCACATGATGAGCGCGAGCGGGGTGAAAAGCCCGGTGAGGACGCTCAACCCGGCGAGCAATTCCACGGCCTTGACCAGGTCAAACAGATGGCTGTCGAGGAGGGCGACAATCAGCTCATGGCTTAAGGGCTTGGAGCCCATGGGCTGGGGGAACAGGGGTACGAAATGGTTCAACCCCGCTGGAATCATCCAGGCCGCGAACACAAGTCGCACAACCCATACGGCGTACTTCATGGTGGCCCCTTTGCCGGAATCGTCGCGTTGGAGCGCGATCGCCCGATCGTATTTGTGGTGCGCAGCTTAGTCGCCCCCGACCGGGATTGTAAGGGGTGAGGGCGAAGCCCAGCTCAAGGCCCTGGCAACCTCACCCCCTCCCGGATGGCATCACGCGCTAGCGCGTCGCCGGGTCCCAGTGCTCGTCGGCCTTGCCGTCAACGAAGCGCCACATGTCGAACCAGGTGGTGGTGTAGGTCTTCGTGGGATCCTTGGCATCCTTCATCGTGCGCGGTTGCGTCACGATCACGTAGTTGCCCTCGGCCACGACCGAGACGATCGGCGTGCCCAATTTATCGGGAATCGGCGTGGGCGTGCGCTTGCGGACTTCCGTAAAGAATTTGACGACGGCCGCGCGCCCGTTCGCGGCCTGCGGATTGTGTTGGATATATTGCTCGGTGAGCCACTGGTCGGCCATTTCCCAGTGATTGGCTTCGAGCAGCTCCTTCATGATGTGATAGGCCGCCTGCTTGTTCTTCTCATACTTCGCATTCTTGCTGTGGAACAACGCGTCCGCATCCGCGACTCCGACGACCGGAGTCTGGGCGTGGACGATCCCGCCAAAACTCAACATCACGGCCGTGATCAGGCCGACTCTCAGGCTCGCGCGCATGACTCCCCCTTATTGACGAATTGATTTCGCGGACGGTTCCGCACCGCCACCTTACATTCTGAGCACCGGCTTCACAACGGCGCCGGATTCACAGGCGGCCCAGGCGCTGCCGATGTCGGCCAGGGGAAACTCCGTGATCAGGCGCTCGAACGCAAACCGGCCCTGGCGCCAATACTCCAGCAATTGCGGGATGAAAGCCTGCGGATTGACGCTTCCGCCCAGGATGCCCTGGAGTTTTCGGCCACCGGCCAGCAAGGCGGCGATGTTGGGCGACCAGGTGCCGTGCGGCCGGGTGACATAGCCTGCGGTACCCTCATGAGCCAGACAGTCGGTGGCCAGGCTGTACACGGCAGGGCTGCTGGTGGTGTTGAAACTGAAATCGAATCCGAAGCGCTCGACGGCCTGCAACTGCGCTGCCGTGTCGGGGCCAAAGCTCAGCGTATCGGTGGCCCCCAGGGTCAGTGCGAGATTGAGCCGGGCGGGGTTGATGTCGACGGCCGCTATCCTTGAGGCGCCGGCAATCCGCGCGGCCATGATGGCCGCCAGACCCACGCTGCCCGCGCCAAAGACCACGAGCGACTGTCCGGGCCGCAGCTTGAAGGCTTCGATCACTGAACCCGCGCCGGTGATGAACCCACAGCCCAAGGGGCCGAGCAGCTGCAGTGGAATATCCTGCGGAACCTTCACTGCGGAACGCTCCGGAACCACGGTGTGGGTGGCAAAGGAGGATTGCGCAAAGAAAGCGCCGGCCAGCGGTTCGCCATGCTGGCTCAAGGGTGAGGAGCCATCGGCACGCGTGCCGCCAAAACTCAGGCGCAGGGCGTCACGACAGTAGGTGGGTCGTGCGGCGCGGCAGCTCGGGCACAGGCCGCAGGAGGCGCCGCTGAGCACCACAGGGTCGCCCACGCTGAGCCCACGAACACCAGCGCCCACGATTTCCACCACCCCCGCCCCTTCATGGCCCAGAACTATGGGCCTGGGGGTGGGAACCCCCAGGCCGGCATGACACAGCAGATCGGTGTGACAGATACCCGTGGCAACCAGCCGCACACGCACCTCGTCGGCGCGCGGCTCGTCCAGCACCACGTCCTCGATCAGCGGGTGCGGTGCCCCTGGGCGTGAAACGGCCGCGATGATCTTCATGACCTGAATCCTATGCGCATGCGGCGGTTAGCGCGAGCCGCTACAATTTGGCATGACAGTTAGTTTCAAGGATGACCCCTATCACACCGGCTTCTTTGCTCCGCTGCGCTTTGAAGCTGATATTCACGACTGTGAGGTCGAGGGTCGCATTCCGGTGGATCTGGACGGTTCGTTCTACCGGACCTGCATAGACCGGCGCTATCCACAGCGGCTGGCGAACGATATCCCCTACAACGCGGATGGGGCCGTGGACCTGTTCAGGTTCCGCCAGGGTCATGTGGATTTTCGCACCCGCTACATCCGCACTCCGCGTTACGTGGCGGAACGCGCGGCGCGCCGGGCGCTATTCGGCGTTTACCGCAACCCCTACACGAATGATCCCAGTGTCGCGGGCATGTCCATGAACACCGGCAATACGACGCCGCTGTTCCATGCGGGCAAGCTCTACTGCCTCAAGGAAAGCAGTCCGCCCATGCTGGTGGACCCGCATTCGCTAAGGACCTTGGGCGAATACGATTTCGATGGCAAGCTGCAGGCAAAGACCTTCACCGCCCATCCCAAGATCGACCCGGTCAGCGGCGAAATGATTGCCTTCTCCTACGAGGCGAAGGGCGACCTGACCGATGACGTCGCGGTGCACTTCTTCGACCGCAGCGGCCGGCTCAAGCGCCAGGTCTGGCTCAAGGCGCCCCTGGTCTCGATGATGCACGACTTCGCCATCACCCAGCACCATGTGGTCCTGCCGACGACCGCCATGGTGACGAATCTTGAGCGGCTCAAGCAGGGCCTGAATCACTGGGCCTATGACCGCAAGGTCCCGGCGTGGGTGGGCATTCTCCCGCGTGACGGGGAGGCCCAGGATGTCCGCTGGTTCAAGGGGCCGCCGGATCGCGCCATGCTGATTCACGTGACCAATGCGCGCACCGAAGGCAACAAAGTCATTCTCGATGCCCCCGTGGCGCGCGGCAATTTCAATCCACAGTTCCCGAACCTGGATGGCGCCCCGTTCGACGATGAGGCGCGCCGCAATACCATTCGTCGCTGGACCTTCGATCTGTCAAGGCCGGGCGATGCTGCGTGGCAGGAAGAGATTCTGTTCCCCGGCATTTTGCCCACCAGCTTCACGCGCATCGACGATCGCTATCACACGCAACCGTTCCGTTATAGCTACAGCTTGATGGCAGAGCACGGCGAACTGCCGAACGCGTGGTATCGCCTCGACTATCAGTCCCAGCGCGTGGAGCGCTTTTATGCCGGTGACATGCGCGGTCTGCTCGAACCGCAGTTCGTGCCGCGACGCGCTGCAGCGGCGGAAGGCGACGGGTTCCTCATCGGCGTTGCCAACGATTACGCGCAGATGCACAGCGAGCTCGTCATTGCGGACACCCGGCAGCTGGAGGCCGGTCCCATCGCGTGCGTCAAACTGCCGTTCCGGCTGCACATGCAGGTACATGGCTGTTGGGTGTCATCGCTCGAACTTCCGTTCGACTTCGACCGAGATCCGGATTTCTCAAAAAGTTGAGCGAGTAGCACCGCCGTCGATGACGATACTCTGACCGGTGATATATCCGGCGAACTGACTGCACAGCCACGCAACCAGGGCACCCACGTCCTGCGTCTCTCCGAAGCGGCCCGCAGCGATGCGAAAATCTGCCGCGAATCTTGCGACCTCATCCTCGTAGCTGGTGCCTGCAGCCAAGGCCCGCGCGCCCAATTGCTCCTGCGTGAACGCGGTATGGAACATGCCGGGCAGCACATTGTTAATCGTGACGCCGTATTGCACCACGCGCAGGGCGACAGCCCCGGCATAGTTGATCAATGCCGCGCGCGGCGCGCCGGACAGGATGCGCAATTCCAGGGGATATTTGGCCGCGATACTGGCGATGTTCACGATCCGGCCCCAGCGACGTTCCACCATGCCATCGAGCACGGCGTTCATGAAGTTCACGGGACTCAAGAGACCCGTGTCAAGACTCGCCCGCCACTGCACGGCATCGATCGCCCGATAATCCTCGGTCATGGGTGGTGGTGAACAGGTGCCCACCAGAATGTCAGGCGCGGGGCAGGCGGCGAGAATGCGTGCCAGTCCTTCGGCCTGGGAATGATCCGCCACCACCGGGATGACGCGTACGCCGGTGGCCGCTTCGATTTCGGCAGCGGTTGCCAGCAGGCGCGCTGCGCCGCGCGCCGACACCACCAGCTCGACGCCCTCGCGCGCCAGCGCAAACGCGGCCGCCTTGCCCATTCCGGCGCTGCCGCCATTGACGATACCCTTGCGCCCGCGAATTCCCAGATCCATTGCCCCTCCTGTCAGATCTCCGAAAAGACCACCAGCGCATTCCAGCCGGCATGCAGGAGCATTCCGGGATAGAGGCTGCGCGTGCGCAGCCGCAAATAGCCAAAGACCAGGCCCATCACGAAGTGACTGGGAAAGATCAAGGGCGACAAGTGCAGCACGCTGAACAAAGCCCCCTGTATCAGCCATGCTTCGCGTGGCTCAACGGTACGCTCCAGCAGCGACTGAATCACACCGCGGAACCCGATCTCCTCGAATATCCCAGGCATCACGCTGACCATCAGGAACATGGCACTGACTGGCCAACCGGCATTCTGGAATTCGCTGGTGGCACGCAGCGTGGGGATGCCCACGTGCTTGAGAACGTCAAAGTAACCGCTCATTACTGCAACAAAACCCACGGTCAGCAGGATGAGGGTCAGCGTAGTTTTCCGATTACAGCGCGGCAGCGCAAACAGGGGCGCCACCTCGGCGCGCATGGCGATGGCAAAACCGACGATGAGAACGGCATCGGTGGAACCTGCGAGCAGTTCTATCCAGGGGCTGGAATTGTGTCTGGAAACCAGGGCGAAAACGAACGAGGTTGCGAGCAGCAGCCCGAACAGCCAGGCGACAATCCGGATGTTTCTCCAGCGTGCTTCAAAGACGGCCTTCGCCACTGACTTCGTGACTGGCGCGGCGGGCGCCACGCCATCGGCCACGCTGCGACCGCAGTTGCGGCAGAAGCGTGCGCCCGGCGTCAGCAACTGCTGGCAGCCACTGCAAGGAAGCGGTTCCATTGATGAAACCAAATCAGGCCTCTGCGGAACGCAGGGCCAGTGCGGCCTTGATACCCCGTACCAGCAGCGCGACGACTACGATTTTGACGTAAATCCCCTGGCCAATGGTTGTTGGTTCGATGATTGCGTTCGTGACTGTCACCACAACGTAGGTGGCGGTGGCAATCAATATCGCCGGTAGCGGCGCGCGTCGGCCCCACACCGCGAGCCCTGCCATGACGGCCGCCAGGATTGAGTTGACCAGCAGGATGCTGCGTGGCTCCCACGTGATCTGCTTGCGCAGCTCACCGACGGTATAACTGTGGCCTTCGATGGGCTTTGGGAAAACGGCCGACGCGTCCATGCCGGCCAGGTGGGACAGGGCGGTGTCGGCCCGCTGGTTCGCCAGATAATACATCAGCAGTCCGGAGACCAGGAACAGTACGGCAAGCCAGGTGATGGCGCGGGTGGCCTTTTTCAGATTGGTGCGGTGGAGGACGGTCTCTGCAGTTGGCATGGCCTGTCCACATCCGGTGCAGAAGCGATCATTGGGTTTGACGATCGCGCCGCAGGCCTCGCATTTGATGGGTTTCTTGCCAGTCTCAACCATCAGCCGGCCGTCCACGCTGAGCAGGAGAGCGGGTCGCATCCCCAATTGCGGTACGACTGATATTGACGCGCAACGGCCATCCGGCAATTCAAACTGGCGCTCGGTCTTCTTGCGGGCCCAGAACTTGACGTCCAGGGCCTTGCCGTTGGCCGACAGCGCAGTTTTGCCAAGCATGCCAGTGCGTGCTTCGACCAGCGTGTGATCGTCCACATTCCATTTGCGTATCATTCGGTGTCCTCGAGCGCGACGCCACTCTGGCGACTGCGGCGCCCGTGTAGAATGCCAAAATTCGAGGATAAGGGAACTCCCATGCGTTTTACCGTTGAGCAACACGCCGGTCTTGGCCGGGTTTCGGAAGTAGCGGCTTCTCCGTGTGGAACCTGGTTGGCGGTATCGGTACAGCGACCCGACCGCGACGGGGCCAAGTATCTCAGCGACCTGTGGCACGTGCCCACCGATGGGGGTCCCGCGGTGCAGCTGACGCGCGGCGAATCCAAGGATCAAGCGCCTTGTTTCCGGCACGACGGAGCGCTCGCCTTTCTGTCAAATCGCACGCCCAATGAAATCAAGGCGGACGAGGATTCGGCCGAGCGCAAGCAGGTGTGGGTGCTGCCCACCGGGGGCGGCGAGCCATACCAGCTGACCGACCAGCCACTGGGCGTTACCGCCTTTCGCTGTGCGAAGCGCGCCGCGCGCATGGTGCTGCTGGCACCGGTATTGGCAGGTGTGGAGCCGGCGCTGCAGCGCGAAACCGCGGCCAGGCGCCGCAAGGGCGGACCCAGTGCGCGACGCTTTCGCAGCCAGCCGGTGCGTCACTGGGACGAGTGGCTGCATCAGAATCCGGAATTTGCCGACGATCATCTGCTGGCCTGCGATGCCGGCGGGTCATGCGTTGATTTGACCCCCGAAGCGCGGGGTGAATTCTCGATTGATCCCGGATTTGCCGTGTCAGCCGATGGCGCGCGCGTGGTGGTGACCCGGACCAGTCTTGGCAAGGACCGGATTCTGGACTCGGCATTGTTGCTGATTGATATCGACTCGGGTTCCAGCCGCGTACTGGGAGCCGCCGACAGTGTGACTCTCGATGAGGCTGCGTTCTCGCCTGATGGCCTGCATATTGCGGCGGTGCGTACCGCGCGCAGCGTGGCGCGGGTCATGCAGCCACGTCTTGCGCTGATCGAAGTAGGCAGTGGCAAGGTGCGCGAGCTTGGCCAGTCGTGGGATGGCTGGGCCGGCGCACCGCACTGGAGTCCGACCGGCCGGCAGCTCTACTTCTGTGCCGATGAGGACGGTAGGGCCCGCATCTTTGCCCTGGACACCATCAGCGGCGCCGTCGAACGGGTCGGCGCGGCGACAGCCGGTGGCGTGTATGAGCATCTGTCGGTGCTCGATGATGGCCGCATCGCCGGCATCCACTCCACGCTTCTGACCGCGCCCGAGTGCTTCGTGTTGACGCCGCAGGCGGCGGCCATGCCGCTCAAACTGGCGCCACTGTCCGGTTTCGAGGACGCCAATGAGTGGGCGCAGGTCGAGGATTTCAGCGTCCCCTCAACCGATGGCACGCCCATCCAGGGATTTCTGGTGCGCCCCAAGGCCGCGGCTGCCACCGCCCGGCTTCCCTTGCTGCTGTGGATTCATGGCGGCCCGATCGGCGCCAACCATGATGGCTGGCACTGGCGCTGGAATCCGCTGCCGCTGGTGGCGCAAGGCTACGCCGTAGCACTGCCCAATCCCCGCGGCTCGACCGGCTTCGGTCAGGACTTCATTCAGGGCGTCTGGGGCAATGTCTGGGGCGATCAGTGCTTCAAGGATCTGATGTGTGTCACGGATGCGCTGTGCGCGCGCCGGGATATCGATCCGCAGCGAACCATGGCCATGGGCGGTTCCTTCGGCGGCTACATGACCAATTGGATCGGAACCCAGACGGCGCGCTTCAAATGCCTGATCACTCACGCCAGTATCTCCACCATGGCCCAGTTCACCGGCACGACGGACCACCCCGGCTGGTGGTATCTGGAAATGGGCGGTGAGAACCCCTACGTGGATCGGGAGCGCTTCGACCGCTATGCCCCCATCACGCAGGTCAGGAACTGGCGCAGCCCGGTGCTCATCATCCACGGCGAGCGCGACTATCGTTGTCCGATCAGTGAGGCCCTGAACCTGTTTGAAGCCCTGCAGTATCACGCGGTGCCCAGCGAGCTGCTGGTGTTTCCGGATGAGAACCACTGGATACTCAAACCGCGCAATGTGATCGCCTGGTACCAGGCGGTGAGCGAATTCATCGCCCGGCATCTGGGTGGCGCTTAAGCTACTTACCCAGCACCGCCAGATCGACGGCGTCCGCCATGGCCTTGTACCCGGCATCGTTGGGATGCAGATGGTCCCGATCGTTGTAGGCATGGGCGAAAGTGAGGGGATTTTCAGGATCCGCCACGGCCGGCGCAAAATCGATGACGGCATCGAAGGCACCGCTGGTCTTGATCCAGGTGTTGAGCGCCTCGCGCGCCGCTTCGCCGGCGGGTGCGGCATAGGAGGCTCCCTGGTAGGGCGTGAGGGTGGCGCCGATGACCCGGATGTGATGCTCATGGGCCCGCGCAATGATCTGCTTGTCGGCGGCCTCCAGCGCCTCGGCGGTCACGGGCTCCGTGGAGTTGGCTGTGCCGAGGCCACGCCCGATGTCATTGATGCCTTCCAGCACAATGATGGCCTTGATGCCCGGTACGCTCAGTACGTCACGATCGAGGCGCGCCAGCGCGCTCGGACCCGCGCCATAGCGCAACAGGCGGTTGCCGCTGATCCCGACATTCACCACGGCCCAGTGATGGCCGACCAGACGCTCGGCCAGCCGGTCGGGCCAACCGCGGAAGGCAAGGGCCGTCGATGCGGCGCCTTCGGTGATGGAATCGCCCAGTGTCACCAGCACGTTGGTCGGTGCGGTGGGTAGGGACTCCACCAGGGTCACGAGCACGGGCACGCGCATCAGGCGCACGCCGGGCAGGGTGGCAGAGGCGCTGAAATCACCGGCAGTGCCGGCGACATAGTCAAAGAGGCTGCGCCCCGCCCGCAGCCCCATCGTGCCGGGTACGTGGACCGAGATGTACAGCCGGTCAAGCGCCTTGGTGGGCAGGTCAATGGCGTCACTGAGCGCCGGAGCGCTGGCCGGTATCACGATTCCGGACTGGCCATTGAAGGTGACGGCATGATCGGTGCCGGCAACCACTGTGCCGTCGGCGGCGGCCAGGCCCACGTGAACCGCACCCAGTGTCAGGGGCTCAGGACTGTCCTCGTTGGAAAATCGCAGCCGCAGGCGCGAGCCATCGGCGGTCACGCGCACCACCTGCCGCACCGTCGTATTGCGAATCTCCGCGGTCGCGACATCCACGGGCACATTGCCGGGATTCTCCAGGAGCGGCGCCGGGAAGGCGCGCGGCGCCGGCGGCGCAGTGGGTGCGGGCGGGGTGCCCAGCGGAGTCACGGCAGGCTGGGGTAACACGAAGGGTGCCGGCGCCGGACCGGGTGCCGGCGGAGCGATGACGTATCCCCAGACACCAATCCAGTTGTCCTCAGCCAGGCGCGGCGTCGCGGCGCCTGCGACCGCGGACAGACCCAGCAGTGTCGCAACGGTCAGTATCGATCCGAGACTCTTCAAGATCATTCCCCTCTGATTTTGGCGTGCTCTGCGCCAATTATAGTCCGCGGAACACGACGGGACGGCAGCGAGTGGCCGCACAGCGAATGATGCGTTGCCGCAACGCTGGCAATCGATCTGGCGCTCCAGTACAAGATGGAATCGTGAACTCACCCAGCGCCCAGGATCGTATGGAGATCTATGAACTGTTCGCGCGGTACAGCTGGGCACTCGACACCGGTGACACGGACGGCTATGTCGCCTTGTTTACCGAGGATGCGGAGGTGACCGAGGAGACCCGCAGCGGCGATCTCGAAGTGCGCAAGGGTCGTGCGGAAATCCGCAAGCTGGTGCTGAAGTTCCATGATCGTGCCGACTTTCCCGGGCACCAGCACCAGATGGCGCAGTTTGTCTTCGACCCGGATCCGCAGGCGCGACCGGACCACTGGGTCGTTCGCTCCTACGGCTGGGCGACCATCAACAACCGCATGGGGCCGCCGCAGCTTCACTGGTGCGGGCACGTGCGCGATGTCGTGGCCAAAGTCAATGGAACCTGGCTGATCCGCTCCAAGGCCATCATGGGCTGGAGCGGCGAGGTCCTGTCACGGTTTGTGCAGCGTAAGCACCGCTGAATGCCACTCAGCCAATCCCTGATTGTCTGCGCAGCGGCGCGGCGCAATCGTGGGCTGGACAGTAACCGGTAGCTTTCCGCTGTTCAGTGTCGCTGTGCTGCGCGGGCATTTTCTCTTCGTCTTCAATCTCGGTCCGGTAGGGCGGCCAGAACTGCAGCCCCAGGTCGGAGACAAAACCGAGCATTTCTTTCAGCCGCATAATGCGTGAGGTCTGCGATGCCATGACGCACGTTTTGCCCCGCTCGCCGGCCCGGGTCTGTAGGACAACGCCTCTAGTTTGGTTGACACCACCCTATGTTAGGCTTGTTTGAAACCCTGCCGGAGATACTGCAGCGATGGGCACACCGCGGCCGTCTGATACAACTGCTGTCGGCGACAACCTCGAGCGACTGTATCGCAGCGTACGGCAGCAGACCCGCGATCTGATCGCCGGGCTGTCCGATGCCGACGCCACCGTGCAGTCCATGCCCGATGCCAGTCCTGCAAAATGGCACCTGGCGCATACCACCTGGTTTTTTGAGGAAATGGTGCTGTCGGAGCACGCCGCCGACTACCGCCCGTTTGATCCGCACTACCGCTTTCTCTTCAATTCCTACTACGAATCCCTGGGTGCGCGCCACGCGCGGCCCGAGCGCGGCGTGCTGACCCGGCCGACGCTGGCCGAGGTCATTGGGTATCGGGATCACGTCGATGAGGCGTTGCGGGAGCTGCTGGCGCAGGTCAGCGACCCCAAGGTTCGCAGCCTCGTGCAACTCGGCTGCCATCACGAGCAGCAGCATCAGGAGCTGCTGCTCACGGACATCCTGAACCTGTTCTCCCGCAATCCCCTGCATCCCGCCTATGCCGGCGTGCGTCGTCATCCGCGTACCGTACCGCACTACCCATCGACCTATACGCGTTACGAAGGGGGTGTGGTGGAAATCGGGCACGCGGGCGCGGATTTCGCCTTCGACTGCGAAACGCCGCGGCATCGCGAGATCCTCCCGGGGTATTGGCTGGCAAACCGCTGCGTCACCAACCGCGAGTGGCTGGACTTCATGGCCGATGGCGGTTACGCAAGACCACTATTGTGGCTGTCGGACGGCTGGACCGAGGTTCAGCGGCAGGGGTGGAGCAGGCCGCTGTACTGGTGGGAGCAGGGTGGCGCCCATTTCAGCATGACCCTGCACGGGGCGCAGCCGCTGGAGCTGGATGCACCCGTCACGCATGTGAGCTATTTCGAGGCCGATGCCTTTGCTACCTGGGCCGGCAAGCGTCTACCGACGGAAGTTGAATGGGAGGCGGCCGCGCAGGGTGAAACCTGCACGGGCAATTTCGCCGACTCAGGACTGTTGCGGGCCGTGGCTGCCGCGGCAATAGGGTCAGGGCCGCAGCAGCTTTTCGGGGACGTCTGGGAGTGGACCCGCAGTGCCTTTTCCCCGTACCCGGGTTTTCGTGCCGCGGCCGGCGCCGTGGGCGAGTACAACGGAAAATTCATGTCTGGGCAGATGGTGCTGCGCGGGGGCTCCTGCGTGACCCCGGCAAATCATATGCGCGCCAGTTATCGCAATTTCTTCCGTCCCGATGTCCGCTGGCAATTCTCCGGTGTCCGTCTTGCCGAGGATGCATGACCCATGGATGTAGCGGTTTTTCGCGATGAACAACTCGACGCGTTTCGGCTGGACGTCCTGCAGGGACTGTCAGGCGCCCAGAAATCTCTGCCCAGCCGCTGGCTGTACGATCCGCGTGGCTGCGAGCTCTTCGAGCAGATCACGCGACTGCCGGAATATTATCCAACGCGTACCGAGACCGCGATCCTCAAGGCGCACACCGCGGATGTCGCCGAATTCTGCGGACCATCAGCCGCCCTGCTGGAATACGGCGCGGGCGCAGGCATCAAGACCGAACTGGTGCTCGCCGCGCTCGACACGCCGCGCGGCTACCTGCCGGTGGACATCGCCGGCGGGTTTCTCGAGCTCACCGCCGAGCGCTTCCGGCAACGGTTCGCGAACCTGCAGGTCAATCCCATCGTGGCGGACTTCACCGCAGACTTTTCGCTGCCGGCCTCGGTGCTGGGCGAGCGGCGCCGGGTGGCGTTCTTTCCGGGATCCACCATCGGCAATCTGAATGCCCGCGATGCGGGCTTGCTGCTGCTGCGGATGCGCCGTCAGGTCGGCCCGCAGGGGGCGGCGCTGATCGGTGTCGACCTGAAAAAGGATTGTGAGGTGCTGCTGCGCGCCTATGACGACAGCGCCGGTGTCACGGCCGAATTCAATCGCAACATTCTGGTGCGCATCAACCGCGAACTGGACGGACAGTTCGCCGCGGCGCAGTTTCGCCATGTGGCGCGCTGGAACGACGCGGAGTCGGCGGTGGAAATGCATCTGGAGAGTCCGAATGATCAGGTGGTGGCGGTGGCCGGCAGGGGCTTCGCCTTCCGGCGCGGTGAAACCATTCACACCGAAAGCTCCAGGAAGTACGAAATCAAGGCCTTCTCTGAGCTCGCGCGGCGCCACGGCTGGCACACCCAGCGGCTGTGGACGGATCCGCGGCGGCAGTTCGCCGTCTTTGGCTTGATCTGATCGGCCTTCAGCTGGCCCGCAGGCCAGCCGGGATGACGAGCTTGCCCAAGGCGTTGAAACCCAGATGCGCGAGCCACGCCATCAAGGCGGCGGGTATCGCCCCTGTCAGGATTGTCGGCACATCATTCAAGGAAAGCCCGGACACGATGGGTACGCCGTAGCCACCGGCCCCCACCAGCGCCGCCAGTGTCGCGGTGCCGATACTGACAATGGTGGCCGTGCGGATACCCGCCAACAGCGAGGGGCTGGCCAGTGGCAGTTCGATGCGCAGCAGAATCTGGCGGGGCGTGAGTCCGAAGGCGCGTGCATTCTCAAGATGCCGCGGATCGATGCTGCGCAGGCCGGTGAAGGTATTGAGCACCACCGGCAGCAGGCTGTAGAGACACAACGCCGCCAGCGCAGGTCTCGCGCCCACACCAAATACCGGAATCAGAAAGCACAGCAGCGCCAGTGAGGGCACCGTCTGGGTAATGGCACTGAAAGTAAGAATGAGCTGTCCGACCCTGGGGTTTCGAACCGCAACAATGCCCAGCGGCACCCCGACCAGTAAGGAGAAGGCGAGTGCGGCACCCACCAGCCACAGGTGTTCGACAGTCCGGCGGCCGATCTGCGCCGCGATGGTGTCCGCCTGCACCGTTGATCCCCGCAAGCCGCTGACGACCTGGGCGACACTGCGCTTGTCGAGATCCACCTGGGCATTCAGGTCCTGCATCTCGCTGGGTGAGATGTGGTTCTCCCAGCCTCGCAAAGCCTGCCACTGAGCCGGATACTGCGCCACGAAGGCGGCCCGCGCCACCCACACCGCCTGGTAGCTCGGGAAGTAGCCGAGATTGTCCGCCAGCACGCGCAGTTTGAATTCGCGGATCTTGGCATCGGTGGAGTAGACATCGATGACATCGACGGCGCCCTGTGCGATCGCCTGGTAGGTGAGGCTGTGTTCCATGCGATTGACGCGGGCAGGATCAAGGCCCAGCCGGTAGCGCTGCGCCAACCCGGGATAACCGTCCTGGCGGTCCATGAACTCATAGCTGAAACCCGTCCTTAGCGAGTCGCGCAGGCGACCCAGATCGCTGATGGTGTGCAATCCGTTGCGCGCGGCGAAGTCTTCGCGCACCGCCAATGCATAGGTATTGTCGAAGCCCAGCGGCGCGGAGATCACGATGCCCATGGCAAGCAGCGCGGCGCGGATATCCGTCACGGACTTGAGGCTGGGGTTCTTGAGTATGGCCTCGGCCAGCGTGCCGGTGTAATCCGAATAGACGTCAATGGCACCGCTGTTCAATGACTGAAACAGTATGCCGGTGCTGCCCATTCCAAGCTTGCGCACCACGGGCACCGCTGGCCGCGTGGCTTCGATGGTCTGCGCGGCGAGTTCCCCCAACACGTAGCCTTCGGTGAATATCTTCGAGCCCACCACGATGCTGCTCGCCATCGCGGCAGAACCCAGCAGGCCGATGCACAGCAGGCTCAGGCAGGCGAGGCGCTTCATTGCAGTTGCGCCACATCGGGCAAGGTGCGCTGCGCATTGATGAATGAGGTCACGAAGGGGTCGGCGGGCGCGAGCACCAGGTCGCGGTAGCTGCCGGTCTGCAGCACCTTGCCGGCATGCAGCAGCGAGACCTCCTCGGCAAGGAACACGGCCTCTCCCAGGTCATGGGTCACGATCAGCACCGTCTTGCCCAGTCGCTGAAAGATTGCCTTCAGATCCTGCTGCAGGGCGCTGCGGATCAAGGGATCAAGGGCCGCCATCGGTTCATCGAGCAGCATGACGGCCGGATCCATCATGGCCGCGCGCATGATGGCGAGGCGTTGCTTCTGCCCACCGCTCAGTTGGTGGGGAAAGCGCTGCAGCAGCGCGGCATCGAGCGCCACCAGCTGCAGCAGTTGCGTCATCCGCGCGGCGAGCCGCCCGGCCGGCCAGCCGCGCAGGCGCGGCACCAGCGCCACATTCTCACCGCCGGTGAGGTGCGGAAAGAGTCCGCCATCCTGTGGCACATAGCCGATCTGGTCCGCCCAGGCTTCTGGACCAAAGGCCGAAAGGGGCTGGCCATTGATCAGTACCGACCCCTGATCAGGCGCAATCAGCCGCAGTGTGATTCGCAGCAGCGTGGTCTTGCCCGAACCACTGGAGCCGATCAGTGCACGGGTTGCGCCCTTGGGTACCGCAAGCTCGACATCGCTCAGCACCGGCTTGCCGTCGAAGGCCTTGGAAATGTGCTGCAGGACGAGCATCGCTGCAGCATGAAGGACTCGGCGCCAAAGAAAAAGGCCCGCCAACCTCGCGGTCGGCGGGCCCGATACGGGGCTTACTTCGTGCGCCAGCCCGGAGGGGCGTACGAAATGCGGGCCACTTCGGAGTACGGAACCGGGCTGACGATGGCGCGGATCTCGCACTGAATATGGCGCTCGACGGTGGGCTTGTGGGTGCCGCCGTTCTCTTCACCCCAGACCAGCTTGACCTCGTGGCCATGCTTGGCGTGCTCGGTGTCCAGCATCGCCAGGGTCAGGTGCTTGCGCTCGTTCGAGCTGTAGCCGATCCAGGTCGAGATGCCGACCGGGCGGCCGTCGAAGGTGACCGCATCGTAAGGCAGGGTCGAGTACACCGATGAGGGGTAATCGAAGTACTTGTAGCGATCCTTGCCCTTGTTGCCGTACATGGAGCCGATGACCTTGGCGACGTCCTCATCGTTCAGGGCCAGCGTCACCTTGGTGCGGCGCGGGGGCTGGGTGGCCAGCTTCTCCAGCGCTTCACGGCCGACGAAGTCATGGTCGAACTTCACGAAGTTGCCATAGCCGATGTCGAACGGGGTCAGGTAGTAGTCCTCGATGTTCTTGGATACGAAGCTGCCGCCCAGGGAGGCCCGGCCCTCATAGCTGTCAGCGGGCAGCCACTTGCGGTAGGCCTTCATCTTCTCGCCCGAATACACGGCGGGCATCGGCGACGGCACCCAGCCTGATTCAAGGGTGTTCGATGAGTAGGCGCGGGCACCGACCAGGTGCATGCCGTATTCCTTGCCGGCCTCGATCAGCGCCTGGCGGACTTCCTCGCCATGCTCCCACGGTCCGAAGAGCTCGAAGCCGGGCTGACCCGCCATGCCATGGCGCAGCGCATTGACGCGGTGGCCGGCGATGCTGATCTGGGTCATGTTGAAGAACTTCAGTTCAGGGGGCGCCTTGCCCAAGACCTTGTGCATGGTCTTCATGGCATTCGGACCCTGGATCTGGAAGCGATAGGTGCGGCGAACCACCGGGCCGGTGCGCGCAGCGGTGCGCTCGTCGCGTTCGCAGCTCACATCGTAGCCACCGGTCTCGGCATGGAACTGTACCCAGTTGTGAACCGAGGGACGGCCGATCAGGTTCAGGCGGTCGCGGCTCAGGTAGGTCAGCACGACGTCGCCGATCACGTAGCCGTCGTAGTTGCAGGGAACGTACTGCTTGGCCTTGTTCGGCTCGAAGCCCTTGAAGCTGTTGATGCCCAGGTTGCTCAGCAGTTTCAGCGCGTCCGGACCTTCCACATACATATCGGTCATGTGGTAGGACTGATTGAAGAGCACGCAGGTTTCCTGCCAGGCGCGCTGCTCATCCCGCCAGTTGGTGTATTCGGGCGGAACGACTGGATAGACGTTCGGGCCGGACTGGGAATTGCGCAGCAGGTCCACCGGTGATTTCACCGATTGCAGCAGGTCTTCGAGGCTCTTGGTGGTCATGGTCCTTATCCTTAGGGGGCAGAGGTTCGCTATAGCCGTTGGGGTCGCGATCTTGGGACTTGGGATCCAATGATGTCAAGACGACTGTGGGTTTGGACCCGAAAATGTGGATTATCCGCTCTTTCGGGGCCCTTGCAGGGGGTCAGGAGGCCCGAGATTGACCTTTTGGGATCCAATGCGGCAGCATGGGCCATGGATACCCAGTTGGCACGGGCCACGCTCAGCGTCCGCGAAATGATCCTGCGCGGACGGCTCAAGCCGGGGCAAAGGGTCACGGAAGTGATGCTGGCGCAGTTGTTGGGTATGTCCCGCACGCCGGTACGCCAGGCGCTGCCGGTGCTGGCCCGTGAGGGCCTGCTGGTGGAATCCGGCGGCCGCGGCTACCTCGTGCGAACCTTCACCCGCAGCGACATCCTCGATGCCATCGATCTGCGCGGCGTACTGGAGGGCTTTGCCGTGCGCCGCGTCTGTGAGCGCGGCGCATCGCCGGCCCTGCTGCGCCAGTTGCAGCAGTGCCTGGAAGAGGGCGACCGCATCTTCCGCAAGCGCCATCTGGTCGACACCGACGAGGCCGCCTTCGGCGCCATGAATGATCAGTTTCATGCCGCTTTGCTGGCCGCGGCTGACAGCCCCATCATCGCCGGGGCGCTCGCCAGCAATGACTGCATCCCCTTCGCCAGTGCCGGGGCCATCGCATTCGATGCGACGGACCTGCAGGCCATGTTCGATGCACTGTTCTTTGCCCACATGCAGCACCACGCCATCTACGATGCACTGGAGGCGGGCCAGAGCGTGCGCGCGGAGTTCCTGATGTGCGAGCACGTCAATGCCGTCAAATCCAGCATCAACATGCCGCCGCTGCAGGAGCCGGCGCCCGGCCCGCTCAGTGCGCTGCGGCTGGTCAAGAGCTGAATTACGGCTTGAGGGGCTTGCCGGTGGCGCCGGTCACCGCGATGGTTGTCACCAAGGTCTTCCGTCGGAATGGCCAAGATTTCAATCGATGGCCAGCAGCACCATCACCTGGGCGCAGGAACGACGCCCATTGTCGCGCATCTCCTCCCGCAATGCCCCGGGCACCCACTCCACCAGGGCCGGCCCGAAAGTCGGCCGCTGGCACAGCCGCTCGAACCAGCCCTCGAGGTTTGGCAGCCGGCCGTTGTGCCACAGCACCGTGAGCCCCAGGGCGGCCAGGCGATTCACGTAGGGCGCCATGGCGATGTCGGCCATCGAGAATCGATCGCCCACCAGATACTGCGAGTGCGCAAGCGCCGCCTCCATGCGCTGCATGTAGCTGTCATACAGCCGGATCTTCTCGCCAACACCAGGCGCGGCGAGCCCCTGCTGAATCCACTGCCATTTCAGGGTGCGAGCCGCAACCTCCGCCGGCGCGCTGCCCTTGAGGAAGTCCTCGAAACTGCCGACGCCGTTGCGCAGCAGGGTATGCCGGTGCGAGACAACATAAGTCAGGGCCGAGCAGGCCGGATGCAGATCCTCATCGACGGCCTTGGTCCAGATGCGCACCTGCGCACGTGCCAGCGGTGTGCGCGGGTAGATCGGGTGCTCGGGGAAGGCCTCCTCGAGATACTCGCAGATCACCGTGGATTCGCGGATCACCGCGCCGTCATGAACCAGAACCGGGACCACGGCCTTGGGGCTGAGCTCAAGGAAGCGTGGGTCGAACTGCTCGCCCCGCAGGATGTCGACATAGTGGCCGAGCCATTCCAGGGACTTTTCGGCCAGCGCGAGGCGCACTTTCGCGGCGCACGCAGATGACCCATGGTGATACAGCTCCAGCATGTTTTCCAAGCTCCCCTGAAGCTTTCCAAAGTGGTGCGGGCGGATGATATTCTAAGGTGTTGGCTGCGGAAGATGAGAGTTTGCAAGAGACTTCCACAAGGATTATTGCCCGTATCGTGGCGGGTGCCCTGCTGGCGCTGGGGCTGACCACCGGACCTGAGGCCGCGGAGTCGGTGGCGACCGCGGCGACCCATGGGAGCAACTTCGCGCTGCTGGGGCGTTGTTCCAAGTGCCACAACAGCGAGGACTGGGCCGGGGGCATCGCCTTCGACACCATACCCGCCGATGACGTCGCGGCCAATGCCGAGACCTGGGAAAAGGTCGTGGGGAAACTGCGCGGCCGCCTCATGCCGCCACCGGGAACGGCGCAGCCGGACCAGCATGCCATCGACGGCTTCGTGAGCTTCATGGAGAACTCGCTGGATCATGCAGCGGTCGCCGATCCGGGCAACGTGGCGCTGCACCGCCTGAACCGCACCGAGTATGGCCGCGAGATCAAGCGCATCCTGGGGCTGGACATCGATGCCGGGACGGCGCTGCCCACGGACGTGTCCAGCGACGGTTTCGACAATATTGCGGCGGTGCTGCGCACCTCCCCGACCTTCCTCGACGAATTCATCACGGCCGCGCGCAACATCAGCCGCCAGGCGATTGGCCGCGCCAGCGGCAAGCCCAGCAGCCGCGCCTACCGGGCGGGGTCAGGCCTGCAGTTCGCGCATCAGGCCGGCCTGCCGCTGGGCACACGCGGCGGCATGCTGGTAACGCATTACTTTCCGGCCGATGGCGAGTACGACTTCAACATCCGCGACTTCTACTTCGGCGGCGCGGGCTACGTGACCAAGATCGATGCCCCGCACACGGTCATCCTGACCATCGATGACGTGCGCGTGTTCGCAGGGACGGTGGGCGGACCCAAGGACCTGCAGGCCGTTGACGTGCGCCAGGCCGAGGCGGCCGATGAGCTGCAGGCGCGCTTCAATCATATCCGGGTGCGCATGAAGGCTGGCCCGCACCAGGTCGGTGTCGCCTTCGTCGAGCGCTCCTTCGCCGAGTCCGACTCACCGCTCGAGCCCATCGCAGAACTTCCGGAAATGGAACGCTATCCGACCATTCCGGGCTTTGATGTCTCCGGCCCCTTCAATGTCACGGGCGTCGGCGCTACCGAAAGCCGTCGGCGGATCTTCATCTGTCATCCGGTAACGCAGGCGCAGGAGCAGCCCTGCGCGCGGGGCATCCTGGCGCATCTTGCCACCGAGGCGTTCAGGCGCCCGGTCACGGATGCGGACCTTGAGCCGTTGATGCGCTTCTATGCCATGGGCCGGGAGGCCGGGGACTTCGACAGTGGCATTGAAAGTGGCCTGACCTCGATTCTGTCCAGCACCAAGTTTCTGTTCCGCGCCGAGCCTGCTCCGCCGGGGAATCGCCCGGGCACGGTCTATCGTCTCGGCGACCTGGAACTGGCCTCAAGGTTGTCGTTCTTCCTCTGGAGTGAAGGCCCGGATCAACCGCTGCTCGATCTGGCGACGCTTGGAACCCTGCATGAGCCCAAGGTGCTGGATGCGCAGATTCATCGCATGCTCGGCGACCCGCGCTCGGCCTCGCTGATCAGCAATTTCGCCTTCCAGTGGCTGGACATTCCCAAGATCGACAGCCTCGAGCCCGATCCGGTGCTGTACCCGGACTTCACGCCGGATCTGCGCGCGGGCTTTCGCGAGGAGATGCGACTGTTCCTGAACAGTGTGCTGCGCTCGGACCGCAGCGTGCTGGACCTGCTGAGCTCGGACCGGACCTTCGTGAACGAAACCCTGGCCCGGCAGTACGGCATTGCCGACATCCGCGGTGACCAGTTCCGCGAGGTGCAGCTGGCCGACCCCAATCGCTGGGGCCTGCTGGGCAAGGGCGCGGTGCTCATGACGACCTCCTACGGCAATCGCACCGCCCCAGTGCTGCGCGGCGCGTGGATACTGGACAACATCACCGGCACGCCCCCCACCTCACCGCCGCCGGGCGTGGGTGCGCTGAAGGAAACCGAGCCAGGCAAGGAGGCCCAAACCGTGCGGGTACGCCTGGAGCATCACCGCCGCAATCCCTCCTGCAACGCCTGCCATGGAATCCTCGACCCGCTGGGCTTCGCGCTGGAGAACTTCGATGTCATCGGCGGCTGGCGCGACACGGATCGCGACGCAGGCAGTGCCATCGATTCGAGCGGCCAGCTGGCGGACGGCACCCGCGTGAATGGGCCGGCGCAGCTGCGCAAGGCCTTGCTCGCAAAGCCCGACCAGTTCGTCCAGACCCTCACCGAGAAGCTCATGACCTTTGCGCTCGGCAGGGGTGTGACCTACCAGGATATGCCCACCGTGCGCGGCATCGTGCGTCGCGCCGCCGCTGACCACTATCGCTTCGAGGACATCGTTGCCGGCATTGTGGAAAGTGATGCCTTTGAAATGCGCGAACTGCCGCCGGCCCCCGCGAGGACCCTATGAACTTCATAACCCGCAAGCATCTGTCGCGGCGCACGGTGCTGCGCGGCGCGGGCGTTGCCCTGGCGCTGCCGCTGCTGGATGCCATGGTTCCAGCCGCCACCGCCTTGGCCAATACCGCCGCCGCGCCCAAGACTCGTCTGGGATTCATCTACTTTCCGCATGGCGCGGTGATGGAACGCTGGACCCCACCAACCACCGGACGGGATTTCACGCCCGGCATGATCTTGGATCCGCTCATGCCGTATCACGACCATCTCACCGTGATCAGCAATATCGGCAACAAGCCCGGCGAGAGTCGCGCCGTGCATGCGCTGGTGCCGGCGACCTGGCTGTCGTGCGTGCATCCGCAGGAGTCCCTCGCGCCCAACATGGCCGCCACGGTCGACCAGATCGCCGCCCAGCACATCGGCCAGGAGACTCCCTATCCTTCGCTCGAAGTCGCAACGGCCCAGGGACATGGCGTGGGCAGCGCCTGCGAGCGCGGGTTTGGCTGCAGCTATTCCGGCACGCTGTCGTTCTCCACTCCCTCGACGCCGCTGCCCATCGAAAGCAATCCGCGCCAGCTTTTCCTGCGCCTGTTCGGCTCAGGCGACTCACCCGAGGAGCGGCGCTTCCTGAACCAGCAGACCACCAGCATCCTGGACATGATTGCCGCGGAGACGAGTTCCCTGAGTAGCACCCTGGGTCCACAGGACCGTGCCGCGCTGAGTGACTACCTCGAAAGCGTGCACGAAATCGAACGCCGCACGCGCAACGCAGAGCAGGGCGATATCGCCAAGCTGCATCTGCCGGAAGTTCCCGGCGCAACTTCCGAGAACTTCGACGAACACCTGAATCTGATGTTTGACCTCATGGCGCTGGCCTACCAGGGCAATCTGACCCGTATCCAGAGCTTCATGATGGCCGCCGAGGTCAGCGATCAGACCTACAACAATATCGGCGTGCCCGACGCCTTCCATGCGCTGTCTCACCATGGGAACGATGAGGCCAAGAAGGCGCGGCTGTCGAAAATCCAGCGCTATCACAGCCAGGTGTTCGCGCGTTTCGTGGGCAAGCTCGCCAGCATGCCCGATGGCGATGGCAGCATGCTCGATCACTCCATCCTTCTGTATGGCAGCAACATGAGTAACAGCAATGCCCACAATCAGTACCCGCTGCCCACGGCGCTGCTGGGCAAGGGCTGTGGGCGCATCAAGGGCGGCCAGCACATCAATTTCGACAAGCGCACGCCGCTGGCCAACGTGCTGCTGACGGTCCTGCAGCGCGCGGGGGTTCCCATCGACAAAGTAGGCGACAGCACCGGTGCCATCGCAGAAATCTAAGCGCTTGAGGTTGCTGGCGGCGCTCACCCTGGTGGGGAGCATGTCGACGCACGCCGATACGCCGGCGGTGGTTGAGCCGGTCGAAAACCATGCGCCACTGGTGCTGGCGGCGCGCAGCAATGACAACGCGGCCGTGCGGGACTTGTTGGCGGCCCAGCCGCGTCCGGACGTCAACCAGCACACCGCCGATGGCACCAGCGCCCTACATTGGGCTGTATACCACGGTGACGAGGATCTGGTCGCGAAGCTTCTGGCCGCCGGCGCCAATCCGAATGCGCGTAATGACTACGGTTCCACACCCATGGCGGAGGCTGCGATCCGCGGCGATGTGAAGCTGCTGCGCACGCTGTTGGCGGCCGGGGCCGATGTCGAATCACCGAATGCAGATGGCCAGACCAGCCTGATGATTCTGGCGCGCACCAGCAATCTCGAGGCGGCGCAACTGCTGCTCAGTCATGGCGCCAACGTCAATGCGCATGAGACCTGGCGTGACCAGACGGCGCTGATGTGGGCAGCGGCGCAGCAGCAGCCGGCGATGGTCCGTCTGCTGCTCAAGCATGGCGCGGCGGTCGATGGGCGCTCGCTGGTGAATAACTGGGCGCGCCAGGTGACCGCCGAGCCGCGCATGCAGGCGCGGCCCTCGGGGGGCTTCACACCCTTGCTCTACGCCGCGCGGGCCGGTTGCCTGGAATGTGCGCAGCTGCTGGTCAAGGCGGGCGCCGATCCGAACCTTGCGGATCCTGATGGCGTGAGCCCGCTGTTGGAAGCAGTGCTTAATTTTCATTTCGACCTCGCGGCCTTTCTCATCAGGCGCGGTGTGGATGTGGATCGCTGGGATACCTGGGGCCGCTCCGCGTTGTACCAGGCGGTGGACCTGGACATGCTCCCCGTCGGCGGCCGGGCCGACCGGCCGTCGCTGGATCAGACGACCTGCCTGCAACTGATCAAGCTGCTGCTCGATACCGGCGCGAATCCAAATCTGCAGCTGAAGCTGTTTCCGCCCTACCGGTCGCTGCGCGATGATCGCGGTGCGGATTCCCTCCTGACCGTGGGTGCGACCCCGCTGTTGCGGGCAGCCAAGGGCGGCGATCTGCCCGCCATTGAACTGCTCCTGGCGCATGGCGCAAAGGTCGCGATCCCGACCGCAACGGGCATCAGTCCGTTGCTGGCGGCGGCCGGCATCGGCTCCTCGGCGCTCGACACCCGTGGCCGCTACAAGACCCAGGCACAGGCGATCACGGTGGTCGAAGCGCTGCTGAAGGCCGGCGCCAACATCAATGAGACCGACCATGCGGGCGAAACGGCGCTGCACGGTGCCGCAGGCTGGGGTTGGAACGACCTGGTGCGCACACTGGCCGATCGACATGCGAACCTTTTGGCCAAGGATGCGCGCGGGCGCACCGCAGCGGATGTGGCCCTGGGCAGCGCCAGTGCCTCGGGGCGCGCCAGTGCAGAATCCCATCCGGAAACCGCGGCGCTGCTGCGGCAACTGATGGCCGATGCGGCCCAGCCCACCGCGAGCAACCTGCCCGTCAAACGATATTGACCCCAAGCTCGCGGGCGCGCTGCACGAGGCCAGGCCAGGCATTGGAGATGAAGAGGGTGGGATCGCCCCAGTGAGCATCGAACTCACGGGTCGGGGCTGCCGCCAACATGTCAGAAACGCTCATGCCCTTGGCCAGCAGCTGCGCCAGGCGCAGCTTCAGGGTCGTCAGCATGTCGCGCTCGGCCTCCACGTCGGCGCGGGTCTGGACCGCGCCCTTGCCCGGCACGATGCGGGTATTCGCATCGGCGAGCCCGATCAGGGTCTTGGTGCCATCCAGAAGGCCGCCGATCCAGCCATTGGTCGAGTAATCAATGATGGGGTAGGCACCGACCGACACCACATCACCGGCCACCAGGACATTCGCATCGCGGAAGAAGACGTAGAGGTCGCCATCGGTGTGGGCCTGCGGCAGATAGCCGTAGTCGATGTGCTCGCCGCCGAAGGACAGGCTGCCGGTGGTGTAGGTTGTCAGATTCGGGCGAGCCTCGCGAGGCAAGGGCGGGTACACGCGGTTCTGCCACTTGCAGTCGACTTGCGTGCCCAGCCACAGGCGGGTGTTTTCATGGGCGATGATGCGCGTGCCGCTGGGCCCGAGGGCGCGGTTGGATCCGGTCTGATCCCAATGCCAGTGGGTATTGAACAGCGTGTGGATACGGGCCGCACCCGTGCGGGCCTTCACCAGCTTCAAGACCTCCGCGGAGCGTTCCGGGGAACCGCCATCGACCAGGAGCACGCCCGCGGAGGATTCGAACACGGTGATATTGCCACCCCCGCCCGTGATGACCGACAGCCCGCTCGTGAGCGGCACGACGGCGAGCGGACCGGTCTCAGCTGCGCTCGCCCAGCGCAATGCGGACAGGCCCAGCGTCACGGCCGGCAGGGCGTGGATGAAGTGTCGGCGCTGCATCGGGGCAGAATAGCAGATCGGCCTGTGGCAGTATTCGGGCGGGGCGAGGCAGCCGGAGGGGGACAATGGCAATGAGAGCGGCGCTGCGGCACGTGTGCATCGGATTCATGGCCTGTGCCGCCACAGCACTGCAGGCCCAATCCGCGGAACTGCTGGCCCATCCGGCCGCCGTGGATCAGGAGCGACTCGCTGCGGCCAACAAAGATCCGGGGCAGTGGATGTCTCATGGCCGGGACTGGACCGAGCAGCGCTTCAGCCCGCTCAAGCAGATCAATGACAGCAATGTCAGTCGCCTGGGACTTGCGTGGTTTGCGGAACTGAACACCTATCGCGGCGTCGATGCCACGCCCTTGGAAATCGACGGCGTGCTGTACAACGTTTCCGCCTGGGACCTCACCACCGCCTACGATGCCACCAATGGCAAGGTGCTGTGGACCTACGACCCGAAGATTCCCCTGGAGTGGGGCCGCCTGGCCTGCTGCGGTCCGGTCAGCCGCGGGCTGGCCGCCTGGCAGGGCAAGATCTATATCGCCGCGCTCGATGGCCGCCTGATTGCTCTGGATGCGAAAACCGGCAAGCCGGTGTGGACCACGCAGACCCTTGAGCCCGGTCAGCCGCTGTCCATCACCGGTGCCCCGCGCATTGCCGACGGCCAAGTGGTCATCGGCAACGGCGGCGGTGATTTTGGAGCGCGCGGGTATGTCTCCGCCTATGACGCACAGAGCGGCAAGCAGACCTGGAAGTTTTACATCGTTCCGGGTGATCCGGCGAAGATGCCCGAAGGGGCGGCCTCGGATTCGATCATGCCCATGGCCGCCAAGACCTGGGATGGGCAATGGTGGAAGGTCGGCGGCGGCGGCAACGACTGGGACACCATCATCTACGACCCCAAGCTGCACCTGGTGTACTTCGGTACCGGCAACGGCTCACCGCATCCGCAGGACTTCCGCAGTCCCGGCGGCGGCGACAATCTGTTCCTGTGCTCCATCGTCGCGGTGGATGCGCGCACCGGGAAGTACGCCTGGCATTACCAGGAGGTCCCGGGGGAGGAGTGGGACTATGACTGCACCGCGCCGCTGATGCTCGCCGACCTGACGCTGCACGGGAAAAAGCGCCAGGTCATCATGCACGCGCCCAAGGACGGATTCTTCTATGTCCTGGACCGTGCCACCGGCAAGCTGCTCTCGGCCAAGGGTTACGTGCCGAGCACCTGGTCGCATCGCATCGACATGAAAACCGGCAAACCGGTCCTGGATGCCGGCGCGCGTCTGACGGTTGAGCCACACCTGATGACCCCGAGCTCAGGCGGAGGCCATAACTGGAATCCCATGTCCTACAGCCCGCTCACCGGGCTGGTCTATATCCCGGCCATGGAGCAGTGGGTGGTCATGTCGCAACTGCCGCCGGGTCAGTTCAAATTCAACCTCGGGCGAACGACCATCGGCGCCGGCTACTCCAATGAACCGGAACTGCGCAAGCAGCTGAACAAGGAAGCCGAACAGCGCGACAAGGGCTACACGCTGGCCTGGGATCCGGTACGGCAGAAGGAGGCCTTCCGCATTGCGCAGCCGCATCCGGGCAACGGCGGCACCATGACGACCGCCGGCAACCTGCTGGTTGAAGGCACGATCAATCGCACTTTGGCGATCTACAGGGCGAGCAATGGCGAGAAGCTGTGGGACATGCCCGTAGGATCGGTACCGGTTGCAGGACCGATCACCTACAGCGTCAATGGCCGTCAGTACATCGCAGTCAATGCCGGCTGGAACAGCGCGATCGTGCATGGACTGGATGAGGCCGGTAAGACCTTCTCGGTCGCCCCGGCGCGGCTGCTGGTGTTCGCGCTGGATGCCAAGGGTGTGGTGCTGCCACCGGCGCCCCTGGCCGCCTCCATTCCGGAGCCGCCGACGGAAACTCAATCACCCGCGGCGGTGGAAGCGGGCGCTGGGCTCTTCAGCACCAACTGCGCGATCTGCCACGGGCAGAACGCCGTGGGCGCTGACGTGAAGGATCTGCGGCATCTCACGCCTGAACTGCATGCGCAGTTCAGCGACATCGTGCTGGGCGGAAAGTTCAAGGCGCAGGGAATGGCTTCATTCAAGGACCTGCTGACCCCGGGACAGGTGGCCCAGATTCACGCCTTCGTCATCGCGCGCGCCCAGGAAGACTGGCAGCCGGACTTCCTGCATCCACGAAGGCAGCGCTAGGGCGTCAGCGTCCCACCATCTTTTGCAGGTGCTCGGGATAGCGAGCGCCCTGGACCTCGACGGCCGCAAAGGTGCGATTGATGTCGGCGATCTCCCCGGCGCTGAGACTCAATTCGGCGCCGCCCAGGTTTTCCTCCAGGCGCCGCACCTTGGTGGTGCCGGGTATGGGAACGATCCAGGGCTTCTGGGCCAGGAGCCACGCGAGGGCTACCTGGGCCGGGGTCGCGCGCTTGTCGGCTGCGATCCGGCCCAGCAGATCGACCACGGCCTGGTTGGCACGCCGTGCCTCTTCGGAGAACCGCGGCACGATATTGCGAAAGTCGGTGCTGTCGAATTTGGTGCTCGCATTGATGGCACCAGTGAGGAAGCCCTTGCCCAGCGGGCTGAATGGCACGAACCCGATACCGAGTTCCTCCAGCACCGGCAGTACCTCCTGCTCAGGTTCCCGCCACCACAGGGAATACTCACTTTGCAGGGCGGCGACCGGCTGCACCGCATGCGCGCGGCGGATGGTCTGTACACCGGCCTCGGACAGACCGAAGTGCTTCACCTTGCCGGCCTTGATCAGATCCTTCACCGCGCCGGCGACATCCTCGATGGGCACGTCGGGATCAACGCGGTGCTGGTAGAACAGATCCAGTGCGTCAACCTTCAGGCGCTTCAATGAGGCCTCGGCGACTTCGCGAATGTGCTCGGGCCGGCTGTCCAGGCCCGCATTGCCCGAGGTGATCGGCTGCATCTTGAAGCCGAACTTGGTGGCGATGACCACCTTGCCGCGATAGGGGGCCAGGGCTTCACCCACCAGTTCCTCGTTGGTGAACGGGCCATACACCTCGGCCGTATCAAAGAACGTCACACCGCGCTCCACCGCCGCACGGATCAGGGCAATACCGTGCTGCTTTTCGACGGCGGGACCGAGGCCAAAGCTCAAGCCCATGCATCCCAGCCCCAGGGCCGAGACCTTCAGGCCGTCCTTTCCAAGTGTTCGCTGCTGCATCGAGCGCTCCTCGTGCGTGATGTCTTGCGCTACATGGTACTTGGTATACTGATACCGATGAGACTTCATCCGTGGATGCTGTTGGGACCGCTGCTGATCGTGATGGCCGCAACCGTCGAGGGCCTGTGGCTGTGGCGCCGACACGGCCACTACGACTGGCGCGCCTACCTGGCGTCCGCGGGCGATCTGTTGCTGCGTATCAGCGTGGGCCTGCTGCCGCTGGGACTGGCGGCCGCGGCCCTCAACCAGTTGTGGGCCTATCGCCTCTACACCATGCCGTTGGGCTCCGGGTGGACCTGGGCAGTGCTGTTGGTCGGCAGTGAGTTCTGCTATTACTGGATGCACCGCGCCGACCATCAGGTACGGTGGCTGTGGGCGACGCACTGCGTGCATCATTCGCCCAATGAATTGAATCTGGCCGCCGCCTACCGCCTGGGCTTTACGGCGCGCCTGAGCATTGCGCCCATATTCTTCGCGCCACTGGTGCTGCTGGGTTTCTCACCACAGGTCGTGGGTGCGGCGCTGGCAGTGAATCTTCTCTACCAGTTCTGGCTGCACGCTGCGTGGATACCGCGCCTGGGACCGCTGGAATGGGTGTTCAATACTGCCGCCCATCACCGCATCCATCATGCTTCGAATGCGGAATACCTGGATGCCAACTTCGGTGGGGTACTGATCGTGTTCGACCGTCTGTTCGGGACCTTTCGCAGCGCAATCGATGGCGTCGCCATCCGCTACGGACTGGTTGATCCCATCCACAGCTGCAATCCGTTCAAGGTTGGGCTGCGCGAATGGGGTCGGATTGCGCGGGATCTGCTGGCCGCACGCACACTCAGACAGTTCCTGGTGAGCGCACTGGGTCCGCCACACCCAGGTTCCCGGCGTACGACACTGCCTGCAGCAGGGTCTGCGTATAGGGCATCTGGGGATTGCGCAGCAGTTCCTCGGTTTCGCCTTGCTCAACCACAGCGCCATCCTTCATGACGAAAATGCGATGCGCCACGGCGCGAATGACCGACAGGTCATGGCTGATGAACAGGTAGCTCATGCCGTGCCGCCGCTGCAGACCCGCCAGCAGCATCAGCACCTGCTTCTGCACGGAGACATCCAGGGCCGAGGTCGGCTCATCGAGCACCAGAATCTCAGGTTCGATCACCACCGCGCGCGCGATGGCGATGCGCTGCCGCTCGCCGCCGGAAAACTGATGCGGATAGCGCTCGAGAATCCCCTCATAGCGGCCCACGTTCCCCAGGCCCACCTCGGCCAGGACCGCGAGTACGCGGCTGCGCCGCTCGGCCGCTGACAGTTCGGGCATGTGCCAGGCCAGTCCCTCCTGGATAATCTCCCCCACTGTCATGCGCGGGTTGAGCGAGGCGAAGGGATCCTGGAAGACCACCTGAACGCGCCGGCGGATGCTGCGCAGCATGGCGCGATCGGCGCCGGCCAGCGGCTGTCCGCCCACCTGCACGTTGCCTGAGGACACGGGCTGAAGTCCCAGCAGCGCCATCCCCAAGGTGGTCTTGCCGGAGCCGGATTCACCCACCACCCCGACGGTCTCACCGGAACGCAGCTCCAGGGTCACGTCATTGACCGCGACAAAGCGGCTATGCCTGAACCAGCCCTCGGAGCGGCTGAAGGTCACCTCCAGGTCGTGGGCAGCCAGCACGACTTTCGCATCCGGTTGCAGCGCCTCAACCTGGCGTTCGGCGCGACTGTTCAGGAGCCGCACGGTATAGGGGTGTTGCGGCGCGTTGAACACTCTTTCGGTCGGTCCGCTTTCGACCAGCTTGCCTTTCTCCATCACGCCCACTCGATGTGTGAAGCGCCGCACCAGTGCCAGATCGTGGGTGATGAACAGGATGGCCATGCCGAACTCGCGTTGCAGATCATCCAGCAACGCCAGTATCTGCGCCTGGATCGTGACATCCAGCGCCGTGGTGGGCTCATCGGCAATCAGCAGCTTCGGTCGGCAGGCCAGCGCCATGGCAATCATGGCCCGCTGGCGTTGTCCGCCGGAGAGCTGGTGTGGAAAGGAATCAATGCGGCGTTCGGGTTCCGGGATGCCGGTACGGCGCAGCAGCTCGATACTGCGTGCCCGAGCCGCATTGGGTCGCAGGCCCTCGTGAACTTCAAGCACCTCGCCGATCTGGCTGCCGATGCAGTAGAGCGGGTCCAGGGCCGTCATGGGCTCCTGGAAGATCATCGCAATCTCCCGGCCCCGTATGCCTCGCATCCAGCGCTCGCTCTGCCGCAGCAGCGAGTCAGCGCCGAAGCGGATTTCCCCGCCAAAGGTGGCGGCATCCAGCAGCCTCAGGATGGCCAGCGCCGTGACCGACTTGCCCGAGCCGGATTCGCCCACCAGCCCGACCTTCTCCCCGACTCCCACCTGGAGGCTGATATCGTCAATGACGCGCTTGGAACCGAAATCCACGCACAAATTCCGGATGTCGAGCAATGCAGCGGGCGCTGAATCGGTCATGCTAGCCCTTGCGTGTATCGAAGGCGTCGCGCAAGGCGTCGCCGATGAAGGTCAGCAGCAGCAGCGTCACCACCAGCACCGCGAAGGTCGGTACACCGATCCACCAGGCATCCAGGTTTTCCTTGCTGAACCGCAGCAGTTCGCCCAGGGAGGGCACGGAGGAAGGCACGCCCAGTCCCAGAAAATCCAGTGCCGTGAGACCCAAAATGCCCTCGCTCATCCTGAAGGGCATGAAGGTGATCACCGGCGTCAGGGAGTTGGGCAGGATGTGGCGGCGGATGATCCGCGAGTGCGACAGGCCCATGGCACGGGCCGCCTTGACGAACTCCAGGGAGCGGTTGCGCAGGAACTCGGCGCGCACATAGTCCGACAGCGTGGTCCAGCCAAAGATGGCAAACAGAAACAGCAGCAATAAGATAGAGGGCTCGAACATCGCCGCCAGGATGATCAGGATGTAGAGGATGGGTATGGCATTCCACAGGTCGATGAGGCGCTGCCCGGTTAAGTCCACCCAGCCGCCGAAATAGCCCTGCACAGCACCCGCAGCGATGCCGATCAACGTACCCACCACGGTCAGGGCGATGCCGAACAGCACGCTGACGGCAAAACCGAACAGCAGGCGGGCCACGATGTCACGACCATTCGGGTCGGTGCCCAGCCAATGCGCGCGCGATGGCGGGGCAGGATGTGATTCGTAGTCGTTGTAATTCACGCTATTGGGCGAATAGCGGATCAGGGTATACACGGCCCAGTTACCATCCTTCGCGAACTGGCCGCGGATGAACGGGTCGTACCAGTCCACGGGTGTCAGGAAGTCGCCCCCGAACTGCGTTTCGGGGTAGTTCCTGAAGATCGTCAGGTAGGTCTTGCCCTCGTAATGAACCAGCAGGGGCTTTTCATTGGCGATCAGCGGGGATACCAACGCTATCGCCAGCAGTACCAGGAAGACCCACAGTGAAAAATACCCGACCCGATGGCGCTTGAATCGTTCCCAGGCGCGCCGCCAGGGAGAGCGTCCTTCACTCATTTGGCGGCCTTGCCAAATTGCACGCGCGGGTCGACCAGGACGTACAGCAGGTCGGACATGAGCTTGATGACAAGCCCGATCAGGGTGAACAGATAGATGCTCCCCAGCACCACTGGATAGTCACGGTGAATGATGGAGTTGTACGACAGGAACCCCAGGCCATCGAGTGAGAACAATGTCTCCACCAGCAGCGCGCCGGTGAAGAAGGCGGCGACCACGGCCCCCGGCAGACCGGTGATCAAGGGTAGCAGCGCGTTCCGCAGCACGTGCTTGTACAGGACACTGTTCTGGGACAGTCCCTTCGCACGAGCAACCAACACGTATTGCTTGCGAATCTCCTCAATGAAGGTGTTCTTGGTCAGCAGTGTCAGCGTGGCGAAATTCCCGATGGTCAGGCAGATCAGGGGCAACGTCAGGTGCCAGAAATAGTCGGTAATCTTGCCCGTCCGGGTGAGTTCGCTCCAGTTGTCGGACACCAGCCCGCGCAACGGGAACCATTCCAGAAAATTGCCACTGACGAAGAACACGATCAGCACCACTCCGAGCACGAAACCCGGAATCGCAAAGCCCACGAGCACCGCCATGGTCGTGATGGTGTCGAACTTCGACCCCTCGCGCACTGCCTTGGCGATTCCCAGTGGAATTGAAATCAGGTAGCCAAGCAGGGTCGACCACAGCCCGAGACTGATCGAAACAGGAAGCTTGCTCTTTATTACATCCCAGACATCCTTGTCGTAGCTGAAACTGCGCCCGAGCTTAAAATGACTGTAATCACGCAGCATGAGGACGTAGCGAGTCAGGGGTGGCTTGTCAAAACCGAACTGGCGCTTGATCTGCTCGATCTGCTGGGGGTCGATTTCATTGCCGCTGATCGCGCCACTGGCGTTGCGGTGCCGCATCTGAGCTATGACCTGCTCCACGGGGCCACCGGGGACGAACTGCGCAATGATGAAGGTAATCGTGAGCACGCCCAGGATCGTGGGAATCATCAGCAGGATGCGCCTGACTATGTAACCGGTCATTGCTTGACCCACCACGTGGATACCGGCCAAGGCTTGCCGCCGATTCCAGCCTGGATAATGTAGTAGTCGACGCTGTAGTTCTTGGGCGCCACCGCCGGCATGTCAAACTTGTCCCAATAAGCCACCATATAATCGGGCCGGTACCGGAAGGGCACGGCAAAATGTTCGGCGATGAATATACGGTCCAGGGCCCTGGACGCATCCACGAGTTGTTCAAGCGAAGCCGCTTGCGTCACTGCATCAATCAGATGGTCCACCGCGGGCATCGCGACGCCCGAGAGGTTGCTCGATCCCGGCGTTCGGGCTGCAACGCTGCCGAAAATGTCCTTCAGGAAATTGGCACCTGGAATTTTCATCTCGCCATAATTCAGCAACGTGCAGTCGAAGTCGAACGCGTCCAGACGTCTGGTGTAGACCGCGTAATCCACGAGCCTGATGCGCGTGGTAATCCCGAGGCTCTTCAGGCTCTCGGCCCAGCGACCGTACGTCGCTTCAAACTGCGCATTGTCTTCGAGAAACTCGATCTGGAAAGCCTCGCCCTTGGCGTTGCGCAACAGGCCGTCCGGATGGATGGTCCAGCCCGCAGCGGCGAGCAACTGTCGTGCATGAAGCAGATTCGCGCGCAGCCTGGCAGGGGTGGCGGAATCAGGATTGGGCTCCGGTACGTCGAAAACCTGGGGCAACAGATCCTTGCGGTAGGGCTCCAGCAAGGCCAGTTCCCCGGGACTCGGCAGTCCGGCGGCTGCGAACTGCGTGCGCTGGAACAGACCGTCGAAACGCCCGTCAAGGCCGTAGTCTTGGATGTTGCTCCAATTCCAGTCGAAGGCGTAGTTGAGGGCGCTGCGCACCCGCCAATCCGATAATTGTGGGCGCCTTGAATTGAGCTGGAAGCCTTCATAGAAGAAACCCATCTGGGTGTGCAGGCGCCGCTTGAGGATTTCGCCATCGCGAAATCTCTTGCCCACGTACTGTCGGACATACCGTTTGGCCGTATATTCCTCCAGGAGATCGAAATCTCCGGCTCTGAGGCCTTCAAACTGGGCCTCTGGGTCGCTGTACAAATGGTAGACCAGGTGATCGAAGTTGTAGAAACCCCGGCGCACGCCAAGATCGCGCGCCCAGTAGTGCGGATCACGCACCAGGTCGAGGAACTGCCCCGTGCCCCGGCTGATGAGATAGGGTCCGGTGG
This sequence comes from Steroidobacteraceae bacterium, assembly GCA_049792815.1. Lineage (GTDB taxonomy): Bacteria > Pseudomonadota > Gammaproteobacteria > Steroidobacterales > Steroidobacteraceae > DAIDKA01. The sequence continues at coordinate 21,504 of JBARBG010000119.1, read as the reverse complement.
TAATCGGCAGGTCGTTGACGATCTGGTTGAAGGGTTTGGTCTTGCCGTCAGAACCCAGGCCCCACTTGTGCGAATAGACGCACAGTACCGTGCCCAGCTGAAAGATCTGGGCGCGGCTGGGCTGCTTGAGGTCAAAACGCACAGTGTGCGGGTCGACGACAACCGCCTGTCTAACGCCGGAAAAATTCTGCGCGTAGTCGGGACTGGCCAGCAAACTGACTGCGGTATCAAACGAGTATTTGACGTCCTCAGCGGTCACTGGATCGCCGTTGTTGAAATGCGCGAGGGGATTGATCCGAAAGCTGACCGAGGAGTAGTCCGGGGCAATGAGCATTTCGCCAGCCACCAATCCGTACATCGTTGCCGGTTCATCCCAACTGGCATCGGTCAGCGTCTCGAACATGAACATTTCGACGCCCGCGGGAGCATTCTCGGGCAACGTAAAGGGGTTGTATTTGTCGAAACTGGTGCGCCGGTCCGGATTGCTGAGCCTCAGGGTGCCGCCCTTGGGCGCATTCGGATTCACGAAGTCGTAGTGCGCAAACCCTCGCGGATACTTGATATCCCCGTATTCGGAGAAGGCGTAGGTCCAGGCGCCAGTCACCTGGGCCGCGGGCGCCGCGGCTGCGCCGAGACCCAGCAGAAGAGAACCCAGCAGCGCGGCACTGACGTTGCGAGAGATATTTATCATTATTAACAGTGCGTTATATGATAAATATGCGCCGATGTCGAATTTAGGGGCCGGCCGCTTGTGCCCCCTGTGATCAGGTTCGCGCTAATTCGCGCTCAATGGCTGCGACCAGGGTGGCATCGTCCGGCGCCATGTCAGGTGAAAACCGGGCCACCGGTTCGCCGTTACGAGCGATCAGAAATTTCTCGAAGTTCCACAGCACCTCCGGCTCGGGGTTGGGCGTGACGTTGTACCCCTTGAGCTGCTCGCGAAAGGATTCGCTGTCGCGGGCCTTGGGTTGCTGCGCGATGAGTGCTGCGTACAGCGGATGCTTCTGCGGACCCACCACCTTGATCTTGGAAAACAGCGGAAAGTCCACGTCGTACTGGGTCGAACAGAAGCTGGCGATGTCTTCATTGCTGCCCGGTTCCTGGCCGGCAAAGTCATTGCTCGGAAAGCCCAGCACCACGAAGCCGCGGTCACGAAAGCGGCTATACAGCGATTCCAGTCCCGCGTACTGCGGTGTAAGACCGCACTTGGAGGCCGTGTTGACCACCAGCGCCACCTTGCCCTGGTAGTCCGCGAGGCTCGCCGACTGCTGGTCTATGGTCCTGAGCGGAATCTGCTGCAGTGGAGTCATGTGATTTCTCTAGAAGTCGCGCGCCAGAGCGCGGTCAATGGCCGAGCGGGGCGAGCGGCCTTCGGTGTAGAAGCTGCGCCACAGTTCCCAATCCACTTCGTCAATCTCGATGGAGCGCAGCGCGCCGCTGGCATCCGCTCGCAACAATGCCAGCACCGCACTCTGCCACTGCGTCCAGTTCAGTAAATTGACGTCCGCGGAGCGTCCCGCGGGCACTTGTCGTTCCATAAGCCGTACCCGTTTTGTCTGCAGTTGGAGTTTACCCAAAGGGCAAAGGTTCCACTGAAACTTCGTGGCGGACTTGAGCTCGGCCGAGCTGCAGACGCTGTGATCTCAGTGACTCACTTCGAGAATGATTTTGCCGCCGGTGTGGCCCGCGCGATTCAAGTCCCAGGATTTTGCGGCTTGGCTCAATGGCAAGCGCTCATCGATGTTGACGCGGAACTGTCCGTGGTCGGCAAGATCGCTCAAGGCTCGCAGGAATTCTCCGGTCACAGGACCGGTGATGGCGCAGCGAATCTGCCCTGTCGCGCAGGGCGCCGCGGGAGGGGCACCGACCACCGACACCAGGATGCCGCCGGGCTTCAGCATGCCCACCGAGCGCAGGCCGGTCTGCGCGTCCACCGTATTCAGGACCACGTCCACATTCTTGATGGCATCCAGGGCACGAGCATCGTGGTAGTCGATGACTTCATCAGCACCGAGTGCACGCAGCAGGGCGTTATGAGCGGGTGAGGCCGTCGCAATCACGTACGCGCCGCGGGCCTTGGCGATCTGCAGCGCTGAAGAACCCACGCCCCCCGCGCCGCCTTGGATCAGCACACGTTGCCCGCGTTGCACATTGCCCACGACGACCATTGCGCGCCAGCCGGTCTCGCCGACAATGGGCATACCCGCAGCTTCCTCGAAGGACATGTGCGCAGGTTTGAGCGCAACTGCGCGAATGGGGGCCAGGGCATACTCTGTATACGAACCGCCCGCCGCGACGGCGATGACGGCCTGGCCGGCGTGCCAGCTCCCGGCATCCGGGCCCACCGCATCGATGACCCCGGAAAGGTCGCGACCGGGAATGGAATGGCTGCCCGGCGCCGCGCGCTGCGCCAGTTTCCAGTCCACCGGATTGACCGATGCGGCCCTGACACGGATGCGAACCTGGCCTGATTGCGGCTGGGGAATGGGCAGCGTTTGCAGCTCCAGTTTACCGTCGTTCAGGACCATGGCATGCATGCTGTCCGCAGCCCATGTCACGGACTGAATCAACACGCACAGGATCAGGGCCGGTAGCGAATGCTTCATGAATACTCCGGGGTCGGCGGTCTTGTTACACTTCGTCGTTGCACGCGATTCGTGGAGGGGCGCCAATCATGATACGGGTACTGATCGCTATCGTCTCGCTGACGCCCCTTGTGGGCATTGCGCAGGTCGCAGGGCCCTTGACCATCAAGGAGCAGGGCAGCTTCTTCGTGGGCGGTGAGCAACGGACCATCAGTGAGCCTGCCAGTGGCGTGGTGCCGGCGCAGAGCGGCGAAATCACGGTCAACCAGATGTATGTGCAGTACCAGATCCCGCTCAGGGCCGGACGGCATGTGCCCGTGGTGTTCGTGCATGGCTGCTGTCTGAGCAGCAAGACCTGGGAAACGACACCCGATGGGCGCATGGGCTGGAGCGAATACTTTGTGCGCAAGAGTCATCCGGTGTACCTGGCTGACCAGGTCTCCCGCGCCCGTTCGGGATTTGATCCCAGTGCGTTCAACGAAGTCCATGCGGGAACCTTGCCCACGGCAAAGATGCCCGGGATCCTCGACGCCACCCACCAGTTTGCCTGGACCGTATTCCGCTTCGGGCCAAAGTTTGGCCAGGGGTTTGCCGATGAGCAGTTTCCGCTGCAGTCGGTTGAGGAACTGTACAAGCAGATGATTCCGGATCTGAATTCAACGCTGCCGCCGACTCTGAACCCGACCCTGACGCAAATGGCGGCGCTGGGCGTGAAGCTCAAAGGCGCCGTGCTGGTGGGGCATTCGGAGTCGGGTTTCTTTCCCGAGCAGGCCGCGCTGGTTGACCCGAAGGGAATCAAGGGAATCGTCACCATCGAGATGCGCTGTGATACCGGCCTGTCCGCCGCACAGCTGGCGACACTCGCCAGGATACCGACCCTGATCATGTTCGGCGATCACCTCGGGGATGTGAAGGCCCCATTCAGCTGGATGGATGCGCTCAATGCCTGCAATACCTTCATCGATCAGCTCAAGAAGGCGGGTGGGGATGCGCAGATGATGTATCTGCCGGCAATGGGCATCAAGGGCAACAGCCACATGCTGATGCAGGACCGCAACAGCGCTCAGCTCGCAGACCTGGTGCTCGGATGGATTGACACCCATGTCGAGGGCCGCAAGAGCGCCGCGCCTTAGAATCAAGGAGCAGACTCAGGCTTACCCCCGATCGGCCTGCCACCGCGCCCGTACGCCCCCAAGAATAGCAATCACTTGGCGGGACAGAGCGAGTCCATTACTGACACTATTTTATTTAATATAAACAGTCACTTAGTAGATAAACATCGAAATGTTCGCAACTGGAGCCGGCACTCTGTGCGGCGCGTTGGCCCGGCTCGGTGTTGTTCGTGGCCTGGCTACTCAACGGCCAGCGTGGTCGACGCGGCCCGCGCGCTAATCAGTCAGACGCCGGAATGGTGACCTGGGTGATGGTGCGCATGCCCAGGGTGGCACCCGCGCCTGGCCTATCCACGATGACATAGAAAGTCCGTGACAGATGGCGCCGCGGGTTCTGCACAATTGGCACCAGAAGACGAGTCTGCGGAGCGCCCGCTGCGATGTATTCGGTTCGCGAATACACAGGCATGAAATCCTGGCCTGGTTTCGCTGTTCCGGATTCGGTCGACCAGGTGAAGCTAACCGCCTGTTGATAGTTATCGCGACGACTGACCGGCACCCTGGCAACGGGCTGCATCTGGGGCACTTCGAACGTATTGGTCGCCAGCTCGATGCGTGCACGCTCGCGATAGGCGGTGACAGCGGGCGCGATAGCCTGTACGGCGCCCGGCGGCGATGTTGGCGCGGCTGATTCGGCGGCGGGTGGCTCGCGGACGGGCGGCTCACGAGCCGGCAACGACTGAACCTGCACTGCGGGCGGTGGGCGCGCGGCGCTTGGCGCGTTGCCCATGGCTGATTGCACTGCCGCTTCAGCGGTTCTGATGGCGGTGCTGGCGCCGCTGTGCTTCAGCCAGCCGTACTGACTCTGTGCCCACCAGCACATGCCGGCGGCCAGTGCGATAAGGGCCGTGACCACCGTCGGGCCCGCACGTTTCGGCCGCGGTCGTCGCTCACTCATGATAGTGACCAGTGACGGCAGTAGCAGGGGAACGGGCGGCCGACCAAACCGATCAAGCCACGCCTTCATGTCGGCGGGACGATACTTGGGATCAAAGCTGAGTCCGGTCTTGAGCGCACGCCACTGACCGGCGCTGATGCCATCAGGGCGTCGCGGCGCCTGGCGTGCATGGTGCGCCGCCAGGGAATTGCGGCCCTGGAAGGGATGCTCGCCCGTCAACAGCACGTAGGCGATACAGGCCATGGCGTAAACGTCGTCCTCGGTCGCGGGAACCTTGCCCTCCAGCTGCGCACAACTGGCATACGAGGGAGTGGCGACCGCGCATCGAAACGCCGTTTCGCTCACACCCTGCAGCGACTGATTGCGATGGGTGCTGTTGGCCGCGCCAAAATCCAGAACCCGTAATTCGCCCCACTCGGTAATGTAGATATTGGCGGGATTGAGGTCCCCATGCACGACGCCACGGGAGTGAGCGTAGGCGACCGCTGCGCCCGCCTGCTGAATGATGGCCAGCGCGTAGGGCCGATACAGTGTTTCGGACTGCTGCTCGGCGAGCACCCGGCCCAAGGGCGCGCCGGTGAGCTGCTCCATCGTGAAGAATGAAACATCGCCGTCCTGGTTAAATTCATGGACGCGAATGATATTCGGGTGCGACAGTGACTGCAGGCACTCAAATTCGCCGCGAATTTCTGTCAGCAATCCCGGGCGCCGCACGATTTCGCCATGCAGGACTTTGAGTGCGATGCGCTGATCTGAAGGGATGTAGTCCGGCCGCTGAAGATCGCTGGCGGCGTAGACGATACCCATGCCGCCGCGACCGAGAATTCCTTCGATACGGTAGCGGTTGCATAAAATATCGTTCACTGCGACGGTGGCTCGCGTCGCCGGCGGCGCTCCCGAGGCAGCCACCGTGGGCTGCGCAACCGCCTCGTGCGGAGCCTTCACCGCGGGCCCGCCCGCACCCGGCATCGTTTCGATCAGCAGTGCCTGGCCGAGGAGGTTCAGATGACGGAAGTCGGCCTCTCGGATCCGCTGCCGACGGTAGTACTGATCCGCCAGGGCCAGCAGTTGCCAACAGGCATCGGGATTTTCGTCAATCGAATCACCGACGCCGCGAATGAGGGTTTCACAATCACATTCGCCAGCGGCCAGGGCCTCCAGCCACTGCTCGTAAGTCCAAGCATTGCCACTTTGCGTCGGCTGGGTCGTATCGGTGTCGGTGTCAACGGGATCCGCGGCGCGCCGCCGCGCCGTTGCCGGCGGCGAAATCTGCATTTCTGCGGAAGTGGTGGCCATCGGGAGCATATTGGCGCAACGGGCCCCCAACGCCACTGAGCGATGCCGGAAGTGGCCGTCGGAATCTGCCTACGGTAGAGCTCCCTGCCAAGGTCCAGATCGGAGCACGAGGGCACCTATGACCGCGCCCTGCAACGGGAAACCCGCCCCAGAACCCCTAATGGGGCAGTCCCAGAGCGGCGCGCAGCTCCTTGCCGGTCATCAGCTTGACATAGACGGCTGAACCGACATCAAACAGGTGTGCCGTGGAGAGATCACCGACGATGACGGGGTCGAAGCCGGCGTCGCGGACCAGCGTCTCCGCCTGCTTTAGCGCTGCCGGATCGTCGCCGGCGAGCGGTATGGCATACAGTTCGCCGGGTCGCTGTGAGTGGGTGAGAAGGTTACCGGCGATGATGGCATTGAAGGCGCGCACCAGGCGCACGCCAGGGAGAAAGTCCCGCGAAGAGGGGCCCGCGCCCTTGATGCGTGCAGCATCGGCCATCGCGCCGTCCCGGTCGGGATAGGGGTTGCCTGCATCCAGTACGACCTTGCCGGCCATTTGCTTGGCGTAGTCGTGACCCACCTGAGGAGTGGCTTTGTAGGGCACCGCCAGCATGATGACTTCGCCGAAGGCAGCGGCCTCAGCGGGAGTGCCCACACGGGCTTTGGGTCCCAACCTGGCCGCGAGCGCCGCAAGCTCTTCCGGGTGGCGCGAGGAAATCATGACCTCGTGACCCGAACGCACCCACAACTCGGCCAGGGCCGCGCCGATCTTGCCCGTACCGATGATGCCGACGCGCACCGGAGCGCTGCTCGCGGCAGCGGCGAGCGACCCCGACAGCATGAAAAGGCTGGCGGCCAGCGCCAGGCCAGCACGTCGGATGAGGAGTGACCAGGGTGGCGTGCGGGTCATGAACGTACTCCTTCTCCAAGAATCAGGTGCGGGGAACGACGGCCGTCGTGAGGCGCGAGATGCACACCAGCTTGTCCTGTTCCTGGCGTATCTCGATGTGCCACACCTGGCTGCGGCTGCCCAGGTGATAGGGGCGCGCGGTGGCGGTCACCAGGCCGGATGAGACGGGACGCAGGTGATTGGCGTTGATTTCCTGCCCGACGCAGATGTGGGTGGTCCGATCAATGCACATATTGGCGCCGACGCTGCCCAGGGACTCGGCCAGAGCAACCGAGGCGCCGCCGTGCAGAACGCCGGCCGGCTGGTGCGTATGACTGTTGACCGGCATGGTCGCCCGCAGGTAATCCGGACCGATTTCGATATAGCGAATACCCAGATGTTCAGAAAGCGTATTGCGGGAGCGCTCCTGAATTTCTTCCACGGTGTGTTTTGTGATCCAGATGCTCATGGGTTAAGTTTACCCCAGGCGCCGCGAGAAGGCCCAATATCATCCCTCAGCATCTGACAGGACAGGTATCCCAATGCCCGAACCGACGCAGGCCCCCGTTGCCGACGATGCCAAGAAGCGTTTGCGTGAGAAAGTCGAAAAGCTGATTGCTCAGGGTCCGTGCAAGAGCTCCGCGTCGATTCTGCTGGGCGGTCAGACGCTGAAGTACAACGCCGTTGCAGAGTTCATTCCGATAGTCTCAGCCGCCCTCGACGAGAAGGGCGGTGAGGTCGAGGCTGCGATATTCACGACCTCGTACTTTCTGGACAATGCCCCGGCGGCGGCGCGTCCGGTGTGCTTTGCCTTCAATGGGGGGCCGGGATCCTCATCGATATGGCTGCATCTGGGTGCACTCGGACCCAAGCGCGTGGTGATCCGTGAAGATGGCACCATGCCGCCGCCGCCGTACGCCGTGACCGACAACCACGAATCTTGGTTCGACCAGTTCGATCTGGTTTTCGTCGATCCGCCACACACCGGCTATTCCGTGACAGCGGGAGAAGAACCGCGCAAGAAGATGCTGTCGGTCGATGGTGACGTGAATGCCCTGGCTGAATGCATGCGTGCCTGGCTCGGACGACATCGACGTTGGAGCTCGCCGGTCTACCTCGTGGGGGAAAGCTACGGTACGACGCGCGCCGCGGCGCTGGCGGACAAGCTGCAGGAGCTTGGCGTGGCCCTCTCGGGGCTGGTGCTCGTATCGTGCGCGATGGACCTGCAGAGTCTGGTCTTTGCGCCGCGCAATGATCTGCCGTTCGCGCTGTTTTTGCCGGCCTTTGCCGGTGTCGCCCAGTTTCACGGCCGGCTCAAGGGGCGCCTGGCCCAGTCCCCAGCCGACGCACGGGCCGCCGCCGAGGAGTACGTTGCCGAGGAGTATCTGGCGACCCTGCACCGAGGATCGGCCCTGTCCGCGACGGCACACCAGCGTGCGGTCAAGCGCCTCGCAGAGCTGACCGGCCTGCCACCCACGCTGGTGGAGCAGAAAAACCTCCGCATCGATGACGAAACCTATTTTGTGCAATTACTGCGTGAGCGCGGCCGGATCGTGGGCCGACTCGAGGCCCGGGTGACGGGCCCCATGGCCGCGAGTCGTTCCTATGCCTGGGAGTTTGATCCCGGGATCGAAGCGCTGGTTCCGCCGTATACCATGGCAGCGCACGCTTATATGAGTGAGAACCTCGGTCTCGACATGCAGGCACGCTATGACGTGCTGTCGATGGAGGTGAACAAGCTTTGGGACTGGAACCGCGCCGACAAGAAGGGCAACAGCTACACCTCGACCAGTCCTGATCTGGCACGTGCGTTACGACGTAACCCGCACCTGCGTGTCCTGGTGGCCAGCGGCTTCTACGATCTGGGCACTCCTTACAGCGCCTCCAACTGGTCGTTGGCGCAGCTGGATGTCCCGGCTGAGGTGCGTGCACGGGTCACGCACCACTACTACGACGCGGGTCACATGATGTATACGCGCGAGGCCGACATGAAAAAACTCAAGCGCGACCTGATGGCGTGGCTGGCAGCGGGTGCTTAACCGGCCGCCGAATCCCAGTACTGCTCCATGCGACGCCGCATGGCCTCACCGGGCAGGCGACCCCGCGCCGCGCCCTGGTTGTCCACCAGGTGTGCGACCTGCGTCGATCCGGGTATGGCGCAGGTGACGGCGGGGTGGGAGATCACGTACTTGAGCAGGAACTGGCCCCACGTAGTGACATCGATATCCGCGGCCCACGGCGGCAATTTCCGCGACTGCGCCTGACGCAGTACCGAACCGAAGCCGAAGGGCACATTGCTCAGCACGGCCACCTGACGCTCCCGCGCCAGGGGCAGCAGGGTCCTGGCGGCGTCACGGTTGTCCAAGGAGTAATCGACCTGCACGAAGTCCAGCGGATACTTGCGCAGATATCCGATCATCTCCTCGTGCTGCGACACCCGTGAGGTGGTGATGCCGATGTAGCGGATCTTCCCATCCCGCTTCCATTGCTGCATCAGCGGCAGCAGCCCGTCCACTCCACTGAGGTTATGGACCTGCAAGAGATCGACCTTAGGCGTGCGCAGGCGCATGAGGGAGCGCTCGAAGCTTGCCGCACCGCCGACTCCACCACGCCATAAGCTGCCTCTGATGGTCAGCTTGGTGGCGATGAACATTCGCGCGCGGATGCCGGCCAAAGCCTCACCAATGAGCGTCTCGCTGTCACCGTAGGCAGCCGCCGTGTCGATCACCGTGCCGCCCAGCTGCTCCATGCGCTGGATCTCGCTCAGTATCGGCTGACGCTCATCCAGCGCAAATTTGTCGGTTCCCAGGCCGATGGCTGGCAGTTTCTCGCCGCTGGAGGGAATGGCTTTGGTAATCAGGGGCAGGGCGGGGCTGGATGCGCCCAGGACGGTCCTCGACAGCATGGCGCCGGCACTCACTGCCAGCGCGCCGCACAGCACCTCGCGCCGCGATCGATGAAAGGTTGGTGTTGTTGCCATGCCGCTATGCCCGCTGATTACATTTTCCCGCAATTGCGGTAGAGCACGTAGGCGGCAATCAGGAAGTACGTTTTCGGCGTCTGGAAATTCTTCGTCGGGAAAGAGTTGGCCGCGCCGCCCACTTCGGAGCTGAACTCCGCGAGCGTCTGAGCTTGCTGTTTCTTGAAGAACTTCGCGCCGATAAGCGGCGGAACAGTACCGCCGGCGTTGTCCAGGAATTTCACATCACTTGGCGACAATAGATTGATGTCCGGCGACTCGTTCTGGTAATTGCCGGGTTCCCTGCCCGTCATGCTGTATTGATGGCACAGGGCACAATGGGAATCAAACTCTATTTTTCCCTTTTCTGCCTCAGCCCTGGTATAGGGATTGACAGCGCATAGATTGTCACCGTAGGAGACCCCCACGACGGCGGACAGGGCAATCGCCAACATCCACTTGTTCATTTGACCGACCTCTTGATGGCACTGAACGACTGAGAACTCCCTTAGCTCGACGGGGGTTATGCAACCGGCCGAATCTGCACGCAAGGCCAAGTTACAAACTGCTGAAAATCTGTCTCGAGCCGCGTGAATGCGACGCTCAATTGACTAATCAACATTGGCTCAGGCCTGTTGCGTGCGCGCCCATTGATCTCGACAATGCAGGACAAGCGAAGAGGGGAGAGGAGCATGACGATGAGAACTGCGCGGATTCGTGCCCTGGGTGTGCCGCTATTGATTGTGGCCTCCCACCTGTTTGGCGGGCAGGTCTTCGCCCAGGGCGCGGCAGCGCCGCAGGGCGACTTCAACGGCCAACTCGGTCCGCTGAAGGTGGTACTGCACTTGACGAAGTCCGCCGACGGCGCCTTGGCCGGCACGCTGGACAGCCCCAACCAGGGTGCCCGCGGAATCCCCTGTGCGGACTTTCATTTGGACGGCAGCGCATTCTCGTTCCACGTTCCTGCCGTGAACGGCGCCTGGACGGGCACCGTGAGTGCCGACGGCGCGACCCTAACCGGCACCTGGTCCCAAGGTACGCCGCTGCCGCTGGTGTTTGCGCGCGATACTTTTGTTGCGGCCGCCAAGCCCTCCGCAGTGGATGGAATATGGCTCGGCACGATTCAGGGCCCGCAGCCCTTGCGTATCCAGGTCGTGATCCGCAGCGGCAGCAAGGGCGAGCTGGTCTGCTCCTTTGACAGCGTCGACCAGAACACTTTCGGTCTTGCCTGCGCCAACGCGAAAATCGACAACCTGGGCTTCTCGTTCCAGGTCCCTCCGGTAGACGGCCACTGGACGGGTCGCCTTTCGGAGGACGGATCAAGTCTCACGGGTGCCTGGACTCAGGCAATCAATTCCAGCGGCACCCAGTCCAAGGAGGTGGCGTTGAACCTCGCACGGCAGGACCAGCGGATCGAGCCACCACCGCCGACGCCGGTTAGTTTCGATCCGGCTATGCCGCCTGTCGAGGCCGCCCAGCTCGAGGCGGTACTGCGTCAGGACCTGAAGCAAACGCTATCCGCGGGCGTACTGGCAGACGGGAAGGGCATTGGTATCGCGGTGGGCGTGATTACAAAGTCGGGCCATCAGGTGTTCGCACTGGGTGCCGCGCAACCGGATCAACTCTTCGAGATTGGCTCGATCACCAAGACCTTCACCGGTCTTACGCTGGCGCAACTGATCGAGCAGGGGAAAGTGACGCCCGCGACACCGGTGCGCGAGCTGCTGCCACCAGGAGTGGTGGCGAAGCCCGCAGGACGCGAGATCACGCTGCTGGATCTGGTGACCCAGCATTCCGGCCTGCCGGCGATGCCCAACAACTTCGAGCCTGCCGATCCGACCAACCCGTATGCCGACTACGATGCGGCCCATCTGCAGGCCTTCATGAGCAAGCAAGGTGTCGCGCGGCCCGAGGAAGCAACCTTCCTGTACAGTAATCTGGGGCTTGGGCTACTGGGCTATGCACTCAGCAGGGCCGCAGGCGAGCCTTATCCGCAGCTCCTCGCGAGGGAGGTGCTGAAGCCGCTGCACCTTACCGACACGGCGATCAGACTCACCCCTGCAGAACAGACCCGGTTCATCCCCGGACATTCGGGTAACCTCTCTGCGGCGCACGCCTGGGACCTGGATGCCCTGGCAGGCGCAGGTGCAGTGCGGTCCACGGCCGCCGACATGCTGCACTACCTCGAAGCACACCTCGATCCGTCACATGTCAAGGCGCAGGGCGCAGCGGGCCGGACGCTGGTAGCAGCCCTCAAGCGTTCACATGAACTGCAGGCCGATGTGCAGCCCGCCATGCGCATCGCCTATGCCTGGCTGCACGAGACAGAAACCGGCACCTACTGGCACAACGGCGGCACGGGAGGTTACACCGCCTACGCCTTTTTCAATCCCGCCCAGGGCTACGCGGGCGTGGTGCTGGTGAACATGGCCGGCGGCCCGCGGGGCAGCCTGGCCGATAACCTTGGCCGGCACATCATCCAGCGGCTGGCGGGCAAACCCGCCATCTCACTCGCGCAGTGGTGATGGAACGAAGCACAGAATTGGCCATAATTCTGTCTTTACCGTGACTGAATTGCGGAGCATTCTGCTGCCTCATGGTGCAATCAAAGTGTTTGTTGCTCGGCGCCGTCATGTTTCTGATGGCGAAGCCTGTGGCCATGGCGCAGTCCGATCGCGCCAACTGTGCGTCAATCACGAGTGCGCAGGGCATAGTACTCACGAGCCACACGGGCTGGGGCCAACCGCTCAGCACCACTTGCAGCTTTCGGCCGCCGGTTGAGATCACGGTAGTCGCAAAGACTGATTCAACCAATCTCAGGCTGACCTATGCCGCCGATCAGATCATCTTCAATTGGGAATTGAACCGGACGCAATTGCGCGTCGATGGTGGCCCCGCCAATGGGAAGCACAGGAGCGGAGTAGGTGGCATTCCGGTCAATCAGTACGTCACGGTGCGCTGGGTGGTTACTGCCTCAAGGCAGATGGTCTATGTCGATAACGAGCTGCGCTTCGAGGATCAAGGCGACTATTCGACGATTGACCGGCCGGTAAGCGTCTTCGCGGCGGAGGGCTCCACGCTCACGGTGAGATCCGTGGTCGTCCGCCGGCTACCGCTGATCGAGGTCGAAAAGAGTGAGATCGTGCACTGCGATGTAGCGACAAGTCGTGAACTCATCGCAGACTGCCTGGTAAAGGCGCTTCGCGACTCTGATGAAGCGCTGAACGTTGCCTATCAGGATCGGATGCAGCAGCTGGCTGACAACGACCAGCAGGCCCTGCGTCTTCAGCAACGATCCTGGATACGCAATCGCGACCGTAACTGTGAGGTCCAGGGACTCGCGACGGATCATGAACAGTGGCTGGAAGACCTTGAGAAACATGATGATCGCATGATTTGCGTGACGCACTACAGTCTGCTGCGTGCGACGGAGCTTGGCGAGCCGATGGTTACTCCCACGGCCGAAAGACCACGACCAAAAATCCAGAGCGCCATTTACCAGAGTCCTCGTAACGGCCAATTCTATAGTGTAACCAATCAGCTCAGGTCTCTTTGCACGGGCGAGTACGAATCTTGCGTGGTGACCTGCGGCAATCAATTGGCGGGAGATCCGGATTTCGGCCAGGTCAAGTACTGCAGGATTACCTACCTATGCGGCGCCACACCAGCGCAGGAAGTTCAGATTCAGGAGGGTGAAAGGACGACGCTGACTTGTCCCCTGGTGAAAGACGACGCACACTGATCACTTCGAGCAATGTCCGGATTCCGTTCCTTTTGTTGAACGAGGGACAACAATCATGCCCCGATACCTTTTTCGAGGGTGGAAGCTGTGCGCGGCGCTTCTTGGCTTCACGGCCGTCTGTCTGAACGCACTGGCGCAGGCGCCGCCGCCGACCCCCACCACCGCCGGCAGCCAGCCTCAAGCGGCGATCACCATCGATCCTTCCGTCTATGACGGCTATGTGGGGCACTACAAATTCAGCGATACCGTGATGATGACCGTCTCACGGAACGGGACCCACTTGTTTGGCCAGCTGACGGGTCAGGGCGCGCTCGAGTTAACCCCAAGCAGCAAGACGGAGTTCGTCGTGAAGCAGGTGAACGCTCAGATCACCTTCGTCGCGGACGCACAAGGGCATGCCACTGCGCTGACCCTGCATCAGGGCCCCGCGCAGATTACCGCACCGCGAATCGATGACCAGCGCGCCGCACAGCTCGAGCAGAGCGCGAAACAGTTGCAGGATGAGGTGAACGCGCGCGTGAAAAGCCAGACCCCCTTGCCGGGGAGCGAGGCAGCGGTACGCCATCTATTTGCAGGTTTGCTCGCGGGCATGCCCAATTACGACGAAATGGCTCCGCAGTTTGCGGCGGCGACCCGCGACCAGCTGCCCCGGCTCCAGGCGAGCGCCCAATCACTGGGCGCGATTCAATCGCTCAAGTTCCTCAATGTCACACCCCAGGGAATGGATGCTTACGAAGTCCATCACGAGCACGGCACCTCGAACTGGCAAATCATACTGTCCGCGGACGGCAAGATTCAGGGCGCGTTCTTTGGTGGTCCGCCGCCAGCCGTCGCAACAGGGCCAAAGGCAGAGCAGGGGCCATACCGGGCCACTTCCGCGGCTGCCTTTGGAGCACCCGGCCTCAAAGCCTTCCGACCCGACAGCCTTGACCAGATCGGGCCGCGGGACCGCCTGCCAGTGGTGGCCTGGGGCAATGGTGGCTGCACCTTCGACACACCGGTTTACGACGCCTTGCTCTCGACAATCGCGTCGCACGGCTTCCTCGTCATCACCACTGCGGGCCAGCCCCGGGACGGTGCTCCTGGCCGCCAGGCCACCGGGGATGACCTGAAGGCCGCCATTGACTGGGCGACGCGGGAGAATTCTCGCCCCGGCTCACCGTTGCAGGGCAAGATCGAGACGAAACGAGTCGCCGTCATGGGCCAGTCCTGCGGCGGAGAGCTGGCAATCGAGCTGGGCGCGGACCCGCGTGTGGCCACCATCGGTGTATTCAACTATGGCACCACCGACGATAGCTTGAAGAAGCTGCACGGGCCGGTGCTGCTGATCAATGGCCACGACAGCGACTTCATGATGGCGCCCTCGAAGGCCGCATACGACGCCATCGAAACCCTGCCGGTGTTCTATGGCGCGCTGCATGGTGTGGGTCACGTTGGAACCGTGATGCAGCCCGGCGGCGGCGAGTTCGCGACGGTCGCTTCGAACTGGGCTCTATGGCAGCTCAAGGGTGACAAAGCCGCCAGTGCGATGTTCGTGGGCACGAAGTGCGGGCTGTGTACGAATCCCAATTGGGATGCTAGATCAAAGAGATTATCTTATTAACATAATATACATTATGCGAACTGAGGCGGCCATGTTGCACGGCACTCGGAACTGATCCGATTGTTGGCCAACAGGGTTACGAACCATTACGATGCCGTCCCGGGGAGCCATTCCCGGGAGCCGTAATGCCTGCACGTCCTGCGAGCGTTTCCAAGGCTTGCCTAATGGCCGTGACTGGCGGCGTTTGCAGCATCCCTGCGACCCCGGCGTCTGCGCTAGCGGATTGGACCCTCAGCACCCCGGCCAGTGCTGCGCTTACGATCGGCGATCCGATTGAAATCGGCCTACCCACTGATCTGAGTTCGTCCCAGCTGGCGGGTCTTGCCATTGAGATCGACCATATTGATGTGACAGCGATCGCGCGTATTGCATCCGGGAAGATCCTGTATGCGCCGCCGCAGCCGCTCGAGGCGGGCGCGCACGAGCTGCGTGTGGTGGAGTACGACGCCACGGGCCAACCCATGACCCACGGGGAATGGCACTTCACCGAGCAGGCCAAAAACAAGCCGCCGACGCCAAGCCGCGGCTGGTCTGTGAAAGGCAACCTCGGCGCCACGGCCAGCCAGCGCATCGCGCAATCGAATCTGACGGCGCCGGCGCCACCGGGCTTCACCCTCAATGGGACCTTTGATTTGAAGGCCATCGCCAAAATGTCCGAGTGGACGGCGGAGGCGACTCTCAATGGTCTGTATGGAACGAGCAATGGCACGGCCGCGGTCAGTGGCCAAGGTGTGCAGCCGGCACAGATGCAGCTGGCCATCAAGCGCGGCCAGAGTGATTTGATTCTGGGCGATCAAACCCTGCCCTTCGACAATTTGGTCATCTCAGGGCTGTCGCGCCGCGGAATTTCGGCGCGTCTTGCCGATCTGCCCTTGGCCGCCGATGCCACGGCTTTTTCGGTGCGCGACAGCTCACTGGCGGGCTTCTACGGCGGGCTGGGCATCGGCAACTCTGATGATGAAGTGAGCGGCGCGGTGTTGCAGCTGCATCCCATAAGCGCCGCACCCAAGGCACTGACCCTCCAGGCGGGCTACGTGACGGGCACCTCCCCCGGAGGGTTGAGTACCGTGGTGCCCTACCCCGGCGGCAACGGCATGTTTCCGCCCAGCGGCACCGGGACTCTGGGGGGTGTCACGAACGTCCAGCCGGGCTCCGGCAATGCCTGGTTCTTCGGCGCGACCGGCTCAATTCCCGGCATCGCCACGCAACTCAATGCGCAGTACGCGCGCTCCGAGTTTGATTTTCCCGCGACCATGGGCGGCACCGCCCAGCAAGTTAATGACACTGCCTACAGTTTTGGGCTGAACTTCAGCCATCCGTTAAGCGAGAAGTGGTCCGCCTCCGTCAACGCCACGTATCAGGACGTGGGAACGTATTTCACGAGCTTGGGCAATCCCAGTTTGACGCCGGACCGGCGCTCGACCACTGCCCAGGCCAGCCTCAGCGGCCAGGGTGTTTCCGTAGGACTGGTCGACGGCTTCACCCAGGACAATACCGATGACAATCCGGCGCTCGCCACCGTGCGCAGCCTGCCGCGCAGCGCCTCGCTCAGCTACGGCCCGACTTTGCCCATGTCCGTGACTAGTTGGCTCGGAACTCCCAGCGTCAATCTCTCGCGCCAGGACGCGCGTGCGCACAATATTACCGAGCCCAGCGGTACCCAGCCCACCGACAGCGATTCTGTCAACGGCACCTACGGGTTGAATTTTGCCTATCCGAAGCTGTCCTGGCAGATCGGACTCGCGCGCGGGGACTTCCGTGACTACACCCACCAACAGGACGACACCCGCTCGGCCGGTCCGACCCTTGGCGCAACGGTCACCTTGGGCGCCGGCAGCTTTATCGCGATGAATGTGCAGCGGCTCGATACCCATGATTTGACCCAGGATACGCACACACGCGACAACAATTACTCCTTGACCGGCGGTGATACCTTCTGGGTTGATCGCCTCACCGCCGCGGTGACCCTGACCATTAACCACAACACCCAGCAGGTACTGCCCGGGACATTGCCGCCTCAGCCGGTTGGCAATGCGGTGGTGCTGAAGACCGCGACTGCGCAGCTTACCTGGCATGCCATCGCCGCCACCACTCACCGCGGCGGTCTGGACGTCGGACTGTCCTGCAGCTGGAACGAGTCCTCGGGGCTCAACACCTCCGTGCTCACGACGCAGGGGTTCTCGCCTCTCGCCGCGCGCGGCCTCCAGAGCTTCCTGACATTCAGTACCCGCTGGCCACTCAGTCTGGGAGATCAATGACGTGCGCCCGCTTTGCGTACTGATGACGCTGGCACTGCTCGGCACTGCGCCCACGGCGCAGGCGGCCAATGCCGGCGCCTTCGTCACACCCAGTACGCTGACCGCGAACCTGCAATCGACTCTACCGACCATGCTCACCTGGACGGTGCAGATTCCGGCCATTTTCACCGCGGCGGCTGGGGGAAGCATCACACTTGTTGCACCTCAGGGCTTGGTCACGACACCGAATGGCACCGTGCTGCAAGTGGATCCGACAGCGCTGACCGTGCGCGTGCCTCCCGGCAGCCAGGCGAGCGTCGCGGAATCCTTCACGCTCGCCCCCGCGACCATTGCCGCGGCGCTGCAGTCCGGCGTGAACACGCTCACGCTGACGCGCACTTTCCTTGCGGCGAACTACAAACTGACGGCCCAAGTGACCCTCGCCCTGGGTGGCAGTGCCAGTGGTCCGTTGACTCTAGCGCGCGTGAGCCTGCACTTCGATGACCGACAGCTCATCCGCGTGGCCGAGCCGGGCGAGATCATCGCGGCCATCGCCGAGATCAACTTCTCCGGCAGCGGCACGCTCAATGGCATCTGGGAAGTGGCCTCACCGCCGTCCACCCGCGGGCAGCCCGTATTCGTTCCGCTTGGCAGCGCCGCGATCAATCTTCAAGGCGGAGGATTGACCGAGGTCACCAGTCCCCCCCTGCCCTCGCTGCTCGCGGGCACCTACCTCGTGCGCTTTCGGGTGCGCGATCCGGTGGTGCCCTTCTCCGGATTGGTGCTGCCCTACGCCGTGGAGGACGATGCCACGCAGGTGCCCCCGGTGGCGATCATCAGCCCGGAACAGCACGCGACGCTTGCGGCCGGTACGCGATTTCAATGGCAGCCGGCCGCCGGTGCGGTGGCGTATCGGCTGGAGTTCTATGAGGCCGATAGCGCCGAACAGGGCGCAGTGCCGATCTCGGGGGAATGGTTGCCGGCGGCACAGCGCGATGCGGCATTGAGCGCGCTCGCCCAGACTCACCTGAAATCCGGCCAGGCGTACCGCTGGCGCATCGTGGCCGTCGGCGCGGATGCCGAAATTCTTGGACGCAGTGCCTTCTATGAGATTCTTACTCCGTAGCCTGTTGCGCGTGGCGGCCGTGGCAGTGGCGCTGGCCATGCCGCAGTGGACGAGCATTGTGATGGCCGCAGGTCCGGTGGCTGTCGAGCAATTTAATCGTGCCGTGACGAGCGCGCCCAATAGCGCGCTTGCCGTCAGGGCTGCGCCGGCCCCGGGCTCGGCCCCGGCCGCCAGCGGTGCCGCGCCCACCGTGGCGCAAGTGACGCCCACTGAACTCACCAACGGCCAGGCGTACACACTGAGCCTGAACGGCAGCAATCTGCACAGCGGCATGCGCGTGGATTTCGGCGCCGGCGTCACCGTGCAGGGTGCCGTCGCGGTCAGTGATGCCGGGCATGCCCAAGTGAGTATCCAGGTGGCGAGCAGCGCACCGAGCGGCCATCACACCATCACCGTCACGTATGCACCGCTCGGTGCCCTGGCCGCGCTGCCGACACTGAAGACGCAGGGACCGGGCTTCATTGATGTCAACGCCCCGGCCGCGGCAGCGGGCGGCGTGGTTCTGAACCTCGTGACACCGCGGCAAGTGACTCAGGGACAGCAGGCCGTGTTGAGCCTGCATGGGCTCGGGTTCAGTCCCGGAATCGGCGTCAGCTTCGGTCCCGGCATCACGGCCAGCGGTCCGGTCAACGTCAGCAGCGCCACCGAGGCCACGGTGACCATTCAGGTGGCGGCGCAGGCGCCACTCTTTCTTCGCCATCCGACGCTGCTGGCAGCAGGCCGTACGGTACGGGTATCCCCGGAAGCGACGGTTACCGTGATGGCGGGCAGTGTCGCCGGCGGTCCGCCGGTGCCGGTGCCGCAACCGGCCCCCGCCGCCGGCGCGAATCTGCCGGTGATCCTCGCCGTGTCACCCGCGCGCCTGTTTACCGGCGAGCAGTACACCCTCACTTTGCGCGGCATCAATCTGGTGCCGCAATTGAAGATCGATCTCGGGAGCGGTATCACACTACGCAGCGGCTTGCGGGTCCAGTCACCAAGCCTGGCGCTCGTGGATGTGAGCGTGGATGCCAATGCCAGCACCGGCCTGCGCTGGCTGGCGCTTGATGTCGGCTCCGCGTTCGTGGCTCTGCGCGAGGACGCCAGCGTGCTCGTGCAGCGCTCTGCGGAGATTCCGCGCCAGGGCTTCGGACCCGCTCCCAGCGAATGCAAACCGGCCCAGGTATCCCGCTCCGGCCACGTGGTGCTGGACGGGCCACTTTACACCGGCCAGTTCAGCGATGTCGGCGGCACATTCAATGTCCCGGTGCTCAATGATCAAACGACCCTGATCTGGCACGAGGCCAATATCGGGCTCGCGGATCGCTACGAGGTGCGTTTTTATGCTGGCAGCACGCTCATTGCCACACGGGCGCTGACGGCATCGCCCGGTGGCTCGCTGCCGCACAGCCTCACACCCGATGATGGCTTGATCGCCGAGTTGACCAGCAAGCTGGGCGCCCGCGCCACCAAGATTGTGAATGAGCATCCGGCACCGGGTACTGCAGCGCCCGCGGTGGGGTGGGATCTCACCTGGCAGGTGGTCGGCCTGCACGCCTATTACGACAGTTGCCTGAGCCCGGCGGCGGTACAGGGGACCGGCGGCCGCCTCATCGAGCGGCAGGCGCTGGGTCTCGCCAAGGAGCTCGTGGTCGAGACCTCAGAAGCGGTACCCATCAAACAACCCCAAACGGGCGATCCGCTGCTGGATCTACCCACTGCGCCGACGGGACTTTCATGCGCGGCGCCGCGCGCCGTGCCCCGATTGCGCGGATCCCCGGCGCCCTCGCCCCTGCCCTGGCAGGACCCCACGCTCACGCTGCAAAACGCGAGTCGGGCCAGTCAGTCAGGGGTTGTCATCATCGGCATCAGTGCGCGCCCCGGCAGCGCGCCAATCTCCGGCAACGGGCGTACGGCCACGGCCGACTACGTCGGCGATCAATGGCAGTTTGGCGGCAAGCTGGACTTGTCCGGCGCGCCGTGGGCGATGCAGTCGCAGCAGTCCGTCAGCGATCAGCCGAAGAATCCGGTGGAGTCTGAGTCCCTCAATAATGTGTTCGTCGATTGGGGCGATGGCACGGTTGAACCGCTCACGGTGCAGTGGAATGGCCAGTACTGCGGCGGGCAACCCTGCTTCGCAAGCAACACCGAGACCAGCAACGCCGCGGTGTTTGATCTGAGCGCGGCCAGCAATCCGGGCGCCTTCGGCCACGCCTATGGCGAAGTGGGCAGCTTCAATGTGCGCGTCTACATGCTGCCCGCCGGCTCGCTGCAGCAACACGGCGCGCAGCAGGTGAGCCTGTCAGCCGGCGGCGGCGGCCTGTTTGGGCGGCTGCTGTCGCACGCGGCCCCATCCTCCGGCGATTCGGGCAACGCGGCGCTGGCGTATATGCCCTTCTGCCAGACCGTCATCATTCAGCATCGCACGGATCCGGCGGCCAGCGGCCCGTTGCAGCTGCATGCACTGCGTATCACCGGATTTCCGGGTACTGACAGCACCGGCACAGCCCGCCCGGTGCTGCTGCGAAGTCCGCGTGCCGCGGCCACCGCCGCACCGGCCGCGGGCTCTGCGCCGATCAAGAAACCGCAGGTTAACGCGGCCACGGGATTTCTCCGACCCGGTGCCGCGGGCGCCGCTGCGGTGCCGCAGTTCAGCTCCTGTGACGCGGATCTGGTGGGCGGGGCGCAGCTGGACTTCGTGGGCCAGGGGACCGCTCGCCTGACCTGGTACGTGGATGGCAAGGAGGTGGGCAGCAGCGATGAGGTCATAGGGCCCTCCACTGCCCGCACCGATGCGCAGCTCATTCCAGGGCACGAGAGCGACCCCATCGTCACCACCTGGCATGGGCTGCGCTCACCTTCGCTGAGCCTGGCAATGGCCCAGATGGGCCAGCATGCCCTGTCGGTCACGGCGCAAGTCATCGAAGATGCGCATCCCGTTGGCGGCGCCCTGGAGAATCTCGGCCGCATCTCCCGCCTCACCGCAGCCGGCGCCGGCGCGAGCACGCTCCCGGCCGGCGGCGCGCGCAGTCC
>JBARBG010000118.1:0-9573 GCA_049792815.1 Steroidobacteraceae bacterium | reverse complement strand
ATCCCGGCACGAACGTTGCGATCTCGGCGGCCGGAACCAACGCGAGCAGCGCGGTCGCTTGGGCGCTCGACACCAACGCCAGCGGGACGGGGACCAGTGGGGCCGGTCGCACCGGCCCTGCGATTCTCCGTGCCTACGATGCGACCAGCCTTGGTAAGGCTCTGTGGAGCAGCAGCACCAAGAGCACTGACACCTGCGGCAACGCCGTCAAGTTCGCCGTCCCTACGGTTGCCAACGGCAAGGTTTACGTTGCGGGCACGAATCAGATCACGGTGTACGGGCTCCTGCCCTGAGCCGCGTAGACGTGGCTGACCCTACACAATATGTGACGGCGGGTCGTGCGGATGACCTGCAAAAATTCTATCGCGAGATTGACGCCCTGAATCTTGCCCCGCTGTGGGAGTCGCTTCATGATCTGGTCACGAAGGAGCCGGTGACGCCGGTTGTGCCGGTGCTGTGGGACTTCGACGGGTGCCTGCGGTCGCACCTTCTGCAAGCCGGGACGCTCATCTCCGCTGCGCAAGCCGAGCGTCGCGTCCTCGTACTCGAGAATCCCGGCCTGCGAGGCACCGCCTCCGTCACTCACTCGCTGTACGCCGGAGTGCAACTGGTGCTGCCGGGTGAGGTTGCACGCACCCACAGACACTCCCAGTCAGCCATGCGATTTGTACTGGAAAGTGCAGGCGCGTGCACCACGGTGAATGGCGAGTCCATTCCCATGGCGCCCGGCGACTTCGTCACCACGCCGGCCTGGACCTGGCACGATCACCAAAACGATTCACCCGAACCCGCCATATGGGTTGACGTGCTGGATATTCCGATCGTTTCCATGCTCGATTGCAGCTTTGCGCAGGCGGGTGAGTCGGATCGACAGGTCATTACCCGCGCCGCCGGCGACGGCATGGCACAATTCGGTCACAACATGTTCCCGGTCGACTGGGTGCCACGTGAACGATATTCGCCGATTTTCAACTACCCCTATTCGAAATCACGGGAGGCCCTCGCGACTCTGCAGCGCAATGGCACTGCGGATCCGTGTCACGGATACAAGCTGCGCTACGTCAACCCAGCCACTGGGGATTTCACGCTGCCGACTATAAGCGCGTTTATGCAGCTGCTGCCGGCCGGGTGGTCGTCACACCCCTATCGCAGCACTGATGCGACGATCTTTGTTGTGGTCGAGGGGCGCGGAGAGACCCGGGTCGGAAATGCGGTGTTGCACTGGAAGCCCAGAGACATCTTTATCGTGCCAGGTTGGGCGGTTCACACCCATCATGCCAACGAGGAGGCGGTCCTGTTCAGTGCCTCAGACCGGCCTGTCCAGACCAAGCTCGGCCTATGGCGCGAAGAGCGCCGGGGAGCGGGCGGCAGCGAACGATGAAGCTGTGTCGGTTTGATCACTACCGGCTCGGCCTTGTTGATGGGGACGAGGTTGCGGATGTGACCTCGGCACTCGATGTGATTCCGAGCGCACGCTACCCGGTCGCATGCGCCGATCTGCTGATGCTGCACCTGGATGCCGTCCGGGCAGCCGTCACGAAGTTGCTGCCCGATGCGCCCCGCTTGCCGCTGCGGGCCGTTCGACTATTGAGTCCGGTAGCCAATCCGCCACGCATCATTGCGGCTCCCGTTAACTACTTGCGGCATCAGGCGGAGGCGAGCGCCGATGGCGGCGTGAATTTTGCCGCCGACGTCAAGACTATTCAGGAATACGGACTGTTCCTGAAGTCCTCAACCTCGATCGTGGGCCCGTCGGACGGCGTGATGATCGATTTTCCGCAACGTCGCAATGACCATGAAATCGAGTTGGTTGTGGTCATCGGGCGCGAAGGACGGCACATCCCGAAGGTCCACGCCCTTGAATACATTGCCGGGTATGCCATCGGACTCGACATGACACTGCGTGGGCCGGAGGATCGCAGCCTGCGCAAGTCGCCTGATAGTTTTTCGGTGTTGGGTCCGTGGCTGACGACGCGCGATGAAATCCCCGATCCAAACGATCTGTGCCTGAGTCTCCTGGTCAATGGTGTCGTGCGCCAGCAAGCCACAACGCGCGACCTGATTTTCGACGTGCAGCGGTTGATCGAGTTCGCATCGACATTCTATCGGCTTCATCCAGGGGATTTGATTTACACCGGCACTCCAGAAGGTGTCGGTCCGGTCGTGGCCGGCGACGTGATGACGTGCACTATCCAGGGGCTCGGAACCATGACGGTGGCCGTTGCGCGCCGGTGACGAATTGCGGAGCGGGCAGGGACTGTGCCGGTCTTCTCAGTAGCTCCGTTCTGCCACTCGCCGGCGCACCATCCACTCCAGCGGTGTAATCAGGCCCGTACCCTTGGCCAGCAGTGCGACCGTCCCCGCCGTGCCCAGGGTATTGGCCACCGGCGGTTCTCCATCCAGGGGCGCGAAGGTTTTGTAATACATGTACAGCGTAATCAGGCCCCATTCGCCGCCGTGCGCAGACACCGTCACGTCCAGTCCGGCGAAGGTTCCTGCCGCCTGCGCCTTGCGCATCACGGGCATCATCTCTGACGTGAAGAATTGCATGCAGGCCTGACTCTTACCGGGCAACGCCCGGTACTTGCTGGCGTACTGAACCGCTGCCTCGCCGGGGTCGAGGAAAAAGTCCTCGCGTCGGTTTTCCATGGAACGGTGCATCGCCCAGCACAGTCTCGTACACGACCTGATGTTTGACGCCCGCCGCTCTTAGCGCCGGCAATACGGCCGTCTTTTGAAGCTCGAGCCATTGTGCGACATGATCCGGTTTGAGGCTGTAGCGGATCACCAGCAGTCGCGTGCCCGGGCTGCCCGCTCCCTGCGCCGGCAGATCGTGCGGGCCGCCGAACACCACCGCCAGGAATACCAGGCGCAGGGCGCGCCGCAGCGGCTTTCCGGCTGCGGCCTGCGACAGGCCTACCGCAGCGGCGGTGAACAGGATCCGGTTCATGGTTTCCCCGGTAGGCCCGATACGCGGCCGTGCGATGCGAGTCAGTCTTGCGACGCGAGACTCAGCGGTGCGCCATTGAGATTGTTGATGTTCCTGAAACTGCCACCGTGCGATCCGTCCTTGAGCGGTGAAATCGTGACGCTGATCGCATCGCCGGCCTTCAGCGTCCGTCTGCTGAAGCCACGCCGCGTCATGAAGTTGACGCTGGTGCACTCGACGCCCCATTCCTCCTGAACGCCGGACGTGTTCGGGACCATGATCTGGATCCAGACATGCGGGTTGGTCCACTGGAATTCCTTGACCACGCCTGCCAAGGTGACCTGCTTGGTGCTGTCGTACATGGCAAATGAGTGATGGGCTACGGCGGGACCCATGGCAATCGCGCCGCAGCCTGCAACGCACAGGGCAATGGCGCGCAGCGCCCGCACCGCACTCGGGGACTTTGGCATGATTTACTCCGGCTGCGCCTTCGGCACACCACTACCGGTGCGGCCCTGATTGTCGGTCTTATTCCGATTATTCTCTTCGCACACGTATTCGGCGATCTTCCACTTCGGTCGCGTACGATATTGCCGCGTCACCGTGAACGGCTCGGCGAAGGCCTTGGGGTCGGTGAGAGTGATCTGATCTTCCAGCGTCGTCGCGTCCTTGCGGTGTATCCGCTCGGTGACGCGCAGGGCATCGCTGTGGGGTAATCCCGAGAAGTCCAGCTGCGTATCCCCACGGATGTTGATCGTGTTGATCACCAGGGTGTCGCCTTCCCAATGCCCGTAGGAATCACCGTTATAGCTGGCGGAGTCGGCATCGGCCGCAGGCTCGGTAACTCCGAGGGGAACGCGTCGCACGACGCTGTCGTACTCATACAGGAACGTCACTCGCCCCGGTGTCTGCAGGATCTCGAACGGGTAGGGCACCACGAACAGGTGAGGCAGACCCGCCGGCAGGCAGTCGGCAGTGGGATCGTCAATTGCGACGCCCGCCCTGAACGCCTGGCTGCGCTTCTCGTACAGCGCCTGGTATTCCCCCTGTAGCTTTGGCATTGAGCGGTCCGGTGCGAAGTACATGGCGCCCGTGACGACCCACAGCCCCGAGATGTCGGGCTGCGCCGGATCGGCGTAGGTCGCGGATAAGGGCGCTTTGCTGCTCGGCGGTGCAGCGACGACGATAATCGGCAGCCCGAGCGCGGCCACACCGATCACGGCGGCAATCCGTCTGAAGACTCTCATGATTCCCCCATTCTTGGCGCACTGCGCTATGAGCCGTGCGCCCATCCGAAGGCATTGTCGAGCAAAGCATGGCGCCGCGCCAATGGCGGATCACCCGCGCACACCAGTACTCAGTGTGCGGTGCCGCTTTTTCGAAACGCGGCTTGCAGGAAGGCGTCGCTGCGCTGGAGCAGGTCGGACCGTGCCGCTGAGTCCTCGAGCTGATGATCGAGATCCGCGAAGGTGACCAGATCCACGTGCGCGCCCGCAGACTTGAGTTTTTCCGCCATACGTTCCGACTGCCGATATGCCACGTTGCGATCGAGGGTCCCGTGGAGGAGGAGCACAGGGACCTTGAAGCTGCTCGCGTGTTCGATGGGCGAGCCCTCGTGTGTGTGCGGGCCCTCGCCAACAAATGCTTTGACGATTTCATAGTCGCTCCAGCCGCGCCTTTCATCGACCAGCTCTGAAAGATCGGTCACCGGCGCAATCGCAACGACGGCCCTGAAAAGCGAGGGGTCGACGACGGCGGATTGCAAGGCAGCGTACCCACCGTATGACCAGCCCACGATGCCAAGACGCGTCGGATCCGCAATGCCCTCCCTGACCAGCCATCGGCCCGCGGACAGCACGTCCCCTATGGCGACGCGCCAGGAGCGGAAGCCGTTTTGCTGAAACCATGCATCACCGAAGCCGGCCGACCCGCGGAACTCTGGTTGCAGCACCGCGTAGCCGCGATTGGCGAAGTATTGCGACAGCCAATCGAATCCCCACTCATCGCGTGCACTCGGGCCGCCGTGCGGCAGCACGATGGCAGGCAGGCCGCGGGCGCTTTCCTGTCCTGGTGGCAGTGTGAGATAGGCGGGGACCATCACGCCATCGTCCCCCGGGTATGACACCGATTTCACGCTCGCGAGTTTGACGCCCTCAAGCTCGCTGCGGAGCACCAGGATTGCGTCGAGGTGACGGGACTTGCGGTCGAAAAGGTAATACACGCCTGGGTTGGTGTCGCTGCCGGCCACGACGAGGAGCTTGCTCTCATCCACGCTCGAGTCCGTGATGCGCAGCAGTGGCTGCTGCGGCAGGGCACGTGAAAGTGAGGCCAGTAACGGCCTGATCTCCGGTTCGAACACCTCCGACTGTTGTCGGTCCGTCACGTAGCTGGCGCCAACCACGCGTTGTCGCCGCCCGATCCTGAGCAAGCCGCTCACATCCACGTCGGGGCGAGAGTAGAGCAGGTGCTCCTCGAGCGAGCCGTCGAGCTTGATCGTGTAGAGACCGACACGACCGTCGGACCGACGCAAGCCGTAGGCAACGTTGCTGTCGTGGTCGACGGCGAGTGGCTCGAAGCCGCTGCGGTCACGCTCGTCGTAATGGCTCAACGTGTGCCAGTCCGTAGCGCCGACCGCGCGGTACAAGTAGGTGAGTCGGCCGCTTTCGTAGCCAGCAACTCCCTGTTCCGCTATTCCCATGACGCGAACAGTCCCGCGGCCATCGCTCAGGTACTCGAAGGCATTCTGGCTAGGAGGGATGACGTGCTTGACCGTCAGGTCTCGGGTGTCCACCCAGTCAACGCCCAGACCCTCTTTGTCGCTGCCGACCAGGCTACCGAGATGGGAATCGGGGGTATAGCGGCGACTCATGAGAACCGCTGCGTCCTCATCCGGCAGATAGTCAATGATGTCGCCGTCGTGGAGAAGGTAGCCGCGGCTATACATGTTGCGGCGGACGGCCAGAGTCTGGACATTGCTGCCGTCGGCATTCACTGCGATCCAGCGCGAAACCGGCAAGAGCCCCGCCGCGCCGGTCGGGTCTTGGATGATTCCATACACCTGGCAGACGAGACGCTGATTGGACACCCAGCGGCATCCCCGCAGGCGATACGGTTTCCCATCCGAAAGCATGATGGGCTTCGCCGTGAACGGCGGTTCAAGGGTTGCGGTGAGGAGCACGGCTCCTTGACCCTTCCCTGGAGCGATGTAGGCGACGCGCGTGCCGTCCGGTGAGAGGCTGACACCCGTTACACTGGGTCGAGCGCCGAAAGCGCGGGCGGCATCGAAGGCCGCAGGCGCCTCGGCCCTGAGGACCGTCGCCACCAGAAGCAGACCAATACCGAACACGCTATTGACGCGCATGCCAAGACGACTTGGCGCCCTCGGGGTGAGTTGTCTTAAATAATTGCCCGCCACGGTGCCGTCGACCCGATCAATCATTGGTAAGCGCCCTCGAATGGTGATCGCTGCACTTCGATAGACCGCGCGCGCCACTGAATATAACGATCAAAAGCTTAAGGACATCTGACCGACCCGTCACATTCCGGCGATCAAGCTATCATGCGTGTCGTCTAGGCTGAGTTGGCGATAACTTTATCGACATCCTTGTATTATCACTGAATTCCCCTCCAATCGATC
Source organism: Steroidobacteraceae bacterium (assembly GCA_049792815.1). GTDB lineage: Bacteria > Pseudomonadota > Gammaproteobacteria > Steroidobacterales > Steroidobacteraceae > DAIDKA01. The sequence goes on along the minus strand of JBARBG010000118.1, from coordinate 3,007 downwards.
AGAACCTATCACATTTATGACGACCCACCACGACCAGCCTCCTTCGGATACTTGGTCAAGATGGCTGCTCCAATTGCGCAATGGCTGCGATCCAAACTTTGAGACGACGCTGCGCACCGAAGTTGAAGCAATTGCGGATCGGGTACTTGATGGCGCCAATCTGCAACAGGGAATGACTTTTGCCGACATTGGCGCCGGAGATGGACTCGTTGCCTTTCGCGCGATCGACCGCGTCGGACCGTCGCTGCGCGTCATTCTTGCCGACATATCATCACCGCTATTGCACCACGCCCAAGTTCAGGCGACGAGACGCGGGGTGATGGAGCAATGCTCGTTCCTTGAATGCTCCGCCGAGCGGCTCGCCGAAATTGCGGACGCAAGCGTCGATGCCCTCACAACTCGAGCTGTGCTTGTCTACGTGGCGAACAAGGCGGCGGCTTTGGCGGAGTTCCATCGGGTACTGAAGCCGGGTGGGCGCATATCGCTCGCCGAACCGATATTTCAGGATGAGGCCTTTGTCGCCTGCACCCTGAAGAAAATGGTCGAGTCACCGGGTACCGGAACCCAAGACCCTTTTCTGCCACTGTTGTATCGCTGGAAGGCGGCGCAGTTCCCCGACACTCCGGAAAAACTTGCCGCCAGTCCGATCGCGAACTTCTCGGAACGAACGCTTTTTGAGTCGATCCGGGTCTGCGGATTTACTAACATACATCTGGAGCTGCACATGGACCTGCAGCCTTCAATCATTCCATCGTGGAAGATCTTCGTAGAAAGTGCGCCTCATCCCTGGGCGCCGACGCTCGGCGCCATTCTGGCGGAACGCTTCAGCCCGGAGGAGCGCCAGACGTTCGAAAAAACGATGCGGCCCCTGGTGGAATCCGGCCAGGCATTGTCGGTTGGTCGAATCGCTTATCTGAGGGCAGAAAAAGCGGCGAAGTGAGGCCCGTGGAGCCCTCATCGGTGGCACTTCAAAGGCGCGACGGAGTTCCCAATCTTGAGGGGGTAAAGTCCTTTAAAATCAAGCGGTGGGCGGTACAGGGCTTGAACCTGTGACCCCTGCGGTGTGAAGCAAACACATGATCAAGTCGCGTCTGCGGGATTGGCCGCGAATCCCAGCAGTTGAGAGATCTTCATGAAGTGGTTCATCTCCTGAGCCTCCGTTACCCTTGCCTTCGTACAGCAGCCGGACACCGTCCCGCCGGTCTCGGGGCTACGCCTATATTCTTGTGAGTGCAGGATCTTTCCGGTGCACTGGAGGCTTGCTACGTCGGGATGCTTCTGGGTAGAACTTTGCCGAATTTATGTCGTACTACCTGCCCGGTCGAAGAGGGCGGCCGTTGGTGTCGGCGTCAGCTATTCACTCGAGCGGCCACGGGACCTCCTACGGCGCGAACGATCTATTTATCGCGGCGCACGCTCGCGCTCTCAAGCTGACACTCGTGACCAACAATACCCAGGAGTTCGGTCGCGTCCCAGAGCTTCACATTGAAAACTGGACTGACTAGATCGAACGCAATTCAGTGACTCGACGGGCCTAAAGGATTGGGCCTTGTCCTTTTGACCTGAAGCGCCTCGTTTCGCGATGCACCCTCTGTGGCCGGCGGAACCCGTGTCGCCAGCATGCATTCGCTCCCTGAGATTTTATCCCTGCGAGGGCGCCTTCCGTGGCCAAGCGCGCGTACCCCATGCTGCGCCCTGATTTGGAGCGCATCACCCGCCGGATGCATTTCCCAGAATATCCGGTCGGCCTGGGGAAGACTGAAGGCTCCCCGGAGTCATAGGTATTCCCCAATCGTCGAACGGCAGCTGCGGCGGACAATACCTGTCATTTTGCGACGCAATCGGCCCAGGTCACTGAGGGGTTCCAATTGGTTTCCACAAAGCGGCCGTTGAATGGGCACCATGGACCATCAACGATTGCGTAGTGGCGCACAGGTTAAAGCGGTATCGCGAGCGATGGGGTGGGGGGTATTGCGGTTCTATTTATGTAGTACGTCGGCAACATCTACGACACGAAATGCTCCAGATTCACGCGCAAATTGGCGTAGTAAATAGGCATGTCCAAAGCCATAGATGACTACGACGCGGTCATTGGGTTTTGTCGCAACACGCGCAATATTAGCGAAGATTCGGAGATTGCGCGCATACCATTGCCCCACATAGTTTGCGCCTGGTTGAAGAGCGCTGTCGCCCACCGTCGGGATGTCGAAATAGAAACGATGACCAGCCGCGAGAGCTGCGTCTGAATTGATTTGCAGCAGCCACGTGGTGACATTTTTGTTCTTATCGAGAGGCATGTTAAGTGCGGACAACTTCGATGGGTCAAGAATCGCACTGACGGCATCACGTTGACCGTGCGAATTGCCATATGTGTCCCAATCGTATTGGTCCGCTGTACCTGGCGGCGGACCGTTCCAATCGACTGCGTCAACGTGAGCGAGGCCCGCGATCTTCGCGAGTCGGAATCCCAACTGTTCCTTCTCGGTCCGACCGAGTTGCGCCGTGCCGGCAAGATAAAGTCTATAGACGCTGTCAAGTTGCGCCTGCTCCGCAATGGACCATTCCAATACAACGTGAGTGGGTCGAAACGCTGACAACTGCTTCACCACCGACGCGATTTGGGTCTGCCGTCCCGGGCTGAGCACATCGTCAACCTGAGGGTTGACGAGATCACGGCCCGGATTGTGAAAGTGGGCCGTACCCACCACCAGCAGCGTTGGGCGTAGATCTGCTGCGCGGTCTCGCAGCAGTTCCGGCGAAGCGGCGCGTGAGATGCATGACGTCGCGAGGAACATTCCGAGCAGCGCAGTAGCAATTTTCGAAGGCATCCGCTTCACTCCTTCAGCCTGGATTTGTCAGATGATTACGAAAATTGTCGCCATTTGCCAGGGTGCGCCCTTGACCTAATCGCGCTGCAGTACGTCCCACGATGTGGCTCGCGCTTCCATCCGAAGCTGGCTTTCGCGGTTTCAGCGTTCGGAGGCCCAAGTCTTTGTTTGTATGATAC
>JBARBG010000117.1:0-53473 GCA_049792815.1 Steroidobacteraceae bacterium | reverse complement strand
AGGCTTTTCAGCAAGCCGCCCGTGCACCCTTGGCCCTGCCGGCGCGCCTGCGCCACCTGACCCGATGGCGGCTTCCACGGCATTTCGCGGATGTCGTATGGGGCGCGCTGCTCGCGGCGACTGTCGTGTATAGCGCATGGCTGGTGGTGCGGTACGCGGGCGCCGCGCTGTCCTGGAACGACTGCGTCGTCGTCGCCCGCAACGGCGCTTTGACGCTGGTGCGAGTCCTCGTTCTGATCGCCATCGCGTCGGTGATCTGGGTGCCGATCGGCGTCGCGGTGGGTCTGCGGCCCCGATTGACGCAAAGCGTGCAGCCGATTGCGCAGTTTCTGGCGGCCTTTCCGGCCAACCTGCTGTTCCCCGTGGCGGCCTATGCCATCGTGCACTTTGGCCTGGCACCCAGGATATGGCTGATGCCGCTGATGATATTGGGCACGCAGTGGTACATCCTGTTCAATGTGATCGCCGGCGCCAGCGCCTTTCCCAGCGACTTGCGCGAGGCCGCGGCCACCTTTCGCGTGCGGCCCCATAAGTGGTGGCGCCAGGTCATGCTGCCGGGCATTTTTCCCTATTACGTCACGGGCGCGATCAGCGCCTCCGGCGGCTCCTGGAACGCCAGTATCGTCTCGGAGCTGGTGAACTGGGGCCCCACCACGCTCAGCGCCGGCGGGCTCGGCGCATACATTGCCGAGCGCACTCATGCGGGAGATTTCCCGCGCATCGCCCTGGGCATCGCCATGATGTCCGCGCTGGTCATCGCCATGAACCGGCTTCTGTGGCGCCCGCTGTACCGGTTCGCCGAGCGGCGCACACGACTGGACTGAGGCCACATGACCGCCAACACCGCCAAGTGCGTCATCGAGCTGCGCAACGTTTGCATGACCTTTCCGAAGCCTTCCGGCGCTCCGCTGCCGGTGCTTGCGGAGGTCAGCCTGTCGGTGCATGAGGGCGAGATCCTCGGTCTTCTGGGTCGCTCCGGATCTGGCAAATCAACACTGCTGCGCATCGCGAGCGGCCTCATCGTGCCCAGCTCCGGAACCGTAGTCTATCGCGAGGCGCCGCTGACCGGTCCCACCGAGGGCATTGCCGTCGTATTTCAAACCTTCGCCCTGTACCCGTGGCTGACGGTGCTGCAGAACGTGGAACTCGGCCTTGATGCCTTGGGTCTGGATCTGGCGGAAGCTCGACGCCGCGCCGCCTCGGCCATCGATCTGATCGGCCTGGACGGGTTTCAATCGGCGTATCCTCGCGAACTCTCCGGTGGCATGCGCCAGCGGGTCGGCTTTGCCAGGGCGTTGGTAAGCGATCCCACTTTGCTGCTGATGGACGAACCATTCTCGGCGCTGGATGTGCTGACGGCGGAGACCCTGCGTACCGATTTTCTGGACCTGTGGGTAGAAAAACAGCTGCCCACGCGCGCCGTCCTGCTGGTCACACACAACATCGAGGAAGCGGTGCTCATGTGTGATCGGATCCTGGTGCTCGCCGCCAATCCGGGCCGAATCGCCGCGGAGGTTCCGGTGCCGCTACCCCAGCCCCGCAATCGCCTCGATGCGGCCTTCCAGGCCATAGTCAACGAAATCTACTCGATACTGACCTCGCGCATGACCGAGACCGCCGGCGCCCAGACCAAGGGTCATGCCGGTATGGCGCAACCGCTGCCGGCGGTTTCCCTCAACCGCATCACCGGCTTTCTTGAGGCCTTGGCGTCCCCGGCGTATGCCGGGCATGCCGAGCTCGCCAGGATCGCCGAGCCTCTGGCCCTTGAAATCAACGACCTGTTCCCGATAGCCGATGCCCTGCACATCCTGGAATTCGCGGAACTCAAAGCCAGCACCATCAAAATCACGGCCGCCGGGCGGGTCTTCGTGCAAAGCGACACGGACGGGCGCAAGCGTCTGTTTCGAGAGCACCTCCTGCGCTTCGTCCCGCTCGCCGCCCATATCCGCCAGGTCTTGGACGAGCGGCAGGGTCACACGGCACCGCGCGGCCGGTTTGAACTGGAATTGCAGGATCACCTTACCCCGAAGGACGCCGATCGCGCCCTGCGCGCGGTTATCGGCTGGGGCCGGTACGCCGAGTTATTCCGTTACGATGACCCCGCGCGTACCTTCGGTCTATAGCGAGCGTATGATCCTGGCCGTGGTTCCGGGCTCCACGCCGGCGGCATTGCCCTCATCGGTATCCAGATGCAACTCCAGCCGAAAGGCCTCGCCGACCCGGACCACCACGTTGCCAAATACCACCTGCCGCGGGCCATCGACCGCCACTTGGACGACCTCGTGATCATGTACTCCGAGCCGCACGGCATCTGCGGGGCTCATATGGATGTGGCGCAGCGCGCACACCAGGCCACCGGTGAGAGATACAGGGCCTCGTGGCCCTTCCAGGGTCACGCCAGGGGTGTTTCGTAGATCCCCGGAGACCCTCAACGGCGCGGCCAATCCCAGGGTCACCTCGTCGGTGCGCGAGATTTCGATCTGATCCTCGCCGCGCGCCGGACCGAGCACTCGCACGTGGTCGATCCTGCCATGTGGCCCGACCAGCGCGATCATCTCCTGTGCCGCGTACTGGCCTACCTGCTTCAACGAATTGCGCGGCGCCAATTGGTATCCGGGCCCAAACAGCGCATCGAGGGTTGTCTGGCACAAATGTGCGTGCCGCGCGGAGATCGCAATCGGGATCCGTAAATCATCGGTGTGCTCGTCCATGCCGGTGAGCATGAGGTCCATTGGGCGCGCATGCCGTACGTATATGTTCGTATTTTCAAAGGCCCGCCTGCGGCCGATTCTTCCAGCCAAGATGACTGGAGAGCTACGATGTTGGTGAGCGCATTGTGTCAACTGGATGTCGCCTGCTGCGGTCTGCAAACGACCGTCCTCGAAGCGGCCTCCCTCATGCGCCACAAACATGTCGGGGACTTGGTCGTCCTCAGCAATGACGCCGAAGATCGCATCCCTCTTGGCATCATTACCGATCGCGACATCGTCCTGGAAGTGCTGGGTGCCGGACGCGATCCGGCGAAGACCATCGTTGGGGATATCATCCGCAGGCCGGTGGTACTGGTGAACCAGAACGACGATGCTGGACAGGTACTTGATCAGATGCAAACGCACGGCGTGCGGCGCATTCCGGTGGTCGATCACCAGGGGCGGCTCAGTGGAATCATCACGGCCGACGATTTATTGAAATCCCTGGCAGCTGACGCCAATCGGCTCGCCGAAACCATAACTCGCCAGCAGAAACACGAGCAACGCGCACGCCGCTGACGTTGCTTTGCTACCTTGACCTGGAAACGTTCACCCAGAAACGCGGGCGTTCCGTGCTCAAGCGACACAGGCACAGTGCCATGGCCCTGCTACCCGGTACTATGAGCGTGTCAGATGGCTCCGGGTAACCGGCACATCCATCGCGTTGCACAACTGCCACCCCATGAGCACCGCCCGCCAAGCCAGTCCCGAACCCAATCCGACACCCAAAGGCAGGTTCGGCCGTGGGCTATGGGAACGACTCAAGGAGCATCCGCTGGCGCGCGTGGGACCCGGGCTTATTACCGGCGTGGCCGATGATGATCCCAGCGGAATCGCCACGTATTCGCAAGCCGGCGCCCAGTTCGGCTTCAACATGCTCTGGACCATGCCGGTGGCCTATCCGCTCATGTCGGCCATCCAGTCACTGTGCGCACGGATCGGCCGCGTCACCGGTAAAGGACTGGCTGCGAATATCGCCGTCGCCTTCCCGCCACTGGTGTTGCAGGGCGTGGTGTTGCTGCTGCTGCTGGCGAATATGCTCAACATTGCCGCCGACGTCGCGGCGATGGGAGAAACCGCGGAACTGGTCACCGGGTTCAATCGCCATCTGGCGACGGCATTCTTCGTCGTCATCACCGTGCTGCTGCAGCTGTACATTCCCTATCATCGGTACGTGCGGTATCTGAAGTGGTTGACACTTTCATTGCTCGCCTATGCTGCCGTGCTATTCACCGTCCACGTCCCCTGGGGTGAGGTCCTGCGACGCACGGTTTGGCCGCATTTTCCGGCCACATCTGCCGCGGCCGCCGTCATCGTGGGGGTGTTTGGCACCACGATCAGTCCCTACCTGTTCTTCTGGCAGGCCTCCGAGGAGGTCGAGGACATGCCGACTGATAAGACGGCCGCATCGCTACTGCAGGATGCGCCCGCTGCGGCCTCGGAGCTGCGTCGAATCAAGTGGGACACCTGGAGTGGCATGTTGTATTCGGACCTCGCCTCATACTTCATCATTCTCGCGACCGCCGTGACGCTGCACGCATCGCACGTCACCGACATCACCACCGCTGCGCAGGCCGCGAGTGCACTGCGTCCCCTGGCGGGGAATTTCGCATTCCTATTGTTCGGCTTGGGAATTCTCGGTGTCGGGTTGATCGGCGTGCCCGTCCTCGCAGGCTCCGGAGCCTATGCGTTGTGTGAAGCCATGGGCTGGAATTGGGGACTGGAACGCAAGACAACCGATGCTCGGGGATTCTACGGTGTGATTGCCGTGAGTGTACTGGCCGCGCTCCTCATACAGTACTCGCCGATCAGCCCGATGAAGGCGCTGTTCTGGAGCGCCGTGATCAATGGTGTCATTGCCGTGCCCCTTCTGGCTGTGATCTTGCTGCTGGCCACCAACAAGTCTGTGATGGGCGCTTACACCGCAGACCGATGGATACTGGTCCTGGGTTGGACTGCCACGCTCGTCATGGGCGCCGCAGTGGCCTGCATGTTGATTCTCTGACCCCTTTAATGACCCATGCGCGCCGGCGGCCGGCGCCACCTGCGGCCGATTTGCACTTGAGCCGCGACCGCGAGTGCACCATTGATGAAAAGCGCACTGCGAATCCCGAACAATTCGACCGACAAGCCAGTCGCAAGGGCCCCCAGCGCCATTCCGCCGCGGGAGGCCAGCATGAACAGACTGACCGCCTGGCCGCGAAGATTCGCCGCCGCTGCAGATTGTACGAAGGTGTTAGCCGAGGTGTTGGTGACGCTCATGGTCACGCCTGCCACCACCAGGAGCACCGGCAACAGGCTCAACCACGGATTGAGGGCGATGGCCATGAGCAGGACACCGTAGAGGACGGCGAAACCCGCACAGATCTTGCGACGATCGAGCGCGGGATCCACGCCAAGCAGGCCGACGCCGCCGAGCAGCCCGCCGACGCCGAAGGCGCCAATCGCGACACTGAACTGTACCGCACTGCCATGCCACACATTTTTCACCAACACGGGACAGAACGTGATGAGAGGTCCACACAGCGCACCGGAGGCCAGTGCGGTGAGAAGCGCGCTGCGCAAGCCGGTATCGCGCACGACCCTGCTCAGCCCAACGAAGGGATGCTGCCCCATGACCCCGCCTGGCGCGCGGCTCTTGGGGGTTTGCCGCGGCAGTATCCACAGTGCGATGCCGATGAACGGAACGTATGAGACGGCGCTGACGATGAAACACCCGATCGCCCCCACGGTCGCCATCAGGATTCCAGCCAGTGCCGGTCCGACGATTCTGGAAACGTTGAACTGCGTCGAGTTCAGAGCCAGTCCGGCCGGGATCTGATCGTGGGTGACGATGGAGGGCACGATCGAGGAAAATGACGGCATGGACAGCGCGTCGGTGATCCCAACGACCAGGGACATCGCAATGATGGCCCACGGGTGGGCGATGCCCCCTAACAGGAGTGCCACGATCACGATGGGGCATAGCATCTGCAGCGACTGAAATCCCGCGATGACGCGCCGTCGGTCGGCCCGGTCGGCCAGCACGCCTCCTGGCAGCGTGAGCAGCCAAAGCGGCGCGCTCATGGCAAAACTGTCCAGGCCCACCAGAAACGATGACGCGCCCAAGCTCAGTAGCAGCCACGGTTGCGCCACCTGCTGGGCCCAGGTGCCGATGCTGGACAGCAGGCTTGCAAACCAGAAGGTGCCGAAGCGTCGTGTCCGCAGCAGCTGCAGCGATTGCGCGAAAGCCTTGCGAGCTTCTGCTTCGTGATTCAAGAGACCAGGGAACTTCCAATCAGCCCGATGCAGGCCTTGACCATGAGCTGCTCCTCATCGACGGTAGCGACTTCGATGCCGATCGTGGAAGTCGGAGCGGCAATTTGCGCTGCGCCGCCGCGCGCCGCGCCATTTCGCGCGCTATCCAGCGACAGCCCGGCCCACTCAAACCCCTGCAGCGCCTGGGCGCGCACCTCGGGAATGTGCTCACCGACACCACCGCCAAAGACGATGCCATCGCATCCTTGCAGAACGGCCAAATAGGACCCCACGTACTTGCGGATGCGGTAACAGTAGAGCTCAAACGCAAAGCGTGCCTGCACCGATTCCTCGGCCAGCAGTTCAGCCCATTTGCCGCTACCCGCCAATCCGACCAGTCCCGACTCCCGATTCAGTCGGGCGATGACTTCAGTGGCCGGCAGCCCAAGCCTGCCTTGCAGATATTCCACGACGGAGGCGTCAATGTCGCCACAGCGGGTCTCCATGACCAATCCCTCAAGTGGCGAGAACCCCATGGACGTGTCCAATGGTTCGCCACCTCGCGACGCCGTGATCGAACATCCTCCCCCCAGTTGCAAGGTGATCAGGCGGCCGCCTTTCGGCAGCTCGGGGTGCCTTGCGCACCAGCTATGCCACATGGACTCGTGTGCCAAACCATGAAATCCGTAACGACGGACACCCAGGTCCACTCCCATCGCAGCAGGCAGTGCATATTCCCGCGCCACTCTCGGCATGGCAGCAAAGAACACCGTATCGAACACCGCGATGTGCGGTATGTCCGGCCAGTGTTCTTGAGCGGCGCGTACCCAACGCAGCGCAGGGGGATTGTGCAGCGGTGCGAGCTCTCCGAGCTCGTACAGTGCTGCAATCACCTCCGGCGCGATGATGGCATGGCGGACAAACCGATTGCCTCCATGCACGATGCGGTGCGCCACCGCGGCCGGCGGCCCGCCCAGCAGACCCGTCAATTCCCTTAATGCCTCGCGCGGCACGGTCGTGGCGGAGAAACTCTTGGCGCCCTTGCGTTCCTGGACAGTGGCACGCGGGCTGTACCAGGCGCTTTTGACGGAGGTGCTGCCGCAGTTAAGAGTCAGTATGACCATGAGGGAAGGTGATCGACTTAGCGCTACAAATCCAGCACTTTGGCTGGTCCATGCCACATTGCGGGGGACGGCTGCGAGAGTGCCTCAGGTCGCTGGCTCATGCCCATACCCGCGCGCTGTTCGCGCCACCGCTGCGCGCCCTGCTGCCGCTTGGCATCAATGTCAGCCATTTCACGGTCCAGGTCATCATGCGCCAGTTCCTTGGGCCGCGCGTCCCGCCTATGGCGAGAGAGCGCCACGTAGCTGCGGTCCACCGTGACACCCCGCGCCTTATCAACCGTGGCGGCATAACCGTGCTCGAGGTCCTGGTAGAAACGGCTGTCCACGGCGACGCGCTGGCCGGAGTCGAGCTTCACCTGTAGGACGCCGCCCGCGATCTTCTCGAGGGTGCCGAGCGAACCGCTCTTGACGCCCAGGCTCTTCTGGTTCCGCAGGAAATACAACCGGTCATGGACCGCTTTCGGCACGAAACATCTGTAACTTACTATTTTTACAATAGAAACGGACATTTGCCGTCAGGGCCATGGAGGAGATCCTGAAGGATCTGGGCTAGGGCGGATCAAATCAGGTGCGCGGGTAGCCTATCGACTGCGCGAACAGTATGTGTTGCTCGGGTCGCAATCCCAGGCGTTGCGCCAGGGCGCTTCGGTCACAGTTGTGGAACCAGGCGGCCAGCCCGTGGGCGGCTGCAAACAGATAGACATTCCCGGCAATCATTCCGGTATCGACGTAGTAATACGACTTCTGGACCTCAGGATCGTGCAATCCCGGCTCATCAAAGCCGGCCGTGTGAGTCAGCCGGCGCAGGTCCACGGCATAGATCAGTTGCACAGGCGCCTTGGCCCCGGTGCTTTGCTGACCCGGGGTCAGTGCGCGAGCACGCAGGTCGTGGGCGACGATGGGAATCAATTGGCTGTTGAGAGCATCGTATAAGTAAGCGCCGTCCTCGAGGGCGACGTAAACATCGATTTCCTGAGAGTTGCTGGCCGAAGCCGCGGTTCTTCCAGCCAGTCCAAAAGGACCTTGGTGGCGATTCACGCCATAGGCAGCCCACAGCAGATTCGAAATCTGTGGCAGCGATAATGGCAAGGCGCTGAACTCGCGCACGGTCCTGCGCTGTTTCAGTGCCGCAAGCAGCGACAGACCGTGATCTTCCGGCGGCCTGGGCAGTCGAATCGCCGACAGCGTTTTGTCCATCGGCGTTCCCTCGCCTAACCGACCCACCGCACCTCGGCCGCCTTGCGCGAAACCGCCGCCGGCGGTGCACTCGGATAGCCGATGATAATCGGTGCCACCGGTATCCATGAGCCGGGCAATCCCAGCGCTTTCTTGCCGGCGGGCGTACCCAGATAGCTCTGCGCCAAGCCGATCCAGCAGCTCCCGAGTCCCAGGGAATGGGCCGTGAGCATCAGATTCTCGGCCGCCAGCGCGCAGTCCTCGACGATGTAGGAACCGGGGGTGTTCCCCGAGATCAGAATCAGCACCGGTGCGTGATAGAAAATCTGAAAATCCGGATTGTCGAGCCTCACGCGAAAGTGCTCGGCTCGGGCTCCAGGGGTGGTTCCGGGGGCCATGGTGGCGAGCAGGTGGGCTTTCGCGTCATGGGAGAGCTGATTGAGCACCCCCTGATCGCGAACGACGGTGAACGTCGAGGGCTGCTCGTTGACGGCATTGGGCGCCAGGGTCGCAGCCTCGATGAGCGAGCCGATCAGGCTCTCACCGGGAACACGGGTCTGATACTCGCGCGTGGAGCGCCGTCCGCAGATTGCCTCAGCAATATTCATCATCCTATCCTCTGTCGACCCACAGGTTCAGGCTAACCAATCGGTAACGGCGCCAACACTGAGGTTTCTACTTAGAAGAATTTCGGGATGTTGGGGTTTGTACTGATTCGAGGAGGCGCCAGGGAGTGCCAGACTTCAAGAACGGTTATTCGGAGGTACCCACGTGAAAGCGTCAGATGTAATGAATAGAGAGGTCGTGACCGTATCGGGCCGAGCCTCCCTTGCGGATGCTGCGCGCCTGATGATTCAAAATCGCATCAGCGGTCTACCCGTCGTCAATGACCAGGGTGCGGTGATCGGCATGATCACTGAAGGGGATTTGCTGAAACGCGCGGAAACGGGTACTGCCCACCGCACCAGCTGGTTGGCGGCCTTTTTGTCACCGGGGCGCGTGGCGCAGGACTATGTGCACTCGCATGCGAGAAAAGTGGACGAGGTGATCGACGGCGACGTGATCTCAGTCACGCCGGACACCTCGCTCGCCGAGGTTGTTGCCACCATGGAATCCCGTCGGGTGAAGCGTCTGCCGGTGCTTGAAGACGGTCATCTGGTGGGAATCGTCGCGCGCGCTGATCTGGTCAAGGCGCTGGCGAAGGTGATGCCGGGGAGCGGTGAGGCGCCCGCGATTACCGATGCGCAGATTCGCACGCGATTTCTCAAGGAAATGGACGGACAGTACTGGACTCCGCGAGTTGCAGTGGATTGCGAAGTGAAGGACGGCGTGATCGGACTGCATGGACTCATAACCGATGACCGAATGCGCACCGCGCTGCGGGTGATTGCCGAAAACACCCGCGGGGCGCGCAGCGTTCGTGACCATATGATCTGTATTGAACCGATCTCTGGAGCAGTGGTCAGCCAGGGAGCGGGTGATGAGCGCACCGCTGCCTAAATTGTCCCAGGGCCACGCTGATAATGTCGTTCCGTACGACAGAGGATGAAGCGACACATGAAGGGGCCTCTTCGCATTGCGTTCGGTGCCCTGGGCTTGCTGAGTCTGGTGTCGCTAAATTTGCAAGCGCAGGTGGATACACCGGGCCCGGCCGCTTATGCCGGGGCGCCAACTGCGCTACTCAGTACGGCGCAGTTGGACCAGTTGACCGCGCCCATTGCCTTGTATCCGGATCCCTTGGTCGGCCAGATTCTGACAGCGGCAACCTATCCGCTTGAGATCGTGGAGGCGCACCGCTGGCTGCAGGATCCCGCCAACGCGGCGCTGCGGGGCGGCGCTCTGACGGCTGCATTGCAGGAGAAATCGTGGGACCTGAGCGTGAAATCGCTGGTGGCGTTTCCGCAGGTTCTGGAGGAAATGGACCGCGACCTGGAGTGGAGCGAGCAGCTGGGCGATGCCTTTCTCGCGCAGCAGGGCGCGGTCATGGATTCGATCCAACGCCTGCGGCACCGGGCGGCGACGGCGGGCTCACTGAGTTCAACGCCCCAGCAGACCGTCACGACCAACGACCAGGACATTGAGATTCAGCCGGCCGAGCCCGGTCTGGTATACGTTCCGTACTACGATCCCAATGTGATCTACGGTCCGTGGCCGTGGCCTGACCTGCCGCCGATGTTTTTCCTGGCGCCCCCTGGCATGGTTCTCATGGGCGGGCTGTGGATCGGCTTCGGTGTGGGGTTTCCCATCCTCGGGCCATTCTGGGGATGGGGTTACTGGGACTGGCCGCATCATTACTTTGGCTGGACGCCGGGGCGGGGACCGGGGCACAACGGCCCCTGGCTACATAACCCGGTGCATCGCCGCGGCGTGCCCTATCGCGATAACGGGGTCGCGGCCCGTTTCCAGGGCCAGTCGGAGGCAGCACGTCGGGATGTACGCGGCTATCCGGCGCCTACAGAAGGACAACGGGGCCCGGCCTCGCGACCCACGGTGCCGATCGCGCCTCGGGAAGCCCCCACGAGATCCGTGACACCCAGCTATCGCCCCGCGCCCCCGGCCTTCGAGTCATACGGTGGTGGTGCGCAAGTACGCCAGGAGGCGGCACGTGGCGCGGGTAGTCGCTCCGCACCGGTGTCGGCACCCTCCGGCGGTGGCGGTTCTCGCGGCGGCGGCGGCGGTGGGGGTCGCGGCGGGCGCGATCGCTGATCATGCTCAACCACATGCATCGCCGTTTCGTCATTGGGGATACCATGCTCAAATTCAGCACCACGTGGTTGGTGGTCGTCGCCTTCGCGGCGTCAATCGCGGCCGCCACGCCGCTCATCGGCCAGCAACACTTTGCAACTCCCGAGCTGGCGGTTGAGGCCTTGGTGGCCGCCAGCCGGGCCAACAGCGAGACACGACTGCTGGCGATACTTGGCCCCCGGGGTGGCGAGCTCATCCATTCCGGCGACGCCATTGCTGATCGACGTGGACGGCAGGACTTCGTGACCGCCTACGATGAGGCGCACCGGATCGAACGCAAAGGCCAGGAGCAAGCGCAGCTGATGGTCGGGGAGGAGCAGTGGCCGCTGCCCATCCCACTCGTCCTTGCAGCCGACGCGTGGCATTTCGACACCGCGGCAGGCAAGGAGGAAATCCTCAATCGCCGTATCGGGCGCAACGAGCTCAAGGTCATCGAGGTGTGCCGTGAGTACGTCAAGGCGCAGCGCGAATACGCGGCGCTCAAGATCGGCGGGCAGAGCGCCTTTGCGCAGAAGTTCACCAGCGCCGGTGGCCACCAGGATGGGCTGTATTGGCCCGCAAAACCCGGCGACCCGCAAAGCCCCTTGGGGCCGCTCGTTGCCGAGGCCCGAGCCAGCGGCTACACCGCCCGCGCCGGCGCCGGATCGCGTCATCGCTCGAATGCCTTCCAGGGCTATTACTTTCGGATCCTGACCGCCCAAGGGGCGGCTGCCTCGGGCGGCGCCAAGCGCTACCTCGTGGGCAGCCGCATGACCCGGGGCTTCGGCCTTATCGCCTATCCCGCCCGCTTCGGGGACTCGGGTGTCATGACTTTCATCGTCAATCAGAATGGCATTGTCTTTGAGAGAAACCTCGGCCCTCACACCGAGCGCCTGGCCGCTCAGATAACTGAATTCAATCCTGATGCGACCTGGCGTGCGCCGTAGTTGCGGTCCAAATAGGCTGGCTGTTCGTTGTAGCATGGGACGTGGGCACAGAAACCCTATCGGAGCTGCTTGAGTCTCGTGTGCGTCTGACGCCAGGACGCGACGCGTATCGACAGTTCGATATCGCCAGTCACGCATGGGTCAGCTATTCGTGGGCCGATGTGCTAGCGAGAGTGGGGCACTGGCGTGCGGCGTTGGTTGCCGAGAATCTTCCGGTCGGCGCACGCATTGGGATACTGGTCCCAAACAGCGTGGAGCATGTCTGCCTGGATCAGGCCGCGCTGGCCTCGGGATATGCGTGTGTGCCGCTGCACGTCATCGACAATCCGGAGAGCCTGGCCTACGTGATCGCCGACAGCGGCGCCTCCGTGCTTGTGGTGGACTCTGCGGCACGCTGGGCTGCCCTGGCACCTTTCCAAGCGCAATTTTCGCGGCTTCAGCGTGTCGTATACCTCGGCAAGGGCGAACCGGCAGCTTCTGGTATCGCATTGTGCATCGATGATTGGCTGGCCAGGGCCGACGGCTCGATGAGCCCGACGCCCGGTCCTCAACCGATTTCACCCGACGCGCTCGCGGCGATCGTGTACACCTCCGGCACAACGGGGCGTCCGAAAGGGGTGATGCTGTCACATCGCAACATCTTGTCGAATGTCAATTCGATCCTGGCAGCCATGCCAGTGAATGAGGATGACGTGCTGCTGTCTTTTCTGCCTCTCTCACACACGTTTGAACGCACCGTTGGCTACTATCTGCCCATCGCGGCGGGCGCGACTGTGGCCTACGCCCGCTCCATTTCGCAACTGATGGAGGATTTGGTCACGATCAAACCGACGATCCTGGTCTCGGTGCCACGAATCTACGAGCGTGCATATGCGGCCCTTCGGGAAACCGTCGAGGGCTCGTGGCTGAAAAAGCAGCTCTTTGACTGGGCGGTTGACCTCGGCTGGCGCCAATTTGAGTATGACCAGGGCCGCGGCCGGGCTTCATCGCTGCCCGCACGGCTCCTCTATTCACTGCTCGATCCCCTGGTTGGCAAGCCCCTGCGCGCACGGTTTGGCGGGCGACTGCGCGCAGCCGTCACGGGCGGGGCCGCGCTGGCGCCTGAGGTGGCACGGCCGTTCCTGGCCCTGGGGGTGACGCTGCTTCAGGGATACGGCATGACCGAAAGTGCTCCGGTCATTGCCTGTAACACGCCGGACGATAATGAACCAGCCTCAGTCGGCCGGCCCGTGAGCGGCGTCTCCGTGCGCGTCGGCGACCGCGACGAGCTGCTGGCGCGGGGTGCGAACGTCATGATGGGGTATTGGCAGCGGCCAACCGAGACGGCGCTGGCGGTTGACCCGCAGGGTTGGTTGCATACGGGTGATCAGGCGCAGCTGAAGGATGGGCGCGTTTACATCAAGGGCCGGATCAAGGACATCATCGTGACCTCGACCGGTGAGAAGATCGCACCGGCAGACCTCGAAACGGCCATTGGCGGCGACCCGATGTTTGATCAAGTCATGGTGCTGGGGGAGCAACGGCCCTACCTGGTTGCGCTTGTAGTGCTGAATGCAACCCGCTGGGCCCAACAGGCACGCGAACTGGGCCTGGATCCCCAGACCGCCGATCTTCGCGCGGTTACCGCCACGCACTGGGTGCTGGAGCGCATCGGTGAGGCGCTGCGCGCCTTTCCAAGTTATGCAACGCCTCGGGCCGTGTGGCTATCGCTTGAGCCCTGGACAGTGGGCGCGGGGCTCATTACCCCAACCCTGAAGCCGAAGAGGCTGGCCATTCAGGCACGCTTCGCCGCGGAGATTGCCGAACTGTATCGTGGACATTGAGAGCTACAGCGTCAGGGTGTAAATGACCTGAGCCATATCGTCGGGGTCGTATGCCGCGGTCATGCCCAGTTTCCTGGCAAGTTGCTGCATCGCATGATTCTCCGCCAGCTCCACGGCATACAGCTTTTGGACGCCGTGGCTTTTGGCGTAGTCCAGCAACTGCCGCATCAGCAACTCCGCGACACCTGCCTGCTGCCAGTCATCTGCAATGGTCAAGGCCATCTCCCGCACCCCGTCCTTTTGACTCAGGGCGTAGCGGCTGACGCCGATGGCGAGCTCATGGCCGTCCTGCTCGATCGTCGCCACGAACGCCATGGTGTGCTCGCCATCGACCTCACACAGCAGTTTCAGCTCCGCGGCGGAGAGTTCCTTGACGCCCCCGAAGAACCGAAGGCGGCGCGATTCATCGGAAAGGCGCCTGACAAACTCAGCCTCCAGGACCGTATCCACCGCATGGAGCGGCCGTATGGTGACGACCTGGCCGTCAATGATTGATTGCGTCACGGTCGCGCGCTACTCAAGACCGCCGGGGGCCCCGCCATGTGCCAGGGCGTTTTCCTTCTGCGGCTTCTCGGTCATGGTCGCCTCAGTAAGCAGGAGTATCCCGGCAACCGATACCGCATTTTCAAGCGCAATGCGTACCACCTTGGTGGGATCCACGATGCCGGCCTCGAACAGATCCACGTACTGCTTGCTGGCGGCGTCGAACCCGACGCTGCCTGCACTGTGTAGCATCCTGTCGACGACCACCCCGCCATCGGAGGCGGAGTTTTCCGCAATCTGCCGCGTTGGGCTTTCCAGGGCGCGCATCAGAATCTGCACCCCCGTGCGCTCATCGCCGCTGCAGGCCGCCTCGATTGCCGCGACAGCGCCGGTCGCCCGCAGGAGCGCGAGGCCACCGCCGGGAACGATTCCTTCGGCGACCGCTGCCTTGGTGGCGCTGATGGCATCGTCCAGAGCCTCTTTCTTGGCTTTGATCTCGGATTCAGAGGGGGCCCCGACCTTGATCACGGCGATGCCCCCGCTGAGTTTCGCCAGCCGTTCCTGCAGCTTCTCCCGATCGTAATCGCTGCTCGACTTGTCGATTTCCTTGCGGATAGTCTGGATGCGCCCGTCGATTTCGGCCTTGACTCCCGCGCCGCCAATGAGGGTGGTGTTGTCCTTGTCCACGATCACCCGCTTGGCATGTCCCAGCTGGGAGAGCTTCACATCTTCCAGCTTCAAACCGAGCTCTTCGGATACGACCTGGCCGCCGGTGACGGTCGCGATATCCTGCAGCAGGGCCTTGCGCCGGTCGCCGAAGCCGGGGGCTTTTACCGCCGCGCTTTTCAATACTCCGCGAATCTGATTGACGACCAGAGTCGCCAGAGCTTCGGCTTCGACGTCCTCGGCGATCAACAGCAAGGGCCGTCCGGCCTTGGCGACCTGCTCGAGCAGGGGCAGCATGTCCTTGACGAGATTGACCTTGCGATCGGTGATGAGAATGAACGGCTCTTCGAGAATCGCCTCCATGGTGGCGTTGTCGGTCACGAAGTAGGGGGAGAGGTAACCGCGATCGAACTGCAGCCCCTCGACCACCTCCATGGTGGTCTGGGTGGTCTTCGATTCCTCTACCGTAATGACGCCATCGCCGCCCACCTTTTCCATGGCCTGGGCGACAAGCTCGCCGATGACCGGATCGTTGTGCGCCGATATGGTGGCGACCTGGGCCTTCTCCTTGCGACTGCTCACCGGCTTGGCCATGGACTTCAGGGACTCGACCGCCGCCGCCATGGCACGATCCATACCGCGCTTCAGGTCGATGGCACTGGCCCCTGCGGCCACGTTGCGCACGCCGTCCGCAAACATGCAATGCGCGAGGATGGTTGCCGTACTGGTGCCATCCCCGACCACATCGCCGGTCTTCTCGGCGGCCTGCCGCAGCATCTGCGCTCCCAGGTTCTCTTCAGCGTCCTCGAGCTCCATTTCCTTCGCTATCGTCACCCCATCGTTGCAGACAATGGGGGTGCCATACTGCTTTTGAATGAGCACCGACTTGGATTTGGGCCCGAGCGTGATGCGCACCGCATCGGCCAACTGGGTCGCGCCGCGTAACACCTTCTCCCGCGCCTGGGAGCGAAACAGGACCTGCTTGGCACTCATAGGGCATATTCCTCTGCAATTCTTTTCTGTCTATGAAGCAATCGTGATCCCACGCACCCTGTCAGGCCATACGCAGTTCCACGGATAGGGGCGGCTTCAAATGGCTGACCCCGGGTGCAGACCACGCCGTTTGTTGGGCTTGATCGCCTCGTGGGTGAAGTGCACCGCATGCCGGAGGGCCGTCTAGGCCGCCCGTGCGATTTCCGGATCCGTGGGGGCAGCGGTGGCGTGTGTCACCCTAGCTCCCGGTGCGAGGCTCGCTTCAGAATCTATTCCAGTCTAAAATCTCGCATCATGATTTCCCTACCGGCAGGACTTGCACGCGACGCGCTCGAGGCAGCCCCGGATGCGATGATTATCATTGACGCGTCCGGCAATATCCGTTACGCAAACCGGCAGGTCTCAGTACTGTTTGGCTACCCACACGAGGACGTCATCGGCAAGAATGTCGAGCAACTGATGCCGGAGCGGTTTCGGGGCCGGCATGTTCAACATCGGGACGGCTATATCAGCAGCGGGCGCTTGCGACCCATGGGCGTGGGCCTGCAACTTTTCGGGCAGCGGCAGAATGGCGACGAATTCCCGGTCGAAATCAGTTTAAGTCCCATCCACGATGGAGATAGTGTTCTGGTCGCCGCCGCCATACGCGATGTGACTGACCGCAAACGCGTGGAGGTGGAACTGGTCATTGCGCGTCAGGTTGCCGAACAGGCGCGCGAGGCGGCCGATCGGGCGAATCTCGCCAAGAGCCGCTTTCTTGCCACGGCCAGCCATGACCTGCGCCAGCCACTGCAATCTCTGGCACTTCTGAACGGCACCATGCGGCGGTTGACTCGTGATCCGGAACTCCTGGAGGCCAATTCGCAGCAGGAGCAGGCCATTGCCGCAATGTCGCGCCTGCTCAATGCACTGCTGGATATCAGCAAACTCGAGTCCGGGACGATCAAGCCTGAGCCCACTCACTTCAAGGTGGCAGGGCTGTTTGAGGAGTTGAACCGGGAATTCGCTCGCGCTGCCGCGGAGAAGGGACTGCAGCTGCAAATTGAATCCAGCAACAAGGTCGCTCTTTGCGATCCCTCGCTGGTCGAACAGATTCTCCGCAATCTTGTTTCCAATGCGATCAAATATACCCGCCGCGGCGCGGTGAGCATGCGGTGCCTGGAGGAGAACCAGGTGCTTTGCATCGAAATTCTGGATACCGGAATCGGCATCCCAAAGGATCAGATCCCCTTCATCTTCGATGAGTTCTATCAGGTCGGGGTTCCGACCCATAGCCTGCGCGATGGCTATGGACTTGGGCTTAATATCGTGCAACGAATCGTGAACCTGCTCCAGCTGCAACTTGATGTCAGGTCCGAGGTAGGCAAAGGTTCGGTTTTCACGCTTTCGCTGCCTAAGGGAACCGATGGCATCTGGGGGGGCAATGTCGAATCAGACCGGGCGCCAACCGCCGCGCCGCCGCCCGTGGTGCCGCAGCATGTCTTACTGGTCGAGGACGATCCCGCGGTGCGCAATGCAACCCGGATGTTGCTCAAGGTCGAAGGCTACCGGGTAACGGCAGTCGCCACGATTGCGGAGGCATTGCAGAGCGCCGAGAAGAAAGATATCGATCTGCTGATTACGGACTATCACCTGGCCGGGAACGAAATCGGGACAGCGCTGATCACGGCACTTCGCAGCAGATTGGGCAGCGACCTGAAGGCGATACTGGTGACTGGCGACACCTCGTCGGCCGTCAAGGAACTGCCGTCGGACTCCTACCTGCGCATTGCGAGCAAGCCTATCAAGGCCGACGCTCTGTTGGCGCTGATGAGATCGTTTCCAGGAGGCTAATGGGGCTCGTGCGCCTCCGACTTCTGCAATTCCTGCCGAAGTCGTGGCAGATCGAGGTGATAGGCCTCGGCATCTCCATAGTCGAGAAATGCGGCGTAATGGTCGTGCGCAGCAATGACGCGCCGTGCGTGCTTGATGGGACACCAGTACTGTTCGGTGCGTGAGGCGACTTCCCGGACATACGCGATCAATCCGTTGGCATACGAACAATACAGGCAGTTCAGTTTCTCGATGGCGTTAAGATAGGCGAGGAGGCCCCTATCGAAGACCATGTAGTCGCCTCTTGGCACCCGGGGCACGCCGTAGACGCGGAAGCACACGGCCTGATAGACGGTGACAAAGGCGTCCAGTAGTGCGAACGGCAGGATGAGCGAGTAGATGAGGGGTGCAGTCAGCACCATCAGGGGCCGGGAATTCAGCACATAGCGGAGCAGGCCAATCCTCGCGGCCCGATGGCGTGCAATGACGACCTGCTCGAAGTGGACCTTCCCCTGGTGCACCACGAAGTTCAGTTCAATGCGGCGTCGCGCGAGTTCGACTTCCAGTTCCGCCTCCAGGGCCTTCATTCTCTGCACCAGGCTACTGACGCGTTCGTTCATGCTAGGCCGCATCCGGCTGGCGCACCAAGAGCACCGGCACCGGGGATTGCCGCACGATGTACTCGGCATCGCTGCCCATGAGCATGCGGCGCACGCCGCGCCGCCCATGAGTGCCGCAAATGATCAGTTCGGCCTGGTACTCGCGGGCCTGCCGGAAAACGGCCTCCCCGACCTGCCCGTCCGGAGCTTCCTGCAGGATGGTCTCAACCTTAATGCCAGCATCTTTGATCGTAGCGGCGGCATTTCGTAACAATTCCGCGCCATCGCGACGCAGCATGTCGAAGAGGATATCGTAGCTCGCGGCCGTGGCTTCGGATGCAATCAATGGCCGCACGTCGACGACATGGATGACACAGATGGATGAATCCAACGCGTGGGCCAACTTGATCGCTTCCACCAAAGCCAGTGTCGAGGGCTCGCTCCCATCAATGGGCACGAGTATCTTGGAATACATCGAGAATCTCCTTGCCTTTCAGGACCATGAAATTTAGGGGCAGCATAGGCGTGTACGGGTCGCCTCGATTCCGCAGTTGTACGTATGCGGTCCCAGCGTCCTGGGCCCTATACTTCAGGCCATGAATCGACCGCCGAAAACCGGCGAGATTGAGCCGTCCACTATTCGTTTTCGGACAACGCGCGATTTGCAGTCCCAATTGCATCTCCCGACTCCGGCCAGCATCCACGAGGTTCGGCAGGCTGCGCGCAGCTCCGTGGTGCGCGTGCGAGCGTTGCAGCCGGTGCTGGGGCACGGGTCATTCCCCGGCCTGCGCAAGTCATTGTGCAACCTTATTGACATCACCGCCGAAAGCCGCGATGCGGAGGTGCAGCGGCGGGTTATCGTTCGGATGCAGGCGCAGAAGGCGAAGCAGGGCGCGCGCCGCTATGGTCAGCTCTTGCTGAAACTCACGCAGCGCCAACTCGAGGCGACCCGTGACTTGGCCAGATATCTGGACTCGGATATCGGTTCCGAGCACTTGCGACAACTCAATGAAGACTTATCAGCGCTTGCGCTCGCCCAGTCGGGCGTGAATGTGCCACCGCTGGCGTCCCGACGCTGTCGCCATGTGCTGCGGGACATCGAAAAACAGCTCGCGGGGAAAATCGCGGCCAGCCATCGCGTGCATCCGCTGCGCGTCAAGATCCGGCGCGCGCGCAGTTTGGCGTCCCTGTCTGAGGGCGCGCCAGGCGTGGTCCCGAGCCCCCTGAACCACAAGCTGAACAAGATGCAAGAGGCACTCGGGGACCTGCGTGACTCGATGCTCCTGAGACGCTGGATCAAGAGGCGCGGTCTCACGCTTGCACCGCAGGTTAAAGTCGCCCTGGAAACCATGGCGAAGCGGTGTCTGAAACGGTGCAAGGGCTATCGCAAGCCGCTACGCCACGCCATTCGTCAATATTTAAGAAAGACGCGGCAGTGACTCTTTATGGGCTGCCATCCAGCGCGCGCGCGAAGTCGGGCTTGGTCGCCTGGAGGATTTCCAGGACGGCCTGGCGGTCGGCCGGAGCCAGTGATTTGTAGGCGCCAGAGGAATCGCGCCCCATGAGAATCTGCATAAACCGCTGATAGACGTGGTCCCTGACACTTTGCGGCAGGCTGTCGAAGCCTTCCGAATAGATCAGGAAACTCATCGGATAACGGAATACGCGGGACTTCAGATCCAGGTCGCGCAGCGAGCGTCCCTGCGGATCGAACGGACCGCGGGCCTCGAACTGGGCGGAATAGCCGGAGGTTCCGGACACCGGGCGCAGTAGCGGTGCGGCATCCATCATCAGCATGCCACGCACCAGCGGCTCGATCATGGCTGAGAGCCGCAACTGGGTGCTCGCGGATAGATCGCGCCAGTGCAAGGCCGTTGCGGCCGTGCCATCGGCGGCGAGGGCGTCGGGCCGCTCCTTGGCGAGCAGCACTCGGGACTTGAAGTTGGCATGGATGATCATGTTGTGCACGGACACCTGATGATCCAGCACCAGCAAGCTGACGAGGTCACTCTTGTCAGTCAGGTACCGGGAGGTATCGAACATCCCCGACAGCGTCTGCAGGCTGCCCCGGTAGGCGCGCTCATGATGCGCGGGCGTATTCACCGAATCCGCGAGGATATTGCCCAGGTGGACCAAACCGTTGTCATTGCCGGTTACATACCAGCCGCCCCAACGTTCGGCGATGGGGGTTGCTTCGGAGGTCTCGCGTGCGACCACCTCCGGAAGTACCTCCCGTCCTTCGACCCGGTAGGTGGACTCGAAGAGAAAATACGGTACGCCACCACCCATTTCCGAGTAGGAGTCGTGACAGGTCAGGCAGCGCAAGGTCTCGCGTTGCAGGTGCGCGCCGCTGCGGTCGGTATTGGCCAGCGTATAGAACACCGGTCCGCGATCTGCGTCCATGGTGACGACTTCGAGAAGCCCGGAACTTGCGATCCAGCCGATATAGGTGTCGTCGTTGAAATAGATGGCACGCGGGGTCTGCGGGGTGATGGCTTCGATCTGCAGACTGGTCTTGGAAAAGACCAGCGCCTGGGAGCTCGGGCTGATGTTCAGCGCGGCCAGCAGGGACTCCAGGTAGCCGTGTGCGGTACCGTAGGTCAGCTTGACCTCGCCGCGGTCGATGCGCTGCTGCAGGCGGGCGATTTCGTTGTGGACCGGCCGGCCCGAGTAGTTGATGAAGGGATAGTCGATATCGTAAACCTGCACGGTTTGCGCCGGCGCCGTGCTTTCAGTGTCCCCGGCGCCGCTGGCAATGGCCGGGTAGGCAGTGTTGGCCATCGCACCCAGTGCGCTCACCAGCAGCGCTGCCAGGGATTGTTTGATGGAATTGCGCATGTCCGGTGGCAAGTCAAGCCACTCGCGTTCCGAAGTGCTTACGCGCGCAGGTCCTGATCCGGGTCAGGCGGTCATGGGCAGTCGCCGCGGGCAGATCCGGCGCGATGTGATCGAAATGCACGTGTTCGAGCAGCTCGAATCCGACCGCCTGGAAGACATGCGTGTCCTGCAGCATTGTTACCGCGTCCCACCGTCCGGTGCCCGTCAGTACCGGCAAGGGCGAACCGGATAGGGTCACGATGACACACTTGCGGCCGCTCAGCAGGCCATGCACCACGCCCTGGCGCGACTCATAGGCGAAGCCGCGCGCGAACACACGGTCCACATAGCCCTTGAGGATCGCCGGCATCGACAGCCACCACAGTGGATAGAACACCGTCACCACATCGGCCGCCTCAATGTCCTGCTGGGCCTGACATACCTCCGGAGAGCGTGCCGGATTTTGCGGCTGGGCGATCTCCGCGCTGGTGAGGACGGGATCGAAGCCCATGCAATACAGGTCATACAGCGTGTGCTGGTGGCCCAGCACCGCCAGCTCGGCGACATAGGCACGAGCGAGCGACATCGTCAAGCTGTCGGGACGCGGATGGGCCGCAATGACAAGGTGCTTCATGATCAGGCCCCTGGGAGGTGTGCTGCCGGAGATCCGAGTCGGATGCGCATGGCATTGCCGGAAAAATTCAAGCGCACGCCCGAAACGGTTGAACGCGCCCGGATGATGACTCCATGTTCGTTCTTGATGAGCCCGAGGGAGGCACCGCGGGCGAACGCCGAGCCGAATGTCGTGCCGGCATAGCGGCCCGCAAAGTCGTCCAGGGACTGCAAGTGGAAGACCTCTCCTGAGCCTGCGATCCTGGCTGCGCCGATATCCAGCAGCGACACGCCGCGCACCGCGAATGGAATGCTGTGTCCCTGGTAGACCAGCGTGCCGCGAGCCCATTGGTAGCCTATCCCCAGGGCAATCACGCCACCGGATATCGTGAACGTCGCGTCGGGCGGGCCAGTGACCTCAGGCGGTGCCGGGGTGGGTGGGCCGGCGGAGGCGGTAGCACCGATAAGCATCAGTGCTGCGAACAGGATTTTCAGGGCAGGACTCATGTGAACACGCTACCGCAGCGCCTGAGCCCCAACCATACGTAGAGCCCGCAGACACGGATACGTGGTTTCCCGGATTCAGCGCTGGTGCCGGCGGTCTATGCTGGGCTTCAGCTACATCAGGGACACCCATCATGAAAACACTGCTTGTTGTATTAGGTGTGCTGGCCGTCACGGCGGCCGCTGTGCCCGCTGGTGCGGCATCGAATGCGGCCCAGGAAAGCAGTGATGCGCTGAACACGCGCCCCAATTTCGACAATGGCGCAACCCTGTTCAAGACCTGCAGCGTCTGTCACGGCACCTCCGGAGGCGGCACGCCGGATGGACACGTCCCCCGGATCTCTGGCCAGCATTTCTCGGTATTGGTGAAGCAGCTGGTGGATTACCGGAACCATCGGCGCTGGGATCCCCTCATGGAGTATGAGAGTGACAAGCACCTGCTCAAGAGTGCGCAGGACATTGCGGACGCGGCGGCCTACGCCAGTGAGATCGAAACCCTGCCGGACGAGGGCGTCGGCGTCGGATCCGGCGAGTACCTGTCTCGCGGGGCGGAGATCTACGCACGCAACTGCATCGCCTGTCACGGCAAATCCGGCGATGGCAATGGTCAGCGGCAGATTCCCCGGCTGGCGGGCCAGAACTATGCGTATCTGGTGCGCCAGATCCATGACGCAGTCGAGGGGCGGCGGCCTAATCTCTCCGCCACCCATATTTCCTTGCTCAAGGGTCTGGACTACGCGGACATCATGGGTGTGGCGGATTATCTCGCCCGTATCCCACGCCGGATTGATCGCTGGCCGGTGCAGGATGTTGCCGCCAACTAACGTGGGCCGCCACGCGGAGCACTTATGCTGATTGACCGTGTCGTGTTTGCGATTTCCGGTGCCCTGATACTGGTGTGTCTGGCGTTAGCCTATCTGTATTCATCCACCTGGCTGATCGTCGCCGCCATCGTCGGTTTGAACATGCTGCAGGCGGGTTTCACCGGCCTGTGTCCGATTGCCATGACGCTCAAGAAACTGGGGATGAAGTCCGGGTCGGCATTCACCTAACGTCGAATCGTGAGGAGGTCAGTGACCTCTGTCACGCCCGGTGCCGACCACGCGGCCTCATTCGCTGCACCCCGCTCGACCCAGGAACGCACCACCCCGGTGAGGGTAACCTTGGAGCCGGCAACGTCCGCCAGGACGTGATGGGGGTCCACCACGGCGCTGCGTGCAAAGGCTGCCTGGATAGCGCTGGCGATATCGCCATCCAGAATGGCGGGCTGAATGGCGATGGAGTTGCGGATGGCCAGCACTCCCGGCACTCGACGCAGGGCGCGTTCGGCCCCGGTGCGCTCATATTGCCAATATGCGACGCCCTCCAATACGACCCGCCCGTCACGAACCATGGGCCGGATCCTCTCCCAGGCATGCGGCAGCTCCATTTTCAGCGCCGCCAGGGCCTCGCGAGCGATCTGCGGATCGGAAATCTTGGCCTCGGGTCTCGGGCGGATTGCCAGATCATTGGCGACAGCGCCCACGCCGTTGATGCGCTTCACGGAAAGCTCCGCCTGATGCTTTTCGTGCAGGTTGCGGGCGAATCCGTAGAGGGCGACCGCGCCATCCGTCACTTTGGTAGCGATGTCCGTGCTATCGATTTCCGGGTTCCATTTCAGTTCCGAATCGACGTCCCGCTTGATGTCGTTGTCGAGCCTCATGGGTATCTCCCGCGCTCAGGTCCGTATGGTGAGTTCATCGACCACGGTGGCCACCCCTGGTGCCGAGGAGGCGGTCTTGTACGCCTGGTCGCGTTCGGACCAGGACCGCACTTCACCTCTGAGGATGACCTGGGATCCTTGCACCAGCACCTTGACATGCTCGGCATCGATGACGGCATTGCGCTTGAAGGCATCCTCGATATCACCCTTCAGATCGCTGGCCACGATCACTGGCTGGACTCGAATGGAGTTGCGCACATTCAGAACGCCGCGCAGGTGACGAACAGCGTTGAACACCCGCTCGCGCAGGAAATCCCACTCCACCGTGCCCTCGAGAACGACCTGTCCGTCGTGAACCAGTATCTGTATTTTCTGCCAGGAGGTCGGTAGCTCCATTTTCAGCGCCAGCACGGCTTCGCGCGCGAGTTCCGGGTCCGATCGCCGGTCACGATCGCTGGGCCGGACCGCCAGATCATTGGCCACCGCGACCACCCCCGCCACCCGCTTGACGGTAAGTTCCGCCAGATGTTTCTGGTGGAAGTTTGCCGCAAATCCGGACAGCGTCACGGTACCGCTGTGGGCCGTCGTGGCAATGTCAGTGGCGTTGAGCTCCGGGTTGAACTCCAACTCCTGGTCCACGTCGCACTTCAGTTCGCTGTCGGTCTTCATGGTGCATCCTCCAGGTGCCAGTGTTGGGGATTTGGCGCTTGGAGGGCATTCGAATGAATACGTAGGTATCTGTACGGATGCCCCGAGGCCTGCAATGTCGCAAAGTCAGCACACGGCCATGACTTAGGAACACAAAGGACGCGGCATGACTTCTCTAGGCACGCCTGCACGGCACGCGGCGCTGGCTTTATTGTTGACCGTGGTCGTTATCGGGACCGCCCGACCGGCGAGCGCCCAGGCGGGTGCGAGCTCGGCAGCACAGCTGCGCCGCGGCGAGGAAATTGCCCAGCTGCAGTGCGCGGCCTGCCATGTGGTCTCCGAGAAGCAGAAATACCCCCCGTTGCTGGAGAATCCGGCGCCCAGCTTTCAAAGCATCGCCAACCGGCCGCAAGTTTCCGAAGCGCAGCTGCGTCACTTTATTGCCACCACCCACTGGGATCAGACGATTCCAATGACCATGCCGAATCCTGGTCTGTCAAAAGCGGACACGGTGGCGGTAATCCGCTACATTATGAGCCTCAAGGAGCACTGAGCTTCCGGGAATATGGCAAACAGCAGCATGATCGACCGTCGCGGATTCATCAGGGGCCTGGGGACTGTGTGCGGCGCCGCCGCGGCAGTTCGTGCGACCTCGGTGCTGGCGAATACCACGGCTCGCTCGGTGTCCTTCGTTCACACCCATACGGGCGAGGCACTGACGGCAGCCTATTGGAAGGCCGGTCGCTACCAGCCGGATGAACTTGCCCGCGTGAATCATCTGCTGCGCGACTTTCGCACGGATGAGGTCCACGTCATCGATCCGTCATTGCTTGACTTGCTTTACGATCTTCAGTCCCAGG
Organism: Steroidobacteraceae bacterium; assembly: GCA_049792815.1. GTDB lineage: Bacteria > Pseudomonadota > Gammaproteobacteria > Steroidobacterales > Steroidobacteraceae > DAIDKA01. The sequence goes on along the minus strand of JBARBG010000117.1, from coordinate 27,996 downwards.
CCGGTTCGGATCGACCCTTTCAGGTGATCTCGGGCTACCGTTCGCCCAAGACGAATGAAATGCTGCGCAACTCCAGTGATGGCGTCGCGCAGCACAGCATGCATCTGCTCGGCCGTGCTATCGACATCCGTCTGGAAGCGTTCCCGACACGCCGTTTGGGCGAATTGGCCCGCACCCTGGGCCGCGGTGGCGTCGGGTATTACCGCGCTTCGGATTTCGTGCACGTGGACACGGGCCGCGTCAGGTTCTGGTAGCGGGCCACAGCAGCGCTGCCAGGCGCCGGTCGTTTCCGTACACATCATCGAAAAAATCGACGGGTCCGGCCTCGGTCGCCATTGCGGTTCCATACAGAATCATGACCTTGATGGGCTGGGCCAGGTTGACGCGCAGCGATTGCGACTGCTGCATCGCCGCCATGATCTTCTGAGGGGTCCAGTCGCCCGGGGTATTGCGCAGCACGTAGGCGGCCAGCGCCACCGGATCGGCCACCCGAATGCACCCGTGGCTGAAGGCGCGATGCGATTGCGCAAAGAGCTGACGGGCCGGCGTGCCGTGCAGGTACACGTCGTGTGCATTGGGAAACACGAACTTGACCAGGCCCAGGGCATTGTCGTCACCGGGCCGCTGGCGCAGCCGTAGCGTGCCATTCTGCAGGGCGGCCAGTGTCGCCGGGGTCCGGGCCTGGTTGGCGAGCACTTCTCCGCTGCCGATGATCTCAAAGTGATTGTGGGCGAGATAGTCCGGGCGGGCGCGCCACTGCGGCAGGATCTCCTGCACCGTGATCTGGTGGGGAATGTCCCAATAGGGGCGAAAGATGACGTACTTGAGAGCGCCGACGAACACCGGGGTCTGCTTGCGCGGATAGGACTGGCCCACAATGACCGGCATCTGCTGGATGTCCGCGACGCGATCGGCCGTGGTGCGAAACGCGAACAACTGGAACTGTGGAATGTTGACGATGATGGGTGGCGTCTCGAGTTTGGGAAGCCAGCGCCAGCGTTCCATGGTCAGCTCGATCTGCCTCACACGCTGTGTCATCGGCACGGTCAGCGCCGCGTAAGTGGCCGCGCCCAGCGCACCATCCTGCGTAAACCCGTGTCGCTGCTGAAATCGTTTCAGCGCTTTGACCAGGTCAGGGCTCAGCCTCGGTTCGGCGGCCTGCGCGGCGGCCGGCACTTCACCGGCAGCCAGATCGCCCAGTGCGAGCAATAGCTTGCGCAACGCCGGCGCGCCGCTGTAGGCGTCGCCGGGATGCACAGCTTTGCGGCCGGGCGCCGGCAACCGTGTCAAGTCAGGCTGCGCTGCGAGTTCCCGATAACGCTTCAACGCGGTTTTGAGCAGGGCATAGTGGTAGAACTCAGGCTCGACCGCCCCAACGGCCGCGCCCACGTCGCGCGCTTTCGCGAGGGCGGCGACGGCAGCCGGGACATCCAGGTCCATGGGACGCGCGGGCAGCTCAAAGCCTGCGGCTGACGGTTCCACCCGGCCGTAATGCAGGTGAGTGATCAGGCGCACCGCCGCCTGGTTCAGCCGGTAGTCGAAATCCTGCCAATCCTTGTCCGTGCCCGTGCCGGCCGACAGCTGCCGGGCCGTGGCTGAAAGCTGCGCCGATCCGTAGTCCTCGGGCTGCAATCCGAGGGTATCGCTGGCACGGATGAGGTCGATCAGTTGCAGCGCCTGGGGGCTCAGGTGCCGGTTGGCGCTCCAGAGCATCTCGCCGCGCGCGTAGAGGCTCCCGGCAAGTGGTGAGCACCACAGCAACAGCACTAGCGTGGTGCGCAGAAGCCTTAGCATGTCATGCAGTATGTAAGGCAGCGCCCAGGTGTTGCATGCGCACAAGTGCCTATACACCGCGCCCGATAACTACACTGTAATGGCATCAGCCGCTCCGGACGGACGGTGTCACGAGGCCAAGAACATGATCAGCGCACACACCCCCAGCCCCACTGGACACATTCACGCCCTGGTGTGGATCGACCACCATGAAGCCAGGATCTTTCGCTTTGACAGCGAGGTCGCCGAGGCCACCCATCATGTCATCCGGGACGAGCATTCCCCGCCGCATCTGCACCACAAGGCCCACTCGATCGGCAGTGGCCATGTGCCCGTCAACCATGCGTATCTGGAAGCGGTGGCGACGGATATTATGGACGCAAAGGCCATCCTCATCGTGGGGCCCTCCAGCGCCAAACACGAATTCTACAAGCACATCGAGCAGCGCCATCCGTCGCTGCTGAGCGGGATTGTCGGTGTCGAGGCACTCGACCATCCGGGCGATGGACCGCTGCTCGCACATGCTGCCCAGTCGTTCCGCGCGGCCGCGCGGCTGGGGCGTCCCTACTCACCCGAACGTGCCTAGTCGCCCATGCACGCCATGGTGCTCACTCGGCCCGGCACCGCCCTTGAATGGACGGAGCTACCGGACCCAGTTCCGGGGCCGGGTCAGGTTCGTCTGCGTGTGGCGGCCTGCGGCGTATGCCGGACCGATCTGCACGTCATTGATGGAGAACTGCCTGAACCCAAGCTGCCGATCATTCCGGGGCATGAGATCGTCGGACGTGTCGATGCCCTCGGCCCAGATGTCGATCACCTGAAGATCGGACAGCGCGTCGGGGTTCCGTGGCTGGGCCACACCTGTGGCCTGTGCGGCTACTGCCGGGTCGGAACGGAAAACCTGTGTGACCGGCCGCTGTTCACCGGCTTTACCATTGACGGCGGTTTTGCCACCGCCACCGTGGCCGATGCGCATTTCGCCTTGCCACTGCCCGAGGACGGCAGTGATGAAAGTCTCGCGCCACTCCTGTGCGCCGGGCTCATTGGCTGGCGGGCGCTGCGCCTGGCTGAAGGTGCCCGACGGATAGGCCTGTATGGCTTCGGGGCGGCGGCCCACATCGTGGCGCAGCTCATCCGCTGGCGGACGCGGCAGTTCTTCGCCTTTACACGCCCAGGGGATCTGCGGACCCAGGCCTTTGCCCGCGAGCTCGGTGCCACCTGGGCGGGTGATTCCGAGCAGTTGCCGCCGCAGCCGCTGGATGCGGCCATTCTGTTTGCTCCCGCGGGCGAGCTGGTGCCCGTGGCGCTGCGGGCCGTGCGCAAGGGCGGGCGCGTCATCTGCGCGGGCATCCATATGAGTGACATACCGAGCATGCCGTATCGGCTGCTGTGGGAAGAGCGGCAGCTGGTATCGGTTGCCAATCTCACCCGGCAGGACGGCATCGAGTTCCTGAAGGTCGCGCCCAAGGCCGGCATCCGGACTACCACAAAATCGTACCCGCTGCGCAGTGCCAACGAGGCGCTGGCCGACCTTCGCGCCGGGCGCTTTGAGGGCGCGGCTGTGCTGGTGCCTACTCAGGCTGAATGAGCTCCACGCGGGGGCGTTCGCTGACGCGAATCTTGTTCGTCACCAGCGTGACACCGCGCAGGGACCGAACGATGGCCTCGACCACGTCCCGCTGGTAGTACCACTTCAGTTCTCCTTCGAGGGCGACGCGGCCGTTGTGAACCAGAACTTGTAGGGCCTCCACCTGCTCAGGAAACTGGTGGCGAATCGTGGCGACGGCTTCACGAGTGATTTCCGGGTCAGGTGGCACACTGGCGTTACGCGGGCGCACCGTGAGACAGTTCGTCAGTCCCGTCACCCCCTGGACCCTCTTGACGGTCTGCTCGGCCAGTGCGCGCTCCATATCGCTGCGGGCGATCCCGGCCAACAGCACCACGCCGTCGATGACCTTGACGGCGATATCCTGATCATCCAGGCCGGAGGCGGCATGCAACCGGTCAACGGAATCAAGGGCGATGTCCTGGTCAGCTCGCATGGCTAGCGGGTCTTCCGTGCGACACTGGCGCGCTTCACGCCGCGTGGCCTGACAATGAGCACATCGCAGGCCAGTTCGTCCAACACCTGCTCGGCGGTACTGCCGATGAACAGCCTCTCCAGGCGCGTACGCGAGACGGCCCCCATGACCACGAGTGTTGCGCGCAGCTGCGCCGCACACGCCGCCAGTTCGTGCGCCGCCGCCCCGATGCGCAGGTGTCGCCGGCTCGGCGGAATCTTCGTCGCGCGCAGCTCGCGGGCGAATCGTCGTGAAACCTGCTGAGCGTAATCAGCATCCAGCTTCGCGGTATTCCAGACCATCGGCTCCCCGATGCCGGCAGCCAGACCTATGCTCAGCGGCATGTAGACGTGGACCGCGTGCAATGTTCCCTTCAGAACCGTGGCCATGCTGTCCGCCACACCCAGGATCTGGTCATCCAGTCGCGCCGGCTTTTCGTTGGCATGGAGCGGATCGATTGCCGCCAGGATCACGGCCTTGCTTCTGAGTCGCTCCGACTTCACCAGCAGCAGGGGCAGGGGAGAATGACGCACCAGTTCCCAGTCCGTATGGCGTAGCACCAGGCGATTGGCGAAGCCACGGGTGCGCGTGCCGTTGATGATCAGGTCGGCGCCTACGTCCAGCGCCCGACGAACGATGGCCTCGTAAGCGGGATTGCCCCAGACCGCGGTCGAGTGCACCCGGCATCCCTGGAGCAGCTTCGAGCGCGCCATCCGCTCCAGTGTGCCCTGGGCGGCACTGACGGAGTGGTCTATGGACAGCTGCACATCCACCCTGCGTCTGCCCAGACGCTTCGACTGCGTCAGCGGCGCGATGACGGCGTGGAACAGCTCGATACTGGCGCCAGTGGCCCTTGCCAGCGCAGCGGCGCGGCGCAGGACACTGCCCTGGGCAAGGTGCGGATCGGCAATAGCAACCAGGATTCGACGCAGCTTTTTCATCTATGCACCCATATGACCGCGAGCCGGTGAGCCAAATCCTGCCCCAGGCTCGTCCGAGATGGCATCCGGGATTACCCTTATGGGCGCCGACTCAAATCATGCCCGCCGAAAAGGGCAGCGGCACGATGCCAGTCCCCCTGCGCGCGCGCGCCACTTTGTGCCGAAACGCCGGGGGCTTGACCACCAGAACGTCGCACTTGAGACGGTCAATGAGCGCTTCTGCGGTGTTGCCGATGAGAAAGCGGTCGACTCCGGATCGCGAGATCGAGCCTAAGGCGACGATCTGACAGCCCGTCTGCGTCGCCACTTCGTCCACGGCGTCGGAGGGATGCCGGCCCACCACGTGCAGGCAGGAACTGGATATCCCCATGGGTCCCGTCACTTTGCCCAGCGCATCGCATGCGGCTTCTTCTGCCGCCGCGAGAATCTTCTCCAGCTCACCGGGTTGACTCAAGAGTGCCGGCGCCAGGTTCGCCGGTACTGGTACGTAGCCATGAACGGCATGCACCGCGCCGTGCAAGGCATCCGCCAGCGTGGCACTGAAACGCAGGATCTCACTGTCAAGTGCAGCCGGCTTGTCGAAGGTGTGGGTCGGATCAAGCGCGGCCAGGATCACGGGTTTGCGATAGGGGCGCGGATTCTTGACCAGCAGTACCGGTACCGGGCTTGCGCGCAGCAGCTCCCAGTCGGTGTAGCGCAGCAGCCACGGCAGGTGGTGTGTCGTGGCATGGTCCGCGGCAACGATGAGGTTCGCACCGAACTGCGCTGCCGCGCGAATGATGGCCTCGTGCCGCGGGAAATCCCATTCCACGGCCGTCGTGACTGAAAGACCTTGCCTTAGCAATGGCGCTGCGATCCCCTCCAGCAACTGCCGACGGGCATCGCGCTGATGCTGGAAAATCTCGGGAAGCGGGGAATCCTCAATGGTGCCGAGGTCCGGACGCACGGGGACGTCAATGGCATGAAAAAGCTGCAGCTTTGCGTCCAGCGCGACCGCAATCGCCGCCGCCTTGGCGACGGCCGGGTGTGATTTGGCCCGCGGATCCTTGATCGCCACCAGAATATGATGAATCGCATACATGGGCATTCTCTCCTTGGGGCGCTACATCCGCGGTGCCTGGGGGTTCAGGTCCATGGACATTCGGACCAGGTGTGCCAGCGACCCGGCCTCGGTCTTTTCCATGACCCGCGCGCGATGGATCTCGACGGTCCGCTGGCTGACGCCAAGCTCCGCTGCCATGATTTTGTTGGGCAGTCCGCGCACCATCAGCATCAGCACTTCGTGCTCGCGCGGCGTGAGTGTTTCAAAGCGTGCGCGAATGTGATCGCGCTGCTTAAGTTCCGAGCGATTCTCCGCATCCTTCGCGAGGGCCTTATGGAGCCGCTCGATGAGATCCTGGTCGCGAAAGGGTTTCTGCAGAAAATCGAAGGCGCCATGTTGCATGGCTTCCACTGCCATGGGGATATCCCCGTGGCCGGTGATGAATATCACCGGAATCATGGCGCCGCGGATATTCAACTGCTGCTGAAGTTCCAGTCCGCTCATTTGCGGCATGCGCACGTCCAGCACCAGGCATCCGGGTTGATTGACATCGTAGCTGGACAGAAATTCGCCCGCCGATGCCAGAGCCTTGATCGCAAGGCCGACTGACTTCAGCAAGAACCGCAGGGAGTCCCGTACGCCCTCATCATCGTCCACCACGAATACGGTGGGTGCAGCCGGGCGTCGATCGGTAGAGTGTTTCGCAACCATAGTGGCCGACATTCTATCGATCGGCGATAGACCCTTCCATGTGTTAAATACCTATGCGTAACTCGGGACGTAGGTATAAGCAACCATCGCCATCAAGCCTAGGGGCTCCTACACTAGCCCCCATCACCCAGAGCACCGGACTTCAGATGCAGCACAATGACGAAACAGCCCGTGCTCTGCCGCCCAGCAACGTACAGGCGCGTTTGCTGCACGTATCGCGCCTGGCGACCATCGGTGAGATGGCGGCCGGCATTGCCCACGAGCTCAACCAGCCGCTGACGGCCATCGCCAACTACGCTCAGGCCTGCGATCGTTTATTGGCGCGACCGGGCGCTGATCTGGAGGAGTGCCGTTTAGCGCTGCGGGAAATCACCGCCCAGGCGGTGCGTGCCAGCGAGATCATGCGCCGACTGCAGACTCTGGCGCGCAGCCAGGCCATGAATCGGACCTCGATGGACCTGGATTCTCTTGTCAGACCCATCATGGGGCTGGTGAACAGTGACGCGCGTGCGCACGGGATCTCCTGTTCGTTGAACCTCGCCCCGGAGTTGCCCACGGTGACTGTCGACTCGGTGCAGATGCAACATGTGATTCTGAATCTGGTGCGCAATGGTATCGAGGCCCTCGAATCAACCAAAGGTCCGCGGGAATTGGTCGTCAGTGTCGCTCGGATCGGCGATGGTGAGATTGAGATCACGGTGAGCGACACCGGACCGGGTCTTGATCAGGCCACCGCCGAGCGTGTGTTCGACCCGTTCTTCTCCACGCGCGAAAATGGCACGGGGCTGGGTCTGCCGATCAGCAATACCATCGCCAAGGCGCATGGTGGGTCGTTGGGATACCGGCCCAATTCCCCCAACGGCGCCGTCTTCTTCGTTCGTTTGCCGCATGACCCGATTCCGGTGTGACGGATCCAAGGAGTGATGTATGAGTGTTGGGGACATTTGCCGCCACGAGGTGGTCACGATTACGCCGGATGCCGGTCTTTGTGATGCGGCGCGAGTGATGCGCGAACAACATGTCGGTTTCCTGGTCGTGGTGGGACCGGCCGCGGAACACGGGGATCGGCTGGTGCAGGGTGTGCTGACGGATCGCGACATCGTGGTCACGGTCGTGGGACGTGATGCTGAGCCCAAAGATCTCAAGGTCTTGGACATCATGACGCGCAATCCGCTGCTGATCGCGGCGGGGACTTCGATCGCAGGGGCGCTGGCTCTGATGCGCGCCGATGGCGTGCGCCGAGTTCCCGTGGTGGGTGTCCGCAATGAACTGCTCGGTGTGCTCTCGATCGATGATGTGTTGGATGTCATCGCCAATCAGCTGACGGCCATCTCTGGCGCGATGCGGGGGGAGCAGGCTCTGGAACGGGCGATGCGTCCCTAGCCCGATCAGGGCACCATCAGCACATCGATCGGACAGTGATACGCCATCCGGGTCCCGATGCCGGCGGCCCAGGCACCTGGGTGCTCATCAGAAACGTGTTCATGCTGGCCGATCACCAGCAGCTGGGGTGTGCACAGTTTCACCTGCTCCAGAACCGTTGACACGGGTGCCCCGCGAACCACGTGAGTGACAACTTGCGGGCCGGGGGGCATGGTGCGCTGCAAAACCTCGCAATCCTCCTGCGCGAGCCGGCGCTGTTCCTCAGCCGACTGTGAAATCTCGGTATCGGCAAGCTGGCAGAGGCGCATCCGCTTGGCATAGGGAGCCTCATAGGCTCTTACCAGGTGGCAGGTGCCTGATCCGGCCAGCTTGCTGGCCCATTGCATCAGTCGGCGCGACGCGCTCACGTCGCCCCCGACGGCGGCGAGCGTCACGGTATACATTGAAGGTGGGGAATGACGCACCACCAGCACTGGCACACTGATCCGCGACAGCAGCTTCAGGGCGGTCCCGCCGAGCACCGCATCCCCGCCGGCAACGACATGCTCACCTGCCGCACCGATGACCAATAGGTGCGGCTGGAAAGACCCGGTGGCCCGGGTAATCGCCACGGTTGCCCGATCTCGATTGATCTCACCGCGCACTGTGGTCAAGCCGAATTCCCGGCCCAGCCAGCTGACCTCGCCGCGCATCAACTCCTCGGCGTTGCGGGTGATTTCCGCGTAATGCGCCTGATGGGCCGCGGCCCGCTCGGAGAACAGGGTCCAGTCGGGCGTAGCGTGGAGCACCATCAGTTGGCACTGATATTGCGCCGCCAATTGCCCGGCTCTGGCCACCGCCGCGTGGCCCGCTGCGGAGAAGTCCGTGGCGACCAATATTCGGTGCAGCGCCATCATGGCGTGCCCCAACGCCACTCGCGCACCTCTGGCATATCCAGGCCGTGTGCCACGATATACCGTTTGTGCTCGATCAGTTTGTTCTGCAGTTGCTGCTTCAGATACAGGCCGGGTGTTCCGGTGGCCGGCATCCGGTCGATCACATCCATGGCCAGGTGAAAGCGGTCAAGGTCGTTGAGTACCGTCATGTCAAAGGCGGTGGTGATGGTGCCTTCCTCCTTGTAGCCCCGCACGTGGAAATTGCCATGGTTGGTCCGGCGGTAGGTCAGTCGGTGGATCAGCCAGGGATAGGCGTGGAAGGCGAAAATCACTGGTTTATCCTTGGTGAACAACTCATCAAACTGAAGATCATCCAGGCCATGGGGATGCTCGCTCTGCGGCTGCAGCTTCATCAGGTCGACGACGTTGATGACCCGGATGCGCAGCGTGGGCAGATGCTGTCGCAGTATCGACACCGCTGCCAGGGTCTCCAGGGTGGGGACGTCTCCGGCGCAGGCCATGACCACCTCCGGTTCGCTGTTCTGGTCGTTGCTGGCCCAGTCCCAGATGTCGATTCCCTTGCTGCAATGGGCGATGGCCGCCTCCATGGTCAGCCACTGCGGCGCGGGGTGTTTGCCGGCCACGATGACGTTGACGTAGTGCCGGCTGCGCAGGCAATGGTCCATGACCGACAACAGGCAGTTGGCATCCGGCGGCAGGTACACTCGCACCACGCCGGCCTTCTTGTTGACCACGTGATCGATGAACCCGGGATCCTGGTGGGTGAAGCCATTGTGATCCTGGCGCCAGACATGCGAGGCCAGCAGATAGTTCAACGAGGCGATCTTGCGTCGCCAGGGGATGCCGGCGCTCACCTTCAGCCATTTGGCATGCTGGTTGAACATGGAGTCGACGATGTGGACGAAGGCCTCGTAACAATTGAACAGTCCATGGCGGCCCGTCAGCAGATAACCCTCCAGCCACCCCTGACACTGGTGCTCGCTGAGCATTTCCATCACTCGCCCGTCACGGGACAAGTACTGGTCACCGGGTCGGGTGTCCGCGATCCATTGCCGCCATGAGGCGTCGAACACGGCCTCCAAGCCGTTGGAAATGGTTTCATCCGGTCCGAAAATCCGGAAGTTGCGTCCCGGCATGTTCATGGCGGTGACTTTGCGCAGGAACTCGGCCAGAACCCGGGTGTCTCCCGGGCCGGTAATCCCGGGGGAGGGCACATCCAGCGCATAGTCACAGAAGTCCGGTAACAGCAGCTCGCGCAGCAGGCAGCCCCCGTTTGCGTGCGGATTGGCACCCATGCGCCGCTGCCCGAGCGGAGCGAGTTGGGCCAGCTGCGCATGAAGCCGGCCGTCCGCATCGAATAGTTCCTCGGGCCGGTAGCTGCGCAGCCATGTTTCGAGCTGCTGGAGGTGGGCCGGATGCGCGGCGGATATGGACAGCGGCACCTGGTGCGAGCGAAAGGTGTTTTCATTCGCCACCCCATCGACAAACTTCGGGCCGGTCCAGCCTTTCGGTGATTCCAGCACAATCATCGGCCAACGGGGTCGCGTCGGAGCGTCTTGGGTCCGCGCGTGACGTCGAATGGCCTGGATCTGTGCGACGGCCTCATCAAGCGCCGCCGCCATGGCGGCATGCATCAACGCCGGATCCGAGCCGCGCACGAACAGCGGAGCCCAACCGCAGCCACGAAAAAACTGCTCCTGCTCCTCATGGCTGATGCGCGCGAGAATCGTCGGATTGGCAATCTTGTAACCATTGAGGTGCAGGACGGGCAGGACGACGCCATCGGTGACGGGGTTGAGAAACTTGTTGGAGTGCCATGCCGTCGCCAGAGGTCCCGTCTCCGCCTCACCGTCCCCCACCACGCAAGCGGCGATCAGGTCCGGATTATCAAATACGGCTCCGAAGGCATGGCTGAGGGAGTAGCCCAGCTCGCCACCCTCATGGATCGAGCCGGGACATTCGGGAGACACGTGGCTGGGAATGCCGCCCGGAAACGAAAATTGTGTGAACAGACGCTTCAGTCCGTCCTCATTCTGGGACACCTCCGGATACACCTCGCTGTAGGTGCCCTCAAGGTACGTGTTACCGACCAGGGCGGGCCCACCGTGGCCGGGGCCGCTCAAATAGACCATGTTCAGGTCGTACTGCTGGATGATCCGATTCAGATGCACGTAGATGAAGTTCTGCCCCGGCGTGGTGCCCCAATGTCCGAGCAACATAGGCTTGACGTGATCCAGCGTCAGAGGCTTGCGCAACAGAGGGTTGTCGCGCAGGTAAATCTGCCCCACGGACAGATAGTTGGCCGCGCGCCAGTAGGCATCGATGCGGCGCAGGAGATCCTCGGACGCGGTCTTGGGGGCAGGCATTGTTCAGTCTCCCGGCCTGATTCTATACCTAGGTATTGTCGCCAACATGGTTGAGCGTGATTCACGCAAAACTGCGGCTGATGAACCAGAACATCCCCAGGCCCACCAGGCCTGCGGAGAGCGTGTCCACGACAATCGGGCGTGGCAGCGAGAAGCGCACCTTCATCAGTAGTCTCACAATGGCAAGCGCGGCGAACACCAACGTCAGCTGACCGACTTCGACACCCAGATTGAAGCCCAGCAGCAGCTCGGCGAGTCGGTGCGCGGGCAAATGCATCTCCAGCAGATCCGATGCGAAGCCGAAACCGTGGATGAGGCCGAACATCAAGGTGACAACCAGGCGCAGCCGTCCTGAGTCGCGTAGCTGCCCGGAGATCATCAGGTAGCAGCAGCAAAACAGGGCGGCGCCGAACAGCAGCGTCGCGGGCAGCAGGCCCACGCCGCCCATGCGCGCCAGCGCCATGCACAGCAGCAGGCTCCCCAGCCCGAGCGCCACGACGCCGGGACGATGGGTCGCCACCGCAATGTTTTCGGCACCGATGACGGCGATGGTCAAGGCCACCAGCGCGTCGATGAACTCCGCGTGCGGCCGGATGATGCCAGTGACCGCCAGCGCCAGGGTCGCGCTGTGGCCCAGCGTGAACCCGGTGATTACGAACGCCAGGTCTCGCACCCGACGCGAGATCAGTACCAGGCCCAGCAGGAAGGACATGTGATCCACACCGGTGAAGATATGCATGATGCCCAGTTGCACATACTTGAAGAAACTCGCGCTGGCCAGCTCCCCCCCGGCGACGGCCGAGGCCGCGATGACCTGATGATCGCGCGTGAACAGTTGCTCGACGAACTGCCCCTGGTCCGTTTCAATCTGGGCAAAGGTCACATGGGAAGGCACGCGCTCGAAGAACGCCGAGGAGTGCAACTGCAGCTCATCCGCGCCCGGACATTGGAAGGACATCTCAAAACGGCGGAACTGTTCCGTGGCGGCCACCGCCCGGGCGGGCACTGTCGCCGGACAGCGGCCCAACTTCGAGGTGACCGATAGATGCGCGGTCAGGTACTCGGTTATACGGCTGTTCGGCGGCGGCACCCCGTTTAGTGCGAGCCGGTTGGCCTCGACAATGGGCATGGTGAAGGTCAGATGCACGGTCTTGCCGATGATCTGCCACACGGTATGGGTTTCGCTTTTGGTGTGGGCGAACGCGGTGCTGGTGCCCAGTGCCCACAGCAGCACAAGCAGGCCCCCGAGCGGCGGCTTGCAAGGCTTGCAACTCACGGGGCTGCGACCTGGATGTCGTTCTTGCTGCGCAGGTACCTGAGATTGTTCGTGCTGACGGTGTGCTTGGCGTCGTCGGTGACATCGCGCCACACTTCACTGCTGACCTCGAGGAAGCTGCGCTGCGCCGGTGGCTTACGAGTGCCCATCACCACGACGTGCACGCCGTCGGCGGCCACCACCGGGTCGCTTATCTGGCCGGTGGCCAGTACGCTGGCGGCGGCGAAGACGGCCGGATCCAGGCGCGCCCGTGCCGCAAAATCAAAGACATTGCCCGTATCGATGTGCCCTGAATCCATCAGGCGCCGCGAGTCTGACAAATTGAACTGTGCCATTACGGCGTCGAGCGCAGCGCCTTGGCGCAGCGCCATGACGGCGCCGACGACATCGCGCCGCGCATCGCCCAGTGGACGCTGGGCCGTCACGGCGGCGACCAGGTCACGTACCTGCATTTCACCGTCACGGATGTATTTGGCGCGATGGGCGTCGTAATAGGCCTGCAGCTGCGCATCGGTGGGCTTCTGCGCCAGAACGTCGGCGAAGAGCTGCAGCTCCACACCTGCCACCAGGGCGGAGCGTACCTCGGGGTCGAAGCTGGGCAAGTCCACTTCCTGGCCCCGCTGCACCATCATTTCCTCGTCAATCATATCGTCCAGCACTTTGCGACGCTCAGCCGGTGTCGTCTGCGCGAATGGCACCGAATACTGGGTCTGTACCTGGGTGATGAAGTCACTGCGCAGAATGGGCCGCTGGTTGACCAGCGCTATGGCCTCCGGTGGCACGCCGTGGACCCGGGTGCCCTTGGCAGTGAACAGACCGTAGCCGGCGATGGCGATGCCGGTGATCGCGCCGATCGCCAGCAGCACCAGCGAACGGCGGGTGTTGACCCGAGTGAAATCCCGGGCGGTACCCGAGCCTGCGGCGTGGCGGGACAGTAGCGACATCAGTGGGCTCCGGTGGGCGTGCTCGGGACCCGCGGCGCGCGACGCGCCGTGGTGTACAAGAAGACGGACAATTCGCGAATCTGCGCGGCGCTGAGCCGCGTGATCCAGGCCGGGCACAGGCCATGGCGACCGTCATAGACAGATCGAAAAACCGTCCGGCGGTCCCCACCGTAGAGCCAGCCGGAACGACCTGTCAGATCCGGCGCACCATAGTCCACATTGCCGGTGGCATCCTGGCCATGGCAGTCGTAGCAGCTGCCCTTGTCCATGAACAAGGGGCGGCCGCGGCGCACGGCTTCAGGGTTGGCGTCGGCATGGCTGAAGGCATACACGTATTCGACGACATCCTGGACCTCGGCCACCGACAGCTGGCCGATGCGTCCGAGCCCGGGCATGTCAGTGATGTTGTGGGTTTTGGGGTGGCCGGAGCGGATGCCGTAGTCGAGCGTGTTCTCGATGTCCGGCAGATCCCCCAGGCCGAACAGCCAGGTGGCATCGGACAGATCCGGGGTGCCGAGGGCCTGTCTGCCGCGCATGTCGCTGCCATGGCAGCCCGCGCAATGATGCCGGTAGAGGGCCGGCCCCCGGTCCATGGCAAAGTTCACCAGGGTTGTATCGGTCACCGCCTGATCCGGATCGGCGCGCACCAGAGCGTCTTGGATATGGCGCAGGTGCAGATACCAGGCGAGGGCGGCCGCCGCGCACAGAACAATTGCCAGAGCCAGGAGGCGGATCCCGGTTCGAGAAAGAGGCCACGGAGTCATGGCCGTATCTTCCCGGGGCGCCTTGGATGGGTATGTCCGGACTTGTACGTAATCTAGCGGTTTTCCCTAATGGCGAACGGTCGCCTCATTCGGGAATATGTCGTTACTTTGAACGTGGAGGGATCCGCGATGACATCTCGACCCGCTGCGCTTTGGTTCGACGATCCCTGTGATCAAGCCGCATACCGGCAGGCGGAAATCGCCAAGGCGGCATACTTTCGGGCCCAGCACCGTGGCTTTGCACCGGGGCACGAGCTGGAGGACTGGCTGGTGGCGGAAAAGGAAGCGTATTGCCGGCCCGCACATGCGGGTTCACAGCCAAGCCCGGCGCCGCCCTGAGGTGAGAGATGGATACGTCAAAGGAGCACAGCACTGCGCTTCACAACGAGGAAGTGGCCGCCGCCTTTGATGAGATGGCGGACCTGCTGAGCATTCAGGCCGACAACGCCTTTCGTGTTGGGGCCTATCGACGCGCGGCGCAGGTGGTGCGCACCCTGCCGCGGGAGCTTGCGCAAATGCACGGGGTCGAGGACTTCGATGCCTTGCCGGGCATCGGCGCGGACCTGGCGGCCAAGATTGAGGAACTGCTGCGCACCGGGAATCTCTCAGCCCTCGAGAGGATGCGAGTGCGGATTCCGTCAGGCCTGCGGGAGCTCCTGGCTCTGCCAGGCCTGGGACCGGTGCGCGTTCGCGCCCTGTTCACGGGGTTGAAGGTGCGCAGCGTCGAGGACTTGCGCCGGGCACTGGCCAAGGGGCGGCTGAGTCAGCTGCGCGGCTTCGGTCCGGTGTTGCAGACCCGGCTGGCGCAGGCGCTCGCCGAGCGCCAGGGCGCGCCCGCGCAACGAACGCCCTACAGCGTGGCGACGCAGTACGCGCGCCCGCTCACGGCGTATCTGAAATCCATCCCCGGGGTGACCCGCGTCCAGATCGCGGGCAGCTTTCGGCGCGGCTGCGAGACCGTGGGCGACCTGGATGTGCTGGTGTGCGCGCGGCAGACCAGCAAACCCATCGAGGCGCTGAAGCGCTACGCCGAGCTCGACTCCTTGACCGCCGCCGGGTCGACCCGGGCGTCGGGCGTGCTGCGCAATGGACTGCAGGTGGATGTGCGGGTGCTGCCGCCGGCGAGTTTCGGCGCCGGACTGCACTATTTCACCGGCAGTCGTGCGCACACTATCCATATGCGGCGACGTGCACAGGAGCGCGGCTGCAAGCTCAGCGAATACGGCTTGTTTCACGGCGCGCGGCGCCTTGCCGGGGCCTCTGAAGAAGAGCTGTTTCGCGCACTTGACCTGCCCTACATCCCGCCCGAGCTGCGCGAGGATCGTGGCGAAATCGAGGCTGCCGCGCAGCACGCGCTGCCGAAGCTGGTCGAACTGGCGGACCTGCAGGGTGACCTGCATGTGCATACCAACGCCTCCGACGGCAGCGCCACCCTGGAGCAGATGGTGACCGGCGCCCAGGCGCGAGGCCTGCGCTACGCCGCCATTACCGATCATTCCAAGCACCTGGGCGTGACGCACGGCCTGGATGCCGCACGCCTGAGTGAGCAGATCGATGCCATCGATCGGCTCAACGAGACGCTGCAGGTTTTCACCGTCCTCAAGGGCGCCGAGGTGGACATTCTGGAGGATGGCCGCCTCGCCTTGGAGGATGCCATTCTCAAGCGCCTGGACGTGGTCGTGATCGCCGTGCACAGCCATTTTGGCCTGTCTGAGGTGCAGCAGACGAACCGGATCCTGCGCGCCTTGGAGCGGCCCGCGATCTGCATTCTCGCGCATCCCTTCGGGCGGCTGCTCGGCAGCCGGCCCCCCTACGCCCTTGATTTCGAGCGGGTTCTCAGCGCCGTGCAGCAGCGCGGCTGCTTTATGGAAATCAATGCGCAACCGCTGCGTTTGGATCTCAACGACGTGCATGCCAGGGCGGCGCGTGAGCGCGGCATCTTGCTCAGCATTGCCAGCGATGCGCACTCGCGCGAGCAGTTCGGCCTGCTCGAAAATGGCATCCGCCAGGCCCGGCGCGCCTGGCTGACACGCCACGACGTGCTCAACGCGCGGCCGCTGCACGAACTGCGCGCGCTGCTGCGGGCCAGCATGCGCTAGAGGAGTAACGACCGAGATGCAACGGCATGTACGGCACATTCTTATCGCGCTGGTGGTCGGACTGGTGCTGCTCGTGATTGCGAGCGTCGTGGCACGGGCACTCAGCGGCGGATGAGTGGCTTCCCCCCGCATCTGCAGGGACTGCTCGCGCCCCGAGCCTATTCCCACGCCGTGGAGTTGGTGGAGCTGATCCAAACCCATATCTCCTGGGTGCTGCTGACCGGCCAGTGGGCTTACAAGATCAAACGCCCGGTGTGCTATTCCTTCGTCGATCTGCGATCCCAAGAGCATCGTGCCTTCCTGTGCCAGGAGGAGGTGCGCCTGAATCAACGCTTTGCCCCGGAGCTGTACATGGGCGTCAGCCGCATCACCCAGTCCGACGGACAGGTGCGCATGGAGGGCGGCGGCACGGTGATCGAACATGCGGTCAAAATGCGGCAATTTCCGCGTGAGGAGCTGCTCGACCGGCTGCTGGACAAAAATGCGGTCGGGACCGGGACCAAGGCGCTGGCGGAGTTTGGCGGCCACCTCGCGCGCATCCACGCCACCCTGCCGGTCACTCCATCTGACTCACAGTGGGGTCGCCCGGAAACCGTGCGCGCGCAGCTGCTGGAGAACCTGGAACAATGCGCCACGGCAGCCGCCGTATTCCAAGACACGGACTCGGTGCAGGCGCTGCGACAGCCGCTCGAGGCTGCCCTGGAGGGTGCCCTGAGCTGGATGGCCGTGCGATGGCACGGTCGCGTCCGGGAATGCCATGGGGACTTGCACTGCGCCAATATCGTCCGGCGTGACGCGCAGCTGTGCGCCTTTGACTGCCTGGAGTTCGACCCGGCATTGCGGTGGATGGATGTGGCGCAGGAACTGGCGACCCTGCTCGCGGATTTGCAGGCCCGCCGCCAGCCAGCCCTGGCCGCTGCGTTTCTGGGCGCCTACCTTGCGCAGAGCGGGGATTATCAGGCCTGCCGGCTTCTGTCTGTGTATCAGGTCCACCGTTCACTGGTGCGCGCCAAGGTCATGGCCGTGAATGCCAAGAATGCGCTGCAGGAACAGGGCGACACAAAAGACCTTCAGCGGCAATACCAGCGGCACATAGCCTGCGCGCGCGGCTTCTTATCTGCTCACCGTCCGAGGCTGATCCTGATGCATGGCGTATCCGGATCGGGCAAGACCTGGCTGGCCCAGCGTCTGGCGCCACCCCTGGCGGCCGTGCACCTAAGTTCGGATCGCGAACGCAAGCGCCTGGCAGATGCCCACCCGGCACCGGACCGGTACTCGCCCGAGGCGCGCGCGCAGATCTATGAGCATCTGGCGAACTGCGCAACGGACACCCTGGCGGGCGGCTTCACGACCCTCGTGGATGCCACCTTCGGCACCTCTGAGCAGCGCGCGCGGTTCGTGGCGGTCGCGGCGAGCCTGGCGGTCCCCCTGTACATGGTGCGATGTCAGGCACCCCCGGAACTGCTGCGCGCGCGCATCGATGCGCGGCTGGCGGACCACCGCGATCCTTCAGACGCCAATCAGGACGTGCTTGCGTGGCAGCAGCGACACCTCGAGGCCGTCAGCCCCACTGAAGGCTTCACGATACTCGAGGTGAATACGGCCGACTCTCATTCGGTGGACGCAGTGGAACACGCGCTTGGCACGGTGGACAGCGACTGACGCAGCAAAAGACCGGGGCGGCGACCCTGCGGCCGTCGCCCCGTGGCGCTCAAGTACGCACGGTCAAACTGTTTTCCACGCGGGTGACGCCCGGTGCGGACCAGGCGCTCTGCTGCGCCTGGTCGCGTTCGGCCCAGGAGCGAACTTCACCGCGCAAGGTGACCTCCGAGCCGTTGGCCTCCACCTTGATGTGGCTGGCATCGACCTCGGCAATCCGCCGGAATGCGTCCTCAATCTTGTGTTTGATATTGTCGGCCGCCACATTCGGTTTCAGTGCAATGGCGTTCCACACACTGATGACCCCCTTCAAGTGACGGACCGCGCTCTCCGCCCGCTCGCGCTGGTAGTGCCACTCGACCGTGCCCTCGAGGCTGATGCGGCCGTCCTTGACGATGGGCTTGATCTTCTCCCATGACAGCGGCAATTGCAGCTTCAGGGCGGCCAGGGCGGCCCGGGCTATTTCCGGATCGCTGGGACCGTCCGCGATCGGTTTGACCTGTATGTCATTGGCGACCGCGGCCACGCCCTTGACGCGTCGGGTGAGGCTTTCCGCCTGATATCTTTCCAGGTAGTTGCGGGTGAACCCCGTGAGGGTGACCTCACCGTCTGTTACCTTGACCGCGACATCCGTGTCGTCAACCTGCGGACTCCATTTGAGTTCGGCTTCGACATCGCGTTTCACATCGGAATCGGATTTCATAGTCATTCCTCCTGCAGCCCCTCGGGACTGAACGGCCCATTACTGAACCGAGATCTGCCTGGGCTTGGATTTGGTCGCCGCCGACTTCGGAATGTGAACGGTCAGGATGCCGTCCTTGCTCTCGCAGTGCACTGCGTCCGCCTTCACATTGTCGGGCAGGGAGAAGCTGCGCTCGAAGCTGCCGTAGAAGCTCTCGACACGATGGTACTTCTCGCTCTTCTCATCCTTCTGCTGCTTGCGCTCGCCCCTGATGGTGATGACGCCCTCATCCATCAGCACCTGCACATCCTCTTTCTTGACCGCAGGAAGTTCAGCGCGAATCACAAACTCGCTGTCGGTCTCACTGATGTCGGCCGAGGGCGACCATTCCAGTTTGCGGGTGGTGTCCCGCAACGAGAGTCGCGGCAACGAACGATTGAACAGCGCATCGATATCAGCGAACGGATCCCAACGTACCAGATTCATGACATGCTCCTTTCGCCTCAAGTGGCGAATCAATGTTTGACTTGGCATGTAAAACATTGCGCCCGGCCCATGCTGAATCACATCCGATGATGTACGTATCGGGCGGTTCGTCAGGCGCTAGCCGACAAAGCCGACCGGCGCGATCTCCGCGAACAGGCAGGCATCGACCTCGTGCTCGGCCGCCAGCCAGTCTTCCAGCTCATGCCCCGGCTCGAAGCCGCGCGCCTTGGCGCGAAAATACGCGGCCTCGCGGACCTTGGCGTTGCGGCGTTCGTACATTTCAAACGCATGACACTCATCCCCCAGGGTTTCATGCAGGGGCTTGCTGTTGCGCGACGCGAACAGCTGGTTGAGCGGAATTTGCAGTTTAGCGGTCGTTTCTGGCTTGGCGTCCATGTTGGCCTCATTCAGTCGGTAGGCGCAGATTCACTGCAGATCTCAGAATAGTCTGTACCGGGACCCGCACTCGATGCGTGCTTGTACGGATGCGGATGGCAGCTTGTCCGTAGTCTACTGCGCGCCGCATGCCCCAGAACCTCCATTGGAAACTCATCGCCATCGTCGCAGGCCTGGTCGTGGCCGGTGGCGGGGGCGTTTATTGGCTCACCAGCCGCACCCCGCCGGTCCACTACCTGACGACCGCGGCGTCCCGCGGGGATGTGGCCACCACCATCACCGCCAGTGGCACGGTGAATCCGGTGGTCATCGTCGAGGTGGGGACCTACGTCTCGGGCACCATCGAGACCCTCAGCTGTGACTTCAATACGCGCGTTCATAAGGGGCAGCTGTGCGCCAAGATCGATCCCAAGCCCTACCAGGTCGTCGTGGATCAGAACCAGGCGGACCTGCAGGTCGCCCAGGCCCAGCTGCTCAAGGATCAGGCCAATGTGGTCTATACCAAGGTCAACCACGAACGCATCGCGAGCTTGCTGTCCGAAGACTCCGCGTCAAAGGATGCGGCCGATT
The DNA here is from genome assembly GCA_049792815.1 of Steroidobacteraceae bacterium. Classification (GTDB taxonomy): domain Bacteria; phylum Pseudomonadota; class Gammaproteobacteria; order Steroidobacterales; family Steroidobacteraceae; genus DAIDKA01. The sequence continues at coordinate 7,948 of JBARBG010000117.1, read as the reverse complement.
CCGCCCTTAACGCCTACGATCAGTCGGTGGCCCTGGTTGCACTCGACGCGGCGACCATCGCGCAGAAACGTGCGGCGCTCGAGGCTGCGCAGATCAATCTGAATTACACCAACATTGTCTCGCCGGTGGAGGGCACGGTGGTCTCGCGTAATGTGACCGCTGGCCAGACCGTGGCGGCGAGCTTTCAGACACCGACGCTGTTCCTGATCGCCACCGACCTGACCAAGATGCAGGTCGACACCAATGTGAGCGAGTCCGACATCGCCGGGGCAATGGCGGGCGTTGCTGCCGGTTTCACGGTCGATGCATATCCGAAGGCGACCTTTCAGGGACGCGTGGCACAGGTGCGCCAGGCCCCCGTCAGCGTGCAGAACGTGATTACCTATGATGTGGTGATCGCCGTCGACAACACCGCGCTGATGCTGAGGCCGGGCATGACGGCCACCGCCAGGATCGTCACCGCCCAGGCGAACAATGTTCTCAGAGTGCCCGCCCAGGCCCTGCGCTTCACCCCGTCCCTTGCCACCAAAAGGGCACCCGGCTCACCCGCCACAGCGGGTCAGCGACTGATCTGGGTGGAACGAGACGGCCAGGTCATTGCCGTCACGGTCACGGTCGGGATCACCGATGATACCTACGCCGAAATTCGCTCCGGGGATCTCAAGGTTGGCGATCAGGTGATCACCTCCGAAGCGGCCGCGGGTGAGACCAAGGCCTCTGCCACGCCCGCGCTCAGATTGTAAGGGGCAGGCGGTGGCAGACCCGGTTGTGCGACTGGTCGACATCCACCGCTCCTTCAGCCTTGGGGGCACCGAAGTGCTGGCGCTGCAGGGGGTGAGTGTATCGATCGATCGTGGCGAGTTCGTGGCCATCATGGGCTCCTCCGGCTCGGGCAAGTCCACCCTGATGAACGTCATCGGCTGTCTTGACCGGCCAACCTCGGGGCAATTCCTGTTCGAAGGACGCGACGTGGCCGCTCTCTGCGAGCCGGAACTCGCCCGCATCCGCAGTGAGCGCATCGGGTTCGTCTTTCAAAGCTTCAATCTGCTGGCCCGCACCAGCGCGCTGGAGAACGTGATCCTGCCGCTGCTCTACGGCGCCTCCGCGGCGCTGAGCACCAGTGCACGCAACCAGCGCGGGCGCGAGTTGCTGGCGAGCGTCGGCCTCGCGGATCGCGTCCGCAATCTGCCCAACCAGCTCTCCGGCGGGCAGCAACAGCGCGTGGCGCTGGCGCGCGCGCTCATCAATCATCCGGCGGTGCTGTTGGCGGATGAGCCCACCGGCAACCTCGATACGCGCACCTCCCACGAGATCATGGCGGTCATCCGCCACCTGAATCGCGACCAGGGTGTCACGGTCGTGGTGGTCACGCATGAACCGGATATCGCAGCGTACGCCGATCGCGTGATCGTCATGCGCGACGGGAAGATCCTCTCCGACGAGCATCAGCAGGCGGTCGTGCCTCCCGATGGCACCGATACCATCGCCGTGGCCGCCACAGTAGCCCCGACGGCCGCTCTTCCCGCTGACAGTGGCCCGGGCCTGCGTGTGGCCTTCCTGTCCATGATCGTGGGAGCGTCCCTGGAGGCGCTGGCCCGCAACAAGCTGCGGTCCGCCCTGACCATGCTGGGCGTCTTCATCGGGGTCGCCGCGCTCATCGCCATGGTGGCCGTCGGGGACGGCGCCAGTGCCGCCGTGCAGAAGCAGCTGGAGACCTTGGGAACGAACATGGTGGTCGTGCAGCCAGGGACCACCACCGCGGGCGGCGTGCGCGCCGGCGCGGGCAGTGCATCGACTTTGACGGTGGTGGATGCCGAGACGATCCTGCGCGACGACCCGGCCGTGGCGCGGGTCAGTTATCTCGCCCGACAGGCCGGCCAGGTGGAGTACCGCAATCAGAACTGGAACACCGCCATCCAGGGCGTCACCCCGAGCTATCTGGACATCGTCAGCTGGCATATCGCCAGCGGCACTGCCATGACCGAACAGGAGAATGACGCCGCGGAGACCGTCTGCCTGATCGGCCAGACGGTCTACCAGAATCTGTTTCCACTCGGAGAGGATCCGGTCGGAGCCACCGTCCTGGTCAAGGGCGTGCCCATGCGGGTGATCGCGCTGCTGGCGGCCAAAGGCCAGTCCGGTTACGGGCAGGATCAGGACGATGTGGTGATGATTCCGTTCAATGCCGCGGAGCGCAAAGTCCTGGGCGTCGCGGCCCCGCAAGCTTCCCAGGATCAGGTCAGTACCACCTATCCGGCGGCGGCCAATGCCTTCGGGATCAGCCCGCGCCTGACCGGGTATGTCAACAGTATCTACGTGCAGGCGGCCACGGCGGATCTGGTCAGCGCGGCCATTGCGCAAGTGTCGGTCACGCTGGCGCGGCGTCACCATATCCAAACCGGGCAGCTCGATGATTTCAGCGTCAGGAACTTGAGTCAGATCGTGGCCGCGCAGGAAAGCAGCAGCCAGGTCATGTCCGCGCTCTTGGCCATGGTCGCCTCCATTTCGCTGCTGGTCGGCGGCATTGGCATCATGAACATCCTCCTGGTGTCGGTCACGGAGCGGACCCGTGAGATCGGCATCCGGATGGCCATTGGCGCCCAGCGTCTGCAGGTGCTGCTGCAGTTCCTGGCCGAATCGGTGCTGTTGAGTGTCACGGGAGGCATCGCCGGCATCGCCTTCGGGTTGCTGGTCTCCACCATCATCTCGCAAGTGGCGCACTGGCCCACTCAAGTGTCACTGACCGCGATCCTCGGTGGGTTCGCCTTCTCGGCCGCCGTGGGCATCTTCTTTGGCTACTATCCGGCGCGCAAAGCCGCCAACCTCAATCCCATCGACGCGCTTCACTATGAGTAGCAAAGTTGCGGCCTCGGGCCCGTGGGATACTCGCACGGTTGCGGCATTGATCGAGGAACTCTGGCAGCTGCGCCAGGCGATGCTCAAGTCGGTGCGGCATGCGGGTCGCCGGCTGCGCGCCGTGGACCCGGCCTACCGACCCAGTGCCGTCAACCTGGCGCACTATCTGGCTATGCGTCACATTGACCTGCGGGGCCTGCAGCAGCGGCTGGCCTGGGTGGGGGTGTCCTCGCTCGGCCGCGCCGAAACTCATGTGCTGGCCAATGTGGACAAGGTGCTGGGCATCCTGCACCGCATTGCCGGTCGGCCCTGGACCTCGCTGGCGCCGGGGGAGCCCGCCGGATTCATGCGCGGCAGCGCGCTGCTGGCCCGGCACGCCAAGTCATTGTTTGGCGCGGCCCCGCCGCAGCGCCGGGTGCGGATCATGGTGACTCTGCCGAGCGCGGCCGCACACGATGAGGCACTGGTCGAGGGGCTGCTGCGCACCGGCATGGACATCGTGCGCATCAACTGCGCGCATGACAGTGCTGAGGAGTGGGTCGCCATGGTGCGCACGGTGCGGCGCATCGCGCGCCGCCTGCACCGTCCCGTGCGCGTGCTGATGGACCTGGCCGGCCCGAAGCTGCGCACGGGCCCGGTCGCTGAGGCGCCGGCGGTCCTGAAGTTAAAGCCGACCCGCGACCGCTTGGGGCACGCGATCGCCAAGGCGCGCCTCGGGCTGCGGCCCTCAGGCACCTCGCTGCCGCTCGCGGGCGCCCCGGTGTGCATCGGGGTCGATGCCGAGTGGCTGTCCGGACTTCGGGTCGGCGATCACATCAGAATCCGCGACGCGCGTGCGGCACGCCGGCGGTTCACCGTGATCGACCGGCAGCCTGGGGGCGTCATCGTGGAGTGCGCCCACACGGCGTACCTGACTCCCGAGACATGCCTGCGCGTGCACCGCGCGGGCGCCAAGGTTGGCCAAACCCTGGTCAGCGACCTGCCCGTGCGCGCAGGGGAGCTGCACCTGCACCGCGGCGATCTGCTGAACCTCATGGCGCGGGGCTTGGGTCAAGATGCCATCGCCGCCTCGAAGGCGGCGCGGGCCACCCCGGCAACCATTGCCTGCACGCTGCCTGAGGCGTTGGCCCAGGTGCGCAAAGGCGAACGGATCTGGTTTGATGATGGGCGCCTGGGCGGGGTGGTCCGTCGCGCCGGTGCCAACGGTATCAAGGTGCAGATCACCGAAGCCCGCGACAGCGGCGAACACCTTGCCGGGGACAAGGGCATCAACCTTCCGGACACCCAACTCGATCTGGCCGCGCTGACCGCGAAGGATCTCGAGGATCTGATTATCGTAGCCCGCCACGCCGACATCGTGGGCCTGTCATTCGCCCAGTCCGCGGCCGACGTGCGCACCCTGCGACGACGTCTGGTCACACTCGGCGCGGCGCATCTGGGGCTGATTCTCAAGATCGAGACCCAGCGCGGCTTCGAACATCTGCCCGAGCTGTTGCTGGCCGCCATGGCAGCGCCCGCCGCGGGCGTCATGATCGCGCGCGGCGACCTTGCGGTCGAATGCGGCTATGAACGCATGGCCGAAGTGCAAGAGGAGATGTTGTGGGCCTGTGAAGCAGCGCACGTACCGGTGGTGTGGGCCACCCAGGTGCTGGAGACCTTGGCCAAGACCGGGCTGCCCTCCAGGGCCGAGATCACCGATGCGGCCATGGGCGGACGTGCCGAGTGCGTGATGCTGAACAAGGGTCCGCACATCCTCGATGCGATGCGCACGCTCAACGACATCCTGCGCCGCATGCAGGCTCACCAGTTGAAGAAGCGACCGCTGCTGCGCGCGCTCAAGGCATGGGATCTATAAACGCGAGTACAAGGCCGCAGTCAGTGCAGTTTGGCTTCTGAACCACTAGACTACCCACCATCATGTGGCAGCTGCTGCCACTCATACCGGCGAGGCGAGGGGGCGTGATGCGTACTTTGCGATACATGGCACTGATGCTGATGGTGCTGGTGCTGACCGGGTGCGGCTACAACCGCTTCCAGACCCAGGATGAGCAGGTCAAATCCGCCTGGTCCGAGGTGCTGAACCAGTATCAGCGGCGCGCCGATCTGGTGCCGAACCTGGTGAACACCGTCAAGGGCTACGCGGCACAGGAACAGAAGATATTCATCGAAGTGGCGGAGGCGCGCAGCAAGGTCGGCAGCATTCAGGCGACCCCCGAGCTGGTCAACGACCCGCAGGCGTTCCAGAAATTCCAGGCCGCCCAGGCGCAGCTGACGGGCGCACTGTCGCATCTGATTGCGGTCTCGGAGAGCTATCCGCAGCTCAAATCCGATGCCAACTTCCGTGATCTGCAGTCGCAGCTCGAAGGCACTGAAAACCGCATCACGGTGGCGCGCAACCGCTACATCCAGGCGGTGCAGGACTACAACGTGACCGTGCGCAGCTTTCCTTCCAACCTGACGGCGAAGATGTTCGGATACAGTGTAAAAGCCAACTTCTCGGTGCAGAACGAGGCCCAGATCTCAAAGCCCCCGACGGTTGATTTCAGCGCGGCGCCTGCGAGTTCCTCGGCCACGCCTTAAGGCGCGGGCTCGGATGTCACGACTGTCGCTTACGGTGCTGCTGGCGACACTTTTCGCAAGCAGCATGGCGTGGGCGGACGTGGCCGTTGCGCCTCTGACGTCCAGGGTCACGGACCAGACCGCTACGCTGACCGCGCAGCAGATCGGATCGCTCGAACAGACGCTCGCGGCCTTCGAGGCCCGCAAGGGCAGCCAGATTGGCGTCCTGATTGTGCCCACCACCCAGCCCGAGACCATCGAGCAGTACAGCATACGGGTGGTGGAGCAGTGGCGGCTTGGCCGCAAGGGAATCGATGATGGCGCGCTGCTCATCATCGCCAAGAACGATCGCACCCTGCGCATCGAGGTTGGCTACGGCCTCGAAGGTGCGCTGACCGACGTCGTGTGCGCGCGGATCATCCGCGAGATCATCAGGCCGCGCTTTCGCGACGGGGACTTCTACGGGGGCATCACCGATGGAATCAATCGCCTGATCGGTGTCGTCGACGGTGAGCCGCTGCCGGCGCCGCCGCCTGAGGCGCACGACACTTCCCCTGGAGTGTCATGGCCCATCATCCTGTTCGCGATCATCGTCTTGAGCCAGATCAGTCGCGCCATCTTCGGGCGCTTGCCTGGCGCCCTGGTGACCGGCGGTGTGGCCGGAGCGGTGACCTGGTTCCTGGTCGGGCTTGCTGCGATGGCCATCCCGGTGGCGTTCGTGGGATTTTTCGTCACTCTGGTCGGCGGATCATCGGGCCGGTTCATCGGGCCCGGATCGGTGGGTGGGTTTGGCGGGGGTTTCGGCGGGGGCTTCGGCGGCGGCGGTGGCTTCAGTGGTGGTGGTGGGGGCTTCGGTGGTGGCGGCGCCTCGGGAAGCTGGTGACATGAACCTCCGACGTATCCTGCGACACCTGCTCATGACGCACTGGCGGCAGCGCCGCGCCTTTCCGCCCGCTACGCTGCATGCCATCCGTGAGGCCATCACCGCGAGTGAACGCCGGCACTCCGGGCAGATCCGCTTCGCCGTGGAGGGGGCGCTGCATGGCCTGCGGCTGCTGCGCGGGCAGACCCCGCGACAGCGAGCGCTCGAGGTGTTCGCGAACCTTCACCTGTGGGACACCCATGACCGCAACGGCGTACTGATCTATGTGCTGCTCGCGGATCGTGCCGTGGAGATTGTCGTGGATCGTGGGGCCCATCAGCGCGCCGACACGACGCACTGGCATCGCATCTGCCGCGAGATGGAGGCCAAGTTCCGCGACGGACGCTATCGGGAAGGCGCCATCGGCGGGATCGAGGCGGTGACCGAAGTCATGGCCGCACACTTCCCCGCGACATAGGCATTGATGCGTATTTCGCACCGGAGCAGTGGGTGAAACCATTTGCTCATGATCAGGACCATCCTAGTTCCCGCCAGCGGATCCGACACCGACGCGGCCGTCTTTGCCACCGCGCTGGCGCTTGCGCGGCCCTTGGCGGCGCATTTGCAGTTCTTCAACCTGCATCTGTCGGTGGGTGAGGCCGTGCGGCACGCGCCGCACGCGGACTTTGCCCGTGGACCGGCGATTGCCGAGGTCCTGGGATCGGTGCGCCGCCAAGGCGATAGCCTGTCAGCGCAAGCCTTCGTGAATTACCACAACTTTTGCCACACGCATGCCGTGCGCCTTCAAGACCGTCCGAGCACGGAGCAGGGGATGTCCGCAAGCTGGCTCGAAGAAACCCACGACGCCGCGGCGCGCCTGATGTTTCACGCGCGCCACAGCGATGCGGTGGTGTTGGGGCGCACGCGCAACTGGGATTTCCTGCCGGGCGGGCTGGTCGAGACGCTGTTGGTGGGTTGTGGCCGGCCCATCATCATCGCCCCCCCTGCGCCGCCACGCAGTGTGCTCGGTACTATCGTGGTGGGCTGGAAGGAGACCCCCGAGGCGGCGCGTGCGCTGACCGCTGCCTTACCGCTGCTCGAGCGGGCCGGGCAGGTCATTCTGCTGAGCATCGCCGAAGAGGGCGCCGCCTCACGCGAAGCGCTTGAGGATCTGTCGCTTCAGCTGCGCTGGCATGGAATCAGTGCCGAAGTACGCGTGACCCCGGCAACACCTGGCCGGGCCACTACGCAACTGCAACACACGGCGGTGCAGGCCGGTGCCGACCTGCTGGTGATCGGCGGCTATGGGCACGGACCATTGCGCGAACAGCTGTTTGGTGGGATTACCCGGACGCTCATTGACGCAGCCACGCTGCCGGTGTTCATGCTGCATTGAGGATGGGTGCGTCGCGTCGCGACCCTCCGCCATTTGTGGCAGTCACGATGCGTGTGCTATATTTGTGCTATGAGGATCACGAAGGAGCGCAGCAATGGCAGCCACGACGACCATTCGACTACCACCAAAATTGCGTGCACGCCTGGGGAGCCTGGCCAAGCAAACGGGGCGTTCCGCCCATAGCTTGATCGTAGAAGCTGTCGAACGCCACGCCAGCTACGAAGAGCAGATGCGCAGTCTGGTCAAAGAGGCGCTCGCCGCGGACTCGGAAATCG
>JBARBG010000116.1:0-2549 GCA_049792815.1 Steroidobacteraceae bacterium | reverse complement strand
CGAAGCTGGCGTTCTATCGCGGCGCGCGCAGCCAGCCGGGTCGCTACTTCGGCCCGTTCCCGAATGCGGGCGCGGTGCGCGAAACGCTGCAGGGCCTGCAGAAGCTGTTCCGCATCCGCAATTGCCGCGACTCATTTTTCGCCAACCGCACGCGGCCGTGCCTGCAGCACCAGATCGGGCGCTGTTCGGCGCCCTGCGTGGGATTGATCGATGCAGCCACCTACGGCCAGGACGTCGATGCCGCCGTCAAGGTTCTCGAGGGACGCAGCCAGGAAGTGAATGTGCGGCTGCGCGGGCGCATGGAGGAGGCGGCCGCGAGGTTGCAGTTCGAGCGCGCCGCGCAGATCCGCGATCAGTTGGCGGCGCTGGCGAATATCCAGTCACAGCAGATCGTGACGGCTGAGGACGGTGGCGATACCGATGCCTTCGCCATCGTCGGGGAGCCCGGGGAATACGCGATCAGCGTCATGCTGATCCGCGGCGGCAGAAATCTGGGCACGACCAGCTACTATCCGCGCGCGGCGCTCGCCGACCCGGATGAAGCGCTGGGATCCTTCATCCTGCAGTACTACACCGGACAGGAGCCGCCGGCCGAAGTGCTGCTGGGCCTGCCGCTCCCCGACAGTGAGGCCATGGGCGAGGTACTGCGCGCGCGCGCGCCGCACGCCGTGACGGTGCGCAGTCCGGTCCGGGGTATCGCCGCCCGCTGGATTGAGCTGGCCCAGGAAAATGCCGCGCAGGCGCTGCGCATGCGTCAGTCACAGCGCCGCAATGCCGCCGAGATGCTGGTGGCCCTGGCCGAGGCGCTGGACCTGGCGCAGGTTCCGCAGCGTATCGAATGTTTCGACATCAGCCATACGGCGGGCGAGGGCACGGTCGCCTCCTGCGTGGTGTTCGGGCCCGAAGGGCCTGTGAAAAAGGAATATCGCCGCTTCAACATTGCCGGCATTGCCCCGGGCGATGACTACGCGGCGCTGCATCAGGCGCTGCAACGGCGCTACACGCGCATCCGCGACGGGGAACAACAGGGTCCGGATCTGCTGCTGATCGACGGCGGCGCCGGGCAGGTCGCGGCGGTGCACAGCGCGCTGGCGGAACTGGGCATCACGCAGCCGGCGCTGGTGGGGGTCGCCAAGGGTCCGGACCGCCGCCCCGGACAGGAGCGGCTGTTTGTCCAGGGCGAGGCACTGCCGCGGTTACTGCCGCCCGAATCACCCGCCCTGCGCCTGGTGCAGCGGGTCCGGGACGAAGCCCATCGTTTTGCCATCACCGGCCATCGCAAACGCCGCGCCCGACGCTTCAATGAATCGATTCTGGAAAGCATCAGTGGGCTCGGACCCGCCCGTCGGCGGGCGTTGCTGCGCCATTTCGGGGGCCTGCAGGGGGTGCTGCGTGCGGCCGTTGCCGATATCGAGCAGGTGGAAGGTATCGGGGCATCCCTGGCCCGTAGCATTTATGATCACCTGCATCCGGGCGCGTAGCTGCAACTGCGCCCAAGAATGTAGCGTAAATACAACAGATGGAAGTCGCCGTGTCAGATCCTTCCGGCATCGATCCTGAAAGCCAGGCCGTCCGGCCTACGCCCTGGACCGTGCCCAATATCCTGACCTGGATTCGCATCGCCGCGATTCCGCTGGTGATTCTGGCTTTCTATGCCCCGTACCACTGGCACAACCTCGCCGCATGCATTGTGTTCGCGGCGGCCGGGATCACCGACACTCTGGATGGGTACCTCGCCCGCAAGCTCGGACAGATCACCCGCTTGGGAGCCTTCCTGGACCCGGTGGCGGACAAACTCATTGTGGCGACGGCGCTGGTGCTGCTCGTCGCCCGGGATCCACGCTGGCTCGTGGTACTGATGGCGATCGTCATCATCGGGCGCGAGATCGCCATCTCCGCGCTGCGCGAATGGATGGCGGAGCTGGGCCAGCGGCGCAAAGTGGCGGTATCGCTGCTTGGCAAGTACAAGACGATATTCCAGGTCGTGGGCCTGGCGATGATGTTCTACCGCAGTCCGCTGTGGGGGCTGGACATCTACGTCATCGGCGTCGGATTGACGGTGCTGGCGGCGATTCTGACCCTGATTTCAATGGTTTCCTACATGCGGGCGGCATGGCCGGATTTGCGCAGTTAGGCGGCTCGAGTGCCTTGACATCACGGCCGCACCCCCTACAATTCCGCCTCCGCACTTTGAGAGGCGGGAATAGCTCAGTTGGTAGAGCGCAACCTTGCCAAGGTTGAGGTCGCGAGTTCGAGCCTCGTTTCCCGCTCCAACTTCTCAAAGTTTGCGGCACCAAGAAGAACATCAGATTGATGATCAGCGGCCTCTGGCGCCGCTTTGCGAAGAGTCACTGGCTAGGTGGCAGAGTGGTCATGCAGGGGCCTGCAAAGCCGTCTACGCCGGTTCGATTCCGACCCTAGCCTCCAGAATAGAAGTACATTTCCTCCGGAATCAGAGTTTGCTCAGTATGGCCGGCGAGCAATGGGCGCTCCAACCATCGCCGTCCACGGGCGGCTCGCCTCGATGCCGACTTTCATATGGGAAGGAG
>JBARBG010000115.1:0-7944 GCA_049792815.1 Steroidobacteraceae bacterium | reverse complement strand
GTCCCAAACCCGAACGAACAGAGCTGAAGAATCACATGCAAGTGCTTGATTTAATGGTGGGCGGTACAGGGCTTGAACCTGTGACCCCTGCCGTGTGAAACGGATGTCAGGGCCTTACAGATCAACGGTATGCGAGGGCAGGGCCCGGCGCAACAGTCACTTAGCGTCACGCGACGTAATTCTATGTCATTCGACGTCACGGGCTGACTGTCCCAAAATTGTCCCCTGCAGCGCTATTGCGACGGGCCGCCGCTCAGACGCGGAACGGATTCCTGAAATGCACTACAGGGCTCATCGAGGTCGGCCCACCAGACTTCCGTCTGTCCGACTACCACTCCACCTTCCGCAGCACACTGCGTGCCGCTCGCCGGCTGAAGGCATCGGATTTGTCGCCGACGGCAGCGATGGCATCGTTCATGGCCTCCGTCACGCGATCGGGCGCATGTCGGCCCAGGAATTCACCGAGCGCGCGGCTGTAGATCTCGCTGCGCGAAGCCTTCAGCCGTTTCGCCAGATCCTCGCCTTCGCTGAAGACTGCGTCGGGTATTGAGACGGCGACTTTCATACCAATAGTATTACCAGTGGGTCAGGTGCTGATGCGTTGAGGCGCCATTGCAGACTACCCGGTGCTTCTACCCATATGCGCGCGAAAGAAGTTCATCCAGCGCAGCGACAATTGCATCACCCTCCGCAGCGAGCGATCCGACCTGTTCGCCAAGCTGCTCGTTTGGGATAGAGACAATCTCCAACGGATGCAAGACGACAGGGATGTTCTTGATCTTGAAAGTTGGATTGAGGCGTGCATTGGGAATGTGGCCGAGCCCAACTTTGCGGACCAGCGGAATGACGACCCGGCGACGGTAGTCGTCAAACAGCCGTGATTGGGCAATAACCACGAACGGAATACTGGCCTTCAGCCTGCCGATATTGCGGTGGACGTCGAATTGCGCCATCAGAGCGTCGAATACTCGTCGGCGAACGAGCCGTTGCGATCCGCGAAATCATTCCACAAGGTGACGCTGGCGCGTGCGTTTTCGACCATACCCGCTCGGCGTTCCCGTTCTTTGGACAAAAATTCGCCGAGGAGCGACTCCACCACACCGGAGAGATTGTCAGTAACTCCCTTTGCTTCTGTCACAAGGTCCTCGCTTAACGTGAGATTAACGGGACGCTTGCGCGTCGAGCGAGGGGAGCCGCGTGCCATGTCAAAGCCTCTATAGAATATTATGCGCATGCTATGCGCATTGAACTCATAAGGCAAGTCGGTGCGCGGCGCAATTCTATTAGACGGAGGGCGATATCGTCGAAAAGGAACGTGACCGATTGAGAATTGGCCGCGTCAGCTGAATTGGTCGCAACGGTGGCACTCTCCCTCTTTGCGACGCGTTTGGCTTTCAGATTGTCCTGAAACGCGCGCCTCTGCTTTGCGATCTCATATAGGACGATACCTGATGACGTTCCTGGATTCAGACTCTCGATTATCCCGAACATCGGGATATTGACGCACAGCTCGCTGTGCTCCGGCGCGACGCCACTGATGCCGACACCTTCATTTCCAAACCAGACAGCTAGTTTCTTGAATTTGGTGTAGTCGGCTTCATGAAGAATCGCATTTCTACGACCCTTGGTGTGCGGGGAGGTAGCTGCCGTTCGAGAGCAGCGCTCGGAGGGCGATTCGCTCTAAATGCTGATGATCGTCACGATGCGCTTCAGCGCATCAAAATCCGAAGGGTTGCGCGTGTAGAGTGGCAGTTCGTTGGCCGCGGCTGTGGAAGCAATGAGCAAGTCTGCAAGGCGCGTGCGGCTCGACTGACCTGCGGCTCGCGCGGCCGCGAACATCCTGCCGTACATGCGAGCCGATTCCGCATCGAATGGCAGTGGGTCCCACGTTGAAGTAGCCCACTGCAATCGATCCTGGCGTCGAGCTCGTTCGTCCTTATTTTCGGTAGCGTGAGGACCAGCAGCGAGTTCCGCGAGTGTTATGGCGGAAATCGCCGATTCGTCAGGCAGCAGACCGGGATCGATTGCGTCGTGATCGATCACGACTGAAGTATCGAGAACGCCGCGAGTCGGTTCAGTCATCGACATGCGGATTGATCACTGCATCAAGATCTGCGCGAAAGCGACCAGCATCAATCCGAGGTGCGCGAGCTGCTGCGTCAGCAATGGCGGCGCGAGCCACAAAGCGGTGCCGGCGGATGGGCCGCAATTCCCCGACGGGCGTACCGTTGCGTGTCACGACGATCGTTCGGCCCGCTTCCACCTCGCGAAGCACGGCTGCGGACTGATTGCGAAGCTCCCGCTGCGTGATCACTCTGCTCTTCATGGCAACGACCGTAGCACTTGTAGCACATTGTAGCAAGGGCGCGACGACCCTTGAAGCAAAGTGCTCGCAACTCTAACCGTAAGCTATTGAATTGGTGGGCGGTACAGGGCTTGAACCTGTGACCCCTGCCGTGTGAAACGGATGTCAGGGCCTTACAAATCAACCATATGCGAGGGGAGGGTCAAGCGCAACAGTCACTTAGCATCACGTGATGTCATTTGGTGTCATTCGGCTTAACGGGCTCACTGTCCCAGATTGTCCCAGCGATACATCGTTCCAAGGCGTCAACTGGGCCGAAAATCGACCCTCAGATCAGTACTTTGCCGTATTTATGCCGTACTCGCTGAAGCCGACGCCGATTTATCGATGCTTCATGGCCGAGTGTCGGCACCAGCATTGTCTACTCGGCCCGACTTTTGGAACGATTGTCATGGGGCCCGACATCCGCCTTCACACCAGTGCCTGATCTGAGTTGAATAGTCCTCTGTCGCCTCCTCCCAGACCCGATGGCCGGCGTTGAGCAAGGACAAACGACTCCGTGGCAAATGATCGGCGAGCAATTGATTGTTTGCGGGTGGAACGATCGCATCGTTCCTGCCTGCGATGACCAGAATTGGTGTTCGAATCTGGTCGAGACGCTGCTCGAGCAGTGGTAGGTCCGCATTGTAGGCACGAACAAATTGTGCAGCGTCCTCAAATCGCTGCCCGGCCGAGGCGGCGCGGAAATCATCAACAATGGCACTGGGTGTGATTTTCGCCGCCTGGCTTAGATAGTCTTGGACTGCGTCCGAACCGTTGATGGCGGCGAAGGCACCCTGCGGTGACGCAATCACTTCCCGAAGCACGCCGGCAGCGAGGTCCACACGCGTCGCGGCGCCGCCCACCGCCAGGCTCTCGAACAGTTCGGGTCGATCCGCAGCCGCGAACAAGAACGCCAAAGCGCCAACATCCGGGCCCACAGCGTGCAGCCGCGGGATATTTAGGTGCTCGGCAACCTTTATCAGAAAGCTGCCCATCGCCCTCGGGGCCATGACTTCCGGGCGGCTGTCAGACCGCCCGAAGCCCGGCAGGTCCACTGCAACAACAGGGTGGGCCTCCACGAAGTAGGGAAGGACGCGATGAAAGGCGTAGATACTCTCCGGCCAAGGACTGGTGAACAGGATGGGAATTCCGTCCGAGAGCCCGTTTCTCGACAGTCGGATCCGCAGTCCATCGATGATCTCGGTCGTGACATGCCCGATATTGGGCAACTGGTCCTCTTTCACAGATGCTCTCCCACGCGCTATGGAGCGTCGATCGCCCACGAAGTCTTGGTCGCGTCCAGGTCTCAGCCCTTAATCTGCTGAAGCGGTGTCATCCAGTTCTCAACGTGATAGGCGGTCGCGAGCTTGCCCTCTCTCACGGTAAATATGTCGATGGCCATGGTATCGAAACTCTTGCCGGTCGGCTTTGCGCCCCAGAACTCCTGTGCCGGCGTCCCGGTGGCCCGCCCCCGCACGACGATCTGATCACCGAGTACCTTGACGTCCTTAATTTCCCAGCGCAAATCCGGCACGGTCGTGCCCATGCCTTGAAACACCGCGACGAGTTGCTCGCGCGTGAGAAATTCATCATTGGTGTGATACGAGTGGTAATCGGGGTGGGCAGCCTGCGCCAGCAAGGCAGCAACGTCCTTCTTGGCGGGTTGATTGAGGGCCTCGTAGAGCGGCGCCACGATCTTGCGCGCTTCCTCGACTGTCAGTGGCGCAGCGTCCGCAGTGGCCTCACGGTCCGGTTCGGCAAAGGAGACGCCAAACATCGGCAGACCACTTCTCGATTCTGCAGCAGTCGCCTCGTCCTGCAAGACATCCCAATGCTCAGCCAGCTTCCCGTCCTCCATCCGCACAATGTCGGCCGCGATCCATGACCTCGGGCGCCCGTGGCCGCTGAAACGCCCATGCAGCATCACATAGTCGCCCGCCGCCAGAATTCGAGAATTCTCATAGCGCAGCGTGTGGGGCACGGACCGAACAAGATTGAACAAGCCGTCTCGCCCGGGCGCTATGTGCGCACTGTGTTGGATATATTTCTCGGACCAAAACTCGGCTGCCTTTGTGTAATCCCGCTTGTTGAAAAGCGTGTCGAAGGCCTTCAGAACGAGTGCCTTGGTTTCTTCAGCTGAGGTCGTGCCCACTGGCTTCTCCTTGATTGACTGATTCGCGAACGAATTCGAGGCGGCGGTCTCTGGGCTGATCCTATTGCCGTACAAGACGACTGGTCGTATTATACCCCGTGGCGAACTCGAACGCTTGTGAACAACTTGTCGAAGCAGAAAGAAACGGCGAAGGGTTCCGGGGAAGGCTCGTGAACACAGCCCCCATTTACTGGCTCGCCCTCGGAACTTTCGCCATTGGCACCGAGGGGTTCATGATCGCTCCCCTGATCCCCTCGATGGCCGCGGATCTTAAGGTGGGCGTGAGTTCGGCCGGCCTCCTGGTGACAGCCTTTGCGCTCGCCTATGCAGTAAGTTCCCCAGTTCTCACGGCGCTCACTGGCAATTACGATCGGCGCCGATTGCTGATACTGGCCATGGCCGCTTTCGCGATTGCGAACATGGTGGCCTGGTCGGCAAAGAACTACTGGTGGCTTATGGGTGCGCGCGTCCTGCTGGCCTTTGCGGCCGGACTCTATGTGCCCAACGCCAACGCATTGGCAGGATCCTTGGTTGCGCCGGAACGGCGCGGCCGGGCACTCGCGATTGTAAATGGCGGGACGACGATGGCGATCGCCTTTGGTGTGCCCCTCGGGGCGAGCATCGGTGATCACCTTGGCTGGCGAGCCACATTTGCAACTGTTGGGCTCATGGCGGCGATTGCAGCTTTGGGGCTCAAATTTGGGCTGCATCGTCGCGTTGGGGTGGTAACGCACGTGGTGGGACTGCGGGAGCGAATTGCGGTTGTGCGCACGCCTGGGGTTCTTCCCGCGCTACTGATCACTACGCTATGGGCGACGGGTGCTTATACCGTCTACACGTACATCGCCCCTCTGCTGGACGCTGTGACCGGGATTAGAGGAGGGCGGCTGAGCGCGGTCCTGTTCCTGTGGGGGATGTGTGCGGCTGGGGGGCTTGCCCTAGGCGGTCACCGCCATGATCGGTCGGGACCCCGCGCGGTACTCATACCGGCGTTGATCGCTTTGGCAAGCGCATTCATGGTGATTTCAATCTGCGCGCACGTGCTGTCCCAGGCTGCCGCGGTTGCCCCGGTCCTATGCTGTGTCGTCATCTGGGGCATCGCGGCGTGGGCATTTTTTCCAGCCCAACAGGCCCGATTGATCGGCATAGCCGGCCCGAGGGTCGCCCCGATTATCCTGTCTCTTAATGCCTCGTTCATGTTCGTCGGATTCTCTGCCGGCGCTGCCCTTGGCTCTGTGGTGGTGGCTGACGGATCGATACCGAATCTTGGTTGGACGGGAGCCGCCTGTGAGACCGCCGCGCTCATTTTGCTTCTTTTAGGGCGCGCACAAACAACGGTGAATAGAGTCGACGTAGCCCGATAAACAGGGAAAGACGCTTGGCCGCCGACGACTAGGGCTTGCGACCTTTGACAGGGGTTTTGCGCTTGACGGTCTTACTGCGAGGCTTCTGCTTGAGGGCGCCCAGCATTGGAAAGGCGATTGCCAAGAAATCGTCCAGTGGCTGCCGACTGTTGACGATTTTCATGCGCACGACGGCTCCCTCCCAGCTGTTAACCAGAAAGCGCGCCAGTTCTTCTGCGTGAATTTCAGGCGCGATGACGCCAGTTCCCTGGCCTTCCTTAATTACGCCCGCCACGGCTGCCGTCCACCGGGCAAGCGACTCGCCCAGCGCCTTTCGAAGCAGGGGCATGCCATCCGATGCCTCCGCGGCCAGATTTCCGAGTAAGCAGCCTTTGTCGTAGCCAAAGCCTGCATAACGCGAGGCCAGAAACTCGAAATGCCTCCTTAGGCGCTCAACCGGGGCCACGCGGACATCGGACAGCATCTCCCGCTTGGAGCCCTTGGCATACAAGTCCACGACTTCGAGCGCCAGGAGTTCCTTGGCCTTGAAATAGTTGTAGAAGGAGCCCTTGGGGACGCCGGCTTTATCAACAATGTCCTGCACGCCGCAGGCGCTATATCCCAAAGCGTGAAACCGATCCAACGCGGCATTGACGATTTGGTCACGGACGGGCGAGACCATGCGCCGACCTCAAGAGTTTGCAGTGAGGACGACACTATAGATGACCGGTCGTCTAGAACAAGTGCACCGATTTTCATTCGGTTTCTCCATGTCCTACAAGGCGATTGGCGGCCCGCAGATGTTCGCGTCACCCGACAACGATGCGAACTGCCATGCATCAGCCAGGATGTGGTGTCTCATCCGAAGTGTTCGATCAGCAATTCAGTGAGCACCCGGACCTTTCGCGCCGGATGTCGCCCTGGTGGTCGCACAACAAAGATCCCAGCGTCAGGGAGTGGATAGCGGCTCATCACCGGAACCAATGCTCCAGACGCCAGAGCTGCTTCAATCAAGAAATCCGGTAGCGCGGCGATCCCGAGCCCGGCTACGGCTGCTGCGGCAAGAGCCGTCCCGTTATCCGCCTTGAAGCGACCTTGCGGATGGACGGCGATCGGCTTGCCTGCATCCAGGAGGTGCCAAGTCTCTGTCCCCTGCATCAGCGCCTGATGCTTGAGAAGTTCGTCCGGGTTCTTGGGAGCCCCATGTTCTTTGATGTATTCGGGACTCGCGACGAGCCGCCCACTGATCGGGCCGATGCGGCGCGCGATCAGGTTCGAGTCCCCCAGGTACCCCACACGTATGGCACAGTCAAAGCCTTCTCCGACGATGTCGACGAAGCGATCGCTGTAAGAGACGAGCACATGGAGGAGCGGATTTCGGCGCGCGAGCTGCGCCAGCACCGGCGCCAGATGGGTCGTGCCGAAGGATAGTGGGGTCGCAACGCGCAGCTGGCCGCGCAAGTCCCCCGTCGGCAGGATCGCCTCGCGCGCCGTGTCGATCTCGGCGCAGACCCGCGCCGCATGATCGCGAAAGGTAGCCCCAGCCTCGGTGAGGGCGGCACCCCGGGTGGTCCGCGCCAGTAATTGCACACCCAGTGCTGCTTCCAGCCGGAACAGTCGTCGGCTGACGATGGACTTGGACACCCCAAGGCGACGCGCGGCCGGCGAAACACCCCCGGCGTCGGCAACTTCCACAAAGGTCTGCAGTTCTTCCAGGTCCATTACCAGTGTTCCACTTTTCGCGACACTGCGTGTCGTTTTACGAGGCTACCACATCGTGATCTGGAACGGCACTCTCGCATCCGTCGAAGCCCAAATAGCGCAAGGCGCTGTTCCGCTCGGCAAAACCGGAGAACCGACCCATGAGCAACACCAACGGTGTATGGACCTCGGAAGAGGCCGCCCTGGTCCTGATCGACTACCAGGAGGAGATGTTTGCGAACCTGAAGTCCGAGACAACCGCGGAGGAGGTCGAGCTGAATGTCAGGTTCCTGATCCGAGCGGCAAAGGCCTTCAAGATTCCCATCGTGCTGAGCTCGGTCGGCGTCGAGATGGGCGTGAACCGCCCGACGCGCGCCTCAATCCGCAAGGAATTGCCCGAA
>JBARBG010000114.1:0-20935 GCA_049792815.1 Steroidobacteraceae bacterium | reverse complement strand
GGCGAGACGAACACGGCTCCTGAGACCGCGGCACCCGCCACGCTCAGCGGTGGGCCGCCGCCGGCCGTGACCACAGCGCCCGCGCCGCGGGTGCTCGACAAGAATTTTCCGCAGCCAGCCGCACTCGACCGCGACGTGAACTTCTGGATCCGCGTCTATACCGAAATCGGCACCAACGCGGGCTTCCTGCACGACCAGTACAACCTGGGCGTGGTCTACGAGACGATTCAGTTCGACCCGGGCATGTCGGCCCGTCAGCGCGAACGACTGGTTGAGAATCATCGCCAGCAGATCGTCGCGGCGCTCAAGCGCATCGCGCATGCCACCGGGACGCTGTCGCCGGAGGATCAGCACATCCGCGACATGTGGGGGGATGCCTATTCGCCGGCCCGGGTGCTGAGCGCCGTGGAGGACATACGCTTCCAGCTGGGCCAGTCCGACCGTTTCCGCGAGGGCCTGGTGCGCTCGGGATTGTGGCAGGCGCATATCGAGCAGACGCTGTCCGATCTGGGCCTGCCGCGCGAGCTTGGCGTGCTGCCGCACGTGGAATCCTCCTTCAACGCGGCGGCGTATTCGAAGTCCGGCGCGGCCGGCATGTGGCAGTTCATGCGTTCCACGGGGCGCCGCTACCTGCGCATCGATTCCGCCGTGGACGATCGCATGGATCCGTTCCGCAGCACCGAGGCCGCGGCCCAGCTGCTGAGCTTCAATTATCGTCTGTTGGGCACCTGGCCACTGGCCTTGACCGCCTACAACCACGGCGCCGAAGGCATGCGGCGGGCAAAGGAGCAACTGCGGACGGACGACATCGTCATGGTAGTGCGCAACTACCACAGCCGGAGTTTCGGCTTCGCCTCGCGCAACTATTATGTGTCGTTCCTGGCGGCCGTGACGGTGGACAAGGATCCGGAAAAGTATTTCGGTGCCATCAAGCGCGAGCCCGACGCAAGGTTCCAGGAAGTGACCCTGCCGGGGTTCGTGACGGTGAGTGCGCTCACGCATGCACTGCATATCAACGCGGACCAACTGCGACGCCTGAATCCGGCGCTGTTGCCGGCGTGCTGGGAGGGACGCCGCCGCGTTCCCAAGGGCTACGTCCTGCGGCTGCCGGTCAGCGGTCCGGAGTGGACGACCGAGCTTCTGGCACAACGCCTGTCGCCCGCGGATCTGCAGGAGCGGCAGACCGTTCCGGAACGGCGCAAGGTCATGAAGGGTGAGACCCTGGCCAGCATCGCCGGGGATTACGGCATGAAGGCCGGCGAGCTCGCACGCCTCAACGGCCTCAGAGCACGCACGCGCCTGCAGCCGGGCCGCTATTTGCGCGTGCCCGAAGCCAATCCGGTGCGGGTGGCCGCGGTGCCCGTGGATCACAGCGCAGATCACCCCGCGGAGGGCGAGGCCCTGGCTTCAAGCGCGCCGGGGCCGGCCGGCCCATCAGGCACGGTTGAGGTCGCGGCCATTGGAGCAGCGCCAACCCCAACTCCCGCTTCACTTTCCTCAGCCCCGGAGACCTCCAGTGCGCCCGCGCTCGTGGCGGCGAATACGCCCGGCGCAGCGGCTGCGGCGACCGCGCCGGATGTGCCACGTGAACCCGCATCGCCGGCCTCGGCAGCGACTGAGGCGGTTGCGGCGGCGAATACCCCGCCCTCGACTACCCCGGTAGCGCCGAATGTCGAGCCGGAGACCAATGCGGGCGGGGTATCGCCGCAGGTTGCGCAGCAGGAGAGTGAGCAGGATGCACGCGCCGTGGCGCAGGACAAGCCGCTCGCGGTGACCCAGCCGGTATCGGCCAAGCAGGCCGAGGAGATCACTCCGGGATTGGGACCCACCGCACTGGTGTCCACTGACAACGCCGATGCCACTGACTATTCGGTGGCGGCCGATGACACCATCGTGGTGGCGCCAACCGAGACCCTCGGGGCCTACGCCGGGTGGCTGGACGTGAGCCTCACGCGGCTGCGCCTGTTGAATCACCTGCGCGCCAAGGGCTCAGTCCGGATCGGACACAAGCTGAAGCTTGATTTCGCCAACAGTTCTCACGAAAAGTTCGAATCACAGCGCCGCGACTATCATCGGCAGCTGCAGGCGGCGTATTTCGCCTCGCACCGTATTTCGGGCACCCAGGTGCACGTCGCACGGGCGGGGGATTCGCTGTGGAACCTGACGCATCGCTTCGGCGATCTGCCGGCGTGGCTGCTGCAGCAATACAATCCCGACATCGCCTTCGATGATCTCAGGGCCGGTACGCAGATCGTCCTGCCGCGCGTGGAGGATCTTGGCAATGCGGGCAGCGATAATTGAGACGTCTGTCGGCAAATGGCGCCATCGCCGGTACGGTTGTGATGGCCGTACTTCGCCGCGGGACCTCTTGCCCCTATAATTCCGACTATGTGTGATCGTCCGAACGTGAAGGTTCTGGCGCTGGCCCTGGGGCTGGCACTGAGCACGGTTGCGGCCGTGGCCTTCGCCTACGGCAAACCGCAGAGCCAGAGCAAGGAAGCGACGCATCTGCAGAGCGATTCGGGCAGCAGCGATGCCAGCGCGGCATCCGCGCCGCTGCTCGCCGACCGCGTGGTCGTGCGCAAGTCCGAGCGCCGCATGTACCTGATGCACGGGGATGCCATCCTGCGTTCCTACCGGGTCGCGCTGGGACTCAATCCAGTTGGCCCGAAGGTGCGGGAAGGCGACTCGCGAACTCCCGAGGGCCACTATCAGCTGACCCGTCGCAACCCCCACAGCGAGTACTTCCTGTCGATCCAGGTTTCCTACCCCAACGACAAGGATCTGCAGCGCGCACGCCGCAACCGGCTCACGCCCGGCGGTTCGATCATGATTCACGGCCTGCCGAACGAACTGCGCCGCGAACCGGACTACTACGAGAAGCGCGACTGGACCGACGGCTGCATCGCCGTGTCAGACTCCGACATGCTGGAGATCTGGCTGATGACGCCTCAGGACATCCCCATCGACATCCTGCCGTAACCGGCAGGTCCCGCGGGCACAGTGAATACCAGCAGTAGCAGCATCATCCCGGACTCGGTCGACGCCCTGGTTGCACCCCGCGGCAGCCTCGAGAACCTGTCCCAGGAAGAGATAACCAAGCTCCTGGACACCAGCCACAGCGGGCTCTACGGCCTGTTTCGCAAATGCGCGCTGGCGGTGCTCAATACCGGCAACGATACCGACAACGCCAAGGAGATCCTGGAGCGTTACGCGGACTTCCACATCGAGGTCGTGCGGCACGCGCGCGGCATCAAGCTGGAGATGCGCAACGCGCCGGCCACGGCCTTTGTCGACGGCGAGATGATCCGTGGCATCAAGGAGCACCTGTTCGCGGTGTTGCGCGATGTCATCTATATTGCCGGTGAGATCATCGACAGCCGGGTGGTGTCGCTCACGGATTCAGGGGCCGTCACCAACGCGGTATTCCGCATCCTGCGCAACGCGCGGGTGCTGGATTTCAAGGGCTATCCGAACCTGGTGGTGTGCTGGGGCGGGCACTCCATCGGCGATGACGAATACCACTACACCAAGAAAGTCGGCTACGAAATGGGCCTGCGGGGCCTCGATGTGTGCACCGGCTGCGGACCGGGCGCGATGAAGGGCCCGATGAAGGGGGCGACCATCGGGCACGCCAAGCAGCGGGCCATGCTGAGCCGCTACATCGGTCTGACCGAGCCCGGGATCATCGCCGCGGAGCCGCCGAATCCGATTGTCAGCCAGCTGGTGATCCTCCCGGATATTGAAAAGCGCCTCGAAGCCTTCGTGCGCATGGGGCACGGGATCGTTGTCTTCCCCGGCGGCGCGGGTACCGCCGAGGAAATTCTCTACCTCACCGGGTTGCTGCTGGATCCGGCCAACGCCAGCCAGCCGTTTCCGCTGGTGCTCACCGGACCTGCGGCCAGCGCCGGCTACTTCGAGCGCATCCTGCATTTCGTCGAAGCCACACTGGGCCGCGAGGCGGTGCGGCGGCTGGAAGTGATCGTCGATGATCCGGCGGCCGTGGCCCGGCGCATGGTCGCAGGGATGGATGCGGTGCGCGCTTCGCGTCGCGAGCGCAGCGATTCCTACAATTTCAACTGGCAGCTCTCGGTGGGCATCGAGCTGCAGCGTCCCTTCCAGGTCACCCACGAGTCGATGCGCTCGCTGGTCCTGTCGCGCGCGCAGCCGGCGCACATGCTGGCCGCGAACCTGCGCCGCGCCTTCTCGGGCATCGTCACCGGGAATGTGAAGGACTACGGCGTGCAGGCCATCGAACGGCTGGGGCCCTACGAACTGACGGGCGACCAGAACGTCATGCGTTTGCTGGATGAGCTGCTCACCGCGTTCGTGTCGCAGGGCCGCATGAAACTGCCGGGCTCGGTCTACAAGCCCTGCTACCGGCTGGTCGCGTAACATAACGCTTGCGTTATGGCGGCACCGCATCCGCACTTCGCCGCAGTGGTCACGCCGCGTCCAGCACTGCCGCTGATGGGTGTGACCCAGTTCCTGTAGGTGTACCGCTCCAACTCCGTACGCTGGCGGCAACCACTTTAGGAGTTGCTGAATGAACTCATCAGACAGGACGCGGGGTGACCCCCTAGGACCTCCGGCAGAAGCCGCCACCATGGCCCCGCCAATGGTGGGCACTGAGGCGTATGGCTCGTGGCTGGAGCGCATGCAGCGGGCGCGCACGCGCCATGCGGCGATCACCCGCAACCTCTACACCTGGACCAACTACAAAAGCTGGGCCGATCAGGTGAAGGGATCGTGGGCGCAGGAGCCGGAGCCGAAGCGCAAGTAGGCGTTTTAGACGATTTCGGCGATGTCCTCGGGCGTGATCTCGAGAGACACGGATTTCCGCGGGGCAACCGTGCTCTCAAGCCACGCGGTGAGCGGTTCCCAGGCCTTGGTGTCCTCGTGGACCTGGTGGTCCTTCATTTCATGGATCCCGAGGCCGCCCTCCGCGGCGCGTATGTAGTTCTGCGAGTCGCGCAGACTCGCCACGATGGGGATGGCGAGGGATTCCAGGAAACGCAGCAGCGACTGATAGACCAGGGTGTTGACCTTCACCCGGTTGGCGATGACCGCGAGCCGGTTGTCATCGCGGCGGATCTTGGCCACCAGCAGCAGATCCCGGATGCAGCGCGAACAGGCGTGGATGTCGATGTCCGATGGCAGTACCGGCACCAGGATCTTATGCGCGTCCCGCGTCAGCTCGATCATGGTCTGGCCGGTCACGGCGGCCGGCGTGTCCAGGATGATGTGGGTCGCATCCGCCGGCGGGCGCAGCTGGAATGTGCGCGTCACACGCGGGTTGCGCTCATGCGCCGCGATGAGGTGCACCCTGGGACGTGACGGATCGCGTCTCGACACCCACCGCCCGGAGGACCCCTGAGGGTCATAATCCATCAGCACCGGCCGCAGCCCGCGCGAGGCAAAGTAACCGGCCAGATTCACGGCGATGGTCGTCTTGCCGGACCCGCCCTTGGGGTTCAGGACGACAATGCGCTGCATGGATTCACAGGGTACTGGTGCTGCAGTACCGCTGCAAGATGAGATCTGACGCACGCCGGATGTCACAGTGAATTTGTACTCTCAAGTCCATGGAACGACTGCTGTTGCTCTGGGACGAAATCGATGACCTGCTGGGCGCGAGCCGCTGCCTGGTGTCCCGCGCCGTGATGCGCCTGAATCCGCACTGGTAACTGTCAAATAAACCCGATTCCGGCTTGAATATTCCGCCGGGATACCCAAGATGCACGCCTGCTCAACCGTTTGATCGGCAGGACCGCGCATGACTGAAGACCAGAAAACCACCCTCGGCTTCCAGGCCGAGGTAAGTCAGCTGCTGCAGCTGATGATCCATTCCCTCTACAGCCACAAGGAAATCTTCCTGCGGGAACTGATTTCCAACGCCTCGGACGCCAACGACCGGCTGCGCTTCGAGGCGATCGCCACCCCGACGCTGCTGGCGGACGACCCCGAGCTGGCGGTTTGGGTGGAGGGTGACCCGGCCGCGGGGACCTTGAAAATCCGCGACAACGGCATCGGGATGAACCGCGAGGAGGCGATCGCAAACCTGGGCACCATCGCGCGCTCGGGTACGGCCGAGTTCTTCAAATCCCTCTCCGGGGACCAGCAGAAGGACTCGCAGCTGATCGGGCAGTTTGGCGTGGGCTTCTACTCGGCATTCATTGTCGCCGAGCGGGTCGAGGTTCTGACGCGCAAGGCCGGAACTGCGCCCGGCGAGGGGGTTCACTGGGAATCCAGCGCCGACGGCCAGTTCACCGTCCAGACCGTGGAGCTGCCGCAGCGCGGCACCACCATCGTCCTGCACCTGAAGGCCGACAGCCGCGAGTTCGCCGACAGCTGGCGTCTGCGTTCGCTGATCCACCGCTACTCGGATCACCTGAGCTTCCCGGTGCTGATGCGCAAGGAGGCCGGTGGCAAGGATGAGGCCGCCGCCGTGGGGCCGTTCGAGGCCGTCAACCAGGCCCGCGCCCTGTGGACCCGCCCCAGGACCGAGATCAAGGACGAGGAATACCAGCAGTTCTTCGAGCACATCGCCCACGATCCCACCGCGCCACTGGCGTGGAGCCACAACAAGGTCGAGGGCAAGCGCGACTACACCAGCCTGCTCTATGTACCCGGCCGGGCGCCTTTCGATCTGTGGCACCGGGATGCCGCCCGGGGGCTGAAGCTGTACGTGCGCCGGGTCTTCATCATGGACGACGCCGAGCAGTTCCTGCCGCTGTACCTGCGCTTCATCAAGGGCGTGATCGATTCGAGCGATCTGCCGCTGAATGTCTCGCGCGAACTGCTGCAGCAGGACGCCGACGTGGAGGCCATGAAAGGCGGCCTGACCCGCAGGGTGCTGGAACTTCTGGCCAAGCTCGCCAGCGATGAGCCGGCCAAGTATGCGACGTTCTGGAAGGAGTTCGGCGCGGTGCTCAAGGAGGGCCTGGCCGAGGACTACAGCAACCGGGAGAAGATCCTGCCGCTGCTGCGCTTTGCCAGCACCCACGAGGCCGAGGACACCCCCACGGTGAGCCTCAAGGACTACCTGGGGCGCCTGAAGAGCGGCCAGGAGAAGATCTACTACGTGATCGCGGACAGCGTCGCCGCGGCGCGCAGCAGCCCGCACATCGAGCAGCTCAAGGCGCTGGGCATCGAGGTGCTGCTGATGTCTGAACGTGTCGATGAATGGGTCATGGGGCAGGTCGAGGGTTTCGAGGGCAAGTCCTTCAAGGACGCCGCCCGCGGCGACCTGGAGCTCGGGGCGCTCGCCTCCGAGAGCGGGCGTGCCAAGGCCGAAGAGCAGCTCAAGGAGCACCAGGACCTGTTCAAGCGCGTCAAGGAAGCCCTGGGGGAGCGTGTGACCGAGGTGCGCGTGGCCTCGCGCCTGACGGACTCCCCGTCCTGCCTGGTGATGGGCGAACGCGACCTCGGCGCTGCCATGCGCCGCATGCTGGAGGCGCAGGGCCAGAAGCTGCCGGAGACCAAACCGGTGCTGGAGCTGAATGTGGACCACGCCATCGTGCGCCATCTGGAGGGCATGACGGACGCGGCGGCCTTCGGCGAACTCGCGCAGCTGCTGTATGACCAGGCGGCGCTGTCCGAAGGGGGCCAGCTCGTGAACCCCGCCGACTACGTGCGGCGCCTGAACCGGCTGCTGGTGCGTCTGGCCGTACCCTCGGCCCCGTGAGCCTGGTCCTGCAAGGACCCGCGGGCGACCTCGAGGCATGCCTGGACTTTCCGGCCCACGTCGATCCGGCGGCGCCGGCGGCCTTCGCGGTCGTGTGTCATCCCCATCCGCTCTTCGGCGGGACGCTGAGCAACAAGGTGGTGCACACCCTCGCGCGCGCCTTCAATGACTCGGGCATGCCCAGTCTGCGATTCAATTTCCGTGGTGTCGGCGCCAGTGCCGGCACGCATGATGGGGGCCCGGGCGAGGTGCAGGATGCGCTGGCGGTGGTCCGCTACGGCCGCACCCGCTGGCCCCAGGCGCAGCTGTGGCTGGCAGGATTCTCCTTCGGGGCCGCCGTGGCGGTGCGGGCGAGCCAGGAAGCCGCTCCAGCGGGCCTGGTGGCGGTGGCACCGGCAGTGGATCGCATGGATATCGGGGCCGTGACGCCCGCCGCTGCGTGGCTGGTGCTGCTGGGCGATGCCGATGAAGTGGTCGCTCCGCAACGCATGCTGGAGTGGGCGCGCGGTCTCGATCCGGCGCCGACGCTCCAGGTGCTGCCCGGAGCGGGTCATTACTTTCACGGCCGGCTGCCCGAGCTGCGCGAGCGCGTAACGGCCTTTCTAAATCAAAAGCCCGGGTAAACGGCGTTTACCCGGGCCATTTGAGAATTCAGCCACCAAGTCGGTGGATCAGGAATTCACCATGCTCTTCAGGCTCTTCAGCGGCAGCACGCGCACCTTCTTGCTCGCGGGCTTCGCCTTGAACGTCATCTTCTCGCCAGTGAACGGATTCACGCCCTCACGCGCCTTCGTGGCGGGCTTCTTCACGACCTTCAGCTTCAAAAGGCCCGGCAGTGTGAACAGGCCATTGCTGCGCAGGCTCTTCTTGATCACGCCACTCAGAGAATCGAACACGCCACTGACCTGCTTGCGCGACAGTGAAGTGTCCTTGGAAATCTGAGTCAGGATCTCCGACTTGGTCGGTGCGCCACCCTTTTTCGCCATGTTTTGCTACTCCTCCAACGTTGTAACCCAAGCGCGCGGACCGCACCGCGCATAACGAATCGCGCCGAAAAATATCACATGGGGACACATTCGCAAGCTATTTCTGCTCTGCTGCTGCGCTTGAAGTGCCTTTTTTTTCAGCGTTTGCGTGTGCACGCGGTTTGTGCGTGGGTGCGATGCGGGCGCGTGCAGCGGTCACAGCATCGACTGGTGCTGCGTCAGCACCATGCTGCAAGTGGCTGTTTTCCTCGGACTTACATGCTTAGCGCCGCGAGCGCTCAGCGCAACAGGATCAGCAGCGCCTGGATCAGAAGCCCGGCCCACAGCGGTGACAGGTCAAGTCCCGCGATCGGCGGAATGATACGCCGAATGGGCTGCAATACCGGCTCGCACAGACTGGTCAGCAGCGGCTGCATGGGCGAGTAGCTGCCCTGCGCGATGAGGCTCATCAGCGCATAGAGGAAAATGGCGTAAAAATACAACCACAGCACCGACGTGGCGAGCAGCAGCGCCGCCGCGCGCAGCAGCAGTACCAGCGGCGGAACGCCAAAGCCGCGCACCGAACTCATCAGCACCACATCGGCCACGGTCACGATGAGCACCGTGACGACCGAGGCGGTGTCGATCTTATTGATGGGCGGGAGCACCCGGCGCAGCGGCATGATCACTGGATTGGTGATCTTGACCACCGCCTGTGCGATCGGATTGCGGAAATCCGCCCGCGACCATTGCATGAGCAGGCGCAGCAGCGCCACGTACAGCGCCAGGGTGAGCACCGAGTCGACCAGAAAATAAATCGCGTTCATTCAGCAGTTCCAAACTGGTCGGCCAGTTCGCGGCTACGCCGGGTGGCGGCCTCAAGGGCGCGGCCGACGATGCCGGCGAGGTCGGCGGCGGCGAAGGCGTCGAGCGCGGCCTCGGTGGTGCCGCCCCGTGAGGTCACCTCCTGGCGCAGGCGGGCGAGATCACCGTCTGAGGCACCGGCCAGTGCCCCGGCGCCGTGCAGGGTTGCAACGGCGAGCCGGCGGGCCGCCTCGGGCGCCAGGCCCTGTTCGATGGCCGCCTGCATCATGAGTTCGGCGAGCAGAAAGAAGTAGGCAGGGCCGCTGCCAGACAGGGCGGTGACCCCATCAAGATCGGCTTCGTGTTGCACCCAGACCGACTGTCCCACCGCCTGCAGGGTCTGTTCGGCAAGGCTGCGCTGCGCGGCGCTGACCCAGGCGGCGGCATAGATGCCGGTGATGCCGGCCCCTATCAGCGCGGGGCGATTGGGCATGGCGCGGATGATGGGTACGCCGGCTCCCGCCCAGGCACTGAGCGCTGCAATGCGGATACCGGCCGCGACTGACAGCAGCACCGGGCGGGCGCTTTGCAGCTGCGATGCCAGCGGTCGCAGGACGTTGCCGGCTTCCTGGGGCTTGACCGCCAGGATGATCAGCGCGCAACCCTCGATTGCGCTGCGGTTGTCGGCGCTGGCCTGCACCTTCAAGTCCCGCAGCAGCTGCTCACGGGCGGTCGCGAAGGGTTCCCCGACACTGATCTGTGAGGGCGCCGTGCCGCGCGCGATGAGGCCGCCGATGAGGGCGCGCGCCATGTTGCCGCCGCCCAGAAAGCCGATACGCAGAGACTTCATCGCGAGGATTGTATATGGCTGGGGCTTGGCGGCGCCACGCGCGGGCCGAACAGATCGGTGCCGACGCGCACCAGCGTTGCACCTTCGTGGACCGCCGCTTCAAGATCGCCGCTCATGCCCATCGACAGCGTGTCGAGGCCCGCACCGTCAGCGTTCACGCTCTCAAACAACTGTCGCAGCTGGTGCAGCCAATGACGCTGGCGCACCGGATCAGCTTCCGGTGGCGGCAGGCACATCAGTCCGCGCAGCGCCAGGCGCGGGAGCCGCGCGATGTCGCGCAGCAGCTGCGGCAACGCGGTAGGATCGGCGCCGCCCTTGCTGGCTTCGCCGCCGATATGCACCTGCACGCAAACGTTGAGGGCCGGCGCGTGATAGGGACGCTGGTCGGCCAGCCGCTCGGCGATGCGCAGGCGGTCGATGCCATGGACCCACGCGAAGTTCTCGGCCACGACGCGGGTCTTGTTCGCCTGCAAGGCACCGATGAAGTGCCAGACCGGCGCCGGACCCTGCGCCAGAGCGGCCATCTTCGGCAGGGCATCCTGGGCGTAACTCTCCCCGAAATCGTGCAGTCCCGCCGCCATCGCGGCGGCGAGAACCGCGGCGGGCTGGCCCTTGCTGGCGCCGACGACTGTGATCTGGTCCACACTCCGGCCTGATTGTGCCGCGGCAGCGCTGATCCGCGCCCGGACCCGCGCGAGATTACCGGCGAGCTGCTGCGCGGTGAGCGAATTCTGTGGATCTATTAACATATGGGCTGGCCAACCCCTCCGCTATACTCGAAGTTGAATCGCGCTTGCCGTCCCTCGAGGAACTTCAATGGCCGTAGACATTGCGCAGCTGCTAGCGTTCGCGGTGAAGAACAGCGCTTCGGACCTGCATCTGTCCGCCGGCGTACCGCCGATGATCCGTGTCGACGGCGACATGAAGCGTATCAACATGCCAGCCCTTGCCCACAAGGAAGTGCACAGCATGGTGTACGACATCATGAACGACAAGCAGCGCAAGGCGTACGAGGAGTTCTTCGAAACCGACTTTTCCTTCGAGATTCCAAAACTGGCGCGCGTCCGCGTCAACGCCTTCAACCAGAATCGTGGTGCCGGCGCCGTATTCCGCACCATTCCGTCGCTGATCCTGAGCCTTGACGACCTGAACTGTCCGAAGATCTTCCGCGACCTGTGCATGCTGCCGCGCGGCCTGGTGCTGGTGACGGGCCCGACCGGGTCGGGCAAGTCGACGACGCTTGCGGCCATGATCAACCACGTCAACGACAACCGCCCGGACCACATCATCACCATCGAGGATCCGATCGAGTTCGTCCACGAATCCAAACGCTGCCTGATCAACCAGCGCGAAGTGCACCGCGACACCCTGGGCTTCTCCGAGGCGCTGCGTTCGGCGCTGCGCGAGGATCCCGACGTGGTCCTGGTCGGTGAAATGCGCGACCTGGAGACCATACGCCTGGCGCTGTCGGCGGCCGAAACCGGACACCTGGTGTTCGGCACCCTGCACACCAGTTCGGCGGCGAAGACCATCGACCGAATCGTTGACGTCTTTCCCGCCGCCGAGAAGGAAATGGTGCGCTCGATGCTCTCCGAGAGCCTGCGGGCGGTCATCTCCCAGACCCTGCTGAAGAAGAACGGCGGGGGCCGCATCGCGGCCCACGAGATCATGATCGGCACCCCTGCGATCCGCAATCTGATCCGCGAAGGCAAGATCGCCCAGATGTTCTCGGCCATACAGACCGGCCAGGCCATGGGCATGCAGACCCTGGATCAGTGTCTGACCGATATGGTCGCAAAGGGCCTGGTGAGCAAGGAAGAGGCGCGCTACAAGGCCTCCAACAAGGACGCGCTCTGAGCCATGGATCGCGATCAAGCCATCAAGCTGATGCAGGATCTGCTGCGGCGCGTCACGGAAAAGAAGGCGTCCGACCTGTTCATCACGGCGGGCTTTCCGCCGGCGATCAAGATCGATGGCGAGGTGCGCCCGCAGAGCGATCGCGCGCTGACCGCCGAGCAGTCCGCGACCCTGGTGCGCGCCATCATGAACGATCGGCAGACCAAGGAATTCGACGCCACCAAGGAGTGCAACTTCGCCATCTCCCCGCCGGGCATCGGCCGCTTTCGCGTCAGTGCCTTCGTGCAGCAGGGCGCCACCGGCGCCGTGGTGCGCCTGATCAACGCCAAGATCCCCAGCTTCGAGGAGCTGGACCTGCCGGTGGTATTGAAGGAAGTCGCGATGACCAAGCGCGGCCTGGTGATGATCGTCGGCGGCACCGGTTCGGGCAAGTCGACCTCGCTGGCCGCCATGATCGGGCATCGCAACGAGAATACCCGCCACCACATCGTCACCATCGAAGATCCAGTCGAGTACGTTCATCACCACAAAGGCTGCGTGATCACGCACCGCGAGGTGGGGGTCGACACCGAGTCCTGGCATGCGGCGCTGAAGAACACCCTGCGGCAGGCCCCGGACGTCATCCTCATCGGCGAGGTCCGGGACCGCGAGACCATGGAATACGCCATCCAGTTCGCCGAAACCGGCCACCTGGTGCTGGCGACGCTGCATGCGAACAGCGCCAACCAGGCGCTGGACCGCATCATCAATTTCTTCCCGGATGAGCGGCGCGAACAGCTGCTCATGGACCTGTCGCTCAATACCCGCGCCTTCGTGTCACAGCGGCTGATTCCGCGTGAGTCCGGTGGCGGCCGCATCGCGGCCACCGAAATCATGCTCAACTCGCCGCTGATCCAGGACCTGATCTTCAAGGGCGAGGTGGCCAAGATCAAGGAGGTCATGGGGCGCTCCACCAGGTTGGGGATGCGCACCTTCGACCAGTCCCTGTACGAGCTTTACGAGAGCGGCTACATCTCCTACGAGGATGCGCTGCGCAATGCCGACTCCAAGAACGAGCTGCGCCTGCGCATCAAGCTGGAAAGCCGGCGCGAGCGCGTCGATGCGGGTGATGGCGGCCTCACACTGTCCGAGGAAGCTGACGAGGGCAAGAACCTGTGAACGCGGCCAGCGACGATCTGCTTCCGGAGGCGGAAGGACCGGAGGTGCGTGCCGCCCAAGGCCCCGGCGGGGCCGATTCGCCGGCGCAGACCGTTCTCAATACCAAGCCGTTGTTCAAGCTGATGGTGGAGAAGAAGGCCTCGGACCTGTTCTTCACCGCCAACGCCCCCATCAAGATCAAGATCGAAGGCCAGATCTTCCCGGTCAACAAGAATGTGCTGACCCCCGAAGTCGTGCGCCAGACCGCCATGGGCCTGATGAACCAGGAGCAGCGGGAGCGTTTTCAGTCCGATCTGGAGATTGATTTCGCCATCTCGCGCCCCGGCCTGGGGCGCTTTCGGGTCAACATTTTCTTGCAGCGCGGTTTCCCGGCCGTGGTGCTGCGCTATATCACGGCCGATATGCCGCGCCTTGAAGCGCTGAACCTGCCGGACGTGATGCGCGATCTCATCATGCTCAAGCGCGGCCTGGTGCTGGTGGTCGGTGCCACCGGCTCGGGCAAGTCCACCACCATCGCGGCGATGATCAACCATCGCAACGAGGGTTCTTCGGATCACATCGTGACCATCGAGGACCCGATCGAGTTCCTGCACACCAACAAGCGCTCCATCGTCAACCAGCGCGAGGTCGGGCTCGACACCAGGTCCTACGCCCGCGCCCTGCGCAGCGTCATGCGTGCGGCGCCGGATGTCATCCTCGTCGGAGAAATCCGCGACAAGGAGAGCATGGAGGCGGCGATCAGCCTGGCGGGCACCGGGCACCTGGTGCTGGCGACCCTGCACGCCAACAACTGTGCCGAGACCCTTGACCGCATCATCAACATGTTCCCCCGCGAGCAACACAACCAGATTTTCCTGGACCTGTCGCAATACCTGCGCGCGGTGATGGCGCAGCGCCTGGTGATGGGCAAGGACGGCAAGCGCGTGGCGGCGGTGGAGGTCATGCTCAACACCCCGCACATCGGCGAACTGATCAAGAAGGGCGACGTCATGGGCATCAAGGAGGCCATCATCGCCAGCGGTGAGCGCGGCGTGCAGAGCTTCGATGTCGCCTTGCATGGCCTGGTGAAGCTGAACCGCGTGACCCTGGATGAGGCGCTGCTGCACGCCGATTCGCGCGCCAACCTCGAGACCAAGATCAACTTCGGTTGAGGATGACCTCGGCGAGTACCGCCATGCGCACGGCGACCCCGTTGCGGACCTGATCGCGAATCGCTGACTGCGGCCCGTCGGCCACGTCCGAGGCGATTTCAATACCCCGGTTCATGGGCTGCGGATGCATGACGATGGCATCAGGTTTTGCCAGCTGCAGCCGTTCCGGGGTCAGGCCGTACTTGGCAAAGTAGCGGTCCGCGTCCGGCAGCGACGCCTGGCTCATGCGCTCCTTCTGGATGCGCAGCATCATGATCACATCGGCATCCTTCAGGCCCTTGGCGAGCGTCGTATGCCGCGCACAGCCGGGGAACTCGCCCGGTTCGGGCATGAACACCGGCGGGGCCACGATGCGCAGCTCGCCCACGGACAGCGTGGTGAGCACGTCGTAGGCGGAGCGCGCCACGCGCGAGTGGCGCACGTCCCCGACGATGGCCACCGCGAGCTTCGACAGGTCCGGCTTGCGCTGCAGGATGGTCAGGGCGTCGAGCAGCCCCTGGGTGGGGTGGGCCACATGCGCTTCGCCGGCCGAGAGCACGCTGACGTGCGGGCGTACATGATCGGCCACCAGGCCGGGGATGCCTTCCTCGGCATCGCGGATCACCAGCACGTCGACGTGCAGGGCCTCGAGTGTGTAGATGGTGTCGAGCATGCTCTCGCCCTTGACGCGCGAGGACAGCTGCAACTCCAGGTTCACGACATCCGCGCCCAGCCGCTTGGCGGCCAGCTCGAAGGACACGCGGGTGCGGGTCGAGGGTTCGGTGAACAGGTTGGCGACCGTGATGCCTGCCAGATCGCGCGAAGCCGGCGGCGGCTCCCCCAGCGGCCGCACGTAGGACTGTGAGCGCTCGAGCAGGTGGCTGAGGACGTCGCGGTCGAGCCCCGCGAGGGTCAACAGGTGGCGCAGGTGGCCGTTGTCGCGCAGCTGCTGGGTGATGGTGCGGGTGGTTACGGTGGCTTCGGTCACGTCTTGCGGTCCCCTTCTCCGGCCAGCCAGCGCCTCAGGATGATGGCGGCGGCGGCACTGTCGATGTCGGTGCGTTGCACGCGGCGGCGGCGTTGGCCGCTGGCCCGCTGCTCCTTGAGCGTGCGGCCGGCTTCCAGCGAGGAGCCGTGTTCATCCACGTGCTCCACCGGCAGCGCGAAGCGCCGCTGCAGGGCCTGGGCGAAGTCCCGCGTGGCCTGGGCCATGCTGCCCTCCGTGCCATCGGCATTATAGGGGACGCCGACTACCAGCACGTGGGGAGACAGGGCGAGGATTTCTCGTGCGATCGCGGTCCAGTCCGGCACCCCGTCATGGGCGGCGACCGCCGGTCGTGGGGCGGCAGTCGCCGTCAGGGTGTCGCCGGCGGCCATGCCGATGCGGCGCCGACCGTAATCGAAGGCCAGCGCGATGCGCGGGGTGGCGCGGTCAGGGTCAGGCATTGCCCGCGGTCAGGCTCAGCTTCTCCACATCCACGCCGAGGAACTGCCAGGAGGCCTGCCAGCGCTTCGTGAAGGGCAAATCGAACAGCAGCCGCTCATCCGCGGGCACCGGCAACCAGGCATTTTCACGGATTTCGCGCTCCAGCTGGCCGGCGTCCCAGCGGGCAAAGCCCAGCGCCACATACGCATCGCCCGGGCCCTCACCGCGTGCCATGGCCGCCAGGACATCGCGGGAGGTGGTCACCTGGATCAGTTCCGACACCTTATGGGTCGAATCCCAGTCCCCACCCGGGCGGTGCAGCACGAACCCGCGGTCGGTGCGAATGGGACCTCCGCACAGCACCGTCTGGGTGCCGATCTGCTCGTCGCGGGGCTCCAGTTTCATCTGCGAGAGCACGTCGCGCAGAACCATCGCCGAGGGCTTGTTCAGCACTATCCCCAGGGCACCCTTGTCGCTGTGTTCGCACACCAGCGTCACCGCATGCGCGAAGTCATCGTCGGTCAGTGCCGGCATGGCGATGAGCAGGTGGTTGGTATAGGTGGAATCGGTCACGGTGCAAGTATGGCGGCCTGGCGCCCGCCCGTAAATTGCCACTCGTACGCGAAGCGCAGCGTGCGGTAGCGCGCGGCGAGGTCCGGTGGAAACGGGTCAAAGGGGCTGGCGAGCTTGAGAATGGCCAGCGCCGCGGCGTCCAGGTCCGGATAGCCGCTGCTGGTTTGGATCTCGGCTTTGGCCAGCCGGCCGTCAGCATTGATGGCCACTTCCAGCACCGGGCTCGCCTTGATCCCGGCATGCAGTGCGGCGGTCGGGTAGTTGAGGGTGCCAATGCGCTCCACGCGCCGCCGCCAGCTGTCCAGGTAGGGCGCGATGATGGATTCGCGGGTATCCGGGGTGATCCACAGCTCATCGCGCCTGGCCCCGCGCAGCTGCACCGTGCCGGTCTCGCTGTCCACCGGGCGCGGCTGTGCCGCGCTACGGGTTCCCAGGGGTTGTTCCTGCGTCACTCCAGCGTCGCCCCGGGAGGCGAAGTAGCGGATGTCGGTGCGCGCCGCGATGGTGGTGAGCACCTGATCGTCGGCGCGCGCCGCCGGGGCTGAACTCGTCAGGCTGGTGCCCGCATCGTCCCCGGCATGCGGCGGCGGCGAGACCTCGGTGGCCTGGTTGTGTGCCGCCGTGGGGGCCGAGGCATTGCCCGAGCCCAACTGCGTGCGTTGCGCCAGATAGGCCGCGGTGTCGTTGCGATCGGCGGTGGGCAACTCGTCGGATACCAGCAGCACATCCAGGCCGCGGCTGCCGGGGGTCTGGCTGCCGCCGCCCGCGAACGTCAGGCCCAGGATGATCATGCCGTGGATCAGAGCGGCGATGAACAGCGTCATCAGCAGCCGTTCGCGGACCGGAGCCGAACCTTCACGTGGGATGAGCGCCCGCATCAGGCCCTCAGCCGCGCAGCCGCCGCTCGATGGCCTGCACCAAGAGATCCCCGATATTGAGGTGGAACTCACTGTCGAGCTCGCGGATTCCAGTGGGGCTGGTCACATTGATTTCAGTCACCAGACCGCCGATCACGTCCAGGCCCACGAACAGCATCCCGCGCTGGGCCAGCACCGGCCCGATCTGGGCGGCCAGCCACCGGTCCCGGTCATTGAGCTCGCGCCCGACTCCCTTGGCGCCGGCGGCAAGGTTGCCGCGGTTGTCCTGCGCGGCAGGGATCCGCGCCAGGGCGTAGGGGGCCGGCTCCCCGTCGACCAGCAGCACCCTGGAGTCGCCGGTGTCGACGATCTCGGGCAGGTACCGCTGCACCATGGCGTAGCGGGACCCCTGGCGGGTGAGGGTTTCAAAGATGACCCGGCTGTTCTTGTCCTGCCGGTCGGTGACGAATATGGAGCGGCCGCCCATCCCGTCCAGGGGCTTGCAGACGATTTTGCCCTGTTCGCTCAAAAAGGCGTCCATGTCGGCCATGCTGCGGGTGATCAGCGTCGGCGCGCAGCATTGCGGGAACCACGCGGTGTACATCTTCTCATTGATGTCACGCAGGCCCTGGGGGCGGTTCACCACCAGGGCACCCTGCTCCCGGGCCAGTTCCAGAATATAGGTGGTGTAGATGAACTCCATGTCGAAGGGCGGATCCTTGCGCATCAGGATGCAGGCGAAGCTGCCGAGCGGCTGGGTGCGACGCTCGCCGAGGGTGAACCAGGAGGCCGGATCGGCCCGCACCGTCAGCGGCCGCGAGTGCCCCAACGCCTGTCCGTCGCGCACGAACAGGTCCTCCTGCTCCAGATAGTGCAGCTCAAACCCACGGGCCTGGGCGGCCAGCAGCATGGCCAGGGTGGAGTCCTTGGCGTACTTGATGCCCGCGATGGGGTCCATGACGACCGCAAGTCGGAGGTTCTGGGTCATGTCGCCAGTTTCGCACGGCCCAAGGACCGGGAGTTACGTCGCAAGACGTGAATGCCGCACAACGCGCAAGCCCTTCAATGTGCAAAATCGTGATAAGTCTGACATAGCAGGGGGTGTGCCGATATGTTAAAACCCGAACGGCCTGCAATTCGGGCAGGCGACCATTGGGAATCTAAGGTGGAAGGAGTCGTCTCCGTGTCCGGGACCAATTCGAAGCTCCAGGGCCTTAAGGTACTGGTCATCGATGACAGCAAGACCATCCGCCGCACGGCCGAAACGCTGCTGGCCAAGGAGGGTTGCGAGGTCTTCACCGCCATCGACGGGTTCGACGCCCTGGCCAAGATCGCCGACCACCAGCCCGACATCGTTTTCGTGGACATCATGATGCCGCGTCTGGATGGCTACCAGACCTGCTCGCTCATCAAACACAACAAGGTTTTCCGCGCCATCCCCGTCATCATGCTGTCCTCCAAGGACGGGCTGTTCGATCGGGCCCGCGGACGCATCGTGGGCTCGGAGCACTACCTGACCAAGCCGTTCACCAAGGACGAGCTGCTCAGCGCCATCGAAACGCACATTGGGAGATAATGGCAATGCCATTGGTACTCATAGTGGATGATTCGCCGACCGAGCTGCACGTGATGCAGAAGGCCCTGCAGAAGCATGGCTACCGCACCGCAGCCGCAGCGGATGGCGCCGAGGGCATCAGACTGGCGCGTGAAATCAATCCGGATCTCATCTTCATGGATGTCGTGATGCCGGGCATGAACGGCTACCAGGCGACGCGCACCCTGGTGAACGACCCGAAGACGCGGACCATTCCCATCGTCATGGTCACCTCCAAAGGGCAGGAGACCGACAAGATCTGGGGGCTGCGCCAGGGCGCGGTCGATTACATGGTGAAGCCGGTGTCGCCGGACCAGCTGGTGGCCAAGGCCCAGGCGACGCTCGCGCACTAGCCGCGGGCGCATCGAGGATGGAAGAAGTATCACTCAAATCGCTTCGGGACCGCCCGTTTGAATTGCTCGCCGAGCTCGAGCGTCGTGGACGCGCCGTCTCGGCGCAGCAGGGAAATGAGGGAGCTGCCGGCCGCGAATGGGTCGGGGTCGCACTGCGCATGGCCGGAGAGCTGTTCCTGGCGGCGCGCGAGGAGACCCGCGAGGTGCTGAGCGTGCCCAACAGCATCACCCGGGTGCCCGGCGCCAAGGGCTGGGTGCGGGGGCTGGCGAATGTCAGGGGCCAGCTGCTGCCGATCATCGACATGAAGCAGTTCATCGGCAGCGGCATCGCGGTACTCTCGCGCAATACGCGCATCGTGGTGGTCAATCACCGCGAGATTCCCGCGGGCCTGCTGGTGGATGAGGTGCTGGGCTTCCGGCGTTTCGCCGAGTCCGAATTTTCCGGCGACGTGCCGCCAACCGTGGCACGTTGCGAACGTTACCTGGCCGGATGCTTCCGGCGCGGCCAGGAGCAGTGGCCGGTGTTGAGCCTGCGCACGATCCTGGAAAGCCAGGCGTTCGCCGAGGCAGCAGCGTAATGACCCAGAGCAACGAAACTTCAGGCAAGCCCGAACTGCTGGTGGCGCTGGCCGCATTCCTGGTGCTGATCGGCGCGGTGGTGGCGTTGCTGCGCACCGACCTGAACACGGCCATGATCCCGGTGGGCTTTGCGCTGGCCGCGACCGTCGTGCTCGCGCTGCTGTGGGCCAAGCTGAGGCGGGTACGCAGTCTGGCCGAGACTCAGAGCCAGGCCGTCGAGAGCCAGCGTCGCGAGAGCGAGCGCAACCAGCAGGCCATCCTGCGGCTGCTCGATGAGCTGTCCAGTCTCGCCGACGGGGACCTGACCGTGCAGGCGACGGTGACCGAGGACATCACCGGTGCCATCGCCGATTCCATCAATTACGCCGTGGACGCGCTGCGCGGCCTGGTCACCACCATCAACAGTTCGGCCATTTCGTTGGATGGCGCGGCGCGCCAGACGCAGGCGCTGGCCCAGCACCTGGCCAAGGCCAGCGGTGCCCAGTCCAAGCAGATCGCCGCCGCCACCGAGACCGCCGGCCACGTGGCCGCCGCCACCGAGGAAGTCTCCGGCAATGCCGAACGGGCCGCCGACGTCGCCCGGCATTCGGTGGATGTCGCCCACAAGGGCGGCGATGCGGTCCGCCGCACCATCGACGGCATGAATGCCATCCGTGAAACCATCCAGGACACCTCCAAGCGCATCAAGCGCCTGGGCGAAAGCTCCCAGGAGATCGGCAACATCGTCGAGCTCATCAACGACATCGCCGAGCAGACCAACATCCTCGCCCTGAACGCCTCCATCCAGGCCTCGATGGCCGGGGAGGCCGGTCGCGGCTTCGCGGTGGTGGCCGATGAGGTGCAGCGGCTGGCCGAACGCGCCGCCACCGCGACCAAGCAGATCGAGGTGCTGGTGCGAACCATTCAGACCGACACCAACGAGGCCGTGGTCTCGATGGAGCGCAGCACCACCGATGTGGTGGGCGGCGCGCTGCTGGCCGAGAACGCCGGCGCCGCGCTGGAGGAGATCGAGCAGGTCTCCAACCAGATCGCGAGCCTGGTGCAGAACATCTCGGCGAGCTCGCGCCAGCAGTCAGGCGCGGTGCAGAACATCGCGCGCAAC
>JBARBG010000113.1:0-10193 GCA_049792815.1 Steroidobacteraceae bacterium | reverse complement strand
GCCGCCGCCAGCGCGGCGCCAGCGCGCCAACCGCGGCTTCGTAGCAGCGGTAGGTCCGCCTCACGGGCAACAACTGGCGCGGATCGGCCACGACTTCCGCGGCGGCGCCGAAATCGTGGGTCAGCACCGGCGTACCCAGCGCATGCGATTCGGCATACACCAGGCCGAAGGTCTCGGGTATGCGGAAATTCGGATGAAAGGTGCACAGCGAGCGACGCACCTGAGCGTGCAGCAACGCCTGGGGCTGTGGCCCCAGAAACTCCACTCCCGGCAGCGCCGTCCAGGCATCGGCCTTGTAACCGGGATTGCCCACCAGCAGGCGCAAGTCAGGCATGGCGCGACGCAGGGCGCCGAACGCGTCCAGGGCAAAGGCCAGGCCCTTGTTCGGGGACGCAAAGAACACCAGCTGGCGATCATCCACGGCGCTGTCATCGGGTTGCAGCGCCGGGTCCAGCGCATTGTAACGGGTGCACACCGGCAGGCCGTCGATGTCTGCCCAGCGCAGCGTATTCGACACATCCTGGCGGTGGGTGTCGGAGACACAGATGAGGGAAACCCGCGCCGTGCGCAGCAAGTCGGCCGCGCGCCGCAGGCGCCGTCCGCGCTTGGATCCGGGCCGCATCTTGTCATGCAGCCACAGATGCAGCTGCGCCTGCGGAAACAGCGCCCGCGCCTGCGCCAGCGCGCGCGACTCGCGGATCACGACGACGTGTTCGGCCTGCAGGGGCTGCACCGGCAGGTATCGCTCCCAGGCGCTGCTGCGATTGTGCTGCATCACCCAGGCGCCGAGGCGATCGGCGATGCGCATCACGCTGGCCTCGGTGCCCTGCACCGCGCGCTGAGTGAATGAACGGGTGTCGTAGGGCAGTGGACTGACAGTATCCAGAAAAACAACGCGGCTCATCGCGGCCCCTGCGCGGCAAGCGCGGCCAGCGCCTCAAGAATCTGCGGCATGGCATCGGTGATACCGGCGCCGCGCACCCGGGCCAAGAGCTGCCGGCGCTCGCCTTCATCGGCGTGCAGCATGGCCACCGCATCGATGATGGCCCCCGCCTCAAGCGGTGCCGCCCGCAGCAGCTGTCGCTCCCGGCAGCGCGCAATGCGAGCCGCCTGGTCATGGGCGATCGGCACCGCGACACAGGCGCAGCCGCAGGCCAGCGCCTGCAGCAAGGTATCGCCACCATTGCTCACGACGAGGCGGGCGCGCCGCATCAGCTCAATCAGCTGCGCCTGGGGCAGCAGGGGCAGGCAGGTCAGCAGGGCACTGCCGGCCCCCTGCACACCCACCAGTACCGTGGGCAGTCCACGCGCGGCCAGTCCCAGGGCGGCATCGCCGATGATCTGCGGCGCGGCCCGCGCGCCCGGATGCGCCGTGCCGCCTCCGGGCACGACCAGCACGAAGTCCTTGAGGTCCGGCAACCCAGCGGCGGCCGCGACCTCCGCAACCGGCAGCAGCGTGTCCACGAAGCGCACCCGCGGCCGGCCGAGCGTCCTGAGCTTCAGTCGCTCCAGCCACCCCAGCTCCCCGGCGATGAAGCTCGGGTAGGCAATCCAGTGTTCGCTGAGCATCCGCATCCAGCTCAGGCGAAACGCCTTGGCGCGCTGGCGGCGCCGGGAACTGATGTAGACCACGCGGGCGCCGCCCGCGCGCGCGGCACGGATCTGGGCCGTTCTGCCGGCGTTGTCGAAGATCACGATGTCCGGCCGGAAGGCCGCCAGCAGCGCCACGACCTGCGGGGTGTGCAGGGTCGCAGAGCCCGGCAGCAGTGTCGCCGGAAACGGGCATTGCGCGGCGTAGGACGCCTGCGAACTCAATACAAAATGCAGCTGCGCCTCGGGCCAGCGGCGCTGCACCGCCCGTGCTATTTCGCGTGCGCGCGCATATTCACCGAAGCCGCGCGCCGCGGAAACCGGTACCAAAAGCACTTTCATTGGCGCGAGGATACCAGCCCGCCGGCGGCACCCGGCGCTGTGTCGGCCTAACGCAATGCGACGCTGCCGCGCGGTGTCACATAGCGGTTGCGCGTGACGCGCTGCTCGGGCGCCAGCACACCCAGCCGCTCCAGGCGCGACTCGACGCTGGCGAGACTGCGGTGGTGGTCGGCGGCAATCTGCAGCAGCGGGTCGCCACTGCGAAATGCAGCCAGCACCTGGGCATCATCATCCGGACCCCAGGGCCGTCCGGTGTTTCTTGGCAGGCGCGCCCGACGCCGCGACCGGGCCTCCTCTGCCCCCATGACCGCCACCGCACACAGCAGGGCGCGGATCACCACCGCGTGGTGCAGCACCATGGACTTGGGAATCGCGTAGCCCGTCACCGGGTCGACGCCCTCGAGCAGGGATTTGAGGGTGGATTTTGCTGCGGCAAGTTCCATGGGCGTCGCACCAGATTGGCTGTGGCTCATTCTGCCGGAGAATTGCTGCGGCGTGACAGCCGCAAATCTGGTGCAATTGCCCGGTAATGCGCACATTCGCCTGGTTCCTGGGTCTGACACTGCTGGCGCTGGCGGTCATGGCGGGCCTCACCTATCCGGTGTGGCAGCTGCTGCATCCGGCCTTCGGATTTCCGTTCCACCGCGTGGCCGACCGGCTCGGCATGGTCACCGCGGCCGTGGGTTTCTTGCTGGTGGCCCGGCGGCTGCGCCTGGCGGACCGGCGCAGCCTGGGGTACGGCCTGCCACCGCGGCAGTTTCTGCGCGAGGCAGCCATCGCCTTGGGCGTGGGCGTGGTGCTCATGGGCAGCATCGTGGCCATCATGGTGGCGCTGCACCTGCGGCTGCCGCGTCCCGGGGTGGACTTGAACGCCGCGGCGCTCATCCGGCTCGCGGGGCAGGGCCTGGCACGCGGCATCGCGGTGGCACTCATCGAGGAGACCTTCCTGCGCGGGGCGATGTGGACCGGCATCGCCCGCGAGTCCGGCGCCATGCTCGCGACGGTGCTGACCGCGCTCATCTATGCAATGACCCATTTCGTCACCTCCTACCATGTGCCACCGGACCAGCTCAGCTGGCACAGCGGCATCGACATGCTGGCCGGCTCCTTTGGCGCGTTCGGGCGGCCCTGGGACATCGCCGATGCCTATATCTGCCTGTTCGCTGTGGGTGTGGTGCTGGCGACGGTGCGGATGCGCACCGGCAATGTGGCCGCGAGCCTGGGACTGCACGCCGGCTGGATCTGGGTGATCACCTTCGTGCGTGAAACCTCCGTGGCCGATCCGGCCAGTGCGCTGCATGGCCTGCTCAGCCACTTCGACGG
This sequence comes from Steroidobacteraceae bacterium, assembly GCA_049792815.1. Lineage (GTDB taxonomy): Bacteria > Pseudomonadota > Gammaproteobacteria > Steroidobacterales > Steroidobacteraceae > DAIDKA01. The sequence continues at coordinate 6,938 of JBARBG010000113.1, read as the reverse complement.
CGTGGTGGGCTGGCTGGTGTGCGGCTGGACGGTGCTGGCGGGGTTCGCCCTGGAGCGCTTCTACCGGTCGCGCGTCAGGCGCTAGGCAGCATCGGCGACAGCCACTCCAGGCGTTGCAGGGGATCATGCTCTTCCAGGCTTTGCTGCCGCTGCTCGGCCGACAGTGGCAGCAACTCAAGCAGCCGGAAGCTCACCCACTCGGCATCATCGAAGTTGCGCGGTATATGGGTGTAGGCCGGCGGCAGCTGCGGCAGCACCTCGCGCAGGGCGGCGACCAGGTTCGCATGCCGCGGCGGCACGGTCGCAGGCGGGTGCGCCGGCCGCCAGCTCACCTGTCCCACGGCCAGTCCGTCCGCCTGGTCCACGCGACTCTCGAGCCGGAATACCCGCTCGCCCAGGCACAGCAGTCCCAGCAGCCCATTTGAAAGCGCGTGGAAATCGACGATGCGGGCACTGGTTCCGGTCAGCGCCGTCTCGCTGACCGCACCGGCCTCCGAGCCTTGCACAATGCGCACGACCCCGAAGGCTGTGCCGCCGCGCATGCAGCGGCCGACCATGTCCAGATAGCGCGGTTCAAACACCTGCAGCTGCAGCGGACCGCCGGGCAGCAGCACGGTGTGCAGCGGAAAGAGCGGCAGCTCGGCCACCGAGTCAGGAGCCGGCGTCGCTGGCGTCATTAGCCGAGGTCTCGCGCAACGCCGTCAACAGTTTCTCGTGCAGGCCGCCAAATCCGCCATTGCTCATGACCAGCAGGTTGTCGCCGGCGACCGCCTGGGCGCTGAGCGTGGCGGTCATGGCCTCGATGCTCGGCACCGCGTGTCCGCGCGCACCCAATTCGCGAATCAGGGGCGCGGTATCCCACCCCAGGTCAGGTGGGGTGAAAATGAAGACTTCATCGGCCGCGGCCAGCGCCGGTGCGATGAGATCGTTGTGCACGCCCATGCGCATGGTGTTGGAACGCAGCTCGAGCACCGCCAGAATGCGCGCCCGCCCGACGCGGCGGCGCAGGCCGTCCACGGTCGTGGCGATTGCCGTCGGATGGTGTGCGAAATCATCGTAGACGCGAATGCCGCGCACTTCGCCGCGCAGCTGCATGCGCCGCGCAATGCCCTTGAAGCCGCGCAACGCCGCGATGGCGGTGGCCACCGGGACACCGGCATGGTGCGCGGCCGCGATGGCGGCCAGGGCGTTCTCCATGTTGTGCGCACCCATCACATCCCATTCGACGGTGCCGCGAACCGCGCCGGCTTCGAGCACCTCGAAGCGCGAGTAATCGGCCGCACCCACCGAGCCGGCGCGCCAGCGCGCCTGGACCCCCGGGCCGCTCGCAGCACCCGAGAATCCCTGCAAGGGCGTCCAGCAGCCCATCTTCAGGGTCTGCGCCAGCCGCTCATCGCCGGCATTCCAGATGATGCTGCCGGAACCGGGTACGGTGCGCACCAGGTGATGGAACTGCCGCTGGATGGCCGCGACATCCGGATAGATGTCGGCGTGGTCGAATTCCAGATTGTTCAGCACCACGGTGCGCGGGTGGTAGTGGACAAACTTCGCGCGCTTGTCGAAAAACGCGGTGTCGTACTCGTCCGCCTCGATGACAAAGAAGGGGGCGGCGCCCAGGCGCGCGCTGCTCCCGAAGTTCGCCGGCACCCCGCCGATGAGGAAACCCGGCGCGAGGCCGGCGTACTCGAGGATCCACGCGAGCAGCGACGCAGTGGTGGTCTTGCCATGCGTACCCGCCACCGCCAGCACCCAGCGGTCCTTGAGAACTTCGCGCGCCAGCCATTCAGGTCCCGAGGTATAGGGCAGGCCGCGATCCAGTAGCGCTTCCACGACCGGCACGCCGCGCGTCATGACATTGCCGACCACGACCACATCGGGCGCCAGGTCCAGCTGCGCGGCCTCGAAGCCTTCGACCAGGTCGATCCCCATGGCCCGCAGCTGCGTACTCATGGGCGGGTAGACGTTGCGGTCGGAGCCGGTCACCTTGTGGCCGGCCGCCTTGGCGATGGCGGCAATGCCGCCCATGAAGGTGCCGCAGATTCCCAGTATATGAACGCGCATAATGCGCACATTAACAGACAAAATCCGGATCAAAAGCAACGATGACGATCACACAACGGCAGGACCTTGAAGCACTCGCCCAGCGTTTGCTGCAGGCCCCTGCCATCGCGCTGGACACCGAGTTTCTGCGCGAACGTACCTATCGGGCGGAGCTGTGCCTGCTGCAGATCGCGGACGCCACGGGCGCCTGGTGCGTGGATCCCCTGGCGCAGCCGGACCTGTCACCCCTGCACGCGGCATTCGGCGGCCCCGGCATCAAGGTGATGCACGCCTGTCGCCAGGACATCGAGGTGCTGCTGCCCGCCGCGGGCTTCGTCACGCCGGTGTTTGATACCCAGATCGCGGCGGCGTTGACCGGAATGCCCGCACAGATCGGATATGCCGAGCTGGTGCGGCGTGTGACGGGTCGGGAACTGAGCAAGGCGCATACCCGAACGGACTGGTCGCGGCGCCCGCTGTCGGCGGAGCAGATCGACTACGCGCTGGATGATGTCCGCTACCTGCTGCCGATTCGCGCTCACCTGCTTCAGGAACTGACCCGCCTGGAGCGCCTGGCCTGGCTTGCGGAGGAACTGGCGGCGCTCGCGGATCCGGCCGACTACGCGGTCGATCCGCAGGCGGCGTGGTTGCGCATCCGCTCCTTCAAGTCACTGGATGCCGACCGTTCGCGCCTGGCGCAATCGCTGGCGGCCTGGCGCGAACGTCGCGCCGACGAACGCAATCGCCCGCGCGGCTGGATTCTGGAAGACGCAGTGCTGCGCGATATCGTGGTCAGGGTACCGCGGACCCTCGAGGAGCTGGCGGGACTGCCCGACATGCAGCCCGGTTTCATCAAGCACAACGGCGCTGAAGTGCTGGGGCTGATCGAGGCCGCCCGAATGCCCGCGGCGCTGCCGCGCATCACCTCGCGCGGCGCGCCCGATGCCCAGAAGACGGCGCTGTTCAAGAAGTTGTCGGCGGTTCACCAGGCCGTCGCCACCGAGTTCAACCTGCCGCCCGAAATCCTCGCCACCCGGCGCGATCTCGAGCAGCTGGCGGACGGGCAGCCTGACGCGGCCGTTATGTCAGGCTGGCGACGCGAAGTCATCGGCCAACGGCTGCTGGCAGCGCTATGATCGCCTGATGGACGGGAACGGCGCACATGAAACCGATGATCCGCGGCAGCGCCTCGTCGACGAGCGTGCATTGCGGGTGGAGGCCGAACGCGTCAGCCGCCTCAAGGACGAGTTCCTGTCAACCCTTGGGCACGAGCTGCGCGCCCCGCTGCACGCCGTCCTTGGCTGGTCGCGCCTGCTGGAATCCGGTCGCCTGGCGCCAGAAGACGTGCAGCGCGGTGGCCAGACCATCGATCGCAATGTGCGCATACTCGCCCAGCTGGTGGATGACCTCATCGACATGAGCGGCCTGCTCAGTGGCCGCCTGCGACTGGATCCGGAAGAAACGGATCTGGCGCAGATCGTGGAGGCCGCGCTCGAAACCATGCAGGCGACCGCCGACGCCAAGGGCGTGCGACTGGAAAAGAATATTCCTCCGCAGGCCTGCCTGGTGTTCGGTGATCGGCAGCGACTGCAGCAGGTGGTGTGGAACCTGCTCAACAACGCCGTGAAGTTCACACCACGCGGCGGCGTCATCACCGCGACACTGGCGCGCGCCCAGGGCAACTGGGAAGTGAATATCACGGACAGCGGCATTGGCCTGAGCCCAGCCGCCTTGAACATGGTGTTCGACCGCTTCAGTCGCAGCGAGGGGCCGCGCCGCGGTCCGCCGGGGCTGGGGCTGGGGCTGGTCATCGTCAAACAGGTGATCGAGCTTCATGGCGGCAGGGTCTCGGCGAGCAGCGCCGGGGAAGGTCATGGCGCGACATTCAGCACGCTGCTGCCGCGGCTGGCGCCGCACGAGCCCGTGGCCGATGTGGTCGTGCTGGAGAGCGCCGACCTGCACGGGCTGCGGGTGCTGCTCGTGGATGACGACAAGGAAACGCTGGAACGTGCCCGCCAGAACTTGAGCAGCGCGCGCGCCCTGGTGGCCACGGCGACCAGCGCGGATTCAGCGCTGCAGGCCCTGCGCACCTTCCATGCCGATGTGCTGGTCGCGGATCTGACCATGCCGGGTCGCAATGGTTACGACCTGATCCGGGCCGTGCGCGCCAAGCTCAGCGCCCAGGAGCTGCCCGCCATCGCGCTCACGGATTTCGCGCGCCCCGAGGATGCGGTGCGCGCCCACGATGCCGGGTTCCAGATGCACCTCACAAGGCCCGCCGAACCCGACGAACTCGTCAGCGCCGTGGCGCAACTGACACGGCGCACCTGAGTGGCGCGCGATCGCGCCAGCCGCCTCAGCGATGACGGCGCGGCGCAGCCTTTCTGGCTGACTTCTTGGCTGACTTCTTGGCTGACTTTCTTGCTGACTTCCTGGCCGCACTTTTGCGTGCCGGCTTGCGGGTTGCCGGTTTCTTGGCGGACCGCTTCTTTGGTTTGCGCGCGGGTTTGCCTGCGGGCCGCCTCGCAGGGGTCCGTTTGGCAGCCGCCTTGCGCGGGGCCGATGGCCTGGTGGTGCTGCTCAATACCGCCTCGAGCCTGGCCGTCACGACATCCAGTTCGCCTTGCGCATTGATCCGTTGCAGCAGCCCGCGCTGCTCATAAAAATGGGCCAGCGGGCGGGTCTTCTCGTCGTAGACCTTGAGGCGCTCGGCGACCGTTGCTTCATTGTCGTCGGGACGCTGGAACAGATCATGCGCCGCGCCGGTCTTGGGGCAGCTTTCGCCCGCTGCCGGCGGTGAGGTGAAAATATTGAATACGCGGCCACAGTTGCGGCAGGTACGACGGCCGCCGATGCGGCGCACCAGCTCATCGTTGTCGACCTGCATCAAAACGACGATATCGAGCGGCTGACCGACCTGCTTCAACAGCTCCTCGAGCGCGGCCGCCTGGGAGAGGTTGCGGGGGAAACCGTCGAGAATGAAGCCCCGGGCCACATCGGGCAGCGCCAGCCGTTCCCGAATCATGCCCAGGACGATCTGGTCATCCACGAGCTTGCCGGCAGCCATCGCGGACTTGGCCGCGATGCCCAGCTTGCTCTGCGCCGCGACGGCGGCGCGCAGCAGGTCGCCGGTGGAAATCTGGGGTATGCCGTGGCCTGCGATCAGGCGCTGCGATTGAGTGCCCTTGCCCGAACCCGGAGGTCCCAATAATACGATGCGCATATGAACTTCCGCCCCCCTGGTCGGCCTTTGGGCCGATCTGCCCGGACTTATTAAGGCTGGCCACGTTACCGGCCACGCAGGGGTTGGTCAATGAAGGCCCTGAAAGGCACACGATCCTCATGATTTTGGCTATTCTGGCAAGCCCTTTTCCGGCCGCTGACGGCGACGCCAAATGACTCGAAAAACCAGCAGATCAAGCGCGCAGCGCAACGCCTTTTATGCCCAGTCCGGCGGCGTCACCGCCGTCATCAATGCCTCCGCGTGCGGTGTGATCGAAGCCGCCATGAAGTATCCGCGGCAGATCGGTACGCTCTACGCGGGCCGTCACGGCATTATTGGCGCGCTGACCGAGGATCTGATCGATGTCGGCAAGGAAAGCCGCCACACCATACGTGGCCTCAAACACACGCCCGCGGGCGCCTTCGGTTCAGCGCGTTTCAAACTCAAGAGCCTGGAACAGAACCGGGCCGAGTACGAGCGTCTGATCGAAGTGTTCCGTGCCCATGACATCGGCTACTTTTTCTACAACGGCGGCAACGACTCCATGGACACCGCCCTGAAGGTGTCGCAGCTGTCGCAGTCGCTGGGCTATCCGATCACTTGCGTCGGGGTGCCGAAAACCGTCGACAACGATCTGCCGCACACCGACTGCTGTCCGGGATTCGGCTCGGTGGCCAAGTACATCGCCGTCTCCACCCGCGAGGCGGCCATGGATGTGGCGTCGATGGCGCGCACGTCGACCAAGGTGTTCGTGCTCGAGGTGATGGGTCGCCATGCCGGCTGGATTGCCGCCGCCTCCGGCCTCGCCGGACGCAAGCCCGATGAAGCACCACACATCATCCTGTTTCCGGAAATTCCCTTTGACCAGGCAGCCTTCCTGGCCAAGGTCAAACTCAGCGTGGACCACTGCGGCTACTGCGTCGTCGTGGTCTCGGAGGGCGCCGCGTATCCGGATGGCCGCTTCCTGGCCGAGGCCGGCACCAAGGATGCCTTCGGGCACGCGCAGCTCGGTGGCGTAGGTCCGGTGGTCGCCAACATGGTAAGGGAGGCGCACGGCTACAAATATCACTGGGCCGTGGCCGACTATCTGCAACGCTCGGCCCGCCACATCGCCTCCAAAGTGGATGTTGAACAGGCCTATGCCTGCGGCAAGGCCGCAGTGGAACTTGCAGTCAAGGGCCACAATGCCGTGATGCCCACCATCGTGCGCAAGTCCGCGAAGCCATACCGCTGGGTCATCGGCCACGTGCCGCTGGCGCAAGTTGCGAACCAGGAAAAGAAAATGCCGCGCGATTTCATTACTGCCGATGGTTTCGGCATCACTGCCGCGTGCCGCAGGTACCTGGAACCGCTGGTCGCCGGGGAAGCCTATCCACCGTTCAAGGACGGGCTGCCGGATTATGTGCGAATCAAGGGCGCGCCCGTGCGCCGCAAGCTCAAGACTGACTTCAAAGTCTGAGGGTGTGCCCCGCACGCATGCCTGTGTGATATAAGTTTTCGGCTGCCCGGGACCGCCTGGGCCAAACAATACGAAGTTACGGAATCTGCTCTTCTGGGGGTTTGCTGATGGATGCCGCGAGTTGGTTGTGGATAGCGATTGCAGCCGGTGTATTGGCCGTGCTGTACGGCCTGGTTTCAGTCATGGCCATACTGCGATTGCCGGCCGGCAATGCAC
>JBARBG010000112.1:0-13759 GCA_049792815.1 Steroidobacteraceae bacterium | reverse complement strand
GCCGTGGGGACCGGCGTGCCCGTGGCTGCTGCAGCGGATCCGGCGGTGCCGCCGGCGCGCGCGACTCCCGCACAGGCAATCATCAGCGCGGCCCAGCCGAGGTAAGCGGCGGACCAGCCATAGGCCTGCCAGCGCGTGCCCACCCAGGGTTCCAGCAACAGCGGATAGCCGAACAGCGCCAGCATGGAGGCCAGATTGGACAGCGCAAACAGTTGGTACGGGCTACGCCCGGGCAGACTGCGGGCATACCAACTCTGCACCACCGGGGTGGTGGTGGAAACCAGCACGTAGGGTAGTCCCACGGTAAGGGCCAAAGTGGCGATCACACCCAGGGCGGGATGGGCGGCGGTCAGTGCGCCCGGCGCAGGACCCCCGGGCGCTGCCGGCACGATGGGCAGAGCGGCCGCCGCGACCAGCACCAGGATCACCACGACCGCCAGCTGCAGGCGCGCGGGTACGGTCCTGGCAAAGCCATCGGCGCCGGCGTAGCCCAGCAGCAGCGCGCACTGGAAGAACACCAGGCACGTGAGCCAGACACTCGCCGAGCCGCCGAACTGCGGCAGCAGCTCTTTTGCAATGACGGGCTGGACGAGAAACAGCAAAAACGAGCCGCAGAAGATGGCGAGCGCGAACAGCCGTGACATGAGGCCAGAGTCTGCGTCAGCGGCTCCAGCATGGCAATCCGTTGTAACATCCCCGGATGGCGACATTTGTTCTGGTCCATGGCGCCTGGCATGGCAGCTGGTGCTGGAAGCGGGTGCGCGCGGCGCTTCAGCAGCAAGGCCATGCAGTCTTCACGCCTACGCTGACCGGCCTCGGTGAACGCGCTCACCTGCTCTCACCGGATGTGAATCTGGAGACCCATATCCAGGATGTCCTGAATCTCATACGCTGGGAGGAACTGGATGACTTCGTGCTGTGCGGCCACTCCTACGGCGGCATGGTGGTGTCGGCCGTTGCGGATCGGATTCCTGAGCGCATCCGCTCGCTGGTGTTTCTGGATGCCTTCGTTCCCGAAACGGGCCAATGTCTTGAGGATTTCGCCCCCGTGCCCGACGCGCAGCTGGTGGATGGCTGGAAATGCCCGCCAATCAGCGCCGAGACCTTCGGGGTCAACCTATCGGATCGCGCCTGGGTCGACCGTCAATGCACGCTCCAGTCTCGCGCCTGCTTCAGCCAGCGCGTGCAGCTGACCGGCGGACTCGCGCGTGTCAAACAAGTCGCCTATCTGTATGCAGCGGGCTGGGCCGGCGATGAGTCGCCGTTTTTTCCCTTCTACGAGAAGGCCAGGTCACGGGGCTGGAGCACGACCCGAATAGACTGCGGGCATGATGTCATGATTGATCGGCCGGAGGCCCTGACCCAGCGGCTCATCGACAGCGTCTGACGCGGTAGTGGCACGCCAGCAGACCCCTTATTGCTTGGTATTCATGGTGATTTTTCGTGACCCAGGTCAACTTGCGGCTAGGTTTAACCGTTACTCTTCGTCATATCCAATCACCGATGGTCACGCTGATGTCAATTACACTGCGCAGTTTGCCGCTTTCGGCGCCTTCCTGGCGGGGCGCAGCCCTGGCCGTGTCGGCGCTCACTCTGGCTGGTTGCGTCGCCCAGGTTCGGGTCGCCGGACCCCCACCGGTATACGTGGCGCCGGTAGCGGCCGTGGACGTTCAGGTCCGTGAGGCCCCGCCGCCGCTGCCGGACTATGAGCAGCCGGCCTGCCCGCAGGACGGCTTTCTGTGGACTCCGGGCTATTGGGCCTGGGGCGGCGGCGGCTATTACTGGGTGCCGGGAACCTGGGTGCAGCCGCCCACCGTGGGCGTGCTGTGGACACCAGGCTACTGGGGTTTCGTGGGTGGCGTATACGCTTTCCACGCCGGCTACTGGGGCCCGCATGTCGGTTTCTATGGTGGCGTGAACTACGGGTTCGGCTATGTGGGCACAGGCTTCGCCGGCGGCGCCTGGGTCGGTGGCGCCTTCTCCTACAATCGTGCGGTGACCAATGTGAACGTCACGGTGGTGCATAACACTTACAACACCACAGTGATCAACAACGTCACCGTGAACAAGGTCAGCTACAACGGCGGCACGGGAGGTACCGCGGCGGTGCCGACGGCGCAGGAGCGCCAGTTTGCACAGGAACCGCATGCGCCGCCGACTCCGATGCAGCGACAGCATGTGCAGCAGGCGCAGGCCAACCCCGCACTGTTCGCGCATGCCAACGGTGGCCACCCGAGCATTGCGGCGACTCCGCGACCTGCGGCCTTCAATGCCCCGGGCGTGGTCGGCGCACGCGGCGCCGCCTCGGCGCCAGGCCGCGCCCCGCAATCAAACTTTGAGCCCCGTCCGCAGCCGCCTGCACCCCTGGTACAGGCACAGCAGCGAGCTCAACCGCAGGTTCAGAATCCGCAGCAGAACCCAAAGAAGAATCAGAAAAAGGGCAAGCCGCAGCCCAAGAAGGACGAAAGGAAGAAGGAAGATAGGCAGTAGTGCCTGGACCGGGCGCTAGGCCAGTGCGACGAGCTGGTCGAGCGCCTTGCCCCAACCTTCGTAGAAACCCATTTTCTCGTGGGCCTTGCGGGACTCCTCGTCACCGTGGATGACCAGCGCGGTGTAGAGAGTGCCAGCCCCTTGCGGCTGCAGCGTGATGACGGCGGTCATGACGAACGACCCTGCGGGACCCGCGGACCGCGGTCGATAACCCGGCCCCAGCGCGCCGGTCCACACCAGCTTGCGGTGAGGGACGATTTCAAGGTAACAACCGACATTGTCGAACTCCTGGCCCTCTGGTCCGCGCATGGCGGTGCGAAACTTGCCACCCGGACGCAGGTCGATTTCGCAGTCCACCGTCTTCCAGGGCGCCGGTGTGAACCACTTCTTCAATTGTTCTTCCACCGTCCAACCGCGCCACAGATGCTCCGCGGAGACCTCGACGACGCGTTCAAAGACCAGGTCGAGTCTGGGATCGGGTTGATGAACAATGGGTGCGGTCAAGATGCGCTCCTGATTGATAGTGCATTGAACACCCGAAGCGCAGCAGGCGGCAAGCTAGGCACTGAGCCCCGCTTCGGCGCGCGCCAGGCGTGTCACGAGCCGGTTGAAAAGTGTGACGCCGCGGTCGTGGGCGGTGGGCATGATGGCCGGGTCAGCCGTCTCATCGATCACCCGCTGCTGCGCCTCGATCATGACCTTGTCCTCGCCGAATGCCTGCGCGGCGAGCTTCATCAGAAAATCGCGCAGGGCCTCATCACCGTGCTGCCGATGCGGCCCCCAGGAGAAGAAATAGCGCGCACTGCGATCGGCCATGGGAGTGACGGCCTGGCTGGTGAACGTCACACCCCGCAGGGCCTGTGAATAGTCCGGTCGCTCGTAGTTACAGGCCGCCGCCGTGCCGACTGTGAAGCTGCCCGACCACATCAGCAATACACCCGGGATCAGGAAATCGTAGCTCGACCAGTTGTCCGTCAGCTCATCGCTGCCGCGCCCCGGCGGACCGCGGGTTCCCGTGATCCAGCGCTCAAATCTGACGCCGCGTTCCAGCGGGGTAAGCCTGGGACGCTCTTCGGAAAAGCTCGGGCCCGCCCCAAAACTGTTCGCATGGACGTAGGTCAGGTGGCTGAAGTCGAGCAGATTTTCATTGATGTGACAGGCCTCGGCCTGGTAATCCAGCTGCCCGCGGCCGAGGATCCAGTCCGGATCCGCAAGGCCCACGGCCGGCGGAATCAGCGCCTCATCGGCCTGCCGCGGGTCACCCATCCACACCCACAGCCAGCTGTGACGATCCACGACGGGGTAGCTGCGCACGCGCGCAGCCGGGGGAATGGTGTCCTGCCCGGGAATCTGCACGCACTGGCCACGGGTGTCGTACAGCAGGCCGTGATACATGCAGCGCAGCCGGTCGCCCTCGCAGCGTCCCAGTGACAGCGGCGCAAGCCGGTGAACACAGCGATCCGCAAGGGCAACGACCTGGTGCTGCGCACGCCACAGAACAATGCGTTCACCCAGTATTTGAACTGCAGTCAGCCTGTCGGGCGAAAGATCCGGACTCCAGCCCCCCACATACCATGCGTTTCGCACATAATTCATGTGTCCCCCCGCGCTTCTTGAACAGTGTTCAATAATCGCCATGTATAGTCAACGCCTCGCAACTTTAGCCACAGGAACGCGCGCAGCCGTGAAAATCCATCAACGCCAGGTCATCGATGTGGCGCTCGCCCTGCTCGACGAACACGGCCTGGCTGAACTGCAGATGCGCGCCGTCGCCGGCCGCCTGAACGTGCAGGCCTCCGCGCTGTACTGGCATGTGCGCAACAAGGGGGAACTGCTGAGCCTGATGTCCTGGGACTTCTACGATGGCGCGCTGAACGCCGTCCCTGCAGGACTGCCCTGGCGCGATTGGTTGCTGACCTATGGGGTGACCTTCCGCAAGGCCCTGCTCGGGCACCGTGACTCCGCTCAGTTGTGCGCCATTGCGCGACCGCTGGACGATGACACCGATGCCGCCACGGACCGGCTCACCAGGCCGCTGATGGCCGCGGGCCTAAGCCGCCACCTCGCCTTGTCCTACTACTCGTCGGTCGTGTCACTGGTGCTGGGCTGGTGCATCTACGAACAAAGCGAAGCCCTGCACGACTACCTCGCCCGGATGATCGGCTTCGATGAAAGTTTCACCACCGGTCTGAATGCCCTGGTGGCCGGCTTTCCGTAAGGGCGCCCTTACTTGGCGGCCGGTTGCGATCCAGTCGCCGGCTTGGCCCCGTCCTGGCGCTCTGCCGCGTCGTGACCCTTCTCGGTGCTCGGCAGATTGGCGTTCAGGTTGGGCAGGCACTCCACCTCGGGCACATCGCTGTAGTCCTCGCGGATGAAGTGCTTGGTATTGTGCCACTCGCCCTTCCAGTTCTTCGGATCCGTCATGGTGTACTGGATCTCCAGGGTCTTGCCCTGGTCCAGCAGCCGATAGCGCTCGACAATCTGAAACTCGTCTGAAATCGGCAGTCCGCGATCGATCCAATGCTCATTCGGTTCCAGGTACTTGGTGTCGACCACCAGAGTGTCGCCGTCCCAGTGCCCGATGGATTCGCCGTTGTAGGTGGAGATGGCGATATCCGGATCGGTGTGCTTGCGGCCGTCCAGGTAGATCACGCGGTAGCTGTTGGTGAAACCGAAAATCATGTGCACCGAGGTCGGCAGCTGGATGATGCTCGTGGGCCACACCCGCGTCATGATCATGGGCATGCCAGCCGGAAAACACTCACCGATGCTGTCGCGATAGGACTTGTGGGCCGCGGCGGCGGCGGCCGCTTCCACCATGGCCTGCTTCCCGGCGGCATAGAACTCCGGATACGGCGGCCCGAACATGAAGTCTGCGAAGCCGTGTCGCAGATTCACGAACCAGGTGCCGGTCATGTCGAACGGCGCCTTGGGCCGCTTCTTGTGCAGGTTCTGCGGCGCCAGAGCACCGTAGTAGCCGTCGTGCTTGTGCGCGAGATCGTCCTCCTGCTTCTGGCTGAGGCCGCCACGTGGAGCCTGTTGCGCACCGGCCAGGGTGCCCGCCAGCAGCAGCAGCGCTGCGCCAAGACCCACCACCATCCGTCTGCTGGTCGTTCGCATCATTCGCCCCTTAGGATTTTTTGAATTCTTGTCGTGATCAGCGCTGCTGTTCGCCGCCCAGCACCTTGCCGTCCGCCAGAACGATCGATACATACTGCCCGCCGGGTGTGCCATCGCGCAGCGGCCGCACCGTCACGGTCACCTTGTCACCGGGCTTGAGCGTGGTGCGCTTCCAGCCGTCGCGTACCAGGTTGTTGGGACTGTTCATTTCGACTGCCCAGATTTCCGAGCCACCACCGGGCTTGTCAACATTGACCTTGAAATTGGCGTGCGGATTGGTCCAGTTGAAGTCGATGATGGTGCCGCTGACATCGACCTTCTTGGCGGTGTCGAACATCGCGCCCGAGTGATGCGCGAATGCGAGGCCGCAGAAACTCAGCAGGCCGATCACGAGGGCGGTACGGCAGGCCGCAGTGGAAATTCGACGCATAGGGTGCTCCTGGTGAACCGGTCGGCGATGGTATCGCCGCAAGTGTTGCCGGCGCAACTCGCATGGCCCCAACCGCTATTTTCCCGTCACGGGATTCACATAGTGGTATGGCGGCAGGAAGGAACGCGGATACATCTCGAAGTGGACCGTCGGAGGCGAATCCGGAGGATTGGATCCCGTGATGCCCGGTGCGTCGCGCGCCGGCAGGTCCTTCCAGCCCACATCATAGGGCGCAAAGTAGGTGTTGATGACGTGGTCGGATTCGATGCGCCAGATACCGTCCCGTTTGACATAGGTGTTTTCGTAGATGCCACCCATCCAGGTGCCGTTCTTGCCGTAGTTGCCCATCATGCTGAAGGCGCGCGAACGCATCTTCGCACTCATTCCGTCGCTCGCGACATCGATGACCGGCTGGTACTGCATGTGGTTGTGCAGCACGCCGTCATCCAGCCCCTGCTGTCCGTAGAGATTCAGATTGCGGCGCACCGCAGGCTTGCCGGAATACACCCCGCGCAGGGCGATCTCGATGGTGCCTTCAGGCGCCCACAGATCCGTCAGCGCATCCCACTCCAATGTCGCCAGGTAGTAGCCATACATCGCATGGAGGTTTTCGATGATGGCCGCATCTTCCAGCAGCCCCGTACGGTGCGCGAGACTGTTCGTGAGCAAGCTCATGGCGCTCGGCATGTTGCCCACCGCCGCAAGATCTGCCGGTGCCGGCGACCAGGCGGGCATCGGCCCGGACCCGCGCACCGGATTGGCATAGTCAAACGGCGCCGGCACTGGAGCGGTTACCGGGGCCGCGGGCCGGTCGGGGTTCAGGTCCGGCTCAAAATGCGAGTAGGTCTGCACACTCTTCGCCCAGCCCGCGTCATAGGGTGTGTACAGCGTGGGATAAAAATGCAGGCGCCGGATCTGCCACACGCCACCACTTTTCACATACTCGTTTTCGAAAATGCCGACGCCCCATTCATGGAACTGGCCGGCCTGCGCCAGCTGCGCGAACAGATGCCAGCGGGCCCGCGCCGTAGCGCCGTCCGCGCTCACATGGACGATGGGTTGCAGCAGCATGTTGTCGTACAGCCGCCCGGCGGCCGGACCCTCCGGCCCGATCGCACGCAGGTAGTTCAGGACATGGGCCTGGCCCACATAGGCGCCGCGCCCGGCGATATCGATTTCACCGTCCGCAGCGAACAGCTCCGCGGCCTGGCGCCACTGGCCCTTGTCGAGGTAGTACCCGTAAATGCGCTGCAGCTTCTCGATGGCGTTCTGATCTTCCAGCTGCTGCAAGTCATGGGACAGCAGCGCAATCTGCCGCTGCAGCTGCGCCTCGTTCCAATGCACCGTCGCGACGTTGGCAACGCTGCCCTGGGCGCCATCGGTACGCAGGCTCGGCGCCTGGTTCTTGAAATGGAAATGCGGCACATGGGCGCCGGGCCAGACCTTGTACTGCTCGGTCGGCGGCGCATCCGCAGGCAGCGAAGCCGGTGCGTAGTGCCCGCCATTCACATCCGGATTGCGCGCCCAGCCGCCCTGGTCGTAGGGGGTCATCAGCGTCTGGTACCAGTGCAGGGCGCTGATCTTCCAGACTCCGCCCTCCTTCACGTATTCATTTTCGTAGGGACCTTCACCCCACCACGCGCCCTTGCCGGCCTGCCCCGCCAGGATGACCGCACGCCAGGTTCCCTTGGCGCTGAGGCCGTCGGCTGCCAGATTGATGACCGGCATGAGCTGCAGGTATTGGTTGACCTGCCCGGGCGCGAGACCCGTATGCCCGCCGCCCACGGCCAGGAAATACTGGTGTATCCGGCTGCGGCCCCGGTAGACCCCGTCCAGGCCGATCTCCAGGGTCGCATTGCGCGAAAAGAGCTGGGCTACCTGGTCCCATTGACCACCGTCGAGGTAGTACCCGTAGGCGCGCTGCAGGCGCTTGATGTCGTTGATGTCCCGAAGCGCCTCCACCCTCGCCTGCAGGGCGGCGACGGTTTGCGGCAAGGCGTTGCTGTCAGGCGCGGCCGTCACGCCTGGCGCGCTCTGGCCGTGGCTCACCAGCAGCACGCAGGCCCAGCTGCCGGCCCACGCCGCAACCTGGCGCCGTGCCCGGCGCTTCGCGCAACTCGCTGTCATTGTCTGTCCCCCTGGAAACCATCGCGCTCCCGAGGCCGTGATGATACGTGAGCGCGCCCGGGAGGGTCGCCGCAGTGCACAAGAGTTGGGTCAGGCGCCGAGCGCCCTCGAGGGTTCCCCCTCCGGCCGCGTCAGACCGAGGTTTTCTCGGTGGTACTGGTCTTCTCGGCGGGCGCTGCCTTGTCCTGTGGGGGCAGCTGACGGGCCTCAACCGGCGGTGGCGGCGGCTGCTCGGCCTCGCGCTCGCCTTCCTTCATCGAATCCTTGAATCCGCGTACGGCCTGGCCCAGATCTGAACCGATGGTGCGCAGCTTCTTGGTGCCGAAGACGATCAGCACGACCAGCAGCACGATCAACAAATGCTTGGGGGAGAATAAATCCACAGCGGCTCAAGCCTCTATAAACACTGGCCCTAATGATACGCCTTTGCAGGGGGTGCCGCAGAGCACCACGCCGCCCGAGGGCCCAAGCCTACGCTTGGCGCCCCAAAACGGGGCGCAGGCTTTTCCCCAGCTTTGCCTTAAGAATCAACCGCAGCCTGTCGATACCTAAGACACTGCCTTGAGTATATCACCGTCCTGGCGCAAAATTGGTTTGACATTGTTTTTCGTGACGCCGGGCGTATATTCGGCAATGAATGCCGGACGATGCACGGTTTACTTATCAAATAACAACAATCCGCCGCCCACCACAAGAAGAGGTCGCAATGAGCACTACGTGGGAGAAGTTTCAGGGGGCCACCCTTTCACTCGCGCGTTCCGGTTCGATCAAGGACCGTCTCAGCGATGCTTACCGCAATCATCTGTCGGCGGTTGCCGAGGAGGAGCTGCCGCGCGAAATCCGCGAACAGTTCCACAACGTACGTTGTTCGCTGACGCGGGAACGACCGCAGCGTGGCGAGGATGCGATTCGCGCCTCAGTGCGCAAGATGTCCAGCCATGAGGCTGAGAATATCGCCGAGACGGTGGTGCAGATGCTCTCGGTGATGGCCCGCTCGCCGCAGGCGCGCCAGGCCTCCACCGTGCCGTTGTATCTGCTGGAGGCCTGAGCCGCCCGCTAGTCGAGTTTGAACTCGATGGTCTCCCAGCGATTGGTTTCCTCGTGTCGCGCCTGACGCTTGATGGTGTCGACCAGCGTGCGTGCGTCCCAGTCCACGATTTCATCGCTCAGTTCGGCGATCGCCTTGGCCGGCGGCGTGGCGCTGCCGAAAGTCTTCATCAACACCACGGGCTTGTGGGCGGCCTGGGCAAATATCATCTGAAACTGCAGCAGATCGCGATTGGCCTCAGCCAGGCTCGGTAGCGCGATGATGACTTCGGCCGGCGCAATCTGCTGACGCAGGCTTTCGCGCAGCGCCTCCTTGTCGCCTGCGGGCATGTGGTCGGGCGTACTGCAGTTCTTGTAGAAGAAATTATTCGCGCTTTCCAGGTATTCGAACACGCGCAGGTAATCGTCACAGTTGTCCCAGGCGTGCGTGACGAAGACCCGAAATGGGTTGGCTTGCGACATGCTCGCAGTCTCGCATAGCTGGCAGCCGGCCGCAAAACCCACCCCCGTGAGAGTACAATCCCCCAAACTTCAGCAATGAAAGGCCTCAAGAGCGGCAGCCGTTGCGCCTGGTCGTTTACAACATTCGCTACGCCACGGGAACCGGGGCCGCCTTTCACCTGCCGCTACCGGGCGCCGGATACCTGCGCACCAACAAGCGCGTTCTGACCGGCATCACCGAGTTCCTGCGCGCGGAAAAGCCCGATGTGGTGGGCCTGATTGAAGTCGACACCGGCTCCATTCGCTCCGGCATGGTCAATCAGGCCGAATACATCGCCCAGCAGCTGGGGCATTTTTCGACCTATGAGTGCAAGTACGGCACCCAGTCGCTGAACCAGTTCGTACCCATCGTGCGCAAGCAGGCCAACGCCTTTTTGTCGGCGCCGCATATGACGGGGGAGCGCTTCCACTACTTTGACATGGGCATCAAGCGCCTCATCATCGAACTGGAGCTGGAGGACGTGTGCGTATTTCTGGTGCATCTGTCGCTCAAGTACCGGCACCGCCAGTACCAGCTGCGCTCACTGCATGACCTCATCGTCAAGTCCAACAAGCCGGTGATCGTGGCCGGCGACTTCAATACCTTCTGGGGCAACCATGAGATCTTCCTGTTCATGCGCGCCGCGGGACTGCGCAGCGCCAATACCCAAGAGCTCCCCTCCTTCCCGGCGCGCATTCCGCGGGTCGAGCTGGATTTCATCCTGGTCAGCGCCGACATCGAGATCACAGATTTCAGAGTCCCCGATGTGCGCTTCTCCGACCACCGCCCGCTGATCTGTGATTTCCACGTCAACACCGGCGCGGCCCGCCGCGACAGCGCCGCATGAGCCGCGAAAGAACAAGAATATGAGCAATCCAGCCTGGAAAATGGAACGCGACAGTCAGGGCATTGCCTGGCTGACCCTCGACAAGCAGGACACCTCGGCCAATACGCTGTCACAGCAGGTGATGCGCGAGCTCGATGCGCTCCTGCAGGCCCTGGCGCGCACGCCACCCCGCGGCGTCGTCATCCGTTCCGGCAAGCCGTCCGGGTTCATCGCCGGCGCTGACATCAACGAGTTCACAACCCTCGCCAATGCCGCGGCCGGCTACGAGCTCACGCGTGCGGGCCAGCTGACCTTCGAGCGCCTCGAGCGACTGCCCTGCCCGACCGTGGCGGCCCTGCATGGATTTGCGCTGGGCGGGGGCCTGGAACTCGCCCTGGCCTGCCGCTATCGCGTGGCAGTCGGCGATGAGCGCTTGCAGCTCGGGTTACCCGAGGTACAGCTGGGCATACACCCCGGTTTCGGCGGCAGTGTCCGTGCCGTGCGCCTGATCGGCGTGCGCCCCGCGATGCAGCTCATGCTCACCGGGCGTCCGGTGCGGGCCGACAAGGCCGCAAAGATCGGCCTGGTGGATCGCCTGGTCGCGGCCGCCGAGCTGGCTGAGGCCGCAAGGGCGCTGGTGCTGAAGCCCCCGCCCGCGCACCGACCGCCCCTCGTGGAGCGACTGCTGAGCCTGGCGCCACTGCGTCCGTTCATCCGGCGCGCGCTGATCCAGCAGGTCGCCGCAAAGGCTCCGCGGGCACACTACCCGGCGCCCTACGCCATGATCGATCTGTGGGCCCGCAACGGCGCGCATGGCAAGGCCGCGTTCGAGGCCGAGGCACGCTCCATCGCGGCCATGTTCCAGACCCCGACCGCGCACAACCTGATCCGGGTGTTCCTGCTGCAGGATCGGCTCAAGGCTCAAAGCACCCGCGCCGCCGCCGACGTCAAGGCCGTCCATGTCATAGGCGCCGGTGTGATGGGCGGTGACATCGCCGCCTGGTGCGCCCTGCGCGGCTTCAATGTCACGCTTCAGGACCGGGCGCTGGAGTACATCGAGCCGGCACTCAAACGCGCGGGTGAGCTGTTCGAGAAACGCCTGCGCGTGGCGGACAAGATCGCTGAGGCGCGTAGCCGCCTGCGTGCCGATGTGGCCGGGGACGGGGTCGTCGACGCGGATGTGGTCATCGAGGCCATATTCGAAAACCTGGACGCCAAGCGCGCCCTGTATGCCGCGCTGGAGCCGCGCATGAAACATACGGCGCTGCTGGCAACCAACACCTCCAGCCTCAAACTCGAGCCGCTGGCCGAACAGCTGGCGCGTCCCGAGCGACTGGTCGGACTGCATTTCTTCAACCCGGTATCGCAGATGCCCCTGGTGGAGGTGGTGTGCGGCACCGGCACCTCAGAAGAAGCACAGGAACTGGGCGTGGCCTTCACCCGGCGCCTGGACAAGCTGCCCATCGTGTGTCGCAGCGCGCCCGGCTTCGTGGTCAACCGGGTGCTCATGCCCTACCTGCACGAAGCCATGTACCTGGCCCAGGAGGGCGTGTCGCTGGCGGGGATCGACGCCGCAGCCACGGGATTTGGCATGCCGGTCGGACCCATCGAACTGGCCGATGTGGTGGGACTGGATGTGGCCAAGGATGTCGGGACCATCATCGCCGCCGAGCTGGGCAAGCCCGCGCCCGTGCACCCGCGGCTCGAGGAACTCGTGGCGGCGCGTAAATTCGGACGCAAGAGCGGCTCCGGCTTTTATACCTGGCACGAGGGACATCCCACCAAGCCGCCGGGCGGCGCAGCACCGCCGGCGGATGCGACCGACAGGATGTTGCTGGCCATGGTCAACGAGTCGGTGGCGTGCCTGCGCGAGGGCGTGGTGAGTGATGCGGATCTGCTGGATGCCGCGGTGATCTTCGGCACCGGATTCGCACCGTTTCGTGGCGGACCGGTTGCCTATGCCCGCGCGCGTGGCATTACCGAGTGTGTGCGCCGCCTCGCGGATCTTGCCACGCGCCATGGCGAGCGCTTCCGGCCCGATCCAGGCTGGAATCTCCTGGACCAGAGCCTGCAAACCGTGAACGGCGTACCAGGACAGCATTGACGCTGTGCTACCATCAAAGGCTCACCCAGGACATATTCCTACCGATAATCAGCCGTGCAAATGACCGAAGAACGTGAAGCCAGCGTTCAGGTTCTCAAAACCTTCGCACCGCTGGATGGCCTTAAACGCGAGAACATCGCGGCGCTGGCGAAGAAAGTCAGCATCCGGTCGATGTCAGCGGGCCGCTTCCTGTTCAAGGAAGGGGACACGGACAAGCGCAAAATCTGGCTGGTAAGCGGCATGGTCGAGCTGCGCGAGGCCGAGCGCACCGTCGCCATGATCCGCGGTGGCACCGCCGATGCGCGCAATCCGCTGTCGCCGAATCTGCCGCGTGCGGTCAGTGCGCGTGCCGTCGATGACATTACCTACCTGTCCATCGACAGCGAATTGCTCGATGTGATGATCACGTGGGACCAGACCGGAACCTATGAGGTCGAGGAACTGCAGGCCCAGCTCAACGGCGGCACCACCGGCGATGACTGGATGACGACCCTGCTGCAGACGCGCTCCTTCCACCGCATCCCGCCGGCGAACATCCAGGCCATCTTCATGCGCATGCAGCGCGTGCCGTACCTGGCCGGGGATGTGGTCATCAAGCAGGGCGATGAGGGCGATTACTTCTACGTGATCGTCAAGGGCCAATGCTTGGTGACGCGCGAGACGCCGCTGAACCGCGATGGCATCAAGCTCGCGGAGCTCAGTGTCGGCGACACCTTCGGCGAGGAGGCACTGATCGCCGAAGCCAAACGCAACGCGACCATCACCATGGTCACCGACGGGGTGCTGATGCGACTGGCGAAGGATGATTTCCGCGAGCTCATGAACGAGCCGCTGCTGCAATGGGCCAACTATGACCAGGCCCGTGACATCGTGGCGCGCGGCGGACGCTGGCTGGACGTGCGGCTGCCCAGCGAACACCAGAACATGAGCATCGAGGGGTCCTTGAATATCCCGCTGTACTTCATCCGGCTGAAGCTCTCGACGCTCGACCCGAAGACGCCCTACGTGGTGTATTGCGACACCGGCCGGCGCAGCTCAGCAGCCGCGTACATCCTGGTCGAACGCGGCTTCGATGCCTATGTACTGCGCGGCGGCCTGACCACCGGCGCGGTCGGACTGCACCAGTCCCGCTAG
>JBARBG010000111.1:0-40389 GCA_049792815.1 Steroidobacteraceae bacterium | reverse complement strand
GCTGCGGCCCATGCTGCGCCCGGCGGTGATGCTGGAGGCCGAGCACAGCGAGCGGCTGGCGCAGGCCGGAGTCAACACGCTCGAACCGCTGCGTCCGGGTCCGGCGCGCCGCGCACACAGCTGCACCCTGTCCTGTGGAGTATCCGCCTCGGCCGAAGGCCGCTACCTCGCCGCGCATCGTCTGGCACTGCATCTGGCCAACAGCGTCGAGCGCGGCACGCGCTGGGTGCTTGCGTCTCCCAATTCAATGCCGACCTGGGAGCGCGCCGGCCGCCAGATCCAGGAGTTCCTGGAGGGGCTGCGCCTCGCAGGGGCATTCGCGAGCGGCGATTTCCAGGACTGCTGTCTGGCAGTGTGGGACGAGCGCGTGAATCGTGCGAGCACCATCGCCGCGGGCGCGGTCAATCTGCTGTTTGGGTACGCGTTACAACAGCCCGGCGTGCTGCAGTGCTGGCTGGTCACCCATCATCCGTCCGGCAGCCGTGTCCGCCCCGTGAACATCAACCGACAGGCGGCCTCGCCGCGGCGTGTCGACTGGGAAATCGAGACCGCGATCCTCAACGGCTAGCGGCGGTATAGGATAGCGAACGGTGAGCAATCGTTACGTCGTGTTCTCGCATGGACAGCAAAGCGGCCCCTGGGGCCGCAAGATCACCGTGCTCGCCGATACCGCGCGCGCGGAAGGGTATGAGCCCGAGTCCGTCGATTACCGCGGCATCGATGCGCCCCAGGCGCGCCTCGCCCATCTGATGGATTTCTGCAAGGATCTGGAGGGTGAACTGGTGCTGGTGGGCTCGAGTCTCGGCGCCTACGTATCCGTGGCGGCCGCCTCGCACCTGCACGCCCGCGGCGTATTCCTCATGGCGCCGGCGATCTATGGCGAGGGCCTGCCGCCCCTGCGCAAGGGCGTGCTCGATTGCCCTACCATGGTGGTCCACGGCTGGGACGATGCGGTGGTGCGTTACGAGGACAGCGCCCGCTTCGCGCGCGATTACGGCGCCTCCCTGCACCTGCTCCACGATGATCATCGCCTGCATGGCCAGATGAACATGATCCGCTACCTGTTCGAGTATTTCCTGATCTCACTGGACATGCCGGCTGCGGGCGAATAGGCGATGGCCTGGCTGCTGCGACGGATCCTCGCGCTGTGGGTTCGCTTTACCACGCTGCCCACGGATGCCGCGGCGCGCCTGCTGGGGCGCGGCCGGCCGGTCTGCTACGTCATGGAGCATCGCAGCTTCACCGACTTCGCCGTGCTCAACACCGCCTGCGTGAAACTGAAGCTGCCGCGACCGCGCAAGCGGCTGCTGGGTCACGGCGGGGACCTGCGCTCGTATTTCTACCTCAATCCGCGCGGCGGACTGGGCGCCGAGCCGCTGGACCGGCGGCCGCCGCCGATACTGGCGAAACTGGTGGATCTGCTGCGCACCGATTCGGCCGCGGACGTGGATCTGGTGCCGGCGGCCGTGTTCTGGGGCCGCGCGCCGCAGCGCGAGGCGTCCTGGTTCCGGTTGCTGCTGGTGGATGACTGGGTCATCACCTCGCGGGTGCGCCGGTTCTTCCAGGTTATCTTCAACGGCCGCAACACGCTGCTCGAGATCGACGAGCCGGTGTCGCTGCGCAGCCTGCTGGGCGGTGACGCCCCGACCGTGGTGCAGTGCCGGCGTGTGGCCCGGGCGCTGCGCGTGCGCTACGCGCGCCAGCGCGCGGCGCGCATCGGTCCGGACCTGTCACACCGCCGCACCATTGTCGGCCGCATCCTGCGCACCCGTGCGGTGCGCGCCGTCGTGGCCCAGGAAGTGCGCGAAAAGAAGGTCACGCGCCGCCAGGGCCTGATACGCGCCCGCAAGCTCGCCTATGAGATCGCCGCCAATTACTCCCCGGCCTTCGTGCGCTTCCTGGAGCGGGTATTCAGCTGGCTGTGGACGCGCATCTATGACGGCGTGGACTTCGGCAACGCCGAGACGCTGGCGAAGGTCGCCGACGGCCATGAAATCATCTATGTGCCGTGCCATCGCAGCCACATGGACTACCTGCTGCTCTCGTACGTCATCTACCGCAATGGCTATGCCATTCCGCACATCGCCGCCGGGCTCAATCTCAATATGCCCCTGGTCGGCCGCTACCTGCGCAAGGGCGGCGCCTTCTTCATCCGTCGCAGCCTGCGCGGCAATGCGCTGTACACGGTCGTATTCATGAGTTACATGGCGGCCATCATGGCGCGAGGCCATTCCATCGAGTACTTCATCGAGGGCGGCCGCAGCCGCACCGGCCGTCTGCTGCAGCCCAAGACCGGCATGCTGACCATGACGCTGCGCGGCTACCTGCGCGCGCCCGCGCGCCCGATCGTGTTTCTGCCGGTGAACTTCGCCTACGAGCGCATCATGGAAGCCGATACCTACATCGGCGAGCTTTCCGGTAAGCCCAAGGAAAAGGAGAGTTTCTTCGGCCTGCTGCGCACCCTGCCGCGGTTGAAGGAAAAGTTCGGCAAGGTGCACGTGAATATCGGCGAGCCCATCCATCTGGATGCGCTGCTGGAGCGCCACGACGCACAGTGGCGCACGCGCCTGACCGCCGAGGAGGGCCGCTTGCCCTGGCTCAACGCAGCCATCGGGGAGCTCGCCGCGCAGGTGATGCGCAATATCAATGCGGCCGCCGCGGTGACCCCCATCGGACTGCTGGCGGTGGCGCTGCTGGCCGCGCCGCGCCGGACCCTGGTCGAGGCGGATCTGCTGCGCCAGCTGAGCCTGTTCAAGGCGCTGCTGGCCGACTGCCCGTACAGCGACCGCGTGACCGTCACGGCCCTGTCGGTCCAGCAGATCGTCGCCTACGGCGAGGAAATGAAGGTCATCACCCGGCGCCGCCATCCGCTGGGCGATCTGGTGCAGATGAGCGATGCGGCCGCGGTACTCGCGGCCTATTACCGCAACAACATCGTGCACCTGTTCGCGCTGCCGTCGCTGATCGCCTGCGCCTTCGCCGGCAATGCGGCCATGAGCCATGCGGACATCCTGCGGCTGACCGGGCGCATCTATCCGTATATTGCCGCCGAGCTGTTCCTGGTGTGGCCCGAGGAGAGCGTGCCGGTGGCGCTGGAGGCGATGCTGGCGACGCTACAGGCCCAGGGGCTGCTCGAGCGCAACGCGGCCGGGGACTGGTGTCGCTCGGCGCCAACCTCCCCCCAGGCCATGCAGCTGTCGCTGCTGCAGCAATCCACCATCCAGACCATCGAGCGTTACTACCTGGCCATCTCCCTGCTGCTGCAGGCCGGCAGTGGCCAGATCACCCAGTCACAGCTTGAAGAGCGCTGCCATCTGATGGCCCAGCGCATGTCGCTGCTCTATGGATTCAATTCACCGGAGTTCTTCGACCGGGCGCTGTTCGAGAATTTCATCGACCTGCTGCGCAAGCGACGCGTGATCCGTGCGACCGGTGCCGGCAAGCTCGAGTTTGACGAGGTCCTGATGCATGTGGCCGCCGATGCCCAGGTGGTGCTCAACGAGGAGCTGCGTCACAGTATCCTTCAGGTGACCCATTCTTAGGGGAGGGGCCGTGCCGGACATGAATCGCAAGCTGTTGGCGTACGCCGTTGCCCTGCTGGCCCTGAACCCGGCCCGCCATGTCCATGCCGATGGGACCGAGGATGATCGTGACCGCGCTGCGGTTAGCCATTCGCGGGAACGCAACACCGCGCGCACGCGCATCGCCACCACCGCCAGCGAGAGCGCACCGGCGCCGCCGCTGGTGCAGGACCCACAGCTGCTGTGCGACCGGGCCTGCCTGCAGGGTGTCGCGGACAGCTACCTGAAGGCCGTGGTGGCGCACGATCCGAAGCTGCTGAACCTCGATGAGCGGGTCCGTTTCACGGAGGACGGCCAGGAATTGCAGCTTGGCGACGGCTTCTGGAATACCGCCAGCGGCGTGGGCGCCGCCCAGCAGTTCTACCCGGATCCGACGACCCAGCAGATCACTTATGTCGGCACCATGCGCGAGTTCGACAACCTGGTGCTCATGGCCATGCGCCTGAAGGTGCGCGACCGGCGGATCAGCGAAGTGGAGACCTTGTTCTACCGCAAGGGGGCGGGTCCGGAATGGAGCGACGCGGGGGTTGATGCGACCAATTCACGAGGGGCCGCGGATTCATCCTGGCTGGTCCCCATCCCGACGGCGCTGCGCGCCACCCGTGAGCAGTTGACCGGCGTCGCCCTGGCGTGGATGAACGCCCTGGCGCACTACGATGCCAGGGCCAATGTGGCCATCAGCGATGACTGCGTGCGCTTTGAGAATGGCGCGCGGGTCAGCGGCAACCCGCGCCTGCTGATCGGCGACAGTCACTTCAATCTCGCGGCCCTGGGTTGCCGCCAGCAACTGCAAAGCGGCTACTTCTCCTCCATATCCCGCATTCATCATCGCCGCGTCGTGGCGGTCGATAGTGACTACGGCACCGTGGTGGTGTGGGCGAACCTCGACCAGGCCGGCACCCGCGCGCTGCGCCTGGCGGATGGCCATACGCTGTCGCAGCGTGCCTTGGGCCAGCCGGCGAGTACCGAGGCGCTGCTGGTGTTCAGGATTGAAGGCGGCAGCATCCGTCGCATCCAGATGCTGACGCGGGGTGTTCCCTATCACATGAATCCGGGCTGGGAAGAGCCGGCAACGCCCTAGGGGGCGTGTTCAGTCCTCGCCGCGCACCCGGCCGCGCAGAATCTTGCGGCGCTGCTGGTGTGCCTTGCCCACCAGGCGACGTTCCTTCGCGGCCCGCGTCGGGCGCGTGGCCTTGCGCGGGCGCGGCGCCTCCAGCGACGCCAGGATCAGCGCGCGCAGCCGTTCCATGGCGTCCGCCCGGTTGCGCTCCTGTGAACGGTGGGCGCGCGCCACGATGAGCAGCGTGCCGTCCTCATTGAGCCGGTGTCCGGCCCGTGCCCGGAGGCGCTGTTTGACCGCCCCATCCAGCGCCTGCGTGTTGTGCAGGTCGAAGCGCATCTGCACGGCGGTCGCCACCTTGTTCACATTCTGGCCACCCGGCCCCGGGGAGCGGATGGCGCTGAAGGTGAGATCGGCATCGGGTACCACCAGGGTTGGCGAGACAATCAGTGGCATGGCGCTAAAGGTCCGGCGGCGGCGCACTGCCACGCGCCGGCGTCGGCGGCAGCATGCGCAGTTCGCGCTGCGCCACGGGCATCCTGATCCCATGGCTACCGAACACGCGCCAGATGGCGCGATTGACGTCCGAACGCACATTGTTGACGCCGTTCATGGGATCGGCGATCCAAAAGCGCGCCTCAAGGCGCATGCCGTAATCCTCGAAGGCGATCAGGCGCGAGACCGGCGCGGGTTCGCGCAGGATGCGCGGATGATCCGCGACCGCCTCCAGCAACGCGTCCAGCGCCTTTTCCGGATCATCGTCGTAGCTGATCATGACCGGCAGCCGCAGCCGCACCCGCTGGTCCGAGTAGCTCCAGTTGATGACCGAGTTGGTGATGAGATTCTGATTGGGCACCAGGGTTTCGACGCCATCGCGGTCGCGCACCACGACGTAGCGGCCGCGCAGTTCCTGCACCCAGCCGAAATTCTCGGTGCTGGTGCCGGTGTGTCCGGTGAAGCTGATGACATCACCGGGCTTGATTGACTTGTCGATCAGCAGCACGAAGCCGCTGACGAAGTTGCCGGCGATGGTCTGCAGGCCGAACCCCAGGCCGATGCCGATGCCGCCGGTGAGGACGTTCAGCGTGGTCACGTCCACGCCCGCGGCATTGATTCCCAGCAGCACGCCGATGCCCAACAGCACGAAATATGAAAATTTTGAGATTCCGATGCGCGTGGACAGCGCGATCGAACCCAGGCGCATCACGCGCCGCTCGACGGTGCGCGCCACCAGCGTCGTCACGAACACGAACACGGTGACGACCACGACGCCCTTGACCAGCTCCCACAGCGTGAACACATTGTGGCCCGGTATCAGGTGCACGTGCTCGAGCGTGGCCTGGATCTTTTCCAGCCAGCCAAGCAGCTCGAGCGCGATGACCAGCCAGATCGCCACGGCGATGCGGCCTTCCCAGGCATCAAACCAGGTCTCGCGGCCCAGCATCAGGCGCAGGCCGTAGGTGCCCAGCCGCACCAGCGCCAGCGCCAGGGTCAGCTGTGTCGCGACATACAGCAGATCGGCGCGCGCCCCGAAGTGGGTGAGCAGCAGATGCAGCAGGAACAGTATCAGGATGCCGATGAACATCGGCGCCGCCAGTATCATGGCCTCAAGGCTCGCGCCCAGCCAGGTGCGGGCTTCACTGTGCCCGGTGCGCTGCAGCCACACGCGTGCATAGCGCCCGCCGGCCACGGCCAGCGCGGCGGCCACGACGATTGCGATGATTTCCGTCAGCACCTGGGCGGAGGCCAGTTGCGCGAAGAAGTCCCGGATTTCGCTGCTTGCGCTGTCCATCGGTTCGGGTAGCGCGCGCCTTCAGGCGTTCAGGTCTGGAATGAGCTGACTTTCGAGGATCGTGATCTGGTCCTTGAGCATGAGTTTGCGCTTCTTCAGACGCTTCAACTGCAGCTCATCGATATGCATGTCCATGGAGAGCCGGTGAATGACATCGTCAAGATCGCGATGCGCGATGCGCAGTTCACGCAGCTTCTCGATGTTGCGGAACAGTTCGCGATCGACGTTGTCTTCGTTATCCGCCATAGCCGGTCGAATTGTGCGGCTCGCGGCCGTATGCGCGATTTTTCAATCCGGATAGCTTAACGGAGGCGCTGGGCGGACGCCATTGGCGATATGCTCCGCACTGCAATGAACCGACCCGACCCTCCAGACTGGTCCGCCATCAACACGGTGCTGCTGGATCTTGATGGCACGCTGCTGGATCTGGCGTTT
Source organism: Steroidobacteraceae bacterium (assembly GCA_049792815.1). Lineage (GTDB taxonomy): Bacteria > Pseudomonadota > Gammaproteobacteria > Steroidobacterales > Steroidobacteraceae > DAIDKA01. The sequence continues at coordinate 33,521 of JBARBG010000111.1, read as the reverse complement.
GATACCCGGTTCTGGCGTCACGTCATTCCCAGCGCCTGGGCCCGGGCGCAGGGCATCAGCGTCGAGCAGGCGCACGCGCTGCTCGCACCGCGTTTTCGTGCGCGCGAAGGCACCCTGGACTGGTACAGCGTGGTGTTCTGGAGCCGCGAGCTTGAGCTGGATGTCGCCGCGCTCAAACGCGAGGTCATGCACGAAGTGCAATGGCTGCGCGGCGTGCCGGAGTTCCTTGCGATCCTGCGCCGCAACGGCAAGCGCCTGGTGCTGCTCACCAACGCCCACCCGGAGACGCTCGCGATCAAGGACGAACGGACCGGCGTATCTGCCTACCTGGACGCCATGTACAGCTCGCACACTTTTTCGTGGCCCAAGGAGGACCCGAGGTTTTGGGAAAGTGTCCGACACACCGAGCCGTATGACCCGCGGTACACCCTGTTCGTGGATGACAGTCCGCCGGTGCTCGCGGCGGCGCGCGCGGCCGGCATTCGCTGGGTGATCGGCCTGCGCCATCCGGACTCGCGGGGCACGGTGCGCGACCATGGCTCCTGGCCGGCGGTCGACCGGCTCACGGACCTCGCGGGACCTGACTCCGGGCTGCTCTAGCGCCCACCGGGGCGGCGATTCGGGCTGCCCGATCCGCTGGGGCGCCGCCGTGCGGGCGGGCGTCCACCCCCGCGCCGTCCGCCATGAGTGATGGTACTGCCGGGTTCGCGCGGCGTGCCGGGTTGCAGCTTCACGCTCGCGATCAGTTCGGGGGAGATCGCCGAGTAGGGGACCTTGTGACCGATATAGGCCTCGATCTCGGGCAGCGACACGGCGTACTCCTCGCAGGCGAAGCTGATGGCATCGCCTTCGGCGCCGGCCCGGGCCGTGCGTCCAATACGGTGCACATAATCGGGCGCATCCTGCGGCAGGTCGAAGTTGAAGACATGGCTCACGTCGGGAATATGCAGCCCGCGCGAGGCCACATCGGTGGCGATCAGCACCGCCAGATCGCCGTTGTGGAAGTCGCGCAGAAAGCGCAGGCGCTTGGGCTGCGGCACATCGCCGGTTATCGCCTGGGCGTGGAAACCGTTGCCGTTGAGCACCGATTCCAGGCGCTCAGCCATGCGCTTCGTATTGACGAAGATCATGGTGCGCCGGGCATCGGCCTGCCGCAGCAGCGCAATCAGCAGCGGCAGCTTCTCCTCCATCGAGGGGTAGTACATCATCTGCCGGACCCGATCGACCGTCATCTTGTCCGGCTCGATGCGCACCAGCTCCGGATTGTTCATGTGCTCATAGGCCAGTTCCAGCACCCGCTGTGAAAGCGTCGCCGAGAACAGCATCGACAGGCGCCGCTGCGGTGGCGGCAGCCGCCGCATCAGGAAGCGGATGTCGGCAATGAACCCCAGGTCGAACATGCGGTCCGCTTCATCCAGCACCAGCACCTGTGCGTGGCGCAGATCGAACACATGCTGCTTGAAATAGTCGATCAGGCGTCCGGGAGTGCCGATCAGGACATCAATGCCCTCGCTCAACTGGCGACGCTGCTTTTCGTAGTCGATGCCGCCGTACACCACGGCGGTGCGCAGTCCGGTGTGCTTGCCGATGATTTCCGCGTCGTGGTGGATCTGTACCGCAAGCTCCCGTGTGGGCGCGACCACCAGGGCGCGCACCGAGGTGGGGGTCCTGCCGGCAGGCGCCGGCTGGGTGAGCAGCAGGTTGTACAGCGCGATCAGGAACGCTGCGGTTTTGCCGGTGCCCGTCTGCGCCTGTCCGGCCACGTCCCGGCCCGTGAGGGCTATGGGGAGGGTCTGGGACTGGATGGGCGTACCGTGGGTGAAACCGGCGTCGTGGACGCCGGCCAGGAGCGACGCGTCCAGCCCCAGGGTGTCAAATCTTGTGGAAATGGGAGGCTGATCACTCATTGTATGCGCAGAACCATGGTGTTGCGGGGTGGGGCCTTGAAAATGGCGTTAGGAAGCGCTAAAAAGGTACTCAAGACAGGGGTTCTATCGCGACTGGGCGAAATTGGCCCTAGAGCGCGGCCAAACAGGGCCCCACCTGCCATCAATATTTCCTTTCTCATATAGATCACAGTGTAACCGTTTAACGGGTGTTTCTGGCACGGCTTTCGCCGCAGCCCCCCCTGTATTTCACAGGCCCAAGCCTCAAATTTCCTTCCCTCAACTTAGAACATTTAGTTCTCCCATGGAGGATGAACCGCGTGAGTAGTTCGCACATTGTGCACACCACCGATGCCACTTTTAGCCAGGACGTACTCAAATCCGACAAGCCCGTGTTGCTGGATTTCTGGGCGGAATGGTGTGGCCCCTGCAAGATGATTGCTCCCATTCTCGATGAGCTCGCCGGTGAATATCAGGACCGCCTGAAAATCGCCAAGATCGACATCGACGCGAATCCGCAGACGCCGCGCACCTTCGGCATCCGCGGCATTCCGACCCTCATTCTGTTCAAGAACGGGTCGGTCGAGGCCCAAAAGGTGGGCGCCGTGTCGAAGTCACAGCTCTCGGCCTTCCTGGAGTCGAATCTGGGCACCGTGGCCAAACGGGAATCGAGTCTGTGAGAGGTTATCTGGGCAATCAGGGGCGCAATCGGCCGAACAAGGGCCCCCGCCATGGCAATGGCAATCGCGACGGCAACCGTGACGGTGGCAACAACCGCGACGGCAACCGCGACGGCAACCGGCTCAACGGCCGTCCGGATGAGCTGCACGAACCCGAAGTATTCGAGGGCGGTGACGACGGGGAGGTCATCAGTGCCGCGGAGCTGACCCAGTCGCGGCACTCCATGAACCTCACGGAGCTGAAGTCCAAGCCGATCACCGACCTGGTGAAGCTTGCGGATTCAATGGGCCTGGAAAGCATGGCCCGTTCGCGCAAGCAGGACATCATCTTCAACATCCTGAAGGCGCACGCCCGCAACGGCGAGAACATCTACGGGGATGGTGTGCTGGAGATCCTGCAGGACGGCTTCGGCTTCCTGCGCTCGGCCGACAGCTCCTACCTGGCCGGACCCGATGACATTTATGTCAGTCCCAGCCAGATCCGCCGCTTCAACCTGCGCACCGGTGACACGATCTCCGGTCTGATCCGCCCGCCCAAGGATGGCGAGCGCTACTTCGCCCTGCTGAAGGTCGGCGAGATCAATTTCGACTCACCGGACAGCTCGCGCAACAAGGTGCTGTTCGAGAACCTCACGCCGCTGCATCCGACGCGCCGGCTGAAGCTCGAGCGCGGTAACGGTTCGACCGAGGATCTGACCGCGCGCATGATCGATCTGGTCGCGCCCATCGGTCGCGGCCAGCGCGGCCTGATCGTCTCGCCGCCGAAAGCCGGCAAGACCATGCTGCTGCAGAACATCGCCACCGCGATCACGGCCAATCAGCCCGAGGTGTACCTCATCGTGCTGCTCATCGATGAGCGCCCGGAAGAGGTCACCGAAATGCAGCGCACCGTGAAGGGCGAAGTGGTCTCAAGCACCTTCGATGAGCCCGCGGCCCGTCACGTGCAGGTGGCCGAGATGGTCATCGAGAAGGCCAAGCGCCTGGTTGAGCACAAGAAGGACGTGGTCATCCTGCTGGATTCAATCACGCGCCTGGCGCGCGCCTACAACACCGTGGTGCCCTCGTCCGGCAAGGTGCTCACCGGTGGTGTCGACGCCAATGCCCTGCAGCGTCCCAAGCGCTTCTTCGGCGCCGCCCGCAATATCGAGGAGGGTGGCAGCCTGACCATTCTGGCCACCGCCCTGATTGACACCGGTTCGAAGATGGATGACGTGATCTACGAGGAATTCAAGGGCACCGGCAACAGCGAAATCCACCTGGATCGCCGCATCTCGGAAAAGCGCGTCTTCCCGGCCGTGAACATCAACCGCTCCGGCACCCGCAAGGAAGAACTGATCACCGATCAGGGCGAGCTCGCCAAGATGTGGATCCTGCGCAAGCTCCTGCATCCCATGGATGAGCTCGCGTCGGTGGAATTCCTGCTGGACAAGATGAAGGACACCAAGTCCAACAGCGAGTTCTTCGAGGCCATGAAGCGCTGATCCGGCAGCGTCGCCACACTGCGACTCTGGCGCAGGGTGGCGGCATGTTGGAAGATGCCAAGCATGAGATTCAAAGTCGCATTCGCCAGCTGCGGGCTGCTCGCGATCTTGATGTGGCACGCGGCGCACGCGGCGGATGATTTCTTCGACAGCGACGCGCAGACACCCAGCCCCATCACCGATCACTTCGCCCTGCGGGCCAGCTTCTTTCACGCCGCGGTTGAGACCGATCTGCGCCTGGATGACCCCGGTGTGCCATTGAGCGGTACCGCCTTGTCGGGCACGCGCGATCTGGGCTTCAAGCCTTCCGAAAACGATGGCATGGCCGAACTCATGTTCCGCCTGCGCGACCGCAATCGCGTGACCGTGGACTTCCTGGAGCTCGACCAGGCGGGCACCACGACGCTGACCCGCCCGATCCTGTTCGGAAATCAGGTTTTCAGTCCCGGTGACACGGTCAGTTCGTCGCTGCAGTGGCGCGTCATGGGTTTCACCTGGACCTACGCCCTCATCCAGAACGACCGCTTCGAGCTCGGCGCGGGCCTGGGCGTGGATATGATGGACCTTGACGTGCGTGGCGTGGTGGCAGCGCGCTTCGCCAGCTATGAGAACTCCATTTCCGGCGCCTTGCCGACGCCGGCGCTCGAGGGTGCGGTGCGCATTACCCGTCGGTTTTCATTCACTGCGCGCGCCCGGTACCTCAAGGGCGCGCTGAACTCAACCTCCGCGGCGCTCGGTGACTTTCACGCTGATGTGCAGTTTCGGTGGGTGCCGAATCTCGCGATCGGCGTGGGCTACTCAATCGTGAAACTGGACATCAATTCGGTCACCCGGAGCAACCCGGACCTGGTGAACCTGCGGCTGCATGGCCCCGAAGCCTTCGTGAGGGCGAGCTTCTAGCGCTCGCGGGCGACCGCGCGATAGCCGATATCCTTGCGGTACTGCAGACCCGGCCAGCGGATGACCTCGGCCAGTGCGTAGGCCTGACGCTGCGCGGCGCGCACCGAGTCCCCGAGGCCCACGGCGCACAGCACCCGACCCCCATTGGTCGTGACGGCCCCCTCAGTGGCGTGAGTCGCGGCATGGAACACCTTGCCCGGCAGACGGGCCGCGGCCTCAAGTCCGCTGATCACATCGCCCTTGCGCACGCTGTTCGGATAACCCGCGGCGGCCAGCACCACACCCAGGGCGGCGCGCCCGTCCCACTCGGCCTGCATGCTGTCGAGGCGACCGGCAAGCGCAGCCGCACACAGCCGGGTCAGATCCGAGCGCAGTCGCATCAGCACGGGCTGGGTTTCAGGGTCGCCGAAGCGGCAGTTGTACTCCAGCACATTGGGCGTGCCGTCGGCCGCGATCATCAATCCGGCATAGAGGAACCCCGTGTACGGGGTGCCCTCGGCAGCCAGACCGCGCAGGGTCGGATGAATGACCTCGCGCATGATGCGATCGTGCAGCGCCGGTGTGACCAGCGGCGCGGGCGAGTAGGCGCCCATGCCACCGGTGTTCGGACCCAGGTCCGAGTCCAGCAGACGCTTATGGTCCTGCGAGGTCGCCAATGGCAGCACGTGGCTGCCATCCGCCATCACGATGAAACTGACTTCCTCGCCCTGCAGGAAGTCCTCGATCACCACCTCCGCGCCCGCGCTGCCGAACTGGCCGTCGAACATCTCATGCGCGGCGCGCAGCGCCGCCTCATGCGTGTCGACGATCACGACCCCCTTGCCGGCGGCCAGGCCGCTGGCCTTCACCACAATGGGTGTGGGCCGGGAGCGCACATAGGCCTCATCGAAGCTGGCCCGCGTGAAGGTGCGGTAGCCGGCGGTGGGAATGCTGTGGCGTTGCAGAAACTCCTTGCAGAAGGCCTTTGAGCCTTCCAGGCGTGCCCCCAGGGCCGTGGGGCCGAAGCACTCAAGTCCGGCAGCGGCGAAGGCGTCCACGACCCCTGCGACCAGCGGGCCCTCTGGCCCGACGATGGTCAGATCGACCTGCTCGGCCGTGGCGAGCCTGACCAGGCCTGCGATGTCCTCGGCGTCGACCGCGACATTACGCACGCGCGGTTCTGCGGCCGTGCCGGCATTGCCAGGCGCCACCAGGACTTCAGTCACGGCCGGTTCGCTGGCGCACTTCCACGCCAGGGCGTGTTCGCGGCCGCCCCCACCGATGATCAGAACCTTCATCCTCGGGAATCCTCAGTGGCGGAAGTGGCGCACGCCGGTGAACACCATCGCCATGCCGAATTCGTCGGCGGCCGCAATGACTTCAGCATCGCGCCTGGAACCGCCGGGCTGGATGACCGCCTGGATACCCAGGCTTGCGGCCGCCTCGAGCCCATCGCGAAACGGAAAGTATGCATCCGAGGCCATGACGCAGCCTGCGATCTCGAGTTTTTCATCCATGGCCTTGAGCGCGGCGATCCGGGTCGAATACACGCGGCTCATCTGACCGGCGCCGACGCCGATCGTGGCGCCGCCGCGGGCGAACACGATGGCATTGGATTTCACGAATTTGCACACGCGCCAGGCGAAGCGCAGGTCCAGCATTTCCGCGCCGCTCGGGGCGCGGCGCGTGACGACCTTGAGGCTGTCCGGCAGTTGCGCGACATCGGGCGTCTGCAGCAGCAGGCCGCCGGCAACGCTGCGCATCTCGAGCTCGCCTGCGGCACTGGCGTCCGGCGCGTCCGGCCATGGCAGCTCGAGCACCCTGATGTCGGGTTTCTGGGCCAGCGCCGCGCGCGCCTCCGCGCTGCAGCCTGGCGCAATGATCACTTCGGCGAACTGCCGACCCAGAATGCTGCGCGCCGTCGCGCCGTCCAGTTCGCGGTTGAAGGCAATGATGCCACCGAAGGCGGAGACCGGATCTGTCCGGTGTGCCGCCTCGTAGGCCGTCAGAAGATTGACGGACTGACACGCCCCGCAGGGATTCGCATGTTTGACGATCACGCAGGCCGGATCCGGGAACTGGCGCACGCACCCGATGGCGGTGTCGGCATCCGCGATATTGTTAAAGGACAGTTCCTTGCCCTGCAGCGTGCGCGCCGCGGCCATCCCTGCGGGCACAGCTCCCGCGGGGCGGTAGAACGCGGCCTGCTGGTGCGGATTCTCGCCGTAGCGCAGGTCCTGGAGCTTCTCAAACACCAGCGGCAGCGTGGGCGGGAAAGTCGCAGGCGCGATGTGGTGCTGCCGCATGAGCCACTGCGACACCATGGTGTCGTACTGCGCCGTGTGCGCGTAGGCAGTGGCCGCCAGCGCCGCGCGCAGCTCAAAGCTGGTGTGGCCGTCGTGAGCCTCCAGTTCCGCGAGCAGCCGCGGGTAGTCGCGGGGCTCCACGACCACGGTCACGAACTCGTGGTTCTTCGCTGCGCCGCGCAACATCGCCGGTCCGCCGATGTCGATGTTCTCGACGCCCTCCTCGTAGCTGCACTGCAACTTGGACACGGCGCTGGCGAAGGGATACAGGTTGACGATGAGCAGATCAATGGGTGCGATCTGATGCTCGGCCATGGCCGCATCATCCAATCCACGCCGCCCGAGCAGGCCGCCGTGGATTTTCGGGTGCAGGGTTTTGAGCCGCCCGTCCATGATTTCCGGAAAGCCCGTGTATTCAGCGACATCGCGCACCGGCAGCCCCGCCGTGCGCAGCTGGCGGGCGGTGCCCCCGGTGGAGAGCAGTTCAATGCCGCGCGCCGCGAGGGCGCGGGCCAGCTCGGTGATGCCGTTCTTGTCGGACACTGAGATCAGCGCCCGTCGCACAGGTTGCAGCATTGAAGGAAAGCTCTCCCGCCGCCTTCACAGGCAGCGTGGCAGTGTGATCAGCCCGCGATGCCGTGCAGGCGCAGCTTCTTGCGCAAGGTGCCGCGGTTGATGCCGAGAATGTCGGCGGCCCGCACCTGGTTGCCCGCCGTGTAATCGAGCACGGCCTTCAGCAGCGGTTCCTCGACTTCGCGCAGCACCAGATCGTAAAGATGTGCGGGCCGATGGCCATTGAGACTGGCGAAATAGTCGACCAGGGCCCGTTCCGTGTGGGTGCGCAGGGGGAGTTCCTTGCCGTTGGACTTCGCCGCAGCGGCGCTGCGCGTGCGACCATTCTTCCTGACTACCATGTGCGCTCCCCGACCGCGTCACACCGCTCAGGCGGCCCGATTTGCCTCGGCCCACCCGCTAAAGTGATTCTCAGTCAGCCCGTACTGTTCGACCGTATTCCCTGCAGCCAGTAATGCCCGCCGGACACTTTCCGGGACGGAAAGTCGGTCGCAATACCAGCTTATGTGTTTGCGTGCGATCCGGACTCCCGACGCCTCGCCGTAGAACTCGTACAGCGAATCCAGATGCTCAAGAATAATATCACGCAGCTGATGCGGCGCCAGTGCATCGGGCATGTTCTCGCCGGCGAGCAGGGCGTTGACATCGCGAAAAATCCAGGGTGCGCCATGGCTCGCGCGACCGATCATTACTCCGTCGGTGCCAGTGTGCGCAAGTACCGCGTGCGCCTTCTGCGCAGAATCAATATCTCCATTAGCGAAGACCGGAATTCGCACCGTTGCTTTAATGTCGCGGATGGTCTCGTATTCGGCGGCGCCCTCGTAACGGTCGGCGCGCGTGCGTCCGTGCACGGCAAGCGACTGAATGCCGTGGCTTTCTGCCAGCCGTGCAATTCGCACGCCATTGATGGATTCGCGGTCCCAGCCGGTACGAATCTTGAGCGTTACTGGCACGCTGACGGCGTGCACCACTGCATCCAGGATGGCGGCGACCAGCGGCTCATCGCGCAGCAGCGCCGAGCCGCAGCAGCGACCGCAGACCTTCTTGGCGGGGCACCCCATGTTGATGTCGATAATCTGTGCGCCCCGATCGACGTTGAGGCGCGCCGCCTGGGCAATGACCGCAGGTTCCGCCCCGGCAAGCTGCACGACCCGCGGCTCCGGTTCACCCGTATGGTCCAGACGGTGCCGCGACTTGGATGTGTGCCACAGGCTGGTGTCGCTGGTCAGCATCTCCGAGGCGGCCAGTCCCGCGCCGAGCCTGCGGGCCAGGATGCGGAAGGGACGATCGGTGACACCCGCCATGGGCGCCAGTACCGCGCGGCCCGGCAGTTGCCACGGACCGATGCGCAACAGTGACAGCATCAGTGGGTGCCCGGATCGTTGGCGCACATCACCGTGTGGTCATGGCCGGGCATGCAGGCATCGATCTCAAAGCCCGTGGCGACCTGGCCTGGATCCTGCATCGCCACCTGCACGTCGATGCGCTGGCCGGGGCCTAGCAAAGTGACCTGCGGTGCACCGCGCCCGAGGTACTCGGCCGGCTTCAGGTCGCGCGCCGCAACGCGATTGCCGAAGCGGTCCTGCATCACGACTCTTAGCAGTGGCAGGGGCTGATCGCGTGTGGCCCGATTGCTGATACTGGCCCGTACCACCAGGTTGCCCGCCGCACCGTCCGTGCTCGCGCCCAGCTGGCGGATCTCATAGCTCGCCATGTTCCAACGCGGCTCAAGCGGCGCTCCCAGATCCTGATACAGCGCAGTCAGCGGACCACGCAGTACGGCGGTGTCGGCCAGATCACTGCGGTAGTGGTGCATGACCTGGGCCATCAGGCACAGGACCAGCACCGCCGCTGCGCCCGCTGGCACCCAGCGTGGCACACCTGCCCGGGGCTGGTCGGGCTGCTCGAGGATGGGTGCCGGGTCCGCGGGCGTGGGCCGCCTTGCGGGTGCTTCATTGGCCCGCAGCGCAGTGGCGATTTCGGCGGCAGCCGCGGCGTTTATTCCTGCTGGCTCATCGGCCGCGGGCGCGGCCGCGGGCGCCGGCTCCAGTGAGGTGTCCGTGAACGAGATTTCCGCTGCCGCCGGTTCCACACCCGCACTGGCGACGGGGGCCGCAGCCAAAGGTGGGGCCGGTTCTGCGGCGGGCTCCGGGGTCGTGGGGCGCGCAAGCTGCGGCTCCGCCAGCGCATCGCGCAGTTTGTGCACATCGGTGACGCCCGTGGCGGCCGCGGGCACGGGCGTCGAGAGGGCCTGCGGGGCAATGACCGGGTCCGCGTCCTCCTGGGCGTCCGCTGGCTCCTCGCTGACCAGCACGATGGATTCGAAAGTGCCGGTGCGCTCATTGGGTGCAGGTTCGATGAACACCTCGTTGATATTGGTCGACGCGGGATTGAATTCCAGCGAGGTGTCGGTTGAGGCCGGATCATCCTGCGCATCGGACGCGGGCGAGGGCGCGGGGGATTCCGCGGGGGGTTCCGGTGGCTTGAGCGCCACGCGGCTTTGCGTGTCGGCAGCCGCGGTCTGCTCGCCCAAGCGCGCCGGGTCATCCGCCAGCGCCGCGAGGGCATTGAATACGTTGTGGCAGCGGCCGCAGCGCACATAGCCCTGCGCCGCGCGCAGGTCGGTGGCGGTGACAGTGAGCCGCAGATTGCATTTGGAGCAGACGGTGAACATTATTTTCGGCGCACGGCATGCAGTGCGACCCAACCCTCGCGCACTGCAATAGGACTGGTATCAAACCATGCGTCATAGGCCGCTGTCACCTCCGCTTCCTGGTGCTGCATGAGCCCTGAAAGAATGACCTGGCCGCCCGGCCTGACCTGCGCCGCGAAAATCTCGGCAAGCTCGCACAGCGGACCGGAAAGAATGTTTGCCAGCAGCACATCCACGCCTGCGGGCAAGCTCGCGGCGCGCTCGCACAGCTGCGTTGCTTCGGCAACACCGTTGGCCTGCGCATTCTCGGCCGTGGCGCGCAGCGCCTGCGGATCGATGTCATGGCACCAGGCCCGCTCGGCGCCGAGCTTCAGGGCAGCGATGGCCAGAATGCCCGAACCACAGCCAAAATCGATAATCCGAGCGCCGCGTGGAGCATGGCGGTCGAGCCAGGTGAGACACATGGCGGTGGTCGCATGCGTGCCGGTGCCAAACGCCAGGCCAGGGTCCAGCACCACCACCACCGCGGCCGGGTCGTTGACCAGCTCGTGGCGTGGACACACCCACAGACGCTGGCCGAAACGCATCGCGTGGAAGTCCTTGAGCCATTCGCGCTCCCAGAGCCTATCGGCCAGCTCGCGCGCCTGGATGGCCACCGGGTCCGCGCCCAGCTGCTGCGCCAGCGCAGCGACCAGCCGCTGAGAGTCGGTGCCCGCGGGGAACAGTGCCTGCATGCGCGTGGCGGGCCACAGACGTACTTCGCCGGGCGCGGGTTCCAGTACCGCATCATCGCCACTGTCGGTCAGCGTGACTGACAGCGCGCCCAGATCGAACGCGGCTTCTTCTGATGCCTGCGCGCACAGTCCGTTCAAGTCCAGGGTCAGTTCGAGGAACGGCATGGCGCGCTCAACGCACCCCCAGGCGCCTCTCCAGGTAGTGTATATCCTGGCCGCCGGCGCCAAAGGCCTGGTGACTGAAGATCTCCTGGTGCAGGGCGATGTTGGTCTTGATGCCTTCGATGACCATTTCGCCCAGGGCGTTTTTCATGCGGGCGATGGCCGCTTCGCGCGTCTCCGCATGAGTGATGACCTTGCCGATCAGCGAGTCGTAGTTGGGCGGCACGTTGTAGCCGGAGTACACATGGCTGTCGATGCGCACGCCGGGCCCGCCGGGCGGGTGCCACAGCCGTATCGGCCCCGGTGAGGGCATGAAGGTCTTGGCATCCTCGGCATTGATCCGGCACTCGATGGCGTGACCGCGGATCTGCACGTCGCCCTGGGTGTAGGGCAGCTTCTCACCCGCCGCGATCAGCAATTGCGCCTTCACCAGGTCGATTCCAGTGATGAGTTCGGTCACGGGGTGTTCGACCTGGATACGGGTGTTCATTTCGATGAAATAGAACTCACCGTCCTGGTACAGGAATTCCAGAGTGCCGGCGCTGCGATAGCCGACCGCGCGCACCGCATCGACGCAGCGCTCGCCCATGATCTTGCGCTGACGGGCCGTGATGCCCGGGGCCGGGGCTTCCTCGATGACCTTCTGGTGGCGGCGCTGCATGGAACAATCGCGCTCGCCCAGATGAATGACATTGCCCTGGCCATCGCCGAGCACCTGGAACTCGATATGCCGCGGCCGCTCCAGGAATTTCTCAATATAGACCTGGTCGTTATTGAACGCCGCGAGCGCCTCGGCCGTGGTGATATTGATGGCGTTGAGCAGCGATGCCTCGGTGTGCACCACACGCATGCCGCGGCCGCCGCCGCCACCCGAGGCTTTGATGATCACCGGGTAGCCGATGTCGCGGGCGATGCGCAGGTTCTCGTCCGCCTCCAGTCCCAAGGGACCATCGGAGCCTGGCACGCAGGGCACGCCGTAGCCCTTCATGATGCGGATGGCCGAGACCTTGTCGCCCATCATGCGGATGGTCTCGGCCTTTGGTCCGACGAAAACGAAGCCGCTTTTCTCGACGCGTTCGGCAAAATCGGCATTCTCGGACAGGAATCCGTACCCCGGATGGATGGCGCCGGCGTCGGTGACCTCCGCTGCGCTGATGATCGCGGGCATGTTCAGATAGCTCAGCTGCGAGGCCGGCGGTCCGATGCATACGCTTTCGTCCGCCAGCAGCACGTGCTTGAGGCTGTAATCCGCCGTGGAGTGCACGGCGACGGTCTTGATGCCCAGTTCCTTGCAGGCGCGCAGGATGCGCAGCGCGATTTCGCCGCGGTTGGCGATGACGAGTTTTTCGAGCATGGGCTTATTCGATGACGAACAGCGGCTGACCGAACTCGACCGGATCCCCGTTCTGCGCCATGACCGAGGTGACCTTGCCGGCCTTGTCGGCTTCGATCTGGTTCATCATCTTCATCGCTTCGATGATGCACAGCACCTGACCGATCTTGACCTCGTCACCGATGTCAACGAAGGCCTTGGCGCCCGGCGTCGCGGCGGCATAGAAAGTGCCCACCATGGGGGCCGTCACGACATGTTCGTTGGCGCGCGGCTTGGCTGCGACCGCTTCCACCGGTGCGGCGGCGGGCGGCGCCGCCGGCGGTGCGATCATGACCGGAGCGGGCGCGTGGGTGGCATAGGCGCCGGTGGGCATGCGGCTGATGCGGACGGCTTCTTCGCCTTCCTTGATCTCGATTTCCGCGATTCCGGATTCCTCCAGAAGCTCGATCAGCTTTTTGACCTTGCGAATATCCATGCCGAAAGTTCCCCTGAAGTCTTGTGTTTTGCGAAGGCGCCGGCGTCTTACGCGCGGCCGGCGGGCTTCTGCGCCATGAGTCTTGCGACGGCCCGCACCGCGAGCTCATAGCCGTACGCACCGAGGCCGACGATGGAGCCGACCGCGATGTCCGAGAAATAGGACTGGCGACGGAAGGCCTCGCGCGCGTGGACATTGCTCAGGTGCACTTCCAGGAAGGGTAGCCGCACCGCAGCAATTGCATCACGCAGTGCAACACTGGTGTGCGTGAAAGCGCCAGGGTTGAGGATCAGGAAGTCCGACTCCCGACCTGCCTGGTGAATCCGCCCGATCAGCTCATGTTCGGCGTTGCTCTGGAAGGCCGTGAGCTCGTGGCCACACTCCTTGGCCACGGCCGCCGCCCGGGATTCGATGTCGCCGAGAGTGTCGGCGCCATAGATTTCCGGTTCCCGGGTACCCAGGAGGTTGAGGTTCGGGCCATTGACCAGGAGTATTCGCGCCATAGGACAGACGGACCTTAGTCCACTAAGCAAAGCGCGGCGAATTTACCCTAAGTTGCAGGCGTTTGGGTACCTTTAGCGGTAAATTTGCGTGAGATCACGACTTTCCGGTACTGGCCGCCGCGGGCCCCACCGACTGCTGAGCGTGGACAATTGCGAGGTTTCGCAACTCGGTGGACACCGCGCTGCGGGCGGCGCCCAGACCCAGTTTGCCGGCATCGACCGCGCCGACTTTCCCGAGGATCAGCCGCGCCTCATCGGCATGCAGTTCCCCGATCTTGACGGCCACAATGTCGCCCTTGGAGTCGGCGAATACCGTAAACGGAAACACGGTCTGCATCCCGAAGGCATTGACGGCCGCCAGCCCGTCCTTCTCGCCCATCAGCAGCGCGTAGGTGATGCCTTGGGCCCGGGCATAGGGCAGTACGTCCTTTTGGAAGTCCTCGGCGATGCCGACAATCTGCACCGTGTTGCCGCGTTCCTGGTGCAGGGCCTGCAGCAGCGGGACTTCGCGCCGGCACGGCTCACACCAGGTGGCCCAGAAGTTCAGCACCAGCGGGTGGCCAAGGTACTCCGCAAGCGGGTGCATTTTGCCGGTGCTGTCCGGCAAGGAGACGGTCAGTGGCAGCGTCAGCGGCGTGCGGCTGCTGGTCGTCTGCGTCGGCGCGCCGGGAATGACGGGTACGGAAAGTGGCGCGGAGGCCGGCGCCGAAGTCACCGTCACCGGGGCGCTGGCGGGCGGAAGTGGCAGCTGGTGACTGCCGTTGAACACCAGGTGATAGATCAGAAAGCCCGCGGGCCCGGCGCCGGCGACCAGGACTATGCCGAGCACTGCACGTCCAACCGGCGTCACGAGCTGACTGCCCTGCGGCTGAGCGCGGCAAAGTCCGGCGCCTTCATGAAGCCGACCACACGATAGGGCGCGCGTTCATGACCATCGGCCCCGTAAAAGGCGATGGTCGGAGGTCCGATGATGTCGAAGCGCTTCATCAGGGCCTGGTCCTGCAAGTCGTTGGCGGTGACATTGGCGCGCAGCAGCACCACGTTCCTGAGTGTCGCCTGAACCGCCGGATCCGTGAAGGTGTATTTCTCCATTTCCTTGCAGGACACGCACCAGTCGGCATAGAAGTCGACCATCACGGCATGGCCGCCGGCCTGCGCCTGCGCGACCTCGCGATCCAGATCGCCGGTGGACTTGATGGTGCGGAAAGCCAGTTCAGGGTGCTGGCCTGCCAATGCAGGAATAGGCATCAGCGGATCAGTACCGCCCATACGCGAGCCCACGATCAGCACTACCGCATACGCGCCCGCTGCGACCGCCACAGTGCGCACCAGTATCGGCATCTGGCGCATGCCGCGGGCGCCGCGCCACAGCACCCAGGCACACGCGGCAGCCGGAATCGCCCACATCAGCAGTACGACGGCAGGCGGAACCACCCGTGCCAGCATCCAGTCCGCGACGCAGAGCATCATCACGCCAAACAGCTGCTTGATGGTGTCCATCCATGGACCAGCCTTCGGCAGAAGCTTGCCCTGCGATGCGCCCACCACCAGCAGTGGTGTACCCATTCCCAGGCTCAAAGCGAACAACGCAGTGGCTCCCCGCAGCATGTTCCCGCTCTGCCCGATCACCACATAGGTGGCGACCAGCGGTGCCGCGACGCAGGTGGTCACGATCAGAGCCGACAGCGCGCCCATGACGGCGACGCCGCCGAAAGTGCCGGCGGCCTGGCGGCTGCTGACTTCCGTCAACCGGGTCTGGATGGCCGTGGGCATTTGCAGCGTGTACACGCCGAACATTGAAAGTGACAGCAGCACGAACAGCCCTGCGAACAGCACAACGACCCAGGTTTGCTGGAAAAGTGCCTGAACGTGAGCACCGGCGGCAGCCACGGCGATTCCGGCGAGAGTATAGGTACAGGCCATGCCGAGTACGTAGCTCAAGGACAGTCCAAAGGCGCGCGAAGTCGTGACGTTGGCGCCATGACCCGCAATGATCCCCGAAAGAATCGGCACCATGGGCAGCACGCAGGGCGTGAATGCCAGCACCAATCCGGACGCAAAGAACGTTGCAATCATCAGTAGCAGATTGCCGTTGCGGATCAGGCCGGCGAGCCGGTCCTGCTGGGACACAAAACCGGTCGCAGCGCTGGGCGCAGCTGCGACGCCTGCCGCCGCATCAGGAGCCGCGGCAGCGGTACCGCCGCCCGCCGCACCTGCCGGCGGCAGCGTGACCGCAAGCGTCTTGGTGATGGGCGGATAGCACAGACCCGCATGGGCACAGCCCTGGTAGGTCACATCCAGGGCCAGATCCTGTGGACCCGCGGCAGTGGCGCGCGCCACCGGCAGTGTGGCGCTCACGGAATGCTCGTAAATCTGTTGGGCGCCGAAGTATTCATCCGTCTGGCTCTTGCCCTCGGGCAAGGCCAAGGTTCCCAGCTGCACGGGGCTTGCCGTCTTCACCTTGATGCGGCTGCGGTACAGGTAGCAGCCCTCGGCGATATGCCAGTCAATGCGGACACTGTCCGGGCCGGCCGCCGCGGCCGCCACCTGGAAGGCCTGGTCCGCAGTCAGGAAATCGTTAGGCGCGTTATTGCAGCTCTTGCCGGCCCCCGCCGCGCCCACCGCAGCGGCGAGCAGCGTCCCCGTGCCGCCTGTGGACCCGCTGGCTGCTGCCGCAGGCAGGGAGACGACCAGGGTCTTGGTGATGGGCGGGTAGCAGAAACCGGAATGCGAACATCCCTGGTAGCTCACATCAAGTGTGAGTGGCCGGTCACCCGCAGCATTGGTCCGGATCACCGGCAGTGTGGCGCTGACCGAGTTCTCGTAGATCTGCTGAGTGCCGAAGAATTCATCGGTGTGGGTCTTGCCTTCGGGCAGGGCCAGAGCGCCCAGCTTCTCGCCCGCGGCGGTCACCTTGAAGCGGTTGCGGTACAGGTAGCAATTGTCGGCAATGCGCCAGTCAATGCGGACGCTGTCGGGGCCGGTGGCCACGGCCGCGACCTGGAAAGCCTGATCCGCCTTCAGCGCGCTTTCATTGTTGCAGCCCTTGTTCGTGCCCAGCACGGCATTCATCGCCGCCGGGGACAGCGCTGCGTGGCCGGTTGCGGGGCCGGTCACTGCGGCGGCGGCGGAGTTCTGCGCGCGGCCCTGCAGGGGGCACAGTTCCAGCCCCACCAAGAGCATCAGTGCGGCCAGCTGCAGAGTGCGGAGGGTGAGAGCTGAGGCGGTCATGTCGGGGGCACGCTCATCGGGTTGGTAGCAGTGGCAAGCCAGGCCAGGTACTGATGCGAGCCGGCCATCACCGGGATGGCGATAATCTCCGGAGTTTCAAACGGATGAAGTGCCTTAAGCCGCATTTCCAGAGCCTCGTAGCGCGCCGGGGTGGTCTTGATCAGCAGCAGCTGCTCCGATTCCTCGCAGATCCGCCCCGCCCAGCGGTAGATGGACCTAACGCAGGCCAGCCGGTTGACGCACGCCGCCAGCCCCTGAGTGACCAGTTCCCGAGCAATATCAAGGGCCACCGACTCGTCGGGGCAGGTGCACAGCACCAGGATGGCAGGGTGGTCTGCGACGGCTGGCAGGTTCATAAGGATACCCTCGAGACCCCTCAAGGGGCCAAAAAAACTCTCTTTCCGACTTGTATTCTGCCTGTTCGTACCTATCATTAGCAGCCGTCAGGGGAGAGTGCTAACACCTGCCCTGCTGATTCCTAAACCCATTAAGTTAAATAGCTTCAAGGAGCGATATCCATGAAGATCCGTCCTCTTCATGACCGCGTCATCGTGAAACGTCTCGAAGAAGAACGTACTTCTCCGGGCGGCATCGTTATCCCCGATTCTGCGGCTGAGAAGCCGGTGCAGGGGAAGATCATGGCGGTCGGCAAAGGCAAGATTCTCGAAGACGGCACCGTCCGTCCGCTCGACGTAAAGGTCGGCGACAGGATCCTGTTCGGCAAGTACAGCGGAACAGAGGTCAAGATCGACGGCGATGAACTGGTGGTCATGCGTGAAGAAGACGTCATGGCCATTTTCGAAGCCAAGTAAGGAAAAGATCATGGCAGCTAAAGAAGTTCGCTTCAGCGATGACTCACGTCAACGCATGTTCAAGGGTGTCAACATCCTTGCCAACGCCGTCAAGGCGACCCTCGGCCCCAAGGGCCGCAACGCAGTGCTCGAGAAGAGCTTTGGCGCCCCCACCGTCACCAAGGACGGTGTCTCGGTCGCCAAGGAAATCGAACTGAAGGACAAGTTCGAGAACATGGGCGCGCAGATGGTGAAGGAAGTGGCCTCGAACACTTCCGATGAGGCCGGCGACGGCACCACCACCGCGACCGTCCTGGCCCAGGCCATCATCCGCGAGGGCCTCAAGGCCGTCTCCTCGGGCCGCAACCCGATGGACGTCAAGCGCGGCATCGACAAGGCCGTCATCGTGGCCATTGAGGAGCTGCGCAAGCTTTCCAAGCCCTGCAAGGACTCCAAGGCCATTGCCCAGGTCGGCACGATCTCGGCGAACTCCGATGAGTCCATCGGCAAGACCATCGCCGATGCGATGGAAAAGGTCGGCAAGGAAGGCGTCATCACCGTTGAAGAAGGCTCGGGCCTGGACAACGAGTTGGACGTGGTCGAGGGCATGCAGTTCGATCGCGGCTATCTGTCGCCGTACTTCATCAACACCCAGGCCAACCAGACCGCCGAACTCGACAAGCCGTACATTCTGCTGGTCGACAAGAAGATCTCGAACATCCGCGAGATGCTGCCGCTGCTGGAAGGCGTGGCGAAGGCCGGCCGTCCGCTGCTGGTGGTGGCCGAGGACGTCGAGGGCGAAGCCCTGGCGACCCTGGTCGTCAACAACATCCGCGGCATCCTCAAGGTCGCAGCCACCAAGGCTCCGGGCTTTGGTGACCGCCGCAAGGCCATGCTGCAGGACATCGCCGTCCTGACCGGTGGCACTGTGATTTCGGATGAGGTGGGCCTGGCGCTGGAGAAGGCCACGCTCAACGATCTTGGCGAGGCCAAGCGCATCGTCGTGGAAAAGGAAAACACCACGATCATCGACGGCGCCGGCAAGGCGAGCGAGATCAAGGGCCGGGTCGAGTCGATCCGTCAGCAGATCGAGGAAGCCACTTCGGACTACGACAAGGAAAAGCTGCAGGAGCGCGTCGCGAAGCTCTCCGGCGGTGTCGCCGTCATCAAGGTCGGTGCCGCCACCGAGATCGAGATGAAGGAAAAGAAGGCCCGCGTTGAAGACGCACTGCACGCCACCCGTGCGGCCGTCGAAGAAGGCGTGGTGCCCGGCGGCGGTGTCGCCCTGGTGCGCGCGCAGAAGGCGTTGCTGAACCTGCAGGGTGCCAACGAGGATCAGACCATCGGCATCAAGATCCTGGCACGCGCCATCGAGGAGCCCCTGCGCCAGATCGTGGAGAACGCCGGCGAAGATGCCGCCGTAATCCTCAATCGGGTCCGCGAAGGCAAGGGCAGCTTTGGTTACAACGCGGCGACCGGTGAGTTCGGCGATATGATCGAAGCCGGAATCCTGGATCCCACGAAGGTGACCCGTCTGGCACTGCAGAACTCGGCCTCGGTGTCGGGGCTGCTGCTGACCACCGAAGTGATGATCGCCGAGGCTCCCAAGGACGATGACCATGGCCATGGCATGCCTCCGGGCGGCGGCATGGGCGGCATGGACATGTAGGAGTCTTAATGAGATCCGTGATACGGAATCCGTAATATACGCACTGTATGCTGATCGAATGGACGGGTCGTGGGCCAAGCTTGCGACCCATCCGTGAAAGACGCGGAACAAGACCCCCCATGTCCGCGCAATATTCAAACCCCGCTTCGGCGGGGTTTTTTTTTGGCTCTTGGCGGCTTATTGTGCGCGCCGCATGAGAATTCCAATTGCGGCATCGCAGCGGGTACGGCAATCCGCGCCCCGGGTCGCCGCGGCCAGCGGCTTCGTGGCCGAGGCCTGCGCGCGCGACCCGTCACTGCTGGCGTCCCTGGTCGACAGTGGGGATCTGGAAACACCGGCTCCACCAGACGCTGTCAGCTACCTTGCGGCGCGCGCGCCCTCCTGGCCGGCGGGGGCGCAGCCAGATGAACCAGAATTAATGGCCGCACTCCGGCGCTGGCGCACCCGCGAAATGGTGCGTATCGCCTGGCGCGACCTGGCGGGGTTCGCAACCATTGCCCAGACCCTGCAGGAACAGTCGGCCTTTGCGCAAAGCGCCATCCAGCAGGCGCAGCAGCATGCCCGGCGCCTGCTCACGCGCAACTTTGGCGTACCCCGCTCGGCCGCCGGCGTCGTCCAGGAACTCATTGTCGTGGGCATGGGCAAGTTGGGTGGCGGGGAGCTCAATTTCTCCTCGGACATCGATCTGGTGTTCCTGTTTCCCGAACACGGGGAAACCGACGGCACGCGCGCGCTCGCCAACGAGGACTACTTCACCCGCCTGGGACAGTTGCTCATCCACCTGCTGCAGACCCGCACGCCCGAAGGTTATCTGTTCCGCGTGGACATGCGGTTGCGTCCCTTCGGCGACAGCGGCGCGCTGGTCGCAAGCTTCGGCGCCTTCGAGGATTACCTGCAGGTCCAGGGTCGGGACTGGGAGCGCTACGCCTGGGTCAAGGCGCGGGCGATGACCGGCGAGGCCGAATATGCCCGCATCTACGACAGTGCCGTGCGCCCGTTCGTCTATCGGCGCTACCTCGACTACGGCGTGTTTGAAAGCCTGCGCGAGATGAAGGCCATGATCGAGCGCGAGGTGGAACGGCGCGACATGGCCGGCAACATCAAGCTCGGTCCGGGTGGCATTCGCGAAATCGAGTTCCTGGCGCAGTCGCTGCAGCTGATCCGCGGCGGCCGCGAGCCCTGGTTGCGCACGCCATCGCTGTACCAGGTGCTGGCGCTGCTGGATCGCAGTCGGTTGCTGTCACCCGGGGCGGCGCTGGAACTGCGGGCGGCCTATGACTTCCTGCGCCTGATCGAGAACCGTTTGCAGCAGCGTGCCGATGAACAGATTCATACTCTGCCGGTCACGCCGGCAGAGCAGGCGAGCCTCGCCCAGGCCATGGCGCTTGCCGATTGGCCGGCGCTGCTGGCGTTGCTGGATGCGCATCGCGAGCGGGTCAGCCGACACTTCCACGCGGTGGTGTTTGGCGCAGCACCGGCGGCCGCGGGCGCCGTGGTCGTGGATCTGGAATCACCCCAGGAGCGCGGCGAGGATGCGGCGACCGTGGCGGCCGCACTGCTGCACAGCGGCTGGTCGGGTGATGCGCTGCCCGCCGCGCAACGACTGGTGCAGTTGCGGGACGCCGCGTTCGTACGGCGCCTGGATGCTGCGGGCCGCCGCCGCCTGCAGGCGCTGCTGCCGCAGATGCTGAGCCTCATCGCGCCGGTCGCCGATCCTGAGGCGACGCTCGCGCGGGTACTCAAGATCATTGAAGCCATCGGCAAGCGCTCTGCCTACTACGCATTGCTCAATGAGCGCGCGGATGCGCGGGCGCGCCTGGTCGAGATCTGCGGCTACGGGGAGTTCCTGGTGCGGCAGATCGCCGCCAATCCGCTGCTGCTCGATGAACTCATCGATGCGCGATTGTTTGAGACATTGCCGGGACGGGCGGAGCTGATCCAGGAACTTGATCTGGAAGTGGATCCGCTCCAGGAGCAGGATCCCGAACGCCAGGTTGAGGCGTTGCGACACTTCCAGCAGGCCGCGGTGTTCCGCGTGGCAGTGGCGGATCTATCCGGCCGGCTGCCGCTGATGCAGGTCAGCGACCGGCTCACTGAAATCGCCGAACTCATCATCCAGCGGGCGCTCGACCTGTCGCTGCGCCAGATCTGCGCGCGCTGGGGGGTGCCGATGTGCGGCGACGGACCGCAGCGCCGCCCGGTCGCCATCGGCGTCATCGGCTACGGCAAGCTGGGGGGGCGCGAACTGGGCTATGGGTCGGATCTGGATCTGGTATTCCTGCATGACTCCCACGGCGAGCGCCAGGAAACCGAAGCGGGCAGTACTGGCGGCCAAAGCATCGACAACCAGGTGTTCTTCCTGCGTCTGGCCCAGCGCATCCTGCACCTGCTCACCATGCATTCGGCGGCGGGCCGGCTCTACGAAGTCGACGTGCGGCTGCGCCCCAGCGGCAAGGGTGGCCTGCTGGTCACAAGCCTCGCAGCCTTTACCGAATACCAGAAGCAGGAGGCGTGGACCTGGGAACACCAGGCGCTGCTGCACGCCCGCGCCGTGGCCGGGGACGAGCAGCTGCGCGCGCGCTTTGAGGCCGTGCGCATCCAGGTCCTGCGCCACAATGTCAAACGCGACGGCCTGCGCGTGCAAGTGCGCCAGATGCGCGAACGCATGCGCCGCGAACTCTCACGCAGCGGCCCGGACCAGTTCGACATCAAGCAGGACGCCGGTGGCGTGGCCGACATTGAATTCCTGGCGCAGTACTGGGCCCTCGCCTGGGCGCTGCGCTACCCGCCGCTGGTCATGTTCTCGGACACCATCCGCCAGCTCGAATCCGTGGCCTCGGCCGATCTGGTGCCCCAGTCCCGCGTTGACACGCTCACCCGGGCGTATCGCGCCTACCGGGAGCGTACCCACCGCATGTCGCTCGAAGGTGGTGCGAACGTGGTGCCGGCCGACCAGTTCGTTGCTGAACGCGCCGCCGTGACCGCGATCTGGATGTCGGCCATGGTGGACTGATGGCGCGACGGATCGCGTATAATCGTGCCATGCCTGCCACCACCAAAGCGCTCATCCAGCCGAACGCGCAGAACCAGTACCAGGTCTCAAGGGACGATCTGCCGCTCGCCTGCCCGATGCCGCAGATGTACCTGTGGAACTCCCATCCGCGGGTGTACCTGTCCATTGAAGGCGGCGGCTGGGCCAAGTGCCCTTATTGCGGCGCCGAGTACACGCTCAAAGCCTAGCGGTACGGTTTGTAGGATTTTTCTTCGACGATGCGTGAGCCCAGCGCGACATTCACGCGCTTCTTGATGGCCGCGCGTTCATCGTTGCGGTGATAGACAGCGCGTGCCAGGTCGATGAAGTCCTGATCGAAGCTGCCGGCCGCTTCCTTGTCGCGGATCCGGTCTTCGATGTCCCACAGCTGCTCATTCACCGCCAGCAATGCCCGCTCATCCGCGGCCACCGCCTGGATGGCCGGGCCGAGCGTCGCCCAGGTCCGCTCCAGCAACTCCAGTTCCAGCCGCACATTGGCCAGCTTGGCCGCATCCTTGATGCGCCGGCTCTTGATCCGCAGGATGGTGATCTTATCGAGCAGTTCGCCGGCGGAGACGGGCACGTGCAGATCTGTCATGGCACAGATCCTAGCAAGGCGTCGAGCTTCGCGGTGACCTGTGGCACCTCGATGAGGTCCATGACCCCCGGGACTTCGATCTTCGTGGCCCACGGCAGTTGCGCGACGCTGCGCCCGCGGAAGCGCTGCGCAGCCTCGGCAAAAGCGTCCACGCACCACTCGCGGGAGAGGTAGGGGCCGCTGCGGGCGGGGTTGGTGGCCGCGTACAGGCCGATGACGGGAGTCCCGACCATGGTCGCCATGTGCACCGGACCTGAATCCGGGCTCAGCAGCACCGACGCGCGCGCCAGCAATGCCTGCAGCTGCGGCAGAGTGTCCGCGCCGATGCGATTGTGCAGCGGCTCGCGCGCATGGCGCTCGATTGCCGCACCCATCTCCCGCTCCGCGGCGCTGGGGGCGCCACACAGCAATACCTGCAGGCCGTGGACCCGGGCGGCATGATCGGCCACCGCGGCGTAGCCTGCGGCGCTCCAGTTGCGCCGCGCATGGCTTGAGCAGGGACTGATGATGAGCGTGCGCACTGCGTCGGGGATCACAGCGGCGGCAGCCGCCCGGGCGCTTTCCGGGATCGGCGGGTCCCAGCGCAGCACGCGCTCGTTTACGCCGAGGGCGGCGGCGAAACCAAAAAAACTGTCAAGGACGTGCTCGCGCGCGCGCGCCGCGATGCGCCGGTTGGTGAACAGCCACTGCAGTTCCCGGGCGCGCGGCCAATCAAATCCGAGTTTGATCGGCGCCCGGATCTGCCTGGCGATCAGACTCGCCCGCAGCGCCAGCTGCATGTGCAGCAGCACATCGAAGCGCCGGGCCCGCAGGCTACGGGACAGCGCCAGGCGCTGGGCGCGGCTGGCGCGCTTGGCGACGGTGATAAACTCAACCTCGGGCAGCGCGCCCAGCAGAGTTGACTCCAGCGACCCGATCACCCAGGTGAAGCGGGCGTCGGGCCAGGCGTGCTGCAGGGTGCGCAGCACGGGCAGCACATGGCAGGTATCACCAATGGCCGAGAGTCGTAGTATGCAGATGTTCTGCGGCGTCGAGTTGAGACTCGGCATGGAGCGCGTGTGAATCGAAAATGGCCGCTGGGATCAGAGGTCCGGCGCAAGGTGATTGCCGGCGGCGCCATGCTATACGACGCTTCTCGCGCGGGCAATTTGTCCACCGAAAGCTTTGATCCCGTGCTGCTCGCGAGTCGCGGCCAGGTCGTGGGTGAAGCGCGCGGCCGCGGCACGGCCTGGTTTCTGAGCGTACAGAACCATGCCTGGGTGTTGCGGCATTATCGGCGCGGCGGCCTGGTCAGCGGCCTGTCGCGCGACCAGTACTGGTGGCGTGGCGAGGAGGACACCCGCTCCTTTGCCGAATGGCAGCTCACCTACCATCTGCACCGCGCCGGTCTGCCGGTGCCGGCGCCGATCGCGGCGCGCTACCGCAAGCACGGTTTCGGGTATCGCGGCGACATCATTACCGAGCGCCTGCTGGATGTGTGGTCGCTGGCCCAGGCGCTGGATGGCGCAGCGCTGTCGATTCTGACCTGGATCGCCATCGGGCGCTGCCTGCGGCGCTTCCATGAACTGGGTGTGTGCCACGCCGACTTGAATGCCCACAATATTCTGATCGGCAAGAGCGCGAGCCCGCCAGGCGACGACCCGCACGGGCGTGTCTACCTGATCGACTTCGATCGCGGCAGTTTGCGCAAGCCGGGTTTCTGGCAGGACGCAAATCTGGTGCGTTTGCGGCGCTCCTTGGAAAAGATCACCTGGGAACTGCCCGCTGAGCGGTTCACGGAAGATGACTGGCATGGATTGCTCGACGGCTACCAGCAGCCGCCGGCGCCGCAAGTTTCGTGATTTTAAGACTCACGTCCTATCTGCTCGCTCCGTTCTATCTGGCGGCCCTGTGGTGGCGCGGCCGGCGCGAGCCCGGATACTGGCGCGGCCTGGGTCAGCGTTTCGGGCTGGGCGGGCCGCTGCCGGCGCCGGTGTGGCTGCATGCCGCATCGGTCGGCGAGGTACAGGCGGCGGCGATACTGGTGACGGCGCTGCGCGCGCGTGATGCGCAATTGCCGCTGCTTGTCACGGCCACCACGGCGGCGGGACTGGCGCGGGCGCAATCGCTGTTTGCCGCATCAGGAGTGGCGGTGCGCTACGTACCGCTGGACCTGCCCGGCGCGGTGCGGCGCTTCATGGAGCGCGTACGGCCGCGTCTGGCCATCGTGCTGGAGACGGAAATCTGGCCGAATCTGTTTCGCGCCTGCGGCGCGGCGGGCGTGCCGCTGGTGCTGGCCAGTGCGCGCCTCTCGGAGCGCTCGGCACGCCGCTACCGCCGGCTCGGTCGCGCCCTGCGCGAAGCGCTGGCCGGGGTCGTGCAGGTCGCCGCGCAGACGCAGGCCGATGCGCAGCGCTTCGCCGCGCTGGGTGTGCCGCTGCGGCGCATAGCGGTGACCGGCAATCTCAAGGCCGATCTGGCCGTGCCGGACAGCGTCTTGGAGAACGGCTCGCGGCTGCGCGCGCAGCTTGCGCCCGGGCGACCGGTGTGGGTGGCGGGCAGCACTCATGAAATCGAAGAGCAGCAGGTCCTCAGCGCCCATCGCGCGGTGCGCGCGGCGCATCCGCAGGCGCTGCTGGTGCTGGTGCCGCGGCATCCACGGCGCTTCGAGGCGGTCGCCGAGTGGCTGCGGCGCGAGCAGGTCGCCGTTGCGCGGCAGTCGCGCGCCGACCCGGTGACCGATGCAACACAGGTACTGCTCGTGGATGCGATGGGACTGTTGCTGGACTTCTATGCAGCCGGCGACGTGGCCTTTGTCGGTGGCAGCCTGGTGGCGGTGGGGGGCCACAATCTGCTGGAGCCGGCGGCGCTCGCGCGCCCCATAGTCACGGGGCCCAGCCACGCCAACGCACGCGAAGTCCTGCAGGCGCTGAAGGCGGTGCAGGCGGTGCGAGTGGTCGGCAATGCCGCTGAACTGGGCCGCGCCGTGACCGAGCTGCTGCGCGATGCCGAGGCTCGGCAACGCATGGGCGCGCAGGCGCTGCAGGTGGTCAGCGAGGGGCGCGGTGCGTGCGCGCGGGTCATGGCGCTGCTGCCGGCGTTTTAGCCTAGGGCTGGGAGGGCGGGCTGCCCATGAGTGCGGTGAGTGATTTGTTGATCTCCAGCAGCGTGTCCCGGTTGAGCGATCCCGCCGCAAGACGTAGCGCGATAACGTCGTTCAAGTAGTCGTAGCGCGACTGCCAGTAGCTGACCTGTGCCTGCACCAGGCTTTGGCGTCCCTGCAGCACTTCAACTTCCGTACGCGTGCCCACCTCATACCCGGCTTCGGTCGCCTGCAGCGCGACTTGTGCCGACTCCAGGCCCTGGCGCAAGGCGTTCACCTGCTGGATCTTGCTGAGCAGGCCGTTGAAGGAATCGCGTGCCAGATGCTCGGTCTGGCGCGAGATCAGCTGTACATGGTCCTTGGCGGCAATCCACGTGTACTGCGCCTGGCGGACCTGGGACTGAGTCAGTCCACCGCTGAACAGCGGCACGGTGACCTGCAGCTGGATTTCGTTGCTGTTCGAGGACTGCGGGTAGCGGATATTCGCCGGTGGGCCACCGAAGGCTTCATTCTGATTGATTTCCTCGTTCTGCACGCCGCGCTGGCCGGTGATGGACAGGGTGGGCAGATGACCGGACCGGCTGATCTCCACCGACTCGCGCGCCACATCCGCCGCGAGGCGGCTGGAAAGCAACGACAGGTTCTGGTCCATGCTGACCTGTACCCAGTGATCTATATCGGCCGGCTGCGGTGGGTTGAGCGCCATGGCCTCGCCCGGCTTGGCCAGCGTCTGATAGTCCTGGTTGGTGATTTCGCGCAACGCCTGCTGGACGCTGGCCAGCTGGCGCTTGGCTTCGATCACCGCAGCCGCGTCCGCATCATGCGCGGCCTGGGCTTCCTTCACATCGGTGATCGGGATCAGGCCCACGTCGTAGCGCTTGTTGGCCTGCTCGAGCTGCTGGGAAACCGCTGTCAGGGCAGCCTGGTCGGCATCGACGGTGTCCTGGGCCGCCAGCACATTGAAGTAGGCCGTGGCGACGCGCTGGATCAGGCTCTCCTGGGCCGCCTTGTAATCGGCTTCGGCCTGCGCCACCTGCTTGTGCGCCCGGCTCAGGGTTTTCCAGTTCGCCCAGGAGAACACACTTTGTTGCAGTTGCACGGCGTAC
Organism: Steroidobacteraceae bacterium; assembly: GCA_049792815.1. Lineage (GTDB taxonomy): Bacteria > Pseudomonadota > Gammaproteobacteria > Steroidobacterales > Steroidobacteraceae > DAIDKA01. The sequence continues at coordinate 6,348 of JBARBG010000111.1, read as the reverse complement.
TGGCGCTCGTCGGTGTAGCCGTTGACGGAAAACGGCAGCGGCAGCAGTTCGGCCGGATTGGCCGGGTTCGGAAAGGGTTCCACCGAATTGGTTTGCGAGCGCGTGCGCGAGAGCGAGCCGTTGCCAGAGAGCTGCGGCAACAGCGCCGCCAGAGCCTGCGGCGAGCTTTCCCGGGCCGCCATCCGCGTGGCATCGGCTTCGTGGATCTGCGGGTCGAACTGTACGGCATCATCAAAGACCTGGACCAGGTCACTGGCGTGCGCCGCACCTACCAGGGCCAGCGAAACCCACGCAGCAACGAATGCGCACTTCATATTTCCCTTGTCTTTCATCGTCTTACGCCGCGTTACTTTGGTGTTGTACTTCACTATATCAGGTGCCAGTGCGGTTGAACAGCCGCCCTTGGCCGTGGCTCGTACGGCCTATTCAGAGTGCCGAGGCAGCCTTGGGGTTCAGTAAGTCCCGGTACTCGGATCCACGTCGCAGGCCCAGGCGTGGATGCCGCCAGCAAGGTTGGCGACCTGGTTGAAACCGCTTTGCGCGAGGAACCGCGCCACTTTCAAACTGCGTACACCGCCGTGGCACATCACCACGATGTCCCGGTCACGGGGCAGTTCGGCCAGACGTTGCGGGATCTGCGTCATGGGAATATCCACGGTGTCCGGGAGCCTCGCCGCCGCGCGCTCCCAGTTCTCGCGTACGTCGAGGACCAGCGGCGGCCGCGGGGAGTCGAGCAGAGCCTTCAGGGCTGCCGGGGTGATTTCCGGGACGTCTTGCCGGCTCGTCATGGCCGCCCTAGAAGGTGAACGCCGGGGCGCGGCGCGCGTTGATCAAAGGATCGATGCAGGTTTCAAACAGCACGGTCCGCTGCCATTCCTGATCGCCCATGCGCCGCAGCAGCCGCGCTTGCTGCACCGGCGGCTCGCCCACGATCACGAACATGCGTCCGCCCTGGGTCAGCAGGGTGCGGAAACGCTCATCGGGCAGGGGCATGGCGCAGGTCAGCACCACGACATCGTACAGGCCGCCAAACGGGCTGCCCGCGGCACGACCGGCCGGTGAGGCGACCTCATCCGAGGCGGCATCCGCGGTGATGACCTCGGCGTTGCGGATGCCGGCACTGCGCAGGTTCGCGCGCGCCAGGTCTGCCAGGTCCGGATACAGTTCGACGCTGCGTACCGTGGCGGCATTGATGGCCAGGCAGGCCGTCATGAAGCCGCTACCGGTGCCGACTTCGAGAACCCGTTCGGTACCCTTCAGTTCCAGGGCCTGCAGAATCTTGCCGACCAGACTGGGACGCAGCATGTGCTGGCCATGCAGCAAGGGAATCTCGGTATCCGCAAATGCCAGGTATTTGACTTTGGCGGGCACAAACTGTTCCCGCGGCACCTTGCGCAAGGTGGTGAGCACGCGTTCATCAAGAACGTCGACCGCGCGCACCTGCTGTTCAATCATTTGTTCGCGGGCAAGTTCGGACTGCATTGTCGATCAACTCCGTCTGCGGGCCATTATGTTATCCGGCCCGGAAGAAGATGGATATGGTGAATGCGCGCGGCATCAGGGTATTCCTGCGTTATGCTGCCAGGGAAGGGATCCTAAGGACCTAGGGCGCGAGAAAACAAACTCAACGCGCCGACCCAAAAGACTAGGGGAAACATGACCATTGTCGGTCTTTCGTGCGTGCTACTTGGCTTGATATCGGCCCTGCTCGCGGTGATGTACCTGCTGCAGCGCCGGGCGCTGCTGGCGGTTGACGAAGTGTCGCAGCAAGTGCAGCGAATCGCCATCGGCGGACGCATGAGTGGCCGCGTCGAGGTATCCGAAGACGGCGCCGAAGTGTCGCTGCTGGCGACCGCGATCAATCATCTGCTGACACGCGCGACCGCGGGTCCGGAGCGCGATCGTGGCACGCCGCGCCTGTTCGCCGAGCTCGGTGATCGCATCCATGAGGCCGTGCTGGTCCACCGCGACACCATACTGCACGCCAACCGGCAGTTCGCCAGTCTCATGGGCGTGGAGCGCGAAGCCCTGATCGGTCGGCGCTTGGGCGATCTGGTGCCACCCGAATATGCCGAGCTGGTCAATGAGAACATTGCGCATCGCCTGGCCGGCGAGCCCGCCGCCGAGCGCTATGAAATCGAGATGGCCAGCGCCAGCGGTCAGGTGGCGCGCCTTGAGATCACCTCGGCGGTCATAGACTACGACGGCGTCCCGGCCCTGCTGGTGACCGGCGTGGAGATCATTCCCACCCAGACGGTACAGACGCTGCGTGCGTTGTCGCCCGAGGACGAGCAGCAGCTGCGCCGCGATGCCCGGCGCGCGCGCGCGCTGGAGTCCCTGAGTGATGCGATCGTCACCACCGATGAGGCCGGGGTCATCGAATTCATGAATTCGGCCGCGGCGACGCTCACCGGTACCAATGCCGATTTCGCGGTGGGCAAATCACTGTCGGAGATCGTCGAACTGGTGGAGGATGAAGACCAGAACCGCGCGCTTGGCACATCCATTGCGCTGCCCGCCGGTGAACCCGGCGTCAGCAGCCGCCGTGCGGTGCTGCTCTCGCATCGCAGTGGCGCCGAGAGTGCGGTCGAGATCTCCACCGCGCCGATCAGATCGGCGCAACTTGACGTCACCGGCACCGTGCTGCTGTTGCGCGATGTCACCGAACAGCGCGGCATCAGCCGGCAGATGTCCTATCAGGCGACGCACGATGCGCTCACCGGCCTCATCAACCGCGGCGAGTTCGAACGGCGCGTGTCCGAGGCCATCGAGAGCGGGCACCGCGGCGACGGGCATCACATGCTGTGTTACCTGGACCTGGATCGCTTCAAGACCGTCAACGACACCAGCGGCCACCTGGCCGGCGACAGCATGCTGCGCGAAGTGGCGAAACTGCTGCGTGACGCGGTTCGCGACAGCGATTTCGTCGGCCGCCTCGGTGGTGATGAATTCGGCATGCTGCTGGTCGGCTGCCCGTTGGAGAAAGCCCGGCAGATCGCCGACGATGTCTGCCGCGCAGTGGGCGACTACCGCTTCATCTGGAAGGACAAGCTGTTCAATATCGGCGTGTCCGTCGGCCTGGTCGAGATCTCGCGTGAAAGCGGTACCATGGAAGAACTGCTGGCGGCCGCCGATGCCGCCTGCTACGTCGCGAAGAAGGAGGGCGCCGGCCGGGTCGCGGTGTACTCCGCGCGCGATGAGGCCAGGGCGCGCCAGACCGGCGAAATCATGTGGCTGCAGCGCCTGCAAAGCGCGCTCAAGGAGAACCGCTTCCAGCTGTATCAGCAGGCCATCGTGCCCGCCTATGCCGATGATGGCACCGGGCCGCGCATGGAAGTGCTGGTACGCATGACCGATGAATCCGGCAACGAAATACTGCCGGCGGAGTTCATGCGCGCCGCGGAACGCCACAAGCTCATGCGGCTGGTCGACCGATGGGTGGTGCAGACCACCTTCACCGCGGTGGGACGCGGCGTGATCCCACTCACCGATCGCCACAGCATCGCGATCAACATCTCGGCGCAGACCCTGGGTGATCCGCAGTTCCTCGAGTTCGTCGTGGAGTGCCTGGATCGCACTGGTGCCTTGCCGACGCAGATCTGCTTTGAGATCAGCGAGGCCGCGGTCATTGCCAACCTCGAACACGCGCGCCGCTTCGTCGGCGTCCTGCATGGCATGGGCTGCCAGTTCGCGATCGATGATTTCGGATCCGGCGTCGCCTCGTTCTCCAATCTCAGAAACCTGCCGCTGGACTACCTGAAGATTGACGGCTCGCTGACCAAGAACCTGGCGCGCGACACCGTGAATCAGGCGATGGTCGCGGCCATGATCAAACTTGCGCGCTCGTTGAAGTTCAAGGTGATCGCCGAGCAGGTCGAGGAATCCTCCGCCGCGGATGTGGTACGCCGCATCGGCGTCGACTTCCTGCAAGGCTATGCCATTGGCAGGCCCAAGCCCTTGCCGATCGCCGCCTGAGGCGCCCCTGGGGCGGCTTTGCTGCGCCGCTTCTGCCCAGCCGTTGCGGGTACCTGCCGGTGGGAGTATAAAAAACCGCACCCCGCAGGGGTTCAATAATGGTCACGGGGAAAGGGGTCGAAACGCACATGCAGCTCGCCAGGCTTTGGCGTCAGCACAAGGATGCCGGCTGTCCGTCCGAGCTCGTTGGCGTGGAGATTGCAGGCACTGAGGCGCGCGCGCTCGACGCGGAGATCTCCTCGTGCGTGTGCGCCCTGTTGAGCCATTCCCTGATCGTTGATGAGCGCATCGAGCGGCGCCTGGTCGAAGTGCGCGCCGATCTCACGCGCCGCCAGGTGCGGGCCGAGCCGCCCGTCGCCCAGTACTGCGCGCGGCTCAACGAGCTGGTGAGCGCGGTGCTGACCCGCGACAAGATCGGCCACTCCTGATCACAACTCCTTAGTCAGAGCAGTGGCACCAGCAGCAGCGCCACGATATTGATGATCTTGATCAGCGGATTGATGGCCGGACCCGCGGTGTCCTTGTAGGGATCACCGACCGTATCGCCGGTGACCGCGGCCTTGTGCGCCTCGGAACCCTTGCCGCCGAAGTTGCCTTCCTCGATGTACTTCTTGGCGTTGTCCCAGGCGCCGCCGCCGGTGCACATGGAGATGGCGACGAACAGTCCCGTGACAATCGTGCCGATGAGCAGTCCGCCCAGCGCGCGGATGCCGCCGCCGTGTCCGAACGCCAGATTCATCAGCACCACCAGCACCACCGGGACCAGGATGGGCAGCAGCGAGGGAATGATCATCTCGCGGATGGCCGCGCGGGTGAGCAGATCCACGGCACGCGAATAGTCCGGCTTTGCCGTGCCCTCCATGATGCCGGCGATGGTGCGGAACTGGCGGCGCACTTCCTCGACCACCGAACCTGCGGCGCGTCCCACGGCCTCCATGGCCATGGCGCCGAACAGGAACGGCACCATGCCACCGATGAACAGGCCGATGATCACGGCGGGATCGGACAGCGAGAACGGCTCCAGCTTGCCGGCGGCCTCGAGGTTATGCGTGTAGTCGGCGAACAGCACCAGCGCGGCCAGCCCCGCTGAACCTATCGCATAGCCCTTGGTGACGGCCTTGGTGGTATTGCCTACGGCATCCAGCGGATCGGTGATGTCACGCACCGACTTCGGCAGGCCGGCCATCTCGGCGATGCCGCCGGCGTTGTCGGTGATGGGTCCATAGGCGTCCAGCGCGACGATCATGCCGGTCATTGACAGCATGGCGGTGGCCGCGATGGCGATGCCATACAGGCCGGCGAAGGAAAATGCGGCCCAGATGGCGACGCACACGGCCAGCACCGGCAGTGCCGTCGACTTCATCGACACACCCAGGCCCGCGATGATATTGGTGGCGTGACCGGTCTGCGATGCCGCGGCGACCCTGCGCACCGGACTGTACTCGGTCGCGGTGTAGAACTCCGTGATGATGATCAGCGCGGCGGTCAACGCCAGGCCGACGATGGTGCAGCCGAACAGGTCGTTCGCCATCTGCGGCATCAGGCTCTTGGTGATGAAGTAGAACGCCACGCCCGAGAGCAGCGCCGACACCACCACACCCTTGTAGAGCGCGTTCATGATCTTGCCGCCGGTGACGCGCACGAAGAAAGTCCCGACAATGGAGGCGACGATTGACGCCGCGCCCAGCGCCAGCGGATAGACCGGACCATTGGCGCCCGCATTCTGCATGGTCAGTCCACCCAGGAGCATCGTGGCGACAATGGTGACCGCGTAGGTCTCAAACAGATCCGCGGCCATGCCGGCGCAGTCCCCGACATTGTCACCGACGTTGTCGGCGATGACGGCGGGGTTGCGCGGATCATCCTCCGGTATCCCGGCTTCGACCTTGCCCACGAGGTCCGCGCCAACGTCAGCGCCCTTGGTGAAGATGCCGCCGCCCAAGCGCGCGAAGATCGAGATCAGCGAGCCACCGAAGGCGAGACCCACCAGGGAATGCAGCGCGCCAGCCTGGCCGAGGTTCGGCAGCAGCGCCGCGTAGTACCCGGCAACACCCAGCAGTGCCAGCCCCACCACCAGCATGCCGGTGATGGCGCCGCCGCGGAACGCCACCGACAATGCGGCGTTGAGGCCCTGGGTCGCCGCCTGCGCGGTACGCACATTCGCGCGCACCGAGATGTTCATGCCGATGAAGCCGGTGGCGCCGGACAGAATCGCGCCAATGGCGAAGCCGATCGCGGTCCAGCGGTCCAGGGCAAACCACAGCACCGCGAACAAAACGATGCCGACGATCAGAATCATCGAGTACTGACGGTTCAGGTAGGCGCGCGCACCGATCTGGATCGCCGCGGCGATTTCCTGCATCCGTTCATTGC
>JBARBG010000110.1:0-2193 GCA_049792815.1 Steroidobacteraceae bacterium | reverse complement strand
GCCTCAAGGAGTTGGATGCGTCGATGCTTCAGACTAAAAGGCAGCCCGAGCGGTATCTACCCACTTCATTTTCACTACGTCCTCGGCAATCTACACCACGCCTAGAGCTTTAGCTGCTTTGCGCACGTCGGCCGGCTCGACTGCGATGAGTGCGCCGAAGCGGCCCGCGCCGGCGCACAGGGCATGCACCGAGGTCACGTTGATGCCCGCGTCCGCCAGTTTGCACATCAACTCAGCCACTGCGCCGGGACGGTCTTCGCCTTTTACCAGGAACGCCTTCTGCGCTTTGCCCAGGGTGAGGGCGGCTTTCTTGCCTGCGGCGGTGACTCCCGGCGTCTTCTCGTCAACGACAAAGATGATTTCGGCGTTCCGGGCCGTTTTCCGGTAGCCCAGGCAACCCCTCAGGCTCATTCCTGAGTCTTTGAAAGCCGTCAAGATCCGAGCGCCTTCCCCGGCCTTGTGAGGTATTGCTGCTACGTAATACTCAACTCGTGAAATCTCGTCAGCCATTGTCGCTCTCCTTCCACTAGCTTACGCCAAGACAAAAAGCAGGATACATGTTTTGTTCGAATCCCAGTCCGTCAGGCGCCCGGCGGCCTTGTTCACTTTGGACAGGCAGGCCGGTGTTGCGTCGGGCTTCCCAAACGCATTGCTCGCCCAGGCGCTTGGTGCGGTTGTACGGCAGCCCCGCATCCGCTGTCGGATTCGATTCGTCGCAGGGCACACACGGATATCCGTAGACGTCAGTCGTGCTCACGTGTAGGAGGCGCTGCAGGCTGGCAGCCCCGGTCACGGCTGCGAGCAGGTTGCGCACACCCTCGACGTTGGCCGCGAAGAAAGCAGCCTCGGGAGCCCAGTCGGTGGAACACCCGGCACAATGGTAGATGTGTGTGATGCCGCGGACGGCCGCCGCGAGAGCTTCCGAATCGGCGAGGCTGCCCTCGACGACCTCGACCGGCAGGCCCTCGAGGTGCCGCAGACCGGCGCCGCGACGCGCCAGGATGCGGACCGGCACACCATCCGACGCCAGCACCTGCACCAGCCGGCCGCCGAGGAATCCGCTCGCGCCTGTAACCAGCGCCTTCATGGAAAGCTACCCAAGGCCCACGGTGTCGCGAAGCCGGCGAAAGACCCCCAACGCAAATTCCAGATCCGCGGCGGAGTGAGCCGCGGTCGCGCACAAACGCAGCCGCGAATTACCTTGAGCCACGGCGGGGAACATAACCGGCGTGGCCACGATCCCCAGTTCGCGCATCTTCCCGGCAAAGAACGCGGTGGTGGTGTCATCCCCGAGTAGCACCGGAATCACGGCCGTCTCCGACGTGCCGGTGTTGTAGCCGAGTTCGCGCAATCCCTCGCGCAGAAAGCGGGCGTTAAGGCGCACTCGCTCCACCCGCTCCGGCTCGCTGCGCAGAATCGCCAGCGACGCACGGATAGCGCCTACCGCCGCGGGACACAGGGCGGCCGAGAAGATGAACGGAGCGGCGGCGTGCTGCAGGAAGATGCACAGCTCCTGCGAGGCAGCGATAAAACCGCCGTTAGAGGGAATCCCCTTGGCCAGCGAGCCAGTCCAGATGTCCACCCCGTCGGCAGAAAGGCCGAAGTGCTCATCGGTGCCGCGGCCACCAGGCCCGATGACGCCCAGGGCGTGCGACTCGTCCACCAGCAGATAGCACCCGAATTCCTTCTTGATCGCGATGAGCTCAGGCAGAATGCAGATGTCGCCGTCCATCGAGAATACGCCGTCCGCCACAATCAGCGTCCGCCCGGACTGCTGGCCGGATTTCAGCCCCTCGCGGAGCGACGCGCAGTCGTTGTGTGCGTAGCGGCGAACGGTTGCGCCGGCCAGTCTGCACGCATCCGCCAGGCTGCGATGCGCTAGCGCATCCATGACCACGCTGTCCTGCGGCGACAGCACCGACGTCACTGCCGCCAGGTTGGCCAAATAGCCGGAGCTGAACGTGATGGCCTCGCTGGTTCCCTTGAACGCCGCCAGTTCGCTCTCCATCTCATGATGCAGGTCCATGGTGCCGGTCAATAGGCGGACGCCGCCGGTTCCGGTGCCATACTTCCGCACCGCCTCGATAGCCGCTGCGTCCACGCGTTCGTCGCCGATCAGGCCAAGATAGTCGTAGGACGACAACATCAGCATCCGACGCCCTTCGGCCTCGATCCATGGCCCGGACCTGCTTT